>PDQQ01000012.1 GCA_002747825.1 Deltaproteobacteria bacterium
ATGACTGAAAAGACAAGGGTGATAACCTTCAATATCCTTCTTGATGGAACGGGAAATAACCGGCGTAAGGATGCGCCCAAGGGGCAGGAGAGCAATGTGTCCCGTATCGGTGAGCAGCTTAAGGCCGATTATAATTTCGATGTCTCGGAGGGCTTGTCGGGTAATTCTGATTTTGCCAGCAGTCTAGATAAGATGGAGGGCGGTAAAGTCGGCAATAGAGACGCTCTAAGAGAATTTATCAAGAGCAATGACTCATCCTCACAAACGATCAACGCCTACTATGATGGAGTCGCCTCCTGGGGTGAGAAGGATTCGCTGGGGATGCGCCTTGACGGGGCGACCGGCAGCGGCGCCGATAAGCGGGTTGAGTTTTTTGTGAATGCGTTGAAGGATATGCGGGGAGCCAATCCCGATGCGGAAATCAGGTGTAATATTGTTGGCGGCAGTCGGGGCGCCGCCGAGGCCAAGGATCTGGTGAATAAACTTTCCAGTCAGGATCATTCGAATATTTCGGTAAATAAGATGGTCCTGCTTGATACGGTCTCCTCGATGGATATACCGCTTACCCCTGCCCACTCGGGCATGGAGATGGATTATAACCCCGCTCTTATTGCCGATCCTGCAAACGTGCAGGAGATCTTTTCCTTAACCGAAACCAGGGATTCTTTTGCCCTGACCATGTACCAGCAGGAAGGGGTGAAGACGGTTTCTGTCCCGGGAGCCCATGCCCAGCAGGTGGGTGGGTATGCCAATGATCTTCTCGCCTATGTGCCTTTCTCGATCGCTTTAAACCATCTCGGTCAAAAGACCGCAACGTCAGAGGCCGTCGAGCTCTCTCCACTGAGCCTTGAGCAGACAGTTCGTATCGCTTTCAGTCATATCATTCTGGAGAATCCCTATCTGACGCGGGCCTTTTTAATCGATTCCCGGATCAAGTTTGATGATTCCCTTGGCCCGGCAAATGGTCCGTTTGAAGGCGAAATACAGCAGGAACGGCCGTTTGACGCGGCCACAGATGCGAGACGAATCTTTGACGAGAGTCAGGTAAATGATGATTCCGAGGCCGTCAGTCTGCTCAAGGATCTCTTTTCTGGTCTTACCGAGATGTTTTCTGGCGAACAGCCAGAGCGTCTGGCATGGACCAGGGAGCATTGGCCGCAGCACAGCGAGTTTATCGAAAATCTGGAAAGGCATCTACCTGAGGTCAGGGGGGCTTTGGAAATGCCTCCAAACAGTGCCTCGATTCCTCCAGCGATCTCTGGGATTCTGGAGGCCTTTAGAGATGCGGCCCGCTCTGTGGGTGAAGGGATTACAGACGACAACGAGTTCATTAAAATGCAGGAAGGCGGCCAGGCACTTGCCGATATTTTTTCTGCGATCAGAGAGCAGATTGCCGACTCTGAATCAGGTCTGACCGACGAAGAGAGAGACCTTCTTGACGAGATCTTTGCTGTCGGGTCGAAGAAATCTGAGCAGTTGGTTGAAGAGGCTGCAGCAGAAGACGAAGAGATTCGGAACCCCGAATTTGGTGAGATCTTTGTTGCGGGCAATGACGAGGCGATACTCGAGAGACAAAACGATGGCTATATCTCGTATATGCAAAGTCTGCATGACCTTTCTCAGGCAATAGCCGGGGATAACTCTTTTGAACAGGCGGGTGCGGTGGTCTCCTTTCTGCAGAGTCTTGAGAATCAGCTGGACGGTCATGACAAGGGGAATCTGAAGAATATTCGTAACGGGCAAGGGGACAGCAATGAGGCGGGGGTGCTTGACGAGACTGATGAGGCGCTGCTCGGGATTGTCTCATCGGCCCTGTCGCTGGGTGAGGCGATCTCCAAAGACGAGAGTGAACTCGAGATTGCCAAATCGTCTCTGGAGCTGGTGCAGGCGATAGATAACTATAGCAACAAACAGGCCCTTAACGACAATTTCCCTGAGACAAACAGCGACACTGCCGGCCTGACAAACCACCAGGCGGAAAATGTCGGTAAGCTGCTTGCCGGCATCAATCTGGCGATAGCGATAGAGGAAGGCGATGATATTGACACGGCGATTGCGGCTGTATCGCTGGTGGACAGTTTTTCCGACAGTTTTTCCAATACCAGTCTGCTGGGCGATATCACGACGGCCTTATCGTTTGTGCAAGATATCAGCTCGCTGGACGATGCCTTTGAGAGCGGCAACTTTGGAGAGATCGCCTATTCGCTGACCAATACGGTGTACCACGGTATCGAGACCTATAACGCCGGGATGTCTCTTATGGGCGAGACCAGTGCGCTTGCCAATGTGAATATGGTCGGTGTTGGTGCGGTGATTGGTGTTGCGGTTGGTCTGGCGCAGATGCTTGATGGTGATGTCCAGGCCGGTGAAGAACAGATCGCGCTCTCTATTGCCTCGTACGCCCTGAGTTGTATCCCTGTCTATGGCTGGATAGCTGCGGCGGCGCTGCAGGCGGCCAGTGCCCTTCGGGGCTGTGACGGCCGGATTATCGATAAGGAAAATGTCGTCGATTTTATGGACGATATCGCCCCGGCGGGCGGAGCGCTTGCTGATGCGGCTTTTTTCGGGGTGGAGTCTGCCAGTGAGTTTGGCAACAATATCTACGAAGCCGGCCGGCAAATCTCTCTGTGGAACAGTGACTTTTACGCAGATCAGGGTATCGAGTTACACGACGGGACCAAAAACTTTCTGAACTTTTTTCAGACGCATGGGGATGCCGGCAACCCGTTTCGCCTTGCCCATTACTCCGAGGATGTCGAGGATATGACCCTCTCCGACCTCTGGGACGGTCTGTATATATCGCAGAGCCTGGCGTCAACCAACGAGTTTATCGGGCATTTCAGAGAGGCGATTGTCGATACTGTAGACAACCTCGACGAGCTGGCCGAAGGGGCGATCAAGGCGGCCGTATCTCCGCAGACCGGTATTGATTTTGTCAAGACCATCTTTGGGGCTGATGATCCGCCGGAAGGCCATGCCGATTTTTCAATAACAAACGGTGTGGTTACCTTTTCCGTTGGCGGTGATAGCGCAATGTCTGCAAAGACCACGAAGATGGCAGAGCATATCCAGGGGACGATGCAGAGCTATCTGGACGGTGGCGGTCGCATTGAGCTTGCCGGAGAAAAGATGCCCCGGCTCTCGGTGGAAGAAGGCTCTTCGCCGTGTATGGATTATGGGACGGAGGGTGGCGGTAACATTCAGGTTGCGCTGGATCCGGCGAACCTCTCCGGCTGGGTTCAAGGTGTGCTTTCCGCACGTGAGCGGGGTGCCGATCTGTCGCTTGCCATCAATCAATCGCAGCTGGCCGGCGGCGGGGTTGATTTTGCGCGGGTGGATGCGATATTGGCCGGTCTTGGCTATGTGAAGAACGGAATCAACTACAGTTATGGTGAGCATACAGAGCTTGCGGTGTCCACCACCGGTACCGGTATCTTTGCCGGTGGTGGCAGTACCGGTGCCCCTGAGGGCGGGGTTATCACGGCCCGTCAAGCGGATCTGAACGTTCTGCCGCTGCGTGCCGAGCAGCTGCCGCAGAGAACCCTTGGCCGATTGACCGGGAATATCGATGTGGGCAGCAATCTACTGGGTGCTGGTTCCAGTCTGTTTGCGGCGGCGTTAATGGCGATTGGCCTGACCGAGAATCAGGCCGAGGCCGCCGAGTCTACGAGCTTTGCGGCTGAAGTGCCAGAAGACGCACTCCCGCTGGATGCCGTTCGTGCCGAGGCATATACACGCGGTGAATGGTCACCTCCTGCGGCAGACAGGGAAGGTGCGGTTGCAGATCAGGAGGAGGTCTTTCTTGATATGGGCAGCGACGCCCAGAGCCTTGCCGCTTTTGTCGATGGCCAGTGGGATGGTCTGCGTTTTTATGCCGCATCTACGCCTGGTTCTTCTGGGAATTCTGAGGAGACGCCTCAGGTTACTGATACCGCCTTTTTCAGAGAGCTTGATATCGGAGGTCCGCCTCCGGCGACGGTCAGTGTGCAGGAGGTCTTGCCGGGTGCAGATGGTGGAGATGCCCGTCTGGCTTTTTCTCCGGCCATTGATGGGCAGGGAGCGTTGCCTAAAGGGCTTTCGCCTGAACCGGCGGCACTTCCTGAGCTGCCGGCCGATGTTGCCCGCGGCACGGTTTTTCATATGCTCGAAGACGGCAGTCTCCGCTTTGTTGCAGACCAGCTTTTGGCGGAGCCCGGTACAGCAGCGCAGACCTCTGATGTCGGTGAGTTTGTTGGTTTTGGTAAAACCGATCATGGTCGTCTTTCTGTCGATGAGAATGGTGATTATCGATTTACCCCGGATGCGGATTTTACCGGCTACGCCAGTTTCCGTTATTTTGTCAGGGATAAAGACGGCATCGAGCAGGAGCGTGAGGCCGGGGTCTATGTTGCGCCACAAAACCAGGCCCCTGTTGTTGTCGATGATGAGGCGTTTTTACAGCAGGGGGAGGTCTTTTTTCTTGACCAGCTGCTGGCCAACGACTCGGATGCGGATGGCGACAGTCTGCGTCTGCTGCGCTTTTCTGAACCGGGCCATGGCAGTTTTACAACGATTGATGGGCGTGCAGCCTACGTTGCCGAGCGGGATTTTTACGGGACGGTCGATTTCACCTATTGGGTGGAAGAGGAGCGTGCAGGCGCAGCCGTCTGGCCTGTTGCAGGGCATGCGGTGCTGCATTATGCCGAAGACGGCCAGTCGGCTGCGGCAGAGCGGCCGTTGTCGAATGTGGCAGTGGCGTCTCAGACGGAGGGGGAGGACTTTGTGTCTGCCCCGCAGACCGGTTCTTTTGCTGCCGATGCCGGGTCGTCTTTTCTCTCGCCTCTGGGCGGTGGTGAGCAGGAATTGCCGTTGGATATGGATGGCGGGCTGTCGAGCGGTGGCGCAGCTCCGGCAGCTCCAGCAGACCCTGTTGTCTATTCGCTTGATACCCTTGAGGATGCTTCTGTTACCATCGGCATTGAGGCCGTTTTGCAAGAGGGCTTTGTTGGAGCTGATGAGCCTCTTTTTTCTGCGGTTGGAGACGCCGCTCATGGTTCTGTGCGGGTGGACGGTGATAAAATCCTTTTTACTCCTGATGCCGACTATTTTGGCGATGATGCCGGTTTTGTGGTTGAGACGAGGACGTCATCGGGAGAAGTCGAGCGTGGCTGGGTTACGGTTGCGGTCGAGGGCGTTGCCGATGCTATGGAGGTTCTCGCCGACCATCTCTATCTGTCGGAAGACCAGCCCCTTGTCTTTGATGCTCAGACGCTCTCTTCGCTGCTGAAAGAGGCTGATGAAACGGGGGTGACGCTGCAGTCTGTACGCACTGACTCCACACATGGAGAGCTTGTCGAAGAGGCTGGTGTTTTTCGTTTTATCCCTGAAAAAGACTGGTACGGGGATGTTCGCTTTGAGTATCAGGCGGTTGCCGGAGATGGCGAAGAGATCACCGGCCAGCTGTATGCCAGCTTTTTCCCTGAAAATGACAGTCCAGAGGCCGATATATATCGGTACAGCGATGGTCTTGAAGATCAGGAAGTGCTGATTGCTGTAGAGGATCTGATGGCCGGGGCGCGTGATACGGAAGACGCCGACGGCCTGCGTTTTGCCGGTATTCAAAGTGTCGTCAATGGTAATGCCTGGGTCGATGAGGATGATGTTATCCATCTGCAGCCGCATGCCGACTTTTATGGAACGGCGGCCCTGAGCTACAGGATTGTTGACAGCGAGGGCGGTGTTGGTCTTGGCTATGGGATGTTTGATTTTGCGGAGATAAACGATGCGCCTGTTGCCAGTGACAACCGTCTGATTGCCTGGAGCAATAACAGCTATGAGAACATCTATGACAGCAGGGTATTGCTGGCCAACGATGTTGATGTTGACGGTGATTCTCTGCGTATTGTCTCTGTAGGGCAGGGCCAGTACGGCAGCGTTTCTCTTGACGCGCAGGGAATGCTCCACTACTCGAGCTTTAATGGAGAACGTGTTGGCAGCGATTCGTTTACCTATCGGATAGCCGATGGACGTGGAGGAGAGAGTGAGGCGGTGGTACATGTTGATGTGCGGCTTAACAGTTCTCCTGTGCTGTCGTCGGAGATCTTGCAGGGCCGTGAGGATGGTGTCTTGCTGCTTGAGCAGAACACTCTGTTGGCCAATGACCGGGATCCGGACGGAGATCTACTGCAGATTACCGAGGTTGGCAACGGTCAGCACTGTCAGGTGAGCCTTCTGGACGACGGCTCCATACAGATTGTTCCAGAGTATAACTATAACAATCTCTATGTCGAAACATATGGAGATGTGCGTTTCGAGTATGTTGTCAGTGATGGTGTCAGTCAGGCGGTGCGTTCTGTTGCCCTTGTTGATCTTGAAGCGGTGAATGACGCACCGATTGTTCAGGATGTTGTTCTCAGCGGGGCCGTCGAGGACAATAGCTATGATTTCAGCCTTGAGCAGCTGCTGGCGGGCAGCTTCGATGTTGAGGCGGCATCTGCCGTTGAGACCGACCATATCGTGTTTAATGGCATTGTTGGAGCAGAGCACGGTTCTGTGCGCGCGCTTGGCGGCGATATGTATCGTTATACTCCGGCGGATGACTTTTACGGGATGGAGAGTATCTTCTATCTGGTGAGCGATGACTATGGGGCCCAGACGCTTGGCCAGACGCTGGTCGCGGTTGCCGGAGTCAATGACAGGCCAGTGGTTCAGTACGATCGTAACAACAGTTACGTTGAGGATTCGATCTGGAACAGGTTGTCTATCGGCCAACTGCTGAGCAACGATTTTGATGCCGATGGCGACCGTCTTTCTGCCGAGAATTTTCATATAACCAAAGGGAGAGGCGACATTACGGTGCATGACGGAACGCTTTTGGTACGTCCGGCCTTTCGGCAGAGCAGCCTGGAAATCAGCTACGACGTTGTCGATGGCCAGGGGGGCAGCACACCAAGCAAGCTGTTTATCAACAATATCCATGAACATAATTTTGCCCCTACCTTTAGCGGTCTCTATGGCATCGATTGGAAAGACAACGGGGAGGATACGGTCTGGTTCACCTTCCATGCCGAAGATAAAAATGGAGGCAACAGCTGGGGCGGTTCTGAAAATTATGGCGAGATCGTCAGTATTGCACCTTCACATTCTACAGGCGGAAATATTTCTCATTACGGAGGCCCTGATCCCTTTACCTATGTTCTCAGACATGCGACCCACACTACTTTCACGCTTACGGTGATGGATGTACATGGGGCCACAAGCAGCATCTGGGTCAGCATTGATGGTATCGTTGGTAGACACGGTCGTAGTGACGGCATATTTATGTACAGCCCGGTGGTTATTGATCTGGATGATGACGGTATCGAGCTTGTGGATATCTCTGCGGGAGTGCGTTTTGACTGGAACAGTGACGGACAAAGAGAGCTGAGCGGCTGGACAAGCGGTGACGATGCCTTTCTGGTCTATGACTATAACGGCGATGGTCTGGTCACTATGGCGGATGAGCTTTCCTTTCTCAACTATAAGGAAGGTGCGACAACCGATCTTGAAGGGCTGCAAGGCTTTGACAGCAGCGGTGACGGCCTTTTTTCTGCGGAGGATGAAGCCTGGAATGATTTTGCCCTGTGGCAGGACAAGAACAGCAATGGTATAACCGATGAGGGTGAGCTTGTCTCCATTGAAGAATCTGATCTGCTTTCCATTAATCTGCAAAGTGATGGCGAGCGGGGAGAGGTGGCAGAAAATATACTTTTCGGGACGACAACAGCGACGACCAAAGACGGAGAAAGCCTTAAGGTGGGGGATGTGGCGCTTGCCGGAGAGGATCTTGAGCTGCAAGAGGTCTCGGACGGGGATCTCGAAGATAGCACTGGATTGACAGACTTAGAGGATGAAGATTTGGCAGAATCTGAGGCCGATGACTCTTTTGCGGATCCGGATGATTCGGCTCTCGGTATTGACGTCGACGTTGTGGGTGTTGATTCTACGGACGATGGTTCGGGATCATCTTCGGATGATCTTGTTCTGCCCTTTGATGATAGCAGCCTCAACAATCAGGTGGACCAGCTTGTTTCTGATATGGCGGCCAGTACAGCCGGAGAGACGTCTCTTTCCGGTGCAGAATCTTTAGAATCCGTCGGGCTCGTCGATGTCGGTGATACCAGCCATGAAGACAGCAATGGGATTACCACAGATGAAATCCTTGCCGTGGCATAGGGCTGTTGTAAAACCTTTCTGATAACGATCCTGAGCCGGGGTATCCTCGGATGGTTGCGATCGTTTGGTCGTTCTTGTCCCGTTCAAGGTCGAGAACAAAAGGCCTGTCTGGACAAGAAGTTCCTGCAATCAATGTCGTATCCCTTATAGCGGTTGTCGGTCCATAGAAATTGGGCCAGGCAGCATTGTGTAGACGACGTCTTACTCGAAGATTTTTTATGACAAAAAATAGTTCTGTCTCTTTTTCCAGTGCGCTTTTCTGTGCCGCGATCATAACAAGACTGAAAGGTGCTCCCGTTGAGCTGACGCATCTTCGTCACCATTTTCCACCAGCCGGGGCCAAAGGTAATCTTTCTCCGCAGGAACTGGCGAGGGTTTTAAAAGAGCTGGGTTTGAGTACCGCGTTCTCCCGCAAAAAGCCACAGGCCCTTCATTCTGTGTTATTCCCGGTTATCGGTGTGCTGCAGAGCGGTGAATATCTGGTCATTGCCAAGTATGACAGAGAAAAGGAGCAGTTTCTGGTACACCGGATGGACCAGCAGCGTGCGACCTGGATATCTGCAGATGCCCTGGAAAAAGAACGCAGGCAAGAGCTTCTTCTCCCCAAAAAGAGCGAAGTCTCTGAAGATACCGCCTTTGGTTTTATGTGGTTTTTCCGCTCTGCCCTGAAATATAGACGTGTTATCAGAGACAGTATTTTCGCCTCGCTTTTTGTTCAGCTCTTTTCCCTGGTCTCTCCTCTGGTTTTTATGATTGTTATTGACAAGGTCTTGAACAACAAAAGTCTGTCAACCCTCGATGTGTTGATCTTTGCCCTTGTCGTTATTTCTCTCTTTGAAATTCTCCTCAACGCCTTGCGCACCTATCTGCTTTCTCATACGGCGAGCAGAATAGATCTGATGCTGGGGATTCGACTGTTTAAACATCTTGTCAGCCTGCCGCTATCCTATTTTGAGAACAGGCAGGTTGGCGATACCCTTGCCCGGATGAAGGAACTTGAGACCGTTCGTCATTTTATCACCGGCTCCGGTGTCATGCTGTTTATCGATCTCTTTTTTCTGGTCGTTTTTCTTGTTGTCATGTGGCTGTTCAGCCGTTTTTTGACCATGATTGTACTGTGTTTTCTTCCTGTTATCTTTGCCTGCTCTTTTTTCCTCACACCTCTTTTGCGCAATAAACTCGAAGAAAAATATTCGACCAGTGCGGCCAACCAGTCTTTTCTGGTCGAGACGCTTGCCGGCATAGAGACGGTAAAAAGTTCTGCGGCCGAGCCGGGGATACGCCAGCAATGGGAAGAACGTCTCTGTTCGAACGTAAAGCATGGTTTTAAAAGCGGCTACTGGGCAAATATATTGAGCCAGAGCGTCACTGCCATAGGTAAGTTCTTGTCTGTGTTGCTGCTGTTTTTTGGCGCAAAGGAGGTGCTTGCCGGAAATCTTACCATTGGTCAGCTTATTGCCTTCAATATGCTTTCCGCCCGTGTTGTTGCGCCAATTGTCCGGCTGTCTCAGATCTGGAAGGAGTTTCAGCAGACAAAGATCTCTGTCGCCAGGATTGCCGATATTTTTAATTGCCTGCCGGAACAGGGGTTCAGGCCAGGCAGGGTTGGTCTTCCGGAAATTCGTGGGGAGGTGGTCTTTGACCATGTGCATTTTCGCTACGCTCCCGAAGGCCCCCTCGTTCTCGATGATATCTCCTTTTCCATCAAACCGGGAGAGATTGTTGGCGTTGTCGGCAGTACCGGTTCTGGAAAAACGACCCTTGCCAAGCTGATTCAACGCCTCTATTCTCCGGAAAAAGGTCGTGTACTCGTTGATGGCGTTGATCTGGCACAGGCCGATGCCTCGTGGTTGAGGCGTCAGCTTGGTGTTGTTACCCAGGATAGCGTGCTTTTTAACACCTCGATCCGTGACAATATTACGTTGAATAACCGACAGCTTGAGATTGAAAAGGTGATGGAGGCCGCACAGCTTTCCGGCGCCCACTCCTTTATTATGGATCTTCCGGAAGGATACGATACCCCTGTTGGAGAGCGGGGGTTACGGCTGTCGACAGGGCAACGTCAGCGGCTTGCCATTGCCAGAGCCCTTGCTGCAGACCCGGCGATGTTGATTTTTGATGAAGCAACCAGTGCTCTTGATTACGATTCAGAACTCTTTGTCCAGAAAAATATGAAAGAGATCTGCCGAGGACGGACTACCTTTATCGTTGCCCACCGGCTCTCGACGGTGCGTGATGCCGACAGGATTTTGACGCTGGAGAACGGAAAACTTGTCGAGAATGGCAGTCCCGCTCAACTCATAGAAGAAAATGGGCGTTTTGCGCAGTTACAAAAAATACATAAAGAGATATAGGCAGTCCGGTAACAGATCTTTTTTACTGAGAGACAAAAACGATATGGCAACAGAAAAACAGAAAAATGCAAGGCCTTCTCAAAGAGAAGATCTCTTTTTTTCACCGGCGGTTCTCGAGATAATGGACGAACCCCCGGCACCGTTTGCCCGGGGAATGGTTCTTTTTATTTTGATCTTTGCCGTGTTTCTTCTTGGCTGGTCGTTTTTTGCCAAGATGGATATCGTTGTAACCGGTACCGGAAGGGTTATTCCCAAGGGAAAGGTCAAACTGGTACAACCACTTGAGCCAGGTATCGTTACTGCAATCCATGTTCGTGATGGACAGTTTGTCAAAAAGGGGGAAGTGCTTATCTCGATGGACAGCACCGACGCGGTCACTGATCTGGAAACAACCAGAAAAAAACTGGCAAAGATCGAACTCGACATCCTGCGTTTGCAGGCTGAACTCTCAGGGGATGTCAGAGAGTTTGTCTCTGCCTCCCAGAAGATGGGTGGCAAGTACACCATCCATACCAGTCTCCTTTCATCTTCAATACTGTCGCATCGTGAGCAGCTGGCCAGCCTTGATAGGCAGGTTGACAGCCTGACAGCGGAAAAGAAATCTGCCGAAGCAGAAAAAAAGCGTAACGAAATAGCCTATCCTCTTGCCCGTAAGCTCTACAAAAAGAAAAAGAACCTGGCTGAAAAGAAACTGATCTCGGAAGCGGAGTTTCTCCAGGAACAGATTGCCCTCAACAACGCAAAGCAGAATCTGACAGCTTCGATCAGCAGACTTGAAGAAGTTGGTTCCCGTCTTGCCAGGGCTGTTGAAGAGCGTACTCTGACGAACACCAGGTATCGGCGCGATCTCCTGGTGAAGCTGACCGAGGCCGAAAATGAAAAAGAGAGCCTCCGGCAACAGCTGGAAAAGGCAAGAAATCGACAGACGCATTTCGAGCTGCGGGCCCCTGCCGACGGGATTGTCCAGCAGCTTGTGGTAAATAATATTGATAGTGTTGTTACCGCCGCCCAGACCCTGCTGGTTGTTGTCCCTCTTGATGGAGGTCTGGAGGTAGAGGCGAAGGTTCTTAATAAGGATATCGGATATGTCCATGAAAATCAGGATGTTTCTGTAAAGGTTGTGGCCTATCCTTTTACGAAATATGGCGATCTGGCCGGTAGAATCGAGTGGGTTGCCAGGGATGCGGTTATAGATGAGCAGCTGGGACCGGTTTATCCTGTCAGGATTGCTGTTGCTTCCTATAGATTGCCTAATATTGTCCAGGGCAGGGAAGGTTTTCTCTCACCCGGGATGATGGTGAATACAGATATAAAGGTCGGCAAAAGAAGGGTCTTTGAATATTTTCTGGATCCAATAATGCGGTATAAAGATAAAAGTTTACGGGAGATATAGTATGGTCGAGAAAGAGAAAAAAGCCGCTGCACAATCCGGAGAACAAGAGGCTTTTCTTGCAGAAATACAGGAAAGATCAAAGGACATTCTCCGCCGTCTTCCGGCTCTGGGACCCATTCTTGTTCTTTATCTGCAGTCCCAGCATCGGAGGTACCAGTTTATCTGTGATATCGAGTGGCTTGTCTTACCACCGCTTGTACGTAATCAGTGTAAGCTCTACATGAAAAAGGAATATCCGTTCTCTTTTGTCAGCTGGGCTTTTGTGAATGAAGAGGTTGAAAAGCGACTTATTGCCAATGGCGGTAAACTGCGTGAGGAGGACTGGAATTGCGGGGATAGAGTCTGTCTGATTGATATCCTTGCCCCTTTTGGGGGTGTTGAGGCGATGCTCAAGGATATTCAGAAAAACGTTTTTCCTGACAGGGGCATTCATCTTCTTGCCCCGGATCTCAAGACTGGTGGCATAACAGTGCGGGAGTTAACCACAGATGCCAATAAAGAGACGAAAGATAATAAGACACAGGTACATTGATTCTTAAGATAAAGCGTTTTACCAAGATCAGAGGAAGAGACGATGATTCGGTATAGGCAAAAAAGGATTGTGACAGTGTTGGTCTGGGTTATTACTCTGTTGTTTGCAGAGATGTCGCAGGCGGTGAGCCTTGAGCAGCTAGTCGATCTGGCGTTGAAAGAAAACGCCGGATACCAGAGCCAGTTACACGCAGCAGCGGCGAGAAAGGCTGCCGGCTGGCAGGCAACATCAGGATATGGTCCGACTGTCAGAGTCTCTGTGGACCATGGAATCGGAAGGACGTCTCTCTATACGGATGATGATGAAACGGTACCGGGAAATACTGTTAACTTCCATCAAACAGAACTGCTTTTTTCTGCCACCCAACCGCTCCTTAATCTGGAGAAATTGTCTCTGATGAAATGGGGAACCACAGAGATAACAGCGGCTGAGATAGAGATGCAGAAGGCAAGAGAAGAGCTGGTGTTACGCGTTTGTGAAAGATATTTTGCCTTTCTCACAGCGCAGGAGAATTCGCGTCTGGCGCAGGAAGAAAGCGACAACCTCAGGCAGCAGTATGAAGAGGCCGAACAGCGGCTTTTGCTCGGTTCGGGGACCATTACCGATCAACAAAGTGCTCGTTCCAGATATGAAATTTCTTTGGCTGCACTTTTAGAAAAACAGACCCGTCAGGAATTGACCAGAAAAGAGCTTGAAGAGGTTGTTGGTTTTTCTTTTTCTGAAAAGATTGACGGATTTTGGGAGAAACAGCTACCGAAAATACACAATGATCTCTCTTACTGGCAGGAGATGGCCCTGCAGCTTAACTGTGACTACAGATTAGCCTTGGTTCAGTGCCTTGGTGGAAAACAGAAGTTAGTTGCCGCTCAGGGTGCATTTCTGCCGACGCTGGATCTCTTTGCTGATTACAGCCGGAAAGAGCCGAGCGACACCCTGGCTGGTTATGGTGAAACCCAAAAAGATTCAATGTTCGGGGTGAGGTTTCAAATGGAGCTTCTCTCCAGCGGGCGTGATACCTTTGAATTTACGGCCGCGTTAAAACGGCTTGCAGCCGCAGAGCAGAAAGTGAAAGCGGAGAGACAGCATCTCATCCTCAGTCTGCAGAGGCTTTGGCTTTCGCTGCATAACACCTTGCAGCTCATTGAGCATTATGCAACGGCAACGGCAAGTAGTAAACAGTTCATGCAGTCAACCCAGGAAGGGTATCTGGAAGGTAAATATTCACTGCTGGATGTCCTCAACAGCCAACAGGAATATTTTCGTACGCAGAGCCAGTACAAGACCTCTCATTACAATTATTTGACACTATACCAACAATTTATGAAAACAGTTGGGGCTCTTCCATTATTGGAAGATCGCCAGTAAAATACCGGATGGTGTGGCTCGGTAAAGTACAAGGTTCAACTATGCTGATGTCACTCTGTTTACCTATGAATCTCACGACTTCGGTTGACAGTTTTGTTGAATAACGTAAGCTGTTCAGTTACGGAGGCCATGAAGAATGAATCAATAAGCTCAACGGGACATTACAGGTAAATTCGTATGCTCAATCAGGCAAAAGAATCGAAAAATGTCTCTAAAACATGCTGATATCTTGAAATCTCAAGAGAAACGTTTAGCCGCAAGTCTTTTTCAGAACAGGCTTTGGTGCAAGCTTTTTGCGGCTCAGGTGATCTCTCTTGCCGGAAGCGGTGTTACAACGGTGGCCCTTGCGCTTCTTGCCTGGCATTTGGCAGAGGGCAATGCGGGGGAGGTTCTTGGCCTCGCCCTTGCCCTGAAGATGATTGCCTCCGTGACCATTGCCCCGCTTGCCGGAAGTGTTGTGCGAAGGGTCCCCCGCAGAAGATGGCTGATTGTTCTTGATCTGCTGCGGGCCGGTCTGGTTCTGCTGTTAGCCTTCGTGACCGAGATCTGGCAGATCTACCTGCTTATCTTTTTGATGAGTTCTCTGTCTGCCGGCTTTACTCCTGTGTATCAGGCGGTTGTCGCTGATATCGTCAGCGAGAAAGAGCTGTACACCAAGGCGCTGTCATTCTCCCGTATCGCCTATGATCTTGAGCAGTTACTCAGTCCTGCGCTTGCCGCGCTTCTGCTGAGTGTCATGGGATTTTCATGGCTGTTTCTCTTTGATTCACTGAGCTTTCTGCTCTCGGCATTGTTCTTGTTCTGGGCGGTGATTCCCTGTGCGACCAGTCCCACCCCGGATAATTTTTTCGCCAATCTCAAATTCGGCCTCTCCGCATATCTGAAAACCCCAAGACTCCGGGCCCTTTTATGTCTCTACGTCGCAGTGGCTTCGGCCTCTGCGCTTATGATAACCGGCACAGTGGTATACGTCTCTGAGATCCTCGGGCGTGGAGAAGGCAGTACCGCGGTGGCACTGGCCGTTTCCGGCTGCGGCTCGATGGTTGTTGCCCTCCTTCTTCCCGGAATACTCGAGAAGATCTCCATTGTAAGATCTTTTGCAGTCGGAATAATCTGCCTCTGTATCGGCCTCGGATTTGCCTCTTTCCTGCCGGGTTGGGTATTGTTTCTTTTTTTATGGTTTATCCTCGGTGCCGGCCTTACCTGTATACAGCTTCCTGCCGGATTGCTGGTGCGAATGTCTTCCCATCCTGATGATCTGGCAAGCTATTTTTCCGCCAACTTTTCTCTCTCCCATCTCTGCTGGCTGGTGGCGTATCCTGTCTCTGGTTTTCTGGGGGTGCATCTGGGGATGGGAGGCACCTTTCTGCTTATGGCTGCCGTTGTTTTCGTCTCCGGGGCTGTTGCCTGGAGGATATATCCACAACCCGATCTTCTGGAAATTGCGCATGACCATACAGCCTTTGTCCACAGCCACGTCCACGACCATGAAGACAGGCACCATCAACATATTCATACAGACTCTACAGACGAAGGGCATAGCCTGATTCACCGGCATGAGGAGATACGGCATTGCCATGCCTTCACTATCGATTTTCATCATCCGTACTGGCCTCGGGATTGAAGGCGTATGAGATCGTAAAAGCTGTCTGAACTGCTGCCGGATCGAAAAAAGACGATCAATCCGTTTGCCTTACAAGGCCATACGCTTTCCGGTAGAGACCTTCCGAGAAGATTTTTCTGTTCCGGTTGTTTTTTAGAGGTCAACAACGATCTTTTTTGTGTATTATAAGACCTCAATTTCATTGCTAAGGAGGCAGAGGATGCTGCTCAACTGTGATATGGGGGAGAGTTTCGGTAACTATACCATCGGTGCAGACAGTGCGGTTATGCCGTATATCGATATGGCCAATATTGCCTGCGGCATGCATGCCTCGGACCCGCAGGTGATGGATGCCACTGTGGCCCTTGCCGTCAGACACGATGTCGTCGTCGGCGCCCATCCTGGATATCCTGATATGCAGGGGTTTGGCCGTCGGGAGATGGCTCTTTCAGCCGTCGAGATTCGCAATTTCGTACTCTATCAGGTTGGTGCGCTTTCCGGGTTTTGCGCAGCCCACGGCGGCCAGCTTACCTATATCAAGCCGCATGGTGCGCTGTATCATGCGATGATGGCCAATTCAGACGTCCTCGACAGTCTCTTGCAGGTCGCCGCCCAATACAAGGTACGGCTTATGCTGCTGGGTTCCAGCCTCTGGCAGGAGCATAAGCAACGTGCCGATCGTTATGGGGTCGAGCTGCTGCTCGAAGGCTTTGTGGACCGAGGGTATGAAGATGACGGCAGTCTGGTGCATCGCAGCAAGCCCGGTGCCCTGCTCGAAGAAGAGGAGATGATGGCGCGGGTACGTGCGCTGTGTTCCGGCAAGCCGATCTCTTCTGTCAACGGTAAGGCTTTGTCTTTCCCGATAGACACGCTCTGTGTACACGGTGATGGGAAGGGTGTTCCGCTGGTCAAGACCTTCAGAGCTCTTATTGACAGCAATGGATAAACAACGCTTTACCGTCTCTCCGGTATCAGAAACCTCGCTGCTGGTTCTCTTCAACGAGCCGGTGGGTGTTGAGCTCTCGCTCTATATTGCCGCCTGCGGGGCTGCGGTCAATGCGCACTTTGCCGATATGGTTGCCAATACCGTCCCTTCTTACAATGCCCTTCTGGTGACTCTGCGGCCTTCAGCGGCCGTCGATTGTACCAGCAGGCTGCAAGAACTTCTGTTGACGGTTCCCCGAAAAAGGGTGGCTCAGCAAAGAGATGTGATCGAGATCCCGACCTGGTATGCCCCCGAGGTCGCCGAGTATCTACCGGATATTCTCGAACAAACGGGCTGTGGACTCGAAGAGCTGATCGCCTTGCATACCGGACGGGAGTATTTTGTCTATATGATTGGCTTTTGTCCTGGTTTTGCCTATATGGGTGATCTGCCGACAGAGCTGCGTCTGCCCAGACGTACGGTTCCACAGACCAGAATTCCTGCCGGCAGCGTCGCCCTTGCTGATTTTCAGACAGCGGTCTATCCTTTGGCGATGCCGGGCGGCTGGAATATTGTTGGCCGTACCCCGCTTGTTGTCTTTGATGCCTCAAGAAAACAGCCAAGTCTGTTGCAGCAGGGCGATATGGTTCGCTTTACGGCCATCGACAAACAGGAGTATCTGCAACGGGGCGGGGTGCTGTAATGGGTGAGATGCAGGTAATGACAGAGGGTTTCTTATCGACCGTTCAGGATCAGGGGCGCTCCCTCTGCCAGCATCTTGGCCTGGCAGAGGCTGGAGCCCTCGACAAACAGGCCTTTTTCTGGGGAAACCGGCTGTTAGGGAATGCCTGTAATGCGCCGGCGGTAGAAATTCTGCTTGGCAACTGCTCTTTTTCCTTTAACGCGCCAACCCGGATTGCGATCACCGGTGCCTCAATGGCGGCCACCCTCAACGACGAACCTGTTGCCGGCTGGACGACGCCGGCAGTTCAAGCCGGTGATATATTGCGTTGTGGTTTTGCCCAAAAGGGACTGCGTGCCTACCTCTGTATTGCCGGGGGCTTCACTGTGCCACGGTTTTTTGGCAGCAGTGCCACGGTTCTTCGAGAAAAGACGGGTGCTAATGCGGGAGAAAAACTCGGCACGGGTGATCTCCTTTGCTATCCTGATCGATCAGGGCTTGCCCGGCAGGATTCTCTGGTGATACGGCGGGTTCCAGAACGCTATATTCCCGACTACGAGACCCCGCTTACCTTGGAGTTTTTCCCTGGGTACCATTACAACGAGTTTGACGCAGACAGCGTGCAGCGCTTTCTGCACAGCTGGTATACGATTACCCAGGATGCCGACCGCATGGGGTACCGGCTTGCCGGTTCGGCTCTGAAACGGGAGGGCGATAATATCCTCTCCATCGGTGTTCCCTGCGGGGCGATCCAGGTGCCAACGGCCGGAGAGCCGATTATCCTGCTCAATGACCGTCAGTGCACCGGGGGCTATCCGGTACTGGGGGTGGTTGCTGCCCGGGATATCTTTCAGCTGGCCCAGAGAAAACCGGGGGACAAGGTGCGTTTTGTTATCGCCGATCTGGAAAGACGGCGTCAGGAGCTATGCGTTTTTTCCCGGTTCTTTGAGAGAGAAGCACAATAGAGATCCCTATACCGTCATCTGCGATGGTACTATAAAAGGTTTTTATTACGGGTTAGCCTAACGTAGGAAATATTATGGAAGTACTATTCATAAAAAATCAGCCGAATGGAAGAGAGTTCTCAAAACAACAAAAACGTACCTGGATTTGCAGCATGGTCTTTGACATATACTGAAACTATTCAAAAAATTCTATTTGGTACTTCACCTGCGAGGTGAAAACAAAAATCATGATTTTTCAATAATTTATACACTCTTCAAATTTTATGTCGCGGATCCAAAATATATATTATAAAAATAGTTACAAAACAATTATGTCGATAGAACATTTTGTCAAAAATCGTGTAAAAAAATACTACTGGGAATACAATATTAATTGTGCCACAACAATACTAAAAATATTATCTGAACATTTTCAAATTATACTTTCAAATGATTTAATTAATGCTGCAACTGGAATGCACGGTGCAGGAAAATTTGGGGCTCAATGTGGCCTAGTTGAAGGCACTCTAATGTTTATTGGTGTTTTTGGAAAACAACGAGGTTTTTCTGATTCGTCTATCGCATTTCTATGCAACCAATTTGCTGGTAAATTTGAAAAACAATTTGGTAGCTTACAATGTAATGAGCTACGTCCTCAGGGATTTTCTACAGATAATCCCCCACATCTTTGTGAAACGATTACCTGTAAAGGTGCTAATTTTAGCATTCAGTTTGTTCAAGAATTTTTATGTGAATGAACTGTTTTTAGTTATAGCCTTAATTATGCAAAAGATAATGTGTAATAATCGGCTAACAAGTCGTTTCACCGGACTCGTTTCACTCACCGGTGAACTCTGCGATAAGCCTGCCTGTGTTGAGATTTTTTTCTGGAAGAATTATCGGATATCGGGTAGCCTTCCTCTCCGTTGTTGCAAGAAGAGAGAAACAAATAACTCAAGGAGGTTTTGCATGAAACATCTCATCAGACAATCGATTATACTGCTTGCTGTTCTGGTTGTTCTTCCCCTATCAGGGGCTCTTGTACAGGCAGCCACCTCATGGGATATGCCGACACCCTATCCGGATGCGACCTTTCACACCAAAAATATCGCCCAGTTTGCGGCTGACGTGGAAAAGGCAACAGGTGGCAAGCTGGTCATTAAACTACATACGGCCGGCTCTCTTTTCAAGCATCCCGAAATCAAGAATGCCGTCCGCGGCGGTCAGGTACCCATTGGAGAGTTTTTTGTTTCTCTGCTTGGTAACGAACATCCTGTTTTTTCCGCCGATTCACAACCCTTTCTGGCCACCAACTATGAAGATGCGGCCAAACTCTGGGCGGCACAGAAACCTATTATTACCAAGCTGCTTGATAAGCAGGGCTTGATGCCGCTGTTTTCTGTACCCTGGCCGCCGCAGGGGCTGTACACCAAAAAGGCGATAGAAAACGTTGATGATATCAAGGGTCTTAAATTCAGAACCTATAACTCGACCTTGGAAAAGCTGGCAAACAAGCTGGGTGCCGCACCGACACAGGTTGAGGTCCCTGACCTGCCTCAGGCCTTTTCTACGGGTCGGGTGGATGCAATGATTACCTCACCTTCAACCGGCGCCAACTCCAAGGCCTGGGATTTTGTCAATACCTACACCGATATTCAGGCCTGGGTCCCGAAAAATGTGGTTGTTGTCAATAAAAAGGCCTTCCGTCGTCTTGACAAGGAGGTACAGCAAGCCGTTCTTGAGGCAGCGGCAGCGGCTGAAAAACGTGGCTGGGATATGAGCAAGGAAGAAACCGCAGCCAAGATCAAGATTATGGCGGATAACGGTATGAATATCGTTACCCCTTCTCCTGAGCTGATGTCTGGTCTGAAGGCGATTGGCGATCAGATCGTTGTCGAATGGGAAAAAGAAGGCGGTGCTGAGAGTACTGAGCTGCTCAAGGCATACCGACAATAATCCCAGCACATCAATCGGGTCCGTGCCAGGCCTGGTTCGGACCCTTTTTCCCGATACCATGATCCGACGATTGCTGGATAACCTCTATAGGCTCAGCGGCTTGCTGGCTGCCGTTTTTTTGCTGTTGATATGTCTGCTTGTCATCTGCCAGGTTGGCTGCAACCTGATTGACAGGGTCAGCGCCCTGGTCACGGGGACAGCCGTAGGCCTGACCATCCCCTCCTATGCCGATTTTACCGGTTTTCTTTTGGCGGCCTCCTCCTTTTTGGCGCTGGCATATACGATGCGTTCCGGCGGTCATATTCGGGTGACCCTGTTTTTCAGCCGTCTGGGCGAGGGAATGCGGCGTATCTTTGAGGGCTGGTGCTTGCTGGTTGCAGCGGCAATCACCGTCTATTTTGCCTGGTATACCGGCAATCTTCTCTATGAAAGTTTTGTCTATAACGACCTTTCCCCCGGTATGGTGGCTGTTCCCCTGTGGATTCCACAATCTGCGATGCTTCTGGGGTTGGTGATTCTTGCCGTATCCCTACTCGATGATCTGGTCTGTTTGTTACGTACCGGAAGACCCAGCTACCGGACTGAAGTGAAGAAATAGGAGAGGGCAATGTCTGAAGTCTCGATGACCATATTTCTGCTGCTCCTGCTGTTTTTCTTCTTGGGGAGCGGTATCTGGGTTGCCTTTTCTCTGCTGGCCGTCGCTGTTGTCGGTATGGTCTTGTTTAGTGGTGCGCCGGTGGGCAATGTCCTTGCGACCACGGTCTGGGGGGCAAGTAACAGCTGGGCCCTGGCCGCCTTACCCCTTTTTATCTGGATGGGGGAGATCCTCTTTCGCTCCCGTCTGTCAGAGGATATGTTTGACGGGCTGTCACCCTGGCTGACCCATCTGCCCGGACGACTCTTGCACGTCAATGTCTTAGGCTGTGCTATCTTTGCCGCCGTATCAGGCTCTTCTGCCGCAACGGCCGCAACCATTGGCAAGATGTCTATTCCAACGCTCACCGCCCGCGGTTATCCGCGGCAGATGATCCTGGGGACCTTGGCCGGTTCGGCGACCCTGGGCCTTTTGATCCCGCCTTCGATAATTCTGATTGTTTACGGGGTGGCTACCGAACAGTCGATTGCCCGGCTGTTTATCAGCGGTGTTTTTCCGGGCATGCTCCTGGTTGCCCTGTTTGTAAGCTATGTGGTCGTCTGGTCTCTGTTGAACTGGAAGAGGATACCCCGTGAAACCTCAGAGTATTCGTTGGTTGAGAGATTCAGACGTGGCAGGCGGCTGATTCCGGTAGTTCTTCTTATCGGTGGTGTGCTCGGTTCTATCTATAGCGGTATCGCCTCGCCAACCGATGCGGCGGCTGTCGGGGTGGTCCTGGCCCTCGTTTTGTCTCGATTTTCCGGCAGTCTCAATAAAGAGACCTTTGTCGCCGGACTGCTCGGGGCAACCAAGACATCCTGTATGATCGCCTTTATCCTTGCCGGGGCGGCCTTTCTTACTGTGGCCATGGGCTTTACCGGTATCCCGAGGATGCTGGCCTCCTGGATTGCAGAATTACAGCTTTCTCCGTACGCCCTGCTCGGTGCCCTGACAGTGTTTTTTGTTATCCTGGGCTGCTTTCTTGATGGTATTTCGGTTGTGGTGCTGACCACCTCGGTCATTATGCCGATGGTCGAGCAGGCCGGAATAGATCCGCTGTGGTTTGGGATCTTTGTGGTTATCGTGGTGGAAATGTCACAGATAACACCGCCTGTGGGCTTTAATCTCTTTGTTATCCAAGGCCTTACCGGCATCAATATCCTGCGTGTTGCCTATGCAGCCCTGCCTTTTTTCCTTCTGCTGATGCTGGCCTTGATACTGATCGTTGTCTTTCCTCAGATTGTTACCTTCCTGCCGGCGATGATGAGTGCCTGAACCTTGATGGATCCGTAAAAACACCGATCTCCCGCGTTGTCGCTGTATATCGAGGTTTTTTCTGAATCTGGCCAAGGCCGCAATCGATGAGGTTGTACGAAACCATCAACTTTGTTTGAAAGGCCTTGACCTTGATTGAAAAGCCCCCATCATTCAAAGTTTCTTTGCTTGCTTGCCCGTCATTTCATTGATCTTTACTTTAAAGACAAAGGTCTTCTGAATTGCCGCATCCGGAAATTCAAATTTCTTTGTCGAGTACTGTTGCATGATAATTCCCAGCGCCTCTTTCTTCTCATCAATGTCCTCTACTATTTCAGCCTCGCCAAAGCCGATAACACTCTGATACTGCATTCCCCAGCTGCAGGGTGTATCAGATTCGACCAGGCTGGTGTTGTGCTCGAACTCAAAACAGACATGCGGATTTTTTTTGATGAATGCCACTTTTTTCCCTTCCCGGGCAGAATGGAAAAAGAGTGTTTCATTGTCGTAGCCAAAGGATAAAGGAACAATATACGGCTGGGAACCGTCTGACAGCCCAAGGCGACAAATCTGAGACGAACGTATAATTTTTTCAATCGTTTCTTTACTGGTTATCTCTTTGTCTTTTCTTCTCATCGCCCGGTGTATTTCCTTTTATTGTATGTGAGCATTGTTGGCTCGGCCTGTTGATCTCAACAGCGTTCTTCACGCTTTCTGATCTATCACAAGGATCTGTGAAGGTGGTACGACACAGAGTTCTGTGACAGCTCTATTCAACCGTAAACCGTAAAACCGTTTTCAGTTTTTCCGGGGCTACTTTTCTTGGATCTGAAATATAGATTTCCCTATGTTGCGTTGACGTCCGCTTTAACTGATTTTCTCTGGCAAATGCATCCATTATTGCAAACGATTCCTGTTCGTTGTCATAACTGCCAAGATGCATCATTTGGACGCATTTCCGGTCAGATATTTCGCAAAATGATATTTCTTGCACGTGGGGATTGGGCTTTTTCTTTTTTGTCCACTCTTTTGCCTTTTCTGCAAATTCATCTGAGACAAAATTGGGCTGACGGATCATCAGCGTAAAAACAAGTTCATCTTTGTTGATGTCTCCTTGAAAAGATCTCTTTGCATCTTCCGATATATCCCAAACACCTTCCAGCGGATACACTGTATATTCGTAGAAGTTTTCAGGTTGAAGACCTTTCTTGTGGGACATTCGTATTGCATAGGAGACGGCATACAGGGCTTCAACGTATTCGGCAAAGAACGGGCTGTTTGGGTTTCCACTTCCACTGATTGCAAGATATGTAAATCTGGGAACATCGACCAGCACAGGCTTTGTCGGTGGTAAATAGAGATCCTTTTCTTTTTTCCTCCATTCATGTCTCATAAAAATACTCCTCCGTGGCTGAACAGATAATGACCATGTGCCGGTGAGAGAAATGATGTATCGTTCGGTTTTGCTTTCAGCTGCATTTGTACCAGCCTTATCATTTTATCCGTATTCCGGGGATGTGAGAAACCGTTTTTCACGGTGTACCTTTTCCTGCTGTTTGATTTACAATATTCCTTTTGACTTTTTCCATTTACGAATCCGTGAGCGGGCATTTGCATAAGGAGACGACGTATTGAATTGAATCATTCTGCCAAAAGGGTACTTTTTATACCAGTCTGTCTCGTAAAGATAGGTGTTGTCAAGGCTATCAATTAAGCCGAGAATTTTTGCAACCACGTCATCATATTGCCTGAGAAGAGATGCATAACTATCATTTTCGTAATCCTTGTAAAATTTTTGAGCCAGTCTTCCCATTTCGTTCATTTTAAAACCAGTTTCAGGGAGATCAGGCATTTTCCCGGCAGAAAAAATGCAATGCCATTTCAGAACAAGATTTCCCCAGCCGACAAGATACGCCATTACGTTACAGACACTCATTCGGGTCCCCTTGACGTGGCCTTCCATCTCTTTTTTTTCAGTCAACTCTGGAGGGATAGTCGCAAGATCTTCTCTGAGTTTTTCATAATTCTTTTGAACGGCTTCTCTCAATTCTGTTTTGTTTGTCGGTACAGCCATTTTGACGCCCCTTTTTGTATAAACCTGTTCGTATTTCTGGAATAGTTCGATGAACAACGTATCGCATTGGATGAGAGGTAGCCAATGCCAAGCCTATAACGGCTTTATTGGAATACATATATCGACAATATGGATTCCCTCTGGATGCTCTTTGGGGCTATTACGATATATTTCGTAACAGAGCCGATCATCGGGTTGGTAACCACTTTCAGGCAGCCAGTTTCTAAAAATGAAATTCCAGGCTTCTTCGTATTCCTCACTTCCGGATAACTCAAAACCGGCAACGGCAAATTCGCCACCAGGGAGTTTCATCTTGCCAATTTCACCTGCAACAGGCGTTTCTGCCGGCACCGTGATACAGACACTTGTTCTTAGTTTATCTTCCTCTGTAATCTGCGGAGAATCATGATATACAGACATAACTACTGTTTCTGGAAACTGCAGTAATCTTCTTGCCCCAGCCCAGTTCATCAATCTGGTGAAGAGCGTTTCAAAGAGTTCACTGTCTCCCTTGTAGGGGCCTATACGCCGGATATACGCGACATAAGGTTCCGGCATGTATTTTACTTCGACCGCAACAGGTTTTTTGTTTTTTATCTGAATCTTCCACGTCAGATTGTTGCTGACACTGTCAATATAGTAGGAGGAGATGTCAAAATCTTTCCATTTCTTGCTCTTCGTTTTGCAATTTTTGCTCTTTTCAAGAAGATGTTTTGAGCGCCACTGACTTGGGCTCATCTGGAATGTCCCTCTGAATGTTCGAGCAAAAGCTGCTGAACTTGAAAAGCCGCAATGCAAAGCAATGTCGGTAATTGATTTTTCGGGCCAGTTGACGAGCTGTGCTGCCGCTTTTTCGACTCTCAGCCTTTGGGTAAACTGGTGGACTGTCTCCCCAGATATTGCCTTGAAAATTCGATGAAAATGATATTGCGAAAAACAGGCAACCTCAGACAGCGTCTTGAGAGAAAAATCATCGCCAATATTTGCGTCAACGTAGTCAATAACACGGTTGATTCGAGAGATATACTCATCACGCATGCGTTTGGCTCTTGTGTTGGATTGAGTATCAGTTCTTTTGAGGGATAGTTCAGGCTTTCTGCATATGATGACAGCCTCATCGCTTCGTTTGACCGAAAAGATTGTTTGCAGGAAATCCCGGATCAGTTCTGTTTTTTGAGTTCGCTAAAGAGACAGGAGAGAACCAGGTCTCCGTCTTCATGTCCGGTTTTTACTTTATACGGTAATGTGTTAAAGAGCCGTATCATCGGCTGATTTGATGGGAAGGTGTATGCGATCAGCCCTGAGATCGCATTTTCGCGGGCCACCGCGGCAAGTTTTTTCAAAAAGAAGGTTCCCAGCCCCTTCCCCTGGTACTCTTCGCTGACCGAGAAGGCTATTTCGGCCATATTGTTTTCATCGAGCTTCATATATTCAGCAATACCGATCACCTTGCCAAAGCCGAATTCGCCGGCGATGGCCACCAGAGTCAGTGACTTGACATAATCAACCAACGAACGGGAGTCCATCTCGGCCCTGGCAAATATAGTTTTTTGACAGAAAAAACGGGTGAATATGGCTTCCTGGGAAAGGTTATAATAGTGTTCCTGAATGCGTCGTCCATCAACCGGCTTGGCCGGTCGGATACGAATTTCTTCTCCGTCTATGGTCAAGGTCTCCTCCAGATTGACAGGATAGATGGCCTTTGACGCTTCTCCGAGGCTGCGTTCGCTACCGATATAGCCTTTTTCCTTGGCTGCAGCAAAGAGTTGGTCCCGAAAATCGGGATGGGCGATGCTGATCATGGCCAGAACCCGTTCCTGGATGCTCTTGCCGAAGAGGTTTACTGCCCCATATTCGGAGATCACATAATGCACATCGCCCCTGGGAACCAGGACGACATCGTCTTTGAGCTGGGGAATAATGTTGGAAATCCTGTCTTTTCCGGAACCTGAGGTCGCCGGAAGCATCAGAATAGATTTTCCACCCTTGGAGCGCCTGGCTCCGCGCACGAATTCAAGTATTCCAGAGACCCCCGAGAGCCTGGTGGCGGTTGTTGCGGCTGCCGAGACCTGCCCGGTAAGATCCATGACCGATGCCGCGTTCATCGAAACCATCTTGTTGTTTCGCGAGATAATGTACGGGTCATTGACATAATCGGAAGGGTAGAAGTCGATGGCCGGATTATCGTTGAGAAACTCGTAGAGGTTGTCTGTGCCGATAGCCATTGAGGCGACCATCTTCCCTTCGTTGAAGCCTTTTTTCTTGTTATTGATATTCCCCTTGGCGTAGAGATGCATAATGTCATCTGTAAGGAACTGGGAATGAATGCCAAGATCATTTTTATTCGACAGGGCAAGGACAGTGGCCTGGGATGTGGCGTCAAGTCCAATCTGCAGGGTGGAACCGTCTTCAATGAGTTTGGCGATATGCTGGCTGATCTTTTGCGCCGATGGTGACTGTGTGGCGGTACGTGGTATTGTCAGCAGCTCTTCTTCGTGGTGTACGAGCAGATCGACATCGTTGACATGAATAAAGCTCTGCCCCATAACCCGTGGCATCAGCGGGTTTATCTGCGCGATAACCAACTCCGCCGATCTTGCCGCGGCCATCGTCACATCGACTGAGATCCCCAGGCTCATCCAGCCAAAGTCATCGGGCGGGGAGGTCTGGATGAGCGCAGCGTGCAGCGGGAGTTTGTGGGTTTTAAACAGCATTGGAACATCGGAGATATTCATCGGAGTGATAAACCGCTGCTGCGTGTTGATCGATTCCGGCCTGGTTGAACCAAGATAGATCGAACGGATATTGAGACTGGTATCACCGGTTCTGTCGGCAATTTCGGTAAGCGAGGCCGTTTCCCGACCGAGCAGCCGTACTATCTCAAGGCCTGAGACGTTGCTCAGATGCCCTGCCAGGGTCTGGGTGAGGAACTGCGGTTCACCGCAGCCTGAACCGATGAAAACCCGCTGTCCGGAACGGATTCTTGAGATGGCCTCTTTGGCAGAGACGCGTTTTTCCAGGTAGGCATCGGCCCAGTAATCTGTATTTGGCATATTACAGTCCTTACGAAAAAGAAAAATGAAAAAAGGATGGTTTTGGCAGAAGAGTTGTCTCTTTTCTCTGGTCTGTGCATAGTACCTTTAATTGTTGTTGAATAAAAGGGCAAAGGTGAGAAGGCAGATCTCTTATTGTCCTTTTCAACCTGGCAGGGGAATCTGCCAGGGAGCTGTTTTTTGTCGTGGAATAAATCCTGGGCCTGTGGTAAGTTTTTCTGCCATATCTTTTGCGTTACCTTTTATCGTTGTTTGTCTGCCTGGGTTTCTCTTTTGAAAAGAACCAGAGGACAAAAAATCTTATTTCAAAGCGGGGCTGGTTGCTCCGCATCTGTTTTTCAGGAAGACTCCTATGAAAATTCATGAATATCAGGCGAAAGAGCTGTTTAAAAAGTATCGGGTTCCGGTTCTCAATAATGCGGTTGCAACCTCAGTGAAAGAGGTCGAGGATGGAGCCGCACAACTGGGGTTCCCGGTTGCTGTCAAGGCGCAGATTCATGCCGGTGGCCGTGGCAAGGGCGGTGGTGTGAAGATCGCCAGATCGGCAGAAGAGGTCAGCGCAGCTGCCCGGGCCATTCTCGGTATGACCCTGGTGACAAAGCAGACCGGGCCGGAGGGGAGACTGGTCAAAAC
Organism: Deltaproteobacteria bacterium; assembly: GCA_002747825.1. Lineage (GTDB taxonomy): Bacteria > Desulfobacterota > Desulfobulbia > Desulfobulbales > Desulfocapsaceae > Desulforhopalus_A. The sequence goes on from PDQQ01000012.1 coordinate 27,596, forward strand.
AGTTCTTGTTGAGCAGGGTGTCGCCATCAAGAAAGAGCTGTATCTGTCGATAATCCCTGACAGGAGTACCGCTTCGATAACCATCGTCGCCAGTATGGATGGCGGTATGGATATCGAGGAGGTGGCCGAGAAAAATCCCGAGAGAATTATTACCGTATCGGTCAATACAATTACCGGATTTCAGGCATACCATGGGCTGCAGATCATATTTGGTCTTGGTCTGGACAAGGCCGTTCGGCGCGAGTTTTCTGCCGTTCTGCAAAGCCTCTACAATCTCTTTGTCGAATACGACTGTTCGATGGTTGAAATAAACCCGCTGGTCATCACAGAAGATGACAGGATTATTGCCCTTGACGCCAAGGTCGATGTCGATTCCAATGCCCTTTTCCGGCATCCGGACATTGTTGCCATGCACGATCCCAACGAGGATGATCCTGTCGAAGCGGAGGCTGCCAGGTACAATCTGAACTATATCAATCTTGACGGTAACATTGGTAATATGGTGAATGGAGCCGGCCTGGCCATGGCAACCATGGATATTATCAAGCAGGCTGGCGCCGAACCGGCAAATTTCCTCGATGTCGGGGGCGGGGCCAGCGCAGAAATGGTTGAAAACGGCTTCCGTCTTATTTTGAGTGATCCCAAGGTGAAGGGGATCCTGATCAATATCTTTGGCGGTATCCTGCGTTGCGATATCCTGGCGAAAGGTGTGGTTGAAGCCGCGAAAAAGGTTTCGTTGTCTGTACCCGTTGTTGTTCGAATGGAGGGTACAAACGTTGAGGAAGGGCGGCAAATTTTGCAGGATTCCGGGCTTACGCTGATAAGCGCCAGCGATCTCGGAGATGCCGCGCAGAAGGTTGCCGCGATCGTTGCCTAAGATCTGGTGGCCAGGGACGGTTACAGGTGAGAATCTGTTCCAATCTATCTCCTGGTCCTGTGGGTAGTCATCCCGTTTTATAACAATCAAGGAAAAAGAATGAGTATTTTTGTCAATGCACAGACCCGTGTGCTTGTTCAAGGTATCACGGGAAAGGAAGGTCAGTTCCATACCCGCCAATGTGTTGCCTACGGCACCAACGTCGTCGCCGGGGTTACTCCGGGCAAGGGGGGCCAGGAGATGGATGGTATTCCGGTTTTCAATACCGTCGTTGAGGCAAGAGAGAAAACAGAGGCCAATGCCTCGGTGATTTTTGTCCCTCCCCCATTTGCTGCCGGAGCCATTCTTGAGGCCGCTGATGCCGGTATCGAACTGATCGTCTGTATCACCGAGGGTGTTCCGGTGATGGATATGCTCAAGGTAAAAAACTATCTGGCCACAAAATCATGCCGTCTGATTGGTCCCAACTGCCCTGGAATTATCACTCCTGGTGCCTGTAAGATTGGCATTATGCCGGGAGCCATCCATACCCCGGGTGGTCCCGTTGGGGTCGTTTCACGCTCTGGCACTCTGACCTACGAAGTGGTCCATCAGCTTTCTGCAGCGGGCCTGGGGCAGACCACCTGTGTTGGTATCGGCGGAGATCCGGTAAATGGTACCGGTTTTCTTGACTGTCTGTCGGCCTTTAATGAAGATCCGGAAACCTCTGCGGTTGTTATGGTTGGTGAAATTGGTGGCAGTGCCGAGGAAGAGGCCGCCGCCTGGATCAGGGATTCGATGCAAAAGCCGGTTGTCGGTTTTATCGCCGGACTCACCGCCCCGCCGGGGAGGAGAATGGGGCATGCCGGCGCCATCGTCAGTGGCGGACAAGGTACCGCCTCTGCCAAGATTGCGGCGATGCGGGATGCCGGTATCCATGTCTGTGAAAACCTTGGCTCCTTAGGAGCCCTGTGCAAAAAGGTTTTTTGCTGATTTGCCCCCGTAATGTAGATTGCGGAGGGAAGGCAGGAGTTCATTTTGCTTGAGATGGGGGCCTTGAGCCCCCATTTTTTTTACGGGTCTGCTGTTTTTCGCGGATAGAGCCTCTCCACAGGCCTCTTCGCCGTTTACTTTTCCGGTAAATCTGAGAAAAACCCCTTGAGAAAGTCTTTGCGCCAGCCGCTCATCTGGCGGGTCTGGATCCCTGCCGCACCGCCTTCTGTCAGCAAGGTCTTGGCCAGCTGTTTAAACTCGTTTTTGTTGCCGAGAAGGCTGGGGTCAATGCCGAGTAATTCACATTTCAGAGAGATACTGCCGTCCAGGTTTTCCAGAAAGCTCTGCTGTTGTTTGTTCAGGCGTACACGTTCTTTCTGCCTCGGATAGGTGGATTTATCTTCCGCCAAGGCCGCAGATACAACCTTGAGAATATCCTTCCCATATCTGCGCATGGCCTTTTCCGGCAGCCGCGTTTTCTGCAAGGTAGTCTCGTCGTTGGGGCGTGTTCTGGCTATCTCCACAAGGTATTTATCGGCAACGATATGTCCACGTGGTCTGTCCTTTTCCTGGGCGACCTTGTTACGCCAGAGAGCCAGATCCCTGAGGATCGCCAGACCTGGCTGGTCAAGCTTGCTGCTGCCTGTAATCCTTCGAAATCTGTCTTTTTCGTTGAAGATGTCGTAGGTGGCCGGATTGTTCAGCAGGTTCAGTTCTTCCTGCAGCCAGGAGTTGATCTGAGGACCGATCATGCGGGAGAGCAGGATAACCCGTACGGCTCGCAGGTAGCGGACATCGTCCAGTGCGTATTGTACCTGGGCCTTGCTGAAGGGGCGTTTGAGCCAATTGGTGCGTGTGGCATCCTTGACAAGATCAATGTCCAGCAGACCTTTGACGAGGTGGGCAAGGGAGAGTGTGGCGGGGAGGCTGGCAAAGCCGGCAGCAAGGCGTGTATCAAAGACATTTTGTGCTGCAACGCCTGTGGCTCTATGCAGGATGGCCAGATCCTGCGGTGCATCGTGCAAGACCTTCATCACCCTCCGGTCTTTCAGGACCGCCCCCAAAGCCTGGAGGTCTTGTATTGAAAGAGGATCGATCAGGTAACATCTTTCGTCGGAGAGGGCCATCTGGATAAGGCCAAGGCGTGGATAGAAGGTTTTTTCCCAGACGAATTCTGTATCAAGGGCGATCACATCTGTTTGCTGGGCCTCTTGACAAAGTTCGGCCAGATCTTTTTCTGTCGTAATGAGGATCTCTTTCTCTGTCATGTCTGGACAACCCGTCTGGAAAAGAAGCGTTGTTCTGCTGTTGCAAACCCTTTTCGGGTGGGAAAAGGGTTTGCCCGCTGGTGGCTACAATGACTAACAAGCCTAGATGGGAAAAAAAAACAAGAGCAAATGTTTCGAATAATCATTTTTTTGCTTTTTCAACCGGCGGCCTTTGCTGAATAAACAGAGGGCTTTTGCGATCCGGAGAGGTACATGCTTCTTGCGCAGGTCATTTCTCGTTTGCTGTGGTTGACTTTGTTTTCAGCAGCCTTTATCTTTAGGTTACCTGAATAATTGGTGTTTGTTTCCCTGCTGTATATCGAGGATATGCGTAATCGGCAGGATAGATGGATAGGTTTTTCTGTCAGTTGGCAGAGTTCTTGTCTGTGTAAACCGTAAATGCTGTACGTTTTCCGTGAATGTCAAAACGTCTCGACCCAATGTATATACATCCAATAGCAAAGCTCGGAGAGGGGGTTTTGTATCTGCTGGAAGATATAGGCAGGATGACAATTTTCCTCTTTCGCTGTATTCGAGGCCTTTTGCGACGACCGTTTCGCTTTGATGAATTGCTCCGTCAGGTCCATTTCATTGGAGCCAGTTCGCTTTTTGTCATTTTTTTTACTGCGCTCTCAACGGGTATGGTCCTGGGGCTCCAGGGCTATTACTCACTCAGCAAGTTCGGGGCAGACGGTATGTTGGGCTCTGCAGTTGCGTTGACCATTATCATGGAACTGGGCCCCGTGCTTACGGCCTTGATGGTTGCAGGGCGTGCCGGATCGGCGATGTGCTCTGAGCTCGGTATAATGCGTATTTCCGAGCAGATTGATGCCCTCGACTGTATGGCTATCGACCCCTTCCGTTATTTCATTTCTCCCAAGCTGCTGGCGACCTTGATCTCGGTGCCGCTTCTTACCGCAATCTTTGATGTCGTCGGCATAGCCGGGGGATATGTTGCCGGAGTTCGACGGATGGGGGTCAGTCCCGGGAGTTATCTGCAGGGGATGATAAGCAGCGTTACAGACCATGATATCTGGCTTGGTTTCGTCAAATCCGTTGTCTTTGCCCTGATTGTTGTCTGGGTCTCCTGCGGAAGGGGGTATTTTGTGCAGCAGATCAGGGGGGCCGGGTTTGGAGCGAAAAGTGTCAGCTATGTGACGACCCAGGCGGTGGTTGTCTCTTCTATTCTGGTGCTTGTTTTTGATTATCTGCTGACCGCGGTGCTGCTTTGATGACTGAATCGGCCATTATATTTAACAATGTGAGAAAAAGTTTTGTGCGCGCTGACGGTTCCCGTCAGCATGTCCTTGACTCGGTTTCTTTCTCTATTCCCGCCGGGAAAACAACGGTCATTGCCGGTGGCAGTGGTCAGGGCAAGAGTGTTACCTTGAAGCTTGTTCTTGGTCTGTTAAAGGCAGATGCCGGCAGTATCGTTATTGATGGGAAGGACGTAACACAGGCACGAGGCAGGCGTCTTGAGGCTCTGCGGAGTAATTTTGGGGTGTTATTCCAGGGTTCGGCCCTGTTTGATTCTCTGACCGTCTTTGACAATATTGCTCTTCCTCTGCGTGAGAGGACCGCCAAGACAGAAAAAGAGATCCGGGAGCAGGTGTATGCCAGTCTGGCGCAATTTGAGCTTGAAGGGCATGAGACAAAATATCCCGCGCAAATCAGTGGCGGTATGCGGAAAAGGGTGGGGCTGGCCAGGGCAATGCAGTTGCAACCCTCGATTCTGCTCTTTGATGAGCCGACAACCGGACTTGACCCCCTGATGACCCAGGAGATATATCAACTTTTTGCGCGCACGCAGCAGCAGTTCGGTTTTACCTCTGTGATCGTCAGCCATGATATCCCCAAGGTCTTTAACCTTGCCGATCAGGTCATCATTTTGCATAACGGCAAGACGGATGTTTTTGACAGTCCGGAACAGCTCCAATGGTCGGAGCAGGCTCATATCCAGGAATTTGTCGCAACGACCATGGGTGAAGTATATCAAAGTGGATTGGTGGAAAAATGAAAAAAAGATCTCTGGAAACGGTGGTTGGGCTCTTTGTTCTGCTGGGCTTTGCGGCCTTTGGTTACCTTGCCCTGCAGTTGGGGGAAGTCCCTTTTTTGAACAGCGGTAAACAGTACATTATTAACGCGGAATTTGATAATGTTGCAGGGGTAAAGAAGGGTGCGAGTGTGCAGGTTGCCGGCGTAGTGGTCGGTCAGGTCGTCGGCATCCGGCTTGGAGAGAATGAAGAGGCGATACTTGAGCTGCAGATTGATAAAGCGATACAACTGCCGGTCGACTCGATGGCCTCGGTAAAATCCCAGGGGATCATTGGCGATAAGTTTATCCAGCTCAGTCTGGGCGGAGACGAAGAACTCTATAAACCTGGAGACACCATTGTTGATACCGAATCATCTCTGGATATTGAGTCGCTTGTCTCAAAGTTCGCCTTTGGCAAGGCCGAGTAGAGCTTGAGGTGGACTCTTGCAGAAAGCTGCCTTTGGCTTTCGATATTTTCGGCTCGTGCCTATCGGCTCTTCCGGTTTTTGATGAAAACAGTTGGTATATCTCTGTTATTTACTTCCGCTCGTAGAGGGCGATAGAGGGAAAAATGAAAAAGTTTCTTGTTTTTTGCTGTCTGTTGTTGATCTTGATGCCGGTTTCAATCTTTGCGGCGGCTCCATCGCCGACCGAGCAACTCAAACCAGCCCTGGAGGTCCTGGTTGCAATCCTCGAAGACGAAACACTGAAAGGGGATGATAAGCGGACACTGCGCAGGGATAAGATCATGGCCGAGGTGAATAAAGGCTTTGATTTCAACGAGATGTCGAAAAGGATTCTGGGCCGGACCTGGCGGAAAATTGGTGATACAGAGCGCAAGGCGTTTATCGCTGCTATGACCGAATTACTTGAAAACGTCTATCTGGAGAAGCTGGAGAGCTATACCGGTGGCGGGATCGATTTTGTCGGAGAAACCGTCAAAAAAGACAGGGCGCAGGTGACAACCATCGTCAAGGGTTCCGAATTGACGCTTCCTGTCCACTATATCCTGCGTCTGCAACGCGATAAGTGGATGGTATACGATATCAATATAGAAGGCGTCAGCCTGGTGAAAAATTATCATGGCCAATTCAAATCTATATTGCGAAAAGACGGTTTTGAAGGAGTGATGAAGGTGCTTGACGAGAAGAACAGGGCGTTTGCCGAAAGCAAGAAGGAGTAGCGGGAAGGTCTTGTCGTTGGTTTTGGGAAGAAGATGAAGAAGGTTTATTCAGCAGGGGTTGCCAATGCAGGCGCAAACAATTCCCGATGAGATAGCAAAAGGACTCCAGGACGCTGAAATGCCGATGGACGAGCTGTTGTCGGTACTGGAGGCGGTTGATCTGGCCGCAGGCGAGACCTTGTTCGAGTGTGGAGATGAGGCGAGGGGTGCCTTTTTCGTCCATTCCGGCCGGCTTGCCGTACATCGAAAAACCGGTTTTGGCAACCGGACACAGGTCGTGGCCCTGCTTGATGCGGGCACCCCTGTTGGCGAAGGCGGTCTGCTCTCCGGGCAGAAACGCAGTGCAACGGTGCGTGCTGTGAGCAGTACTCGGTTGTCATTTTTATCGACCGATAATTTTTCATTACTCTGTCAGAAGTATCCTTTGTTCGGGCTGCAGGTGCAGCGCTGGATTCTCAAATGTCTCAGCCTTCGCCTGCTGGCAAGCACGGAACGGCTGGTACGGATCATGTAGCCTTGTTTGAGTTTTCGCCTCGGATACCAATGTGCCGCCTGTTACAGCTGTTTACAATGCTGGCCGGCTGTCATCGTTTCTCTTCAGGTGTTTCTCTTTGTCTGGCTGAAGATCCTTGTTAACGGTTTTTTCGGATGGCTATGCCCGGGAGTCTTTTGCGCTTCCTGCGGGGATCTTTTCTTCAGAGAGGGGTTTTTTTCTAGCCAAGTCAGAATAAATATAGTATCTTCCGCATTTTTGTATTTTTCTTGTTGAGTTTGATTACGGCGGGTACTCTTATGCAGATTGAGTTCTCTACGATTACTGAGAAGGCTGAACGGTATGAGTTGCAGGGGCAGGATTGGTTTCCCGATGAACTCGGCAGCTTTGTTCCAGCCGGTACAACCTGGGTCCTGCTGAGGCGTCGTCCTGCCGGGGAGGTGGAACTCCGGGGTGAATTTACTGGTATATTGTCAGGGGTCTGTGGACGATGTGGTGTGCGGACTGCAGAACAGCCTTTGCAGAGTCGTTTTGAATATCTGATCACAGAGAGAGAAGAGCCCGTTGGTCCGGCAGAAAGGCAGTGCCTGGAACAGGACGTTCAGCTGATGTATCTGCAGGGTTCAATAATTGACATCTCTCGGATACTGCGCGAGCAGGCCTATCTTGAAAGCCCCTTGCGGATGCTTTGCTCTCCTGACTGTCGGGGTGTTTGTCCGGGCTGTTCCGCCTTGTTAAATGTTGAAGAATGCAGCTGTACCAGGGAGCCGACCAGTTCGCCCTTTGCTGTTTTAGGAAAGATACGGCAGACGAAAGGCTCCTGATCCTGGTTCGTCTCCTGTGTACGGATCTCGGCTGTAAAGACCTGCCGCGCAGGGAAAAGAGAAACTTTTTTATGAGAGAAAGGTATCGCAACGTTTTTTGGGCTCAAAGTCTGCAATACTTTCCGATACAAACCAGAATTGCTGGAGGATAGAATGGCATTACCAAAACGAAGACACAGTCACTCGAGAACCCGTAAAAGAAGGGCGCACGATGCCCTTTCTGCACCCGGTCTGAGCACCTGTAGTGAATGCGGTGAACCAAAGCAGCCTCATCGGCTTTGCGGAAACTGTGGTATGTACAAGGGCAGAACCGTGTATTCGCTCGAAGCCGATATCGACTAAGGTATGGATGCCTGCATAGCTCTGGATGCCATGGGGGGGGATCATGGCTCAAGGGAGCTGATAAGCGGAGCCCTGATGGCCATCCGGGAGGCCAGGATCAAGGTGAGCTTGGTTGGTGATACAAAGAGCCTTCAGGAACATTTACAATCTCTCTCTCCTGAACGTCGTTGTGCCGGTCGGCTCGACATCGTCCATGCCTCTCAGGTCGTGGAGATGAAAGAGCACCCTGTCGATGCGATTCGCAAGAAAAAAGATGCATCCGTCGTGGTTGCCTTCGATCTGGTGCGCAGTGGCGATGCAGACGGTGTCGTCAGCGCTGGAAACTCGGGTGCCACTCTTGCCGCCGGTATGCGCAAACTCGGACGCCTGCAGGGAGTGGCAAGGCCAGGAATCGCCTCCTACTTCCCGACCAGAAAACGGCCTGTTGTCCTGATGGATATTGGCGCCAATGTCGACTGCAAGCCGTTGCATCTGTTCCAGTTTGCGGTTATGGCCTCGGCTTATTTCCGTCTGCAGGGCTCTGAGAGCCCGCGGGTCGGGTTGCTGACCATCGGAGAGGAGGCGGGTAAGGGCAACAGCCTTATCAAAGAAACCTATCCCCTGCTTGAAAAGAGCAGTCTCAATTTTATCGGAAACGTCGAAGGCCGCGATGTCTTTCGTGGTGATGTCGACGTCATTGTCTGTGACGGTTTTGTCGGTAATGTCTGTCTGAAGGTCAGCGAAGGTCTGGCCGAGGCAGCAATGGAGATGTTACGGGCGGAAATCATCAAGTCATTGCCGGCCAAGCTTGGCTACCTGCTTGCCAGCAGAGCATTTGCCAGGTTTAAACGACGGGTTGATTATGCAGAGTATGGTGGTGCACCTCTGCTTGGGCTCGATGGGGTCGGTTTTGTCTGTCATGGAAAGTCAAGTGCTGTCGCCATCAAGAATGCGATTCTTGAAGCGGCCAGGATGGCCAACAGCAGCATTCGCGATGAAATTCTGGAGGGGCTTTCTTCTTAGTCTGATACGTATTTATGGGATCTGTCGTCTACGGTATTGGTTCGTGTAGCCCCAAAAGGCTTGTTGCAAATCGGCAACTGGAAAAGATTGTCGATACCAGTGACGAATGGATTCGAACGAGGACTGGTATTGAAACCCGGTATATAGCCGGTGCGAACGAGCAGACCTATGTGCTTGCGGCGGAGGCCGCAAGAAGGGCTTTGCTGGATGCAGATTGCAGCGCCGAGCAGATAGGGATTATCATCGTAGCCACCATAACCTCACATACGCAGATGCCATCGGCGGCCTGTCTGGTCCAGGGTGAAATCGGTGCGCAAAACGCCTTTGCCTTTGACCTCAATGCGGCCTGTTCGGGTTTTCTGTATGCCGTTGATCTGGCCCATAGATATATACAAAGCGATCCCTCTCTGAAGGTTCTTGTTATCGGGGCTGAGACCATGTCCAGTCGTCTTGATTGGCAAGACCGCAATACCTGCATTCTTTTTGGCGACGGTGCCGCGGCAGTGGTCATGGGACAGAGTGAAAATGATCGCGGTTTTATCGGCTCAAATCTGCAGTCAGATGGTCGGCTCTGGCCTCTGCTCTATATGTATGGCCCACAGAGCAGTAACCCGGATCTTCGTCTTGCCGATAACGACGGATCATATCTGCGTATGGAGGGCAAGGAGGTTTTCAGACACGCTGTTGTGGCCATGGCAGATTCAGTGCACACACTGCTCGAGGACTCTGGCCTTGCTATGGACGATGTCTCTCTGGTCGTTCCCCATCAGGCAAATATCAGAATCCTGCATAAATTGATCGAAAAATTTCAGATTACAGAGGACAAATTCTTCATAAATGTTGCAAGATACGGCAACACCTCAGCCGCATCAATCCCTCTCGCCTTGGATGACGCCTGCAGGCAGGGGCGCATCGCGGAAAATGATCTGATTCTGTTGTGTTCCTTTGGTGGAGGATTTACTTGGGGCTCGGCCCTTATGAAGTGGTAAACGGGAGAACGTATATGGATTATTTCTTGTCGGAAGAACAGCAGATGATTGTTGATGTTGCAGGTCAAATTACCGATGAATGGATTATCCCGAACCGGGCGGTACTCGATGAAGAGCATCGTTTCCCCGGTGATATTCTTGAGCAGATGGCCCAGGCCGATCTGTTGGGGCTGCTTATTCCCGAAGCCTATGGTGGTTTTGGCGGGGGCTGTCTTGATATTGTTTTGACCGTCGAGCAGTTTGGCCGCGGATGTGTTGCCGTTGGCACGGCCTATGCTGCCAACTTTCTTGGTATATACCCTCTGCTGCTTGCCGGTTCAGAAGAGCAGAAACAGAAATATCTGCCCGAGGTCGCCAGTGGTGAAAAATATGCGGCCTTTGGCCTTACCGAGGCCAATGCCGGCTCTGATGCTTCAGGAATACAGACAACCGCTGAGCTGGATGGGGACGAGTGGGTTCTCAACGGCACAAAACAGTGGATTACCAATGGCGGAAAGGCCCGGTTGTATTCTGTTGTGGCAATAACCGACAGGGAGCGCGGGCCTCGAGGGGCGTCGATTTTTCTGGTCGAGGATGGGGACCCCGGTTTTTCCTGTGGGGTAGGGGAAAAGAAAATGGGTATCCGCGCTTCTGCCACCACCGAGTTGATCTTCAAGGATTGTCGTATCCCAAAGGACAGAATCGTCGGCCGTCGGGGTACAGGTTTTATTACAGTAATGAAGACCCTTGATCTCTCACGCCCGGGTATTGCTGCATTGGCCGTGGGGCTTGCTCAGGGAGCTCTTGATGAGGCGGCAAAATACGCCAAGCAGAGAAAGCAGTTTGGCAAGCCAATTATCAGTTTTCAGGCGGTACAGCATATGCTCGCCGATATGGCCATCGGGGTTGAAGCCGCCCGGGCTCTGGTCTATGCTGCAGCCAGGCATATCGACAGCGATCAGAAAAATATCTCCAAGGCATCCGCCATTTGCAAGACCTTTGCAACGGATATGGCCATGAAGGTTACCACAGACGCCGTACAGGTCATGGGTGGCTACGGATATATGAGTGAATATCCGGTTGAGAAGATGATGCGGGATGCGAAGATCCTGCAGATTTATGAGGGGACCAACCAGATTCAGCGCAACGTCATCGGTCAGGAATTAAACAAGGAATACGGCAGAAAGTAGAAAGGCTTTTGTGCCCAGATTACGGTCGGTACATAGTAGTCTGCCGGTAATTTTTTCCTGATCGGTTGGCCGCCTGCTGTACACCAGATAGAGTGGCCTGTACAAGCTTCCCTGATGGAGCGGAGATGAAGATCGTCGTATGTATTAAGCAGGTTCCAGACACAAGGGAGGTTTCCCTTGATCCGGAAACCAATACCTTGAAGAGGGAAGGGGTCCAGTCTATTATGAACCCCTACGACCAGCATGCCTTGGAAGAGGCCGTGCGTCTGAAAGAGGGCTATGGGGCCGAGGTCGTTGCTCTGACAATGGGGCCGCCGCAGGCCGAAGAGGTTTTGCGTCAGGCGATAAGCTGCGGTGCCGATTCCGGCGTACTGGTTTCGGACCGTGCCTTTGCCGGGGCCGATACCTGGGCGACCTCCTATACCCTGGAAAGGGCCCTTACCCGGATAGGACCGTTTTCTCTTGTTCTCTGTGGAAAGCAGGCCATTGATGGAGATACGGCCCAGGTCGGGCCAGGTCTTGCCGTGCGTCTCGGCATTCCTTTTGTCAGCTGTGTGCAAAAGATTCAGGAGATCAACGACCGGGAGATTGTGGTTGAGCGTATGATGGACGACGGCTATGATATTGTCGCCGTCGAACAGCCGGCCCTGCTTACCGTGGTAAAGGATATAAATCAGCCCCGGGTACCGTCCTTGAAGGGCAAAATGAAGGCGAAAAAGGCTGAGATCATTCGTTTTTCTGCTGAGGATATCAATGCAGATCCGGCCTGCCTCGGTCTCGTGGGTTCCCCGACCAGGGTCGTTACGGTCTTTCCTCCGCCGTCGCGAGCAAAGAAGGTACTCCTCGAGGGAAGTATTGATCAACAGGTTGATCTGCTCGTCGAACAGCTTGCAGGGTATCTGTAATACAAGAGGCTTTTTGTTGTTCGATTATGTCGCAAGTCAGGGATGTCTGGCAAATCCTTTTCAATCTGATTCACTGCCTTTCTCCTTTGCCTTGCGTGTTTTGTTTACAATACATGTGCAGGATTGAACTCGAATAAATATGTTGACGATCAGCGAAGACTTGTGTATTGGCTGCGGAATCTGTGAGGACAGTTGTCCTTTTGGGGTTATGGAGGTACACGATGGTCTTGCCGTCGCCCAGGACGGCTGCACCCTGTGTGGGGCCTGTGTAAAGAGTTGTGCGGTTGGCGCAATCAGTATTGAGCTGGCCCAGTCTTCTTCTGTTCAGAAAGAGGAGTGGAGCGGGGTCTGGGTCTTTTGTGAATCTCGAAAGGGACGTCTGGCGGAGGTCTCTCTCGAGCTGCTGACAATGGGCAGGAAGCTTGCCGATAGCAGGGGCTCTGCCCTGGGCGCGGTTTTGCTGGGAGAGGATTTGACAGAGGTTCCCGCACGTCTGATCGGGCATGGCGCAGACGATGTCTATCTCCTTGATGACCCGATATTTGCCGATTTCAATGAAGATGTATATACAGTGGTGGTGGAGGCTCTTATCCGGGAATACAGGCCCGAAATTGTTCTTGCCGGGGCAACGGCTATCGGCCGTTCTTTTATCCCTGGGGTTGCAACGCTTCTCAATGCCGGTTTGACAGCCGACTGTACGCAGCTGGAAATACGTGAGGAGGATGGGGTTCTGCTCCAGACACGCCCTGCCTTTGGCGGCAATATCATGGCCACGATTGTCTGTGAAGAGTCCCGGCCACAGATGGCGACAGTTCGTCCGAAGGTGATGAGTATTGCAGCCTTTGATCCAGAGAGATCAGGAAATGTCTATTCCCTTGGCAAGGATTATTGTCCGGAACGAAACAGGATCAGGGTTTTAAAAAGTGTTGCCTCGGAAAATGAACATGTGAACATTCAGGAGGCCGATATTCTGGTTGCAGGTGGACGGGGCCTGGGAAGTGCGAAAGGTTTCGAGCTTGTTCAGCAGCTGGCTGTTGCCATGGGCGGCAGCGTTTCTGCCTCCAGGGCGGTGGTTGATGCTGGTTGGATAGCCTATCCGCATCAGGTTGGGCAGACCGGGAAGACGGTGGCCCCGAAGGTCTATATTGCCTGCGGTATATCCGGCGCGGTACAACATGTTGCCGGGATGCAGTCTGCCGAGACTATTGTGGCGATTAATCGAGATAAAAATGCAGCAATATTTGATATTGCAGACTATGGTCTGGTCGGAGACCTTTTTGAGATCATACCAAAGTTGATTCGTAAAATTGAGGAGCGGCGTACAAAATGATGCTTGCAGGACAGGTTGCACTGGTAACAGGAGGGGGGAGAGGCATTGGCCGGGCTATTTGTTTACGGCTTGCATCAATGGGCGCTCTGGTGTATGTCAACTATGTCTTGCGATCTGAGGCCGCCGAAAAAACCGTCGAGGAGATAGAACAGGCCGGAGGCAGGGCCAAAGCCGTTGGTTTTGATGTCTCGGAGACCGCCGCGGTTCAGAGCGCCTTCAAGTCAATTGTCGATCGGCACGGCTCGATTGACATTCTTGTCAATAATGCCGGTATCACCCGTGACGGATTGATGGCCCGTATGAAAGAGGAGGATTGGGACGCGGTACTCAACACCAATCTCAAAGGTGCTTTTTTATGTGCCAAGGCGGCTTCCCGATCGATGATGAAAAAGAGGTCCGGTTGTATTGTCAACATTGCCTCCGTATCCGGATTCTTAGGTAATATCGGGCAGACAAACTATTCAGCGGCAAAGGCCGGTCTTGTTGGTTTGACCAAGGCCATGGCCAGAGAGTATGCCGCAAGAGGCATCAGGGTGAACAGCATTGCTCCCGGTTTCATCGAAACGGAAATGACCGATATGCTCTCCGAGGAAATGCAAAAACAGATTTTGAGTGAAATTCCTCTTGCACGTTTTGGCAGATGTGAGGATATTGCAGGGGCTGTTGCCTATCTTGTCTCTGCGGATGGCAGATATATCACCGGGCAGACGCTGCATATAAACGGTGGTATGTATATGTAATCTGGCTGTGTGTGGCCAGGTTTATGCACGAACATGGTGTAGCCATGTCTTATTAAATCAATGGAGAAGAATATGAGCTTGGAAAAAAAGATGATTGACATAATAGCAGAACAACTCTCTGTCCCGGTCGAGAAGGTCGTTCCCCAGGCCTCGTTTGTTGATGATTTGGGAGCCGACTCTCTTGATCTCGTAGAGCTGATTATGGCCCTGGAAGACAGCTTTGATATTGAAATCCCCGATGATGATGCCGAGAAGATCAGCACCGTGCAGGATGCTATAGACTATGTCAACAGTAAAGAATGATTGTGTGGTCAGTCAGGGGGGGGGATCTCCTGGCTGATTCGATACAGGATCTCTAGGTTTTAGCTATCGAAGGGGTGTGCTGTGGTGACACGAAGGGTTGTGGTTACAGGTGTTGGTTTGGTCACGCCGGTTGGTACCGGCGTTGATAAGGCCTGGGATAACCTCTGTTCCGGGAAGAGTGGGGTCGGGCCGATCACCCGCTTTGACGCCAGTGACTATCCGGTCAGAATTGCAGCTGAGGTCAAGGATTTTGACAGTGATCAATATTTTGATAAAAAGGCCGCCAAACATCTTGACCTCTATGTCCAGTACGCACTGGTTGCCTCAAGAATGGCCCTGGAGGAAAGTGGCTTTACCATCTCCGAGGAAAACAGGGACAGGGTTGGTGTTGTTACTGGTTGCGGCATAGGGGGCCTGCCGGTCATTGAAGCGAACCACAGTATATTACTTGATCGGGGGCCAAAGCGTGTGGCACCGTTTTTTATTCCTATGGCCATACCGAATATGCCGTCGGGACATATCTCGATGGATATACAGAGTACCGGGCCAAATCTGTGTCTGACAACCGCCTGTGCGGCCGGAACCCATGCGGTTGGCGAGGCATATCGTTATGTGCAGCGGGGCGTTTGCGATATGGTGGTGGCTGGAGGAACAGAATCTGTTATCTGCGGTCTGGGGATAGCCGGTTTTGCTTCGATGAAGGCCCTGTCTGCGAGAAATGACAGCCCTGAAGAGGCATCAAGGCCCTTTGATCGTGATCGTGACGGTTTCGTTATGTCGGAAGGTGCCGGAATGCTGATACTCGAGGAGTATGAGCATGCTCGGGCTCGTGGAGCCGATATCTATGCGGAAGTTTGTGGATACGGACTGAGCAGTGATGCCTATCACGTTGCCGCACCTCCTGAGGATGGTGCCGGCGGGGTACGTGCGATGAAGATGGCACTTGCAAGTGCCGGCCTGTCCGCTGATAAGATTGATTATATCAATGCACATGGCACCTCTACGCCCCTCAACGATCTTTGTGAGACGCGGGCAATAAAAACTGTCTTTGGTGCTTATGCAGACGATCTGGTTGTCAGTTCAACAAAGTCTATGGTTGGACATATGCTGGGTGCAGCAGGGGGAGTGGAGGCGGTTTTTACGGCCTTGAGCCTGAAGAATCAGATTGCACCTCCAACGATGAATTATTGTCAGCCAAGTCCTGAATGTGATCTTGACTATGTTGCCAATGAGGCCCGTCAGATGAAAATTGCTGCTGCCCTGTCAAACTCTTTTGGCTTTGGCGGTACAAACGCTGTTATCGCTATGAAGACTCTTTAATGTGAACGAGAGGGATCGGGGTGCAGATAGCAATAGGCGCAGATCATGGTGGTTATGAACTGAAAGAACAGTTGCTGCGGTGGTTCGTTGAAAATGGTTTTTTGGCCGTAGATGTGGGCTGTGATTCCAGTCAGTCCGTTGATTACCCGCTATATGCGAAGAAAGTCGTGGATGAGCTTGTTTCTGGCAGAGCCGATCGAGGGGTTCTTGTCTGTGGTACCGGTATCGGTATGTGTATCGCCGCAAACCGCAACCGATTCATTCGTGCGGCAAACCCCTTTGATGTCAATACCGCAGTGTTAAGCCGTCAGCACAACGACGCAAATGTTCTCTGTTTGGGAGGGCGCGTCCTTTCGTTGGAGAGGGCGGTGGCGATACTCGATGCCTGGTTGACTGCAGAGTTTTCCGGGGGCCGCCACCAGAGGCGGGTTGCGAGCTTGACCTAGTATGCTTACCAGCTTTTCGTTTGTTTGGGCCTGCTGTTGTGTTTTTTGTTGGTATTTTTTCCCTTCGCCTTTTCAGTTCTGAAACGGTGTTTTTGTTTTCGTTGTTGTCTTGGTTTTTCTGAGGATTTTATATGAAATGTCCCTACTGCGAGCATCTTGACAATAAAGTGATTGATTCAAGACTGAACAAGGATGCAACAATTACCCGGAGAAGACGGGAATGTCTGCAATGTTCTCAACGTTTTACAACCTATGAGCGTCTTGAGGTCATGCTGCCTGTTTTGGTCAAAAAAGACGGCCGGAGAGAGCAGTGGGATAGGCATAAGCTGATTGTGGGGCTGGAAAAGGCCTGTGAAAAAAGAAACGTCAGCCGTGATAGAATTGATGCCTTTGCTGATGCTCTAGAGGCAAAGCTTCAGGATTATGGTGCCAGGGAAATTCCCTCTGCTGCCGTCGGAGAATGGGTTATGGAGGGATTGTCCGAACTCGATGCTGTGGCTTATGTGCGTTTTGCCTCTGTTTATCGACAGTTTAAAGACGTTAATGAGTTTATGGCGGAATTGAAACTTCTTCTTGACGAACAGGCAAAAGAGGAGTGACCTTGATCGACTCCGATGCGCATTATATGCGGCTGGCCCTTGACGAGGCGAAAAGGGGGCTGGGACGGACTTCTCCGAACCCGGTAGTGGGCGCAGTCATTGTACGGGATGACAGGGTTGTTGCCAAAGGTTTCCATCGCAAGGCCGGTGCTGCTCACGCAGAGATTGAGGCCTTGAAAAATCTGGGCTCAGATCTGCTCGGAGCAACGATGTACGTTACCCTGGAACCCTGTTCGCATACCGGCCTGACCCCCCCTTGTTGCAAGGCCATTGCACAAACAGGAATACGCAGGGTCGTTGTCGGCATGCAGGATCCGAACCCTTTGGTCAACGGACAGGGGATTGCCTATCTCAGAGAACAGGGGCTTGAGGTACGATCGGCCGTTTTGGAGCAGGAGTGCCGCGCTATTAATCGTCCCTTTATAAAATTTGTCCAGACCTCCCTGCCGTATATGGTTATGAAGGCTGGGGTCAGCCTTGACGGCAGGCTCAACTATACGGGACATACCCCCGGAAAAATAACCGGTGATGAATCGTGGAGAGAGGTGCATCGATTACGCGACAGATACGATGCCATCATGGTCGGATCCGGTACCATACTCTCCGATGATCCAGCTCTGACAACGCGGCTTTTCGGGAGGCAGGGCAGGGATCCGGTTCGTTTGATTCTCGACTCTCATCTGAGGATACCGGATATAGCCAAGGTCTACAACCTGGATTCTCCGGCAATCTCGATTGTTTTTTGTAAAAAGGGCCTGGACTCTGCACGCAGAGAGAAGCTGGCTGGCCTCGGAGTCGAGGTCTGTGAAGTTGCTGAAAAGGACGCGGGTCTTGATCTCATCGAGGTGATGCAAAAAATTGCGCAACAGGGCATCCTCTCGGTTCTTGTTGAGGGGGGCTCCCGTTTGCACGGCAGTCTTTTACGCAGACAGCTCTACGACTATGCCCATCTCTTTTATGCACCGGTTTTTGCTGGAGATTGCGGTCAGCCCCTTGCCCACGGTCTGAGCGTTTCCGGAGCCGTATCTGCCCCGAGACTTTTTCAGCCTATCTACAAGCAGCTCGGAGAAGATATGCTGGTCGAAGGTCTTGTTCTCTATCCATGATCGACTTGTAAAAACTCTGATACTCCTGCGTTGTCGCTTGTCATCGTCGATTCGCCGGACATCCATGTAACTGCCAAATCGGCAACACCTGCATTACCGCTTGTATAGCAAAGTTTTTCCCGAGTCTCCCCAAAGCCAACCGATGACTTTTTACGAAACCAGCATCTCGAGTAATTGAAATATTCGTAACGACTCTTACCTGTCTGTCTTTTTTATAAATTCCACACATTCTTCAAACGATGCAAAGGTCATGGTAAAGGTGACCGCATCTTCTTCAAAGGCCTGACTGTGTATTATGTTCTGGTTTGGGGGAAGCCGGAGTGCCTGTATCCGCTCTTTGAATCGGTCTTGTGCTGCAATTGATCCGGGGGAGAGTTGCCGTAATAAAAGTGCATCCAGACGTTTAAACCGTTGTGGTCCATTATTCTGGCTATCTTGTGTAATCACCTGTATCTCCTCAGATTGCAGGTAATCAGAGATTGATATATTCGCTCTGTATGCAGCATCTCGTAACATGTTGAAGAGTCGTTTCTGTTTTCCCGTCCCGAGCTGTAAATCTGTGAACAGGTGGAGAAGTTCTGTTCGCTCACTTCGGGAGATTCGCATGAGTTCAGAGAGTATCTGTTCAGAGAGGAATCCGCTATCAGCCTGTTGGATAAAAAAATCTCCCTGATCGAGCAGTTGCAGAAGCGGGGTGATGAACGAGGGGTTTTGCTTGATATCCAGACGTTTGAAGTAGAGCGAAGGCAGTGCAGTGCGGTTGTTATATTTGCTGGCAATTTCGAGGAAGCGGGCCTTTTCGGCCAGGCTTACCCCCTTGGTCTGATTTTGCTCTCTGAGAATGATTTCGAGTATCAGGTTATGATCTGCCTGTCGGGGAACAATGCCGCAGACCAGCTTTTTACGGGATTGGTCGACGGCAAAATGTATTCTTCTTTGCCCGGAAATAATGCAAAAAGAGCCATCCTCTTGTGCTTGCAGTATCGGTGGGAAGAGTATACCCACCGCCTGCAAGGATTGTCGGAGTTTCTTCGGGAGATCTTGAAGAGACCAGGGATGCAGGTTCCAGGTGTCGACGTTCCTGTCAATCTCAGAGAGCGGAATTTCCTGCCAGGACAACTGCTGCATATTGAATATTATCTAAGGTTTGAGAAACGGGAGGCGATACCAGGGGCAGAAGGTGTTTTTTCGTTTGCAGGAGAAAACGGTCAAAAGCTCTTTATGCCCCTGAAAGAGTTGCTTTTTCTGCCAAAGGTTAAGGTGATCAGCTGCAACTTTGTCAAAAGAATGCGTGGCATACAAATACCGCACAACTCTTCGCTTCTGATCTTCTGTTTGAACGACTCCGCCGCCCAAACGTTCAATCCAGAAGGGGTCTTCGTTCGCCGCTCACGGGATCGTACGACAAGTCGCTCTGAGAAGCGGCCTGTCAGCCAGCAGTAATCGGGAAACAGGTCTTTTCAGCGGCCCTTTGTGAGGAAAGGTTTCGGGTAACGGTTTTATTTCCCGTTAATCTTGTTGCGCAGAATTCCCGATGGCTTGAAGGTAATGACCCGGCGGGCCTCGAGGGTAAGCTCCTCACCGGTCTGGGGATTTCTTCCTCTTCTGCTGTTTTTGTCTTTCACGTTAAATTTACCAAAACCGCTGAGTAAAAGATCCGATCCCCCAATTAAAGATTCCTTGGCGATCCGAAGAATAGCCTCCACCGATTCGGTTGCCTGTGCCTTTGTCAGGTTCTGGTGATTTTTGTAAACCTTCTGAATGAGATCTGCTTTTGTCAGTGTCATGCTTTCTCCTTTTATACAATATGTGAGCCAATTTTTAGCAGTTCAATGTATACGAGCAGGTTTCGCTGCATTCTGGGTATCAAAGACAGATTCTTTTCTGCTCTTTCGATACTGCAGTAATACTCAACCTTCTCTTTCTATATTTCAAGAGGAAAAGTGGCTCCAATCTCTTTGGAGCAGCCTATATCACCGAGGCAATCTCAAATATTGGCAGATACATGGCCACCACGAGTCCTCCGATTATTCCACCGAGAAAAATCATCATCAACGGCTCTATCATGGCGGTGAGGTTCTCAACGGCATGATCAACCTCTTCGTCGTAAAAGTCGGCTATTTTTTCAAGCATTGCATCCAATGCCCCAACCGACTCCCCGACGTTGATCATCTGTACAACCATATTGGGAAAGACTCCGGTGTCTCCAAGGGGATCGGCGAGCGGACGACCCTCTGCAATGGCATCGCCGACCCGAAAAACAGCAGTCTCAATCACCTTGTTACCCGCAGTTTTGGCGACAACCTGCAACGCCTCAAGAATTGGTACACCACTTTGCAGCATTGTGCTGAGGGTCCTGGTAAACTTTGCCACGGCGACCTTACGTAACAAGATACCCACGATGGGCAAACGAAGCAGAACCTTATCCACCACCTTCTGCCCTCTCTCAGTCGAGTAAATTTTCCGGAAGATCATTACAACCAAAAACATCGCTATGATGATATAGATAATATTACTTTTAAAAAATTCACTCAGGTTGACAACCATCTGTGTCGGCCAGGGCAGTGAAGAGCCAAAGTCCTGAAACATCTTGCTGAAAACAGGAACGACGAAGACCAGAATGACGATCAAAATGAGTATGGAAATCGCCAGACAGACGGCCGGATAGGTCATTGCTCCCTTTATCTTTTTCTTGAGAGCCATGTTTTTTTCCATAAAAATAGCCAGTCGGGCAAGGATGGTGTCCAAAATACCACCGGTCTCTCCGGCCTCGATCATATTGGTGAAAAGCTTGTCGAAAACCTTCGGCTTTTTACGCATGGCATCGGCCATGGTTGAACCGGCTTCCACGTCCTGCCGTAAGTCTCCGAGAGTCTTCTTGAAGGTTGGGTTATCCTGTTGTTTTTCAAGGATCTCAAGCCCTTGTACAAGCGGAAGCCCCGCATCTATCATGGTTGAGAGCTGTCGAACAAAAATAACAATATCTTTTCCTTTGACATTTGGCTGTAGAATCTTGATTCCGGCGAGTATGTCCTTGGGTTTTTCCTTGACCTTGGCGTCAGTGATGCGCAGTCGTTTTACCTGAGCAATGGCCGCGGCAAGATCAGGTGCCTCAAGCTCACCTTTGCGCTTCTCTCCGTAGGTGTTTTTCCCCTTCCATACATATACAGGCATCTCTCTCTCCAATGTGCACCAGCGGTGCCTAGCGAAAAATATTTTGTAATAAATTATACGACTTGAAACCTACTATATAATAGAAATTTCTTAATTTCAAATTTTTACGTGTAATTTTTCGGTATACTTTCTCAAATCATTAATGTGCAGATTTGAATTTATCGGCTGGTAACAAATGAGTGTTGTTCAACTTCATGCAAATTTCTTACAGGTTCCCTGGGTTACATTGTCTGATAGCACGAACGTTGAACCTTCTCGTACAAAGCTTGTTTTTGGGGGGAAGCTATTTCTTCGCTGGAGAGTCTTCTTACCCTCCTGTCCAACGGAATTGCGTTTTACAAAGGCGCGTCTTGTTGCTCGCTCTAATAAAGACCATGTCCATGAGGAGAACTGAAGAAGGAGTTGGAGCCCCTTTTTTTTGTTCGATTTTTGCCAGGGAGGAGAAAAGTGAATTTTTAAAAAAGAGTTTGCTTTCTGAGTCGTTTACGGGTATTTTCTTCGCTTTTTTTGTCGTGGGTTGCACCCTGTTGTGGGGCTGTGACTGAAAATTGTATATATTTCAAAGAGGTGGAGGTCGACTATGCGAGGACAGGAAGCGGTAAAGTTTGTTGAGAGACGTTTTCAACCGGTTGTTGAAAATTGTGATGGTTGTGGACGCATTGTAGAGGAAGAGGGTGTGCATTATTGCAGAAGTTACTCAATTCCCGAGGCGAAATGGCGGGTGGGAATCTGTAATTTTGCAACACATAAAAAGCCCGAGATGAACATCGTAAAATCAACGATTAATCCGCTTAAGGCAGCGAAACGTTCATCGAAAAAGAAATGAATTTTCTTGGTCGGGGTCGCTTGGGAGGAGGGTGTTTTCTCTGGCTAAAGCGGCCTCGGCCCAAAGATAGCGGTGCCTACCCGTATAATTGTTGCGCCTTCTTCTATGGCCAGCTGAAAATCCCCCGACATCCCCATTGATAGTTCCGGTCTATCCGTATCTCTAAAGAGACCTTTTTCAGCCAGGGCATCTCTAAGGCGCCTTAATTCTCGAAAATGGGCTCGGTTTTGTTCTGCAGACTGGTGTATCGGTGGTATGGTCATCAGTCCCTGTACCCTGATATGGCTTAGTTCGTTAAGGGTTGTGATGAGATTTGCAGCCTCTTCTTTTTTTATTCCAGATTTGTTGGGGTCCGCCCCTATGTTAACCTGTACGAGAACATCCAGCGTTTTGTCGAGCGCCAGACAGTGTTTATTGAGGATCCTGCCCAGTTTTTCCCGATCAACCGACTCGACAACATCGCAGAGTTCTACGACTGTCTTTGCCTTGTTGCTCTGGAGATGGCCAATAAAGTGAAAGCGTGCCCCTTGTGGAGACAGGGGAGCCTTTATCGCAAGCTCCTGCACATAGTTTTCGCCAAAATGTATCTGTCCGGCGTTACAGGCCGCTTCTATAGCCTCCGCCGAAAAGCGTTTTGAGACTGCAACGACTTGAATCTCTTCTCTTTTTCTTCCGCATTGTCTGGCAACCGCTGAAATCGTTTCGTTAAGATGCTGCAGGTTCTTGGCAATCATAGTGTTTGTGTCTTTTCCAGGTTAAATAATCTCCGAGCGTTTTGGCTTGTTTGCTCCGCGACTTCATCAATGTTCAGCCCTTTGAGTGTTGCCACTTGCTGGGCGGTAAAAAGAATATGCGCCGGCTCATTTCGTTTGCCGCGAAATGGGTGTGGACTGAGAAAAGGACCATCGGTCTCAAGGACCATTTTTTCCAGAGGTGCGGATTGAACAACCCTGTGTAGTTGTGGGGCGTTTTTGAATGTTACGATGCCTGGAATTGATATGAGCAGTCCCATGTCTATAACGTCCTCGGCAAATTTTTCATCCCCGGAAAAACAGTGCATCAGACCGCTTCTGACAAAGGGGGTATGTGTTTTTAAGATTTCCAGGGTCTCGGCATTTGCATCTCTGTTGTGGATAATGATTGGTAAATTCAGTTCTCGGGCCAGCTCAAGCTGTCTGTTGAAATGTCGTCTCTGATTTTCAGGTTTGGCATGTTTTTTTGCATAGTCGAGGCCAATTTCTCCGTAACCAACGATATGCTCCGGATATTTCTTGTGCAGGGATCTCAGATGTTGATAATCCTCCTCACTCACTTTGTCTGTATAGTGGGGATGTATACCTATAGCGGCCTTGATTCCACTCAAGCGCTGTGCCAATAAGACGGCCTTTTTTGAGCTCTTGATATCAATTCCGATAGATATAACGTGAGAGA
The DNA here is from genome assembly GCA_002747825.1 of Deltaproteobacteria bacterium. GTDB lineage: Bacteria > Desulfobacterota > Desulfobulbia > Desulfobulbales > Desulfocapsaceae > Desulforhopalus_A. The sequence goes on from PDQQ01000012.1 coordinate 50,930, forward strand.
TGCGGGCAGCTTTTGCCCGACCGATGACCTCGAGCAGATCATCGGCATAACTTTCCATATCTAAATGACAGTGGGTGTCGACAAGAGAGCCGTTGCAAGAGATTTCAGTATGATAATTTTTCTTTTTTTTCATCGTAGGTTTGTTCAGAGAATCCCAGCAAGCTGGTGAAATTTCTTTTTGGCGGCAGCTGTGGTGTCAGGATGCTGATGTAGTTTGCACATTCAAGATAATGGTCTGTAGTAATAATCTGTTTTACAGCAATGGCAAACGGTAAATTATCTGTTTTGAGTTGAAGGGGGCGAGTGAGCCTGTTAAGATGTCGTTTCTTGCTGTTTTGAGATACAATTCCTGACAACGACCGGGTCTGTTTCTCGCCACACGAATCGTTTCTCTCTGGAGATGGTGTAGCAGAATTCTGCTCCGTTGGGAATCTCTTATTTGCTGCGCGGCTAAATATCTGTTTGTTTTATCGCGTGTAACATACACCGCAGATAAGAAATCCTTGAGCGAAAATTCCGCACCATAACAACAATGCGAAGGATGAAGCGTGTTTCGTAAATTATCTGCGAAACGGTACCTTCAAGGTCTTTCAGGAATACCATGTCAAAATATCAAGAACCTTTCTATAGTGGGATCTTTGGCCCGTTTTTTGGGGGGAATCTTTTCAAATTTTTCGGAAATATTTGCCTGAGAGATGCAACCGGCAGATTTGTTTAAAAAAGTTCTTTGTGACAGAGTAAATTTATCGTATAATGGTAGAGTGTTCTGTTTTAAATTTTTCTTTAAATTGGATACGATGAGCGCCCAGGGTCGTACTGTTTTGTAGACGTTGTTGTCTTTTCCTGGCCAGGATGTATCGATTATCTCGGCGATTCTTTCTGGTTTTGAGCGTGAGGAGCCAGAGAGATGAGTGTCGTTTCGGTGTTGACTGGTTCGGCCTGTTGTCGATAGTACGGATGTTGTATAACCTTCAATCGAGTCGATCGAAGTAACCAAATTTACAAAGAGGTTTGTGCATGAATTATGGGATCGTCAGTCAAGAGCAACTTGAGCAGATAGACGGGATATTAACAGAGAAGTTGATAAAACGTGGTGTCAACTGCGTCATCATTATCGATATGGCAGGAAATATTATCACTGTCAAAGATAATGGCAAAAGTAAGTATGACGTATACTCGTTTGCGGCCTTGGCTGCCGGAAATTTTGCCACTGTCGATGCGATGGCAAAACTTGTAGGGGAACAGGAATTCTCTCTGTTGTTTCATAAAGGCCAGGAGGCAAACATACATTTCAGCAAGATTGATGATGAGTTGTTGCTTATTTCAATGTTTGGCCGGGATCTTTCTCTTGGTTTTCTTCGCCTGAATGTTGTCGATGTTATCGAGAAAATACGGGCTATGTGGGCGAAAAAGTAAATTTTGCCGCCTAAAAAATCTTCACAAGAAATTTCGGCTGTTGTCATGGCCTTTAGGGGAGTAAGGCGTTGAGTTTCATCAACTTGAAAGACCGGTTGGTTCAGGTAAAAATTGTCTATTATGGACCTGGACGGGGCGGCAAGACGACAAACCTTGAGTATATAAACAGGACCTTTCGCAAGCAGATCGTTTCTGAAATGGTCAGTTTAAAAACCCACGGGGATAGGACCCTCTTTTTCGATTTTCTCCCCTTCGATATGGGGAAGGTAAAGGGCTATGATATAAAAATTCAGTTGTATACAGTCCCCGGTCAAGTGAAATATAATGCTACAAGGAAGCTGGTTTTGCGAGGGGTTGATGGTATCGTTTTTGTTGCCGATGCAATGGCGAAACAGAGGGAAAAGAATATACGGTCCCTTAATCAGTTACACGAAAACTTGCAGGCGTACAATGAGAGCATTTTCAAGATACCTCTGATCTTGCAGTACAATAAGATAGACCTGAAAGAACATGGTATCCCTGTTTTGTCAACGGAAGTACTGAATCGGGATCTCAACAGTCGGCTGAAAGTTCCCTACTTTGAAGCAAGTGCCATCAGTGGATATAATGTAACCGCGACATTGAAGAAAATTATATCTGCAACCGTTATATCTGTTCAGAAAAAATTACTCTAGAGAGAGATGTGGTGGAACGCTATACTGGTATTCAATATGATGACGATTTGACTTCTGCCAGCAAGGAGTACGACGACTCTTACTTCACTGGTTCAGATGACTTGTTTGGCTTCACTCCTGAAGAATCTCCAATCAGTCGCTTGAAGAATCTTATCCTCTCCATAGACTGGGAAATTACCGATGAGGTTCTAGAGCAATTGGAGGATGAGCTTGTTGTGCTCGGTGATGTCTGGGCTGATGATAAAGTGAAGCTTGTCTATGTTCAGGCCCTGAAAAAACTGGGAAAATATATTTACCAGAAAAAGTCAAACGCGCATCCCGGTGCTGTTAAACTCCTTTTTACCCTCTATCATAATCTTGAGCGTGTAGCAATCTCTGAGGATATGGATGAAGAAGATAAAAAGGCTGTTCTGCGCGAAGATATCAAACGTTTTGAAGGTCTGAAAACCCATATCGTCGGTGACCGGGGAAGGGGTGAAGAAAAGAGCACGGGAGATGAGAGGGGAGAGTCAAATACTCAAGAACCAGAAATAGAGGACCAGGAAAAAGTCTTGTTTAACCTCAAGGCCATTGTTCTCGGGATTGACTGGGAGATCACCGATGAAGATATCAATGATCTTCGTAGAGAAGTAGTCAAGCTTGAGTCTCTTTTTAAAAAACAGAAGTCCCGTCTCTTACTCTTACGCGGTATCGGCAATATTGGCGCCTATATCAAGGTGAAAAAAAGCGATTCCCACGCCGATGCTTTCAAGGTCCTGCAGCTTTTTTACGATACTCTGGAAGATATCGTTCATACCAAGATGAGTCCTCAGGAGGAAAAGGCGCTACTCTCCTCAGCGGTTGATCATTTTAAGCAGTTTAAAGATTTGCTCGGACCGACTCTTTCTGCCAAAGCCATTGAGGAGGAGGCTGAAGGCCATGAAAGCCTTTCACCTGCCCTAGACGATGTTTCTAAATCTGAAGAAAAAGGATTTCAGGTTGAAGAAGAGGCGGCCAGGCTTGAAGGCAGTGAAGCAAAACTGTTTGAAGACAGTGTGTCTTCCTTTTTTGAAGAAGACGAGGGCGATGTTCAGGAGAAAGAATCTGAGCTCAGTTCTGAAGATAAGGAGATTGCTGACCAGGTTTTGGCGTCGTTGGAAGATCAATTTGATGAACCATCCGGAGCCTTTACTGAGGTAGATGAGTCCGTTGCTCTTCAGGGTGTGGATGTCGAAGAAGACGATGATGATGAGGAGGAAGAGCTTGAACCCGTTGCTGAATCTATTGCTTTTCTTGGTGGTGATGACTCGGATATCTCCGAAGAATCTGCCGGGAGAGGTTCCTGGACGCAATCGGTTCTGGCAGAGGATGAAGCAGACGCATTGCAAGAAGAGCCTGCCACTGAAGATGCGTTCAATGTTGTATCAGATGTTGCTCTGCAAGGTGTAGATGTGGAGACGGAGGCCGATGATGATTCTGAAGAAGATGCTCTGCCTCTTTTGGAAGGGGAGCTTGCACCGGCACTCTCTGATTACGATGCTGGAGACGAGGCCCACTCTGAGCAGCCTGATCAACTTGATATTGAGAATCGTCTGGATACCTTTCTTGGTGAAGAAGAGCCTGTGTCTCCCGAAATTCAAGCACGGCCGGCTTTCCAGGAAGAACAAGACGAACCGGCGGCCAAAGCCCCCTTTGTCTCTCAACAGGTGGCTGGAACGGAGCCATCTGCATCCGTTTCAGCGGATGCTGGGCAAGAGGATACAGGCACAGAGCCTGAGGTGTTTGATGACTTTGTAGATAGTTTTGCTCGGGGTGAATTTGCCCCAGATGATGGACTGGTTGTAAAAGATCAACCGACGGTATTCGGCGCACCTTCCGATAAGATCGAAGATCGGTTGGGCTCTTTTTTTGTCGACGAAAATGATTTTTCAGTTGGGTTCTGGCCCTATACCGAGCTTTCATCGCGTATAGGGCTACTGGCTGCTCCTGTGGCTGCGGAGACACGATCGCAAATTACATCAGGGCTTGACGCGGCAAAGAGTTACTGGGAGGAAAATAGTGAAGAGCGGGTTTTTGTCGAGCTGCTCTCTTCTGTATCTTGTAGGCTGGGAAGATATTCAGAGAACCTTGATGCCCAGGCCGTGGATTTACTCAAGGATCTTCATTCAGACTTGTCGTTGTGCCAGGACGATTCCACAGATAAACAGCGTTTGCTGAATAAGAGTACAATCGTGGTTCTCAATTGGCTGGCCCGTCTTCCTGAGCCAACCGCAGATAGTCGTGCTTCTGTATTCAAAACGCCTGTTTTTCGTGCAGCGCCTGATGATACGCCTCTCAGGGAATTCAAGCGCTCCCTCTAAAAAGGGAGATCTCCCTGGAGCTACAGTGGTATTTTTTTTGAAAAGGCTGACTTCTTAAAAAGGTTTCAGCCTTTTTTTTGCGTCTTGACATTGAGCCCGGATTTTCCATGAATCTTGTTGTTTTATCTTGGCATTGATGATCGTATTGCGAATAGGGTGCTTTCTCCAATAGACAGCCTGTTTTTGAAGGGATACACGGAAAACTCTCTCTGCTGCGGACGGGTGGTTTTTCTGCAGGCCTTGGCTACAAGGCGCTTCGTGCAGTACCCTGCAACGGACCAGCTTGTACTTCGGCCTCGGAAAAACCTTGTCCATAAGAAATCTGGGTTAGTTGTATTTTTCCAATAAATCGTAGAGTTTATCCAGATATTCTTCACGCATCTTAAGCTTTCCTCCACCATTTCCCATCTCTTCGATCAGAGAACGTATAAAAGGGCGCAGATCAATGCCATGACGGCTGTTGCCAGCCTCGATTGCCCTATCGACCGTTAAAACAGCATAATAGCTGACCACCAGACGTGAGCTTGAGTCCCGCCGGAAAAGATAGAGCCGCCCACCCATAGTGTGCAGAAAGAAGGCTGCATAATCGTAGAGAGCTTCTTCTTTAAGGTCAATTCCGTACGCTTTTTTTAACTGCTCTGGGCTGTCGGTCAAGTTGTAAAACGCCTGGAGTACCGGTTCAAGAGACTTGCGTTCTCGGTCGAGAACTCCTTTGAGCATATGTATATTGTCTCTGCCCAGTATTCGAAAGAAGTGGGCTGTGTTCTTCAGGAGGGTAAAGAGATCATCGGTTTCACGAAGGATTGTCGGCGGATTATCCAGGGTTTTTTGGATGAGTTTGGAGAAATGTTCCTTGCTTGTTGTGGGCAGGCCATAATCGCGCATATATTGCTGGGAATCCAGATGTGCATAAAAAGCGTTGATCTCTTGAACATACCGTTCGTAATCAACCATACTGATGTCATGGCCTTGAATTTCTCGGGGAATGTCGAAGGGGGATGGAGAATCCTCTTCCCTCTGAATCTGCTCTGATGCCTTGTCTTCAGAGTCCCTCTCAATGGGAGCTGTTTCTTCTGTAAAAACCGGTGTTTTCGTCGAATTGTTTTCAGGTCTCGTCGTCTTTCGAGATTCTTGCATCATTTCACTTTGCGTCCTTTCCCCCTCATCTGATGATTTCCCTTTCTGATCTGTCAATGTTGCTGTTTTTTGGGTGGGAGCTTTTGAGAACGCTGTGGTGGGTATCTCATCTGTTTCAGAAACCGTGTTTGCCGTTTCTTTAGCCCTGTTATAGATGTAAAACAGGGAGACGAGAAGGATCGTTAAAATGATCAGGAGGGCAAAAAAGCGCCGGGTTTCCTTCTGGGCCCTGGAACGGATCTCTTTTTTTTTGTTTTGAAAACGGGTTGTGTCGTTCATCTACCTGTTCCTCGTCTTGGATGTTTTGCTATGGCAGGGGACCTGAACCAGACTGGCTTTTTCTATTTTCTGCCTTATGGCAGAACAAGGTGCAGGCAGAGTACAACTCTGATCCGCATATTTTCCTCTGTGTCGTAAGGGAGCCATATTTGGGGGTTCTGTAACCCCCTATAGCCTAATCTCTTCGGCTATAACCTGCACGACAAATATTGAAAAAGTCCTTTACTGACTGTTTCTACTTGAGAAAAACAGTAACGGCGACCGCTATTTCCCCGAGACGCTAGGTTGTACTGAGCCATCTCTCTGCGACGTCCAGCATTCTGTTGGCAAAGCCCCATTCGTTATCGAACCAGCAGAAGAGCTTCAGCAGTGTGCCTCCGCAGATCCTGGTCTGAGAGCCATCGACAATTGATGAATGTGGGTCTGTGTTGAAATCGACCGAGGCGTGCGGCTCTTCGGTATATCCGACCAGCCCCTTCATGTTCCCTTGGGCATTTTTACGCAAGGTTTCGTTTATCTCAAGGGAGTTGGTGGCCTGTTGCAGGTTTATTGCCATATCCATTGCCGACACATTAATGGTGGGAACCCGGACATGCAGACATTGAAGACGGTTTTTCAGTTGGGGCATAAGGCGTTCAATTCCCTTTGCCAGGCTTGTGTCCACAGGGATGATCGAATGCAGGGCGCTGCGTGTAAGACGCAGGTTTGTATGGTGGTAACTGTCTGTAATCGGCTGGTCATTCATCGCAGAATGAATGGTCGTTGTAACGCCATTGACAATAGAAAAATTACGCTCAAGGATAGCAAGTATCGGGAGAAGACAATTCGTGGTGCAGGAGCCTGCCGAGACAACCCTTTGTGATTTTTTCAGATCTCTGTCATTGTAGCCAAAGATAATGATCGCGTCGGCAACAGTTGCTGCCGGGTATGAGAGCAGAAGGCGCCGGGCGCCACTTTTCAGATGTTGTTCTGCGGTTTTTCTATCAGAGCAGGAGCCGGAACATTCAAAAACAAGGTCAACTGCGGTTTTTTCCCAGGGGATACGGGCAGGATCGACCTCGTTATACACCCGTATACGGTCATCTCCGATGATTAAATGCCTGCCGTCGTGAGAGAGGGGGTGGGGAAACCTTCCATGCGTGGTATCGTATCGGGTTTGGTAGGTAAGGGTCTCTATGTCGGTGAGCTCATTGATCGCCACAATCCTGAATTTTGCCTGCAGGGGTGAGGCGTAGATGGCTCTGAGTACCGATTGCCCAATCCTGCCATAGCCGTTAATGGCAATCTTGAAAATCATATTCTATCCTGATGCAGTTTTTTCTCGGGTTCGTTGTTGAGTATCTTTTTTCCTGAGTCCAGCCAAAGCCAACCGATGACTTTGTACGAAACCGTCACGTTTCAATAGTAAACGTTCGTACTGATTACAGCGAATGTTTGTGAATGACAAGCTGTTCTTCACTGCAATAAAGGTCGTGAGAGCCGATTTCTTCAAGAGCAGAAGAGGTCAGGAGTCCTATTCCGGCTTTTCAAGATCTTTTTACGACAGACAACAATAAGACGCGATGCCTGCTGGTGGTAGGGAGTACCCTGGAAATCCTGGTAGTGATGCTGTACAGAAAAACCTGCAGCCTCAAATAAAGAGAGCCAATGGCTGCCTTGAAAACCCGATACTGTGTAGCATCTCCTATAATCTTCTCTCTGTTTTCGAGGAGAAGAAGGCCGTGGTCTATAACGTTCTTCTACCTGTATTGTTTCACTGCTCGAATCATAGGTCTTGCGTATTTCCTTGATCAGCCTTCCGCCGGCTGTATCGTCAAATATCTGGAACTGGAAGGTCTTCTTTTTCGAGATAAGCGCTCTTTTTGATGGGGTAAAAATCTGGGCAAGCAGCAGTCCGTCTTTTTGCAGGTATTTTTGGCAGCCCCGAAGACAGCGGAGGATGTCGGAGCGGCCGGTCAGAAGATTGAGGGTATTGTAGGGAATGATAACAGTGGTAAAGGCCCTGGAAAAATGGAGATCCCGCATATCCATCTTTACAAAACGCAGGCCCGGCAGCAGCTGTTTTTCGGCCCTATGCAGGGCTGCCTCTGAGATATCAATCCCTGTCAGCTCGACCCTTTTATGGGCGGCGAGATAGCGGCTTACACGTCCAGAACCGCAGCCCAGCTCAAGGATGTGATCTCTCTCTTCTACAAAGGACGCATAGAACTCCGCATCTTCTTTGTAGAGTTGCATCTCAATATCGTAATACTGTACAGCCAGATCCTGCGGCAGGGGGCTGAGGCGTTCTGCAGGCTCGTTGTCGTAGCCGGACTCAATATCGATATGATCTGACATCCTCTGCCCTATTGAGTCCGGTCGAGGGGGAGCCTCATCTCTCAGCTGTCACTGCCGTCAACGAGCGCCTTGCCAATCCGCCGGCCCATCTCTGTGCATTGTTCGATCTTCTCTGCATCGGGAACATACTTGAGCTTGAGTCCGTCTTCTATGCGCTCTACCTTCATATCATCGAGAATGGAGTTTAGAATACCAACAGCCTCACCGCTCCAGCCAAAGGAGCCGAAGGCTGCTCCCAGCTTGCCTGCCGGTTTCAGGCCCTTCATATACATAATAAAACCGGCCATTCTCGGCAAGATCCCGTTGTTTAAGGTCGAAGATCCGAGAACAAGGGCCTTGGCCTCAAGAACATCGGTCATAATATCACTTCTATGTGTATAACGAAGGTTACAGAGCTTGGCGCCGGCACCTTGTTCAAGGATGCCTTCGTAGATTGCCTGGGCCATACTCTCGGTTGAGTGCCACATCGAGTCGTAAATGATCAGGGCTTTGGGCTCTGCCTGGTTGCTGCTCCATCTCTCGTAGGCGGCGAGTATGGTATCAATGTTGCTGCGCCAGATGACCCCGTGGTCGGGTGCAATCATCTTGATATCAAGGTTCATCTCGGCAACAGAGGCCAGAAGCTTTTTGATCAGCGGCGAGAACAGATAGAGAATATTGGCGTAATATTTTCTTGCCTCCAGCATAACAAGACCCAGGTCGACCTCGTCGTCAAAACGTTCACAGGTCGCCAGATGCTCGCCAAAGGCGTCACTGGAAAAAAGGATCCCGTCTTCTTTCAGGAAGCTGAACATAGAATCGGGCCAGTGCAGCATCCTTGTCTCAATGAATTGTAATGTTCGTTTGCCAAGGGATAGCTCACTCCCTGTTTTTACCACCTCATAGGGCCAGTCTGGTTGGTGAAAGTGATCGACAAGGGCCTTCTGCCCCATTGGTGAGCAAATAATCTTTTCCGGTTGTATACGTTCAATCACCTCGGGAAGAGATCCTGAATGGTCCATCTCAACGTGGTTGACAACAATATAGTCAATCTTTTCTGGATCTATTATCTTGCTGATATTGTTGATAAGTTTATCAAGATGTGTGCGTTTGACTGTATCAAAAAGGGTCACTTTTTCGTCAATGACCAAAAAGGCGTTATAGGTGGTCCCCCTGTTGGTCGAGTAGCCATGAAAGTCTCTGACGTTCCAGTCAATTGCTCCTACCCAGTATACCCCTGCCGCAAGTTCGTTATTGCTCATATAACACTCCGTCTGTTTGTAGAAAAACTGTATCTGATGGCCCGTTGTCCTGTTTGCCAGTCGTGCCTTTTTTGCTGAGAAAAATCCACCACATCATAAAGGACAGTGACAACTATTACAAGAGATGGATGAAGATGTCTTGAATATATTGTGAAGATGAATAAAAATGGTTACCTTGGCCACGGGTTAAACGTAATAGAGTCGTAGCAGTCTCCTGTTTTCTGGCCTCAGTTTCTGTTGTTTCGTCTGTGTGCCACTGGTTCTGAGTTTTCCTGCCCTGGGGGATGAGACAGCAGATGGTTGACAACGGTACAAACCACAAATATCCCTCGATTGACCTTCTGCACTGCTCAAAATGTCTGGGATGTGTTGAAATAGCGCCGACGGTCTTCGACTATAACGAGGCCTTGGGGGTGATGGAGGTGCTTGAGCTGCCCCTTTATCCTGTTTCTCTGGTTGATGAGGCCATAAAAAACTGCCCAAGGGACTGTATAGGCTGGGTTGCACAGGACAAAACGCTGGATTAAGCGATCGCCTTCTCTGTAGAGAAATTCCGGAAGATGGCGCGTCGCTTTCGAGAGTTGAGTGTTGTATGGAAAAACCCTTTCAAATCAAATCACCCTTTCAGCCTTCCGGTGACCAGCCACAGGCCATTGAGGCCTTGTCTGCCGGTATTCTGAGGGGTGATACAAGCCAGGTTCTGCTTGGGGTAACCGGCTCGGGCAAGACCTTTACCATGGCCCAGGTTGTACAAAAGGTGCAGCGTCCGACCCTGGTCATTGCTCCGAACAAGACGCTGGCAGCACAGCTGTTTAGCGAATTCAAAGGGTTGTTTCCCGATAATGCGGTGGAATATTTTGTCTCCTACTATGACTATTATCAGCCGGAGGCCTATGTTCCCCAGACTGACAGCTATATTGAAAAGGATTCTTCGATAAACGATGCAATCGATAAAATGCGGCACTCGGCAACCCGCTCCCTGTTGACCAGAAGAGATGTTCTGATCGTTGCCTCGGTCTCCTGTATCTATGGCCTAGGCTCTCCTGATGAATACAAGAACATGCATCTCTTTCTCAAGGTGGGGGAGGACTACCCGCCGGAAGAGGTGCAGCGCAGGCTGGTGTTCATGCAGTACGAGAGAAATGATATCTCCTTTCACAGGGGCACCTTTCGCTCAAGAGGGGACACCATTGATATCTTTCCAGTCCACGAGGAAACCCTTTCGGTCAGGGTCGAGTTCTTTGGTGAAACCATTGATAACATTACTATTGTAGATCCTCTCCGCGGGGTGGTCTACGAGACCCTGGATGAGTACACTGTTTTTCCGGGCAGCCATTTTGTCACCTCAAAGGATCGATTGAAAACCGCGGTGCAGTCGATAAAAGAGGAGCTTGCAGAGCGTTTGGATACACTCACCCGCGAACAACGGCTTTTGGAGGCCCAGAGGCTTGATCAGCGGACCATGTTTGACCTGGAGATGATGCTGGAACTTGGCTACTGTACAGGTATCGAAAATTACAGTCGTCATCTTACCGGAAAACAGCCGGGCAGTCCCCCTCCAAACCTTCTTGATTATTTTGCCGAAGACTATCTCCTGTTCATTGATGAGAGTCATATTGCCATAGGTCAGCTCAACGGCATGTACAACGGAGACCGTTCCCGCAAGCAGACCCTTGTCGATTATGGATTCCGCCTGCCCTCGGCGTTGGATAATCGCCCTCTGCGCTTTGATGAATTCTGCGAGCGTATCAATCAGGTGATCTATGTCTCTGCCACCCCGGGCCCCTACGAACTGGAACAGACCGGAGGGCAGATTGTTGAGCAGGTGATCCGTCCCACCGGACTTCTGGACCCGAGAATCGAGGTTCGTCCGGCGACCACCCAGGTTGATGATTTACTCGAGGAGATACGGGTACGAACGGATAGGGGTGAGGCGGTTCTGGTGACAACCCTTACCAAAAGGATGGCCGAAGATCTTACCGAATATTATGAAAATCTTGGCGTCAAGGTGCGTTATCTGCACTCCGATATCAAGACCCTTGAACGCGTAGCCCTCGTTCGTGATCTGCGCAAAGGCGATTTTAATGTCCTTATCGGTATCAATCTGTTGCGCGAAGGCCTTGATATCCCTGAAGTGTCACTGGTTGCGATCCTCGATGCCGACAAGGAGGGTTTTTTGCGCAGCGAGCGCTCTCTGGTGCAGACCTGCGGGCGCGCGGCCCGTAATGCCCGGGGGCTTGTTATCATGTATGCGGACAGCGTTACCGGTTCCATGGACTATACGATAACCGAAACCAGGCGCAGGCGTTCGTTGCAGCAGGCCTACAACAAAGAGCATGGTATCGTTCCCCGGACCATTGTTTCTGTGGTAAAAGATACAATGCAGCAACATCTGCAGGATACCGGCTATGCGCTGCAAGACCAGGAACAGTGCCTGCCTGAGGTTGCCGAAGAGATGCCGGTTTTTCATTCCATTGAGGATCTTGATCGGCAGATAACTCTACTCGAGAAGGAGATGCAGGAGGCGGCAAAAGATCTGGCCTTTGAAAAGGCCGCGGAGCTGCGTGACCGCATCAAGCAGATGCGTTTGTTGGAGATAGAAATAGGATGAGTGATCAGAACAAACAGCGTTTTCTACCTGTTCTGCTGGCAAAACTTACCGCCTGGCTGATTCGTATTTGGTTTGCCACCTTCCGGCTGAGCCTGCATTATGACAAGACAAACGAAGCCTTTGTCAGGGCCAGAGATGGAGAGACGGCGATCGCCTCTTTTTGGCATTACTCGTTTCTGTTTTTCTTCTATTTTTTTCGACATCGTACTGCCACGGTGATGATAAGCACAAGCCGGGATGGAGGGTATATCGCTCGTGTGGCCGAGGAGTTTGGCTATGTCTGTGTCCGGGGCTCGAGAAATCGCGGGGGTGTTCGGGCTTTGGCCGGTATTTTACGAAGTGTTCGCGATGGCAGGAGTGCGGCCATGGTTGCCGATGGTTCACAGGGGCCGGCAAGAAAGGCCCAGCCTGGAGCCCTGCTTGTTGCCTCTAAAACCGGTCATCCGGTCATCCCTATGGCCTGGGCGGCTTCGCACTGTCTGACCTTTAACTCGTGGGATACAACCGCCATCCCTCTGCCGTTTGCCCGGGTTGATGTACGCTTTGGCAGCCCCATCTATCTGCCAAAAGATCTTGATGATCGGCAACTGGAAAGCTATAGACAGATGCTCGAAGATGAGATAAATGCTCTGTATGCAGCGGCCTGGGCTCGTTTTGGGAAACAATCCCATGAGGAGTGAGCGGTGTCTTCGGTCGCTGACAGATAACAACGGGAAAATCATTGTATGGGGCAAACGCGAGGAGTTGTCATAGCGGGTATTTCCGGCGGATCGGGGAAGAGTGTTGTTGCCGTGGGGCTGGCTGCCGCGCTTCGTCGGGCCCAATTCAGGGTCCAGCCGTTTAAGAAGGGCCCGGATTATATTGATGCCGGCTGGTTGCAGCTTGCCTCGGCGGGTACCTGTTACAATCTTGACCCGTATCTTATGTCCCGTGAGGCGATCGAGTCCTCTTTTGCAAGACGGGCTTGTGGTGCCGATTATGTAATCGTTGAGGGAAATCGGGGCCTGTTTGATGGCGTCAATCTCAAGGGCGGCTACTCGACGGCCGAGCTTTCTCTTATGCTCGGACTGCCGGTGATCCTTGTAGTGAGCTGTACAAAAATCACAAGAACCGTTGCTGCCCTGGTGCTTGGCTGTAAGTTTTTCGATCCCAGACTGAGGATTGCCGGCGTCGTTTTAAATCAGGTTGCAACCGAACGGCAAAGACGGCTTATCTCCGAGGCGGTTGCAGAGTATACCGGAATTCCTGTTTTAGGTGCTATTCCCCGGTTGAAAGCGGACATCTTTCCGATGCGTCATCTGGGCCTGACTCCTCATCAGGAATATGACGACAGTGCCAGAGCCCTTACCACCCTGGCAGAACTTGCCAAAGACAATCTGGATCTGAAAAAGGTGAAAAAGGTTATGCAGCCGATATCTTTTCCGGTACCAGAGCCTCGTTCTGAGGATATACATGCAACAAGTGAAAGCGGCAGGGTCAGGATCGGGGTCTTGCAGGATGCTGTGTTTCAGTTCTATTACCCGGAAAATCTCGAAGCGCTTGAACAACAGGGGGCCGAGCTTGTCTATGTCAATGCCCTCTCCGATAGAGAACTGCCGACTGTTGATGGCCTGTATATCGGTGGCGGCTTCCCCGAGAACGCGGCCTCTCAGTTGGCGGCCAATACCAGTTTCCTTGACTCGGTAAAGAAAGCGGTTGCCTCATGGCTGCCCGTCTATGCGGAATGCGGTGGTCTGATCTATCTTGGTCGTTCTATCAGCCTCGAAGAACACCGTTTTACCCTTGTCGGCGTGTTACCTGTCGATTTCAGTATGTCACAAAAACCTCAGGCCCATGGCTATTCGATCTTCAGGGTTGATAGAGACAACCCCTTTTATGCAAAAGGCTCCGAGATCAAGGGGCATGAGTTCCGTTATTCGAAGGTAGAGCGGTGGGATGGCAAGGAGGAGCAGCTTGTCGTGCAGATGCAGCGGGGAACCGGTTTTATCGGAGGAAGAGACGGTGTTACCTGTAAAAATGTTTTTGCCATGTATACGCATATTCATGCGGAAGGCACACCCCAATGGGCCAGAGGTTTTGTGGCGGCCTGTCTTGCCGAGAAAGAACTCAGACGTTCTGGGGCAAGAGGCAGCGCAAGATGATTGCAGGGATAGACACTGACAGTCCGGTCGGGGACCACAAACGGTCTGTTGTCTTGCCTTAATGTTCGGTTGGGGAACCCAGCACCTTGGTAGATATTTCCTGTTGTTTTTTCTCACTTGGTGCAGGCTCTACCCAGTAAATGAAAGATTCCTTGACCCTTACAAAGGCACCCTGATCGTCCTTACACTGTTCACAGATACTTTCGGCCAGATCCCTGTACATAATAATTTTCGAGGCGGGATCTCCCTCTTTGGATACTGCGGCCATCTTCCTGCAGCCACAATCTAAACGGATAACAACGACCCCGATTGCCTCCGGGCTTCCCTCGAGAATACCATGAATCATAGCCTCTTCTCTTTTCTCTACCATGAGCTGCTTTTTTGACGTTTTTGTCATCGCGATGTCCTTTCGATGAAGTTGGCTCTGTGGGAGCGTTCAAACCGTTTGGATAATAGGGCGTTTCAAGACCTTTGGCAATATGTTCATTGTGCCGCCTGTGCTGACCTCTGGTGAGTATTTTGAAGAAACTGTCGACAAATCAAGGGCATTACAATGGGTTGTATGTATGTCAGATTTTTCAATTTCGATAAAATACCGATGAAATATTCAGACGAGACAGCAGCAAGTATACGTTTCAATCTCTTTCCGTCAATGGCAAAAATTGCTCTTTTCCCCTGCTTTGGCGAGAAAATGCCGGGGTACGGAAGAGTTCTTTGGCGATTCCTTGTATCAAAAAGCCTGCATCCTTTTGATCTGTCTCTATATTTCTGATATCTGTCAATACGGAGAACCACCTTTTTCCTTGACAAACATCGGGGCGTACATTAATGCAGATGGAACACACAATGACGGTAAAGAGGCGATGTTAACAAGCTTGGATGGGCAGTAAATGCGTATCCGTAAAACAACTCAAGGGAGGAATGCTATGTGGGAGGTTGTTGTTGACAAGGACAAGTGTAGCGGTGATGAAGAATGCGTAGGAGCCTGTCCTGCGCAGGTTTTTGAAATGGTTGATGGAAAGGCCGAGCCGGTGGAATCTGACGAATGTCTCGGGTGTGAGACCTGCGTTGAGGTCTGTCCGGAAGAGGCGATTACCGTGACAGAGATTTAGATTATCGGTTGTTGCTGTTTTTTTTGAGCCCATTTCGCTTTCGGGATGGGCTTGTTTTGTTTCTGCTTGACGTACAGATATGACGACACCCCTTTCCTTGGATAGCTCCCAGGCCCGCAAAAGCCGGATGACTCTGTTTGCGGCCGTTGTCTGGAGCGGTATTGGGATTATGATCATCAGAAAGGGGTTGATCTTTCTTGTAAATGTTCAGTCTTGTCCCCTTTGTGTCCTCGTTGGCGCAGGAGTGGTGGCCTGTATTAAGACCAGAATGATTATGGATCCTGCCGCTCAAAGGGGGATCGAACATGTCCACACCCTCAACTCATCTTCTCATTTTTGGGAGGTTTTTCCTGTAAAAACCCGCTATATGATTGTTTGTATGATGGGCATCAGTGTCGTTCTGAAATATACTCAGTTCCCCGATATCCTGAAAAGTTTTGTCTATCTGTCCATTGGCCCATCCCTTTTGGCCTCCAGCCGTCTTCATTGGCTTGAGTGGTTACGCAGAAGAGGTATCGGCTAGTTGTTCTGATGTTTGTCGGAACGGCAGCTTCAGACAAGAGAGAGAAGTTGTTAGCCGGGGAGCAGGCGTCTTTTCGTATGCAGGTATCATAGTTTTGATCCTTTTCGTTTTTTTAGAACCCCATTACCAATTGTTCAAGAAACAATACCTGAGATATGATCCGTTCAGAAGTAAAAACAATTCTGGAAACAAGGTTTGCAGAAGGCGTTAAGAAAGGGCTTTGGTCTGAGAGGGCAGCCGGGAAATTTGTTGTAGAGTTGCCCAAGCATCAAGGGCAGGGCGATTTTTCGACAAACTTCGCCCTGGTGCTGGCCGGGATTGAAAAACAGAACCCAAGGCAGATCGCAGCCGAGCTTAAAAATCAGCTCGAGCGGGACCGGGATATCATAGAGCGGGTTGAGATCGCCGGCCCGGGGTTTGTCAATATGTATATCAGGCCAACGGTTTGGCAGGCACTTATTCCACGGATTATTGACAGCGGTGTGCAGTTCGGCAGGAGCAATGCTGGTGGTAAACGCCGGGTAATGGTCGAGTTCGTCAGTGCCAATCCAACCGGACCGCTGAGTATCGGCCATGGCAGGCAGGCCATTCTCGGAGATGCCATTGCCAGACTGCTCGAGGCCACCGGACACGATGTCTTCAGGGAGTACTACTACAACGATGCCGGCAGGCAGATGCGTGTTCTTGGGGAATCGACCAGAGCACGCTATCTTGAGCTGCTCGGAGAAGAGTCGTCTTTCCCGGAGGATGGTTATCAGGGAAGCTATATAATCGATATTGCCAAAGGTCTACAAGATTCCAGGGGCGCTTCTCTGAAAGCCGAAGAAGATGTTACCCCGTTCAAGGAGGAGGCGGAAAAGTATATCTTTACGGATATCTCGGGTACTCTGCAGCGGATGGGTATTGTCTTTGATAACTACTATAACGAACGTGATTTATACGAAAATGGGCAGATTGACGATGTCGTGGAAAATCTGCGGGAAAAAGGCTTGGTCTACGACAGGGACGGTGCTGTCTGGTTGAGAACCCGCGATCTGGGACTGGACCAGGATCGGGTCATCATCAAAAGCAGCGGTGAGCCGACCTATCGTTTACCCGATATTGCCTACCATCGGGAAAAATTTAAACGGGGCTTCGACTGGCTTGTCAATGTTATGGGCTCTGACCATATTGCCACCGTACCCGATGTTCTGGCTGGTGTTCAGGCCTTAGGCTTCGACCCTGAGAAGGTAACCGTTGTTCTGCACCAGTTTGTCACCCTTACCCGGGACGGCAAGCAGGTAAAGATGTCCACACGCAAGGCAAATTTTGTTACCATCGATGAGCTGCTCGACGAGGTCGGGATTGATCCGGTTCGCTTCTTTTTTACGATGCGCAAGGCGGACAGCCAGATGGAGTTTGACCTTGAGCTTGCCACACGGCAGAGTCAGGAGAACCCTGTCTACTATGTGCAATATGCCCATGCCAGACTCTGCTCTATCATGCGGCAGGCCCAAGCACAGGGAGCCCCTCTTGTTGCAGGAGAGGCAGATCTCTCGCTTCTGGTTGAGCCCGAGGAGCTGAACCTGCTGAAGACCGTATCCGGTTTTCCACAGATAATTGAAACCTCTGCCCTTGAACTTGCGCCACATAAAGTTATATTCTATCTGATGGAGCTTTCTGCGCAGCTGCATAGTTACTACAACAAACATAAGGTGTTGACCGATGATCTTCAGCTCTCCAGGGCTCGTCTGCAGCTGATCTATGCCCTGCAGATCGTATTGAAAAACGCCCTTGGCATTGTCGGTGTAACGGCTCCCGAACGTATGTAGGATAGGACTTGTATGGCAACTCGTAAAAAGCCCGGCAAAAAGGTGAAGTTTGAGTTGAGCAGGAGCAGTATCGGAGGGATCGCCGTTGTTCTTTTTTGTGCCTTTCTCTGGATGTTCCTTCTCGGGATCTGGGCTGGGCAGACGGTACTGGTCTCGAATGAGATAACGCAGATAACAACTGCGGCTCCGGTAAAAAAGCCGCAACATGCCCCGCGTACAATATACGCAGAAAAAAGGCCGGTCAAACTGCTGGATGGTGCAGAGAAAAAGGCTGTTGACTAGCGTATTTCTGATCAGTTGAGCAGCGAAGCAGCATTCTTCGAATTATAACGAACGGATAGAGAATGATAGGAACTATTTTAACAAAGGTTTTTGGAAGCAGTAACGATAGATATCTCAAGAAGTTACGACCAATTGTCTCCCGGATCAACGACCTGGAAAAGGAGCTTCTGCCGCTGAGTGATGCCGAATTGGCCGCAAAATCTGTTGTCTTCAGGGAGCGTATCGCCAAAGGAGAGCCGCTGGACGACATCCTGCCAGAAACCTTTGCCGTGGTTCGGGAAGCCGGACGCAGGGTTCTTGGAGAGCGGCATTATGACGTTCAGCTTGTCGGCGGCATTATTCTGCACCGGGGGCAGATTGCGGAAATGAAGACCGGTGAGGGGAAAACACTCACCTCAACCCTGCCTGTGTACTTGAACGCCCTTACCGGCAAGGGTGTACATGTGGTTACGGTAAATGACTATCTTGCCGCCCGTGACAGTGAATGGATGGGCCAGATATACAGCTTTTTGGGGATGAGCTGCGGCAAGATTGTCCATGAACTCTCGGATGCAGAGCGAAGAGAGTCGTATGCCGCCGATATAACCTACGGAACCAACAACGAGTTTGGTTTTGACTATCTTCGCGACAATATGAAGTTTGACAAGGCAGATTTCTGCCAGCGTGGCTTTCACTATGCCATTGTCGATGAGGTCGACTCAATCCTTATCGATGAGGCAAGAACACCGCTTATTATCTCGGGCCCCGCAGATATCCCGACCGATCTCTACAACAACGTCGATCGCATCATTCCAAGGTTTGAAAAGGATGTGCACTACAATCTGGATGAAAAGTCGCGCCAGGTCTCTCTGACTGAGCAGGGTATTGCCCTGGGGGAAGAGTTGCTCGGGGTCGATAATCTGTATGATCCGGTAAATATAGAGCAGCTGCATCATCTCAACCAGGGGTTGAAGGCCCATATCGTTTTCAAAAAGGATGTGGACTATATCGTCACCAACAATCAGGTGGTCATCGTCGATGAGTTCACCGGGAGAACCATGGAGGGCCGCCGTTTTAGTGATGGTTTGCATCAGGCGCTGGAAGCAAAGGAGAAGGTTAAGATTGAGCAGGAGAATCAGACCCTTGCCTCAATCACCTTCCAGAACTACTTCCGTATGTATGATAAATTGGCCGGTATGACCGGTACCGCCGATACCGAGGCGGTTGAGTTCAGCAATATCTATAATCTGAGTGTGGTGGTAATGCCCACCAATCAACCGATGATCCGTGACGACTATGCCGATGTTATCTACAAAAATGAAGCTGCAAAATATCGGGCTGTGGTCAAGGAGATCATCGACCTGCATAAAAAAGGCCGTCCGGTTCTTGTCGGGACCATCTCTATTGATGTCTCTGAGAAGATCTCCCAGATGTTGAAAAAACTGAAAATCGAGCACGAGGTTCTCAACGCCAAGCACCATAAGCGGGAGGCGGAAATAATCGCCTCTGCCGGCCAGCTGGGCAAGGTTACCATCGCCACCAATATGGCTGGACGGGGAACCGATATTAAGCTGGGAGAAGGGGTCGTGGAAGTCGGTGGTCTGCATATCCTGGGGACCTCTCGCCATGAATCGAGAAGGATAGACAACCAGCTGCGGGGGCGTTCGGGACGTCAGGGAGACCCTGGTTCTTCTCGTTTTTTTCTCTCTCTCGAAGACGACCTGCTGCGTATCTTTGGCGGTGGAAGGATCACCGGTATTATGGATAAGCTGGGAATGGAAGAGGACGAGCCCATTGAACACTCTATGATCTCACGGGCCATAGAGAACGCCCAGCGTAAGGTTGAAGGCCATAACTTCGATATCCGTAAACATCTCCTCGAGTATGACGATGTGATGAATAAACAACGGGAGATTATCTATCAGCAGCGTTCCGAGGTCCTCGAAAACGACAGCGTCTCCGAGGTTATTGAGGATATGATCGAGGACCTTGTTGATGATATTGTCGATGAATTTTATCAGGATCGCGCCGAATCCGATGAGTGGGACTGGCAGGGCTTTTCTACCCGGATGGAGGAGAGATTTCACCATCCCGTCGCCTGGTCTGAAGAAGAGAAAAAGGATCTCAGCCGCGATGATTTCAGGGAAAAGACGCTCTCTTTTGTCAAGGAGAAATACAAGCTGCAGGATGCGGTTAATGGAGAGGAGACGCAGCGTCATCTGGAGAAACTTATTTTATTGCAGATGGTTGACAGCCACTGGAAAGACCACCTGTTATCGATGGACCATCTGAAAGAGGGTATCGGTCTTCGGGGCTATGGCCAGAAAAACCCGCTCAACGAATATAAACGTGAGGGGTACGAACTCTTTGGGCGTATGATTGAAACGGTCAAGGAGCAGACAATCTCCAACCTTATGCGTGTGCGTGTTATGAGTTCCGAGGAGGTCGAGCAACTGGAGGAAGAACGCCGCAGAAGGCAGGAGATGGAACGCTCGCGGATGAATCAGATACGCACAGAAGAGGTGGCGGTAACAACTGTCAAACGCGATGGAGAAAAAATAGGCCGTAACGCTGCCTGTCCCTGCGGCTCAGGCAAGAAATATAAGCGCTGCTGTGGGCGGCAGGTCTAGCCCGGATCTCTGATGAGTTTTTTTTATGGTAACTCCTCATAGGCACCCCATCTTTGGACGATCACGGTTCCCTGAGGTGTGAACCCTTCTTCGGCTATAACTCTTCCGGCACGATCTTATATTTTTTGATCTTGTAATGGATGGCCCGGCGGCTGATCCCCAGCAGGTCTGCGGCATGGGTGCGAACCCCACCGCTTTGCTGCAGTGCCTTGATAATGGTTTTTTTCTCATTCTCTTCAAGGGACATGGCGGCCGATTCTGTCTGGGCAGCTGGGCTCTGGGAAGAGATATCGGTGAGGTGGAAGTCCTCGGGCAGTAACACCCCTGATCTGCATAGTACCAGGCTGCCTTCGAGCGCGTTTTTCAGTTCCCGGATATTACCCGGCCAGGGATAACGGCAGAGCCAGTCCATCGTTTCTTCCGGAATTTCAATGGTGTCTGGAGAGTTGTGCAGAAGCTGTTTTATACAGAGTCGAACCAGATCGGGAATATCCTCCCTGCGCTCACGCAGGGGTGGAATATGCAGGATCACCACTCTCAGGCGGTAATACAGATCTTCGCGGAACCTGCCGGCACGAATCTCTTCGGTAATATTGGCGTTGGTGGCGGCGATTACCCGGCAGTCCACGGGGATCTCTCTGACCTCTCCGACCCGGCGGATGGTCCGCTCTTCGAGAAAGCGCAGCATCCGCATCTGCATCTCAGCGGAGATATTGCCGATCTCATCGAGAAAAAGGGTTCCTTTATCCGCGGCCTCTGTAAGCCCTTTTTTCTCCTTGACTGCATCGGTGAAAGCACCTTTGGCGTGTCCAAACAGCTCACTTTCCAGCAGGCTGTCTGGGGTTGAGCCGCAATCCACGACAATAAAGGGGTTTTCTTTCCGACGGCTTAACTCGTGGATTTGTTGAGCCAGTACCCCTTTCCCGACCCCGCTTTCACCGAGGATAAGGGCAGTCACATCGCTTTCTGCCACCTTCTGTACCATCTCATACAGGGCTTTCATCGCCGGGTTCTTTCCCCGGTACAGGTCGATTTTTCCCGGAGACGTGTCTGCTCTTTGCGTAGAAGAGAGGATGGCATCAACTTTTTCTATCAGCTCTTTCCCCTGAAAGGGTTTGGTCAGATACTCGACAGCTCCAGACTTTACCGCTCTTACAGCGTCAGGGATGCTGCCATAGGCCGTGAGCAGGATTATCGGCAGGCCGGGGCGCAGGGCCCGTGCCTGGGAGAGGAGATGGAAGCCGTTCATCTCCGGCATTTTAATATCTGAAACAATCATATCTATCGACTGTTTTTGTAACAGATGCAGGGCTGTCTGAGCACTTCCTGTCTTGATTACCTTGTAGCCCGCAGAGGAGAGGCGTGCTTCGAGTACCTCCAGGATATGGAGATCGTCATCGACGACCAGGATGGTTTGAGAGCTCTTTTGCAGTTGAGAGGAATTTTTTGTTTTCATTGAAAATCCATCCCTTTCTTTTTCTGGTCAATCTCCTGGTGAATAGCTTCCAGTGCCTTCAACTTCGTATTTAACTCCTCTATATCCTGGTTTTTCTTTTTGATCTGAGAGCGCAGTCTCTGCAACTTCTGCTCCTGGTCGGCAAGTAGCCTGGCAGGATCTGATCCTTCTCGAGAATTGAGGCCTTGGCCGAGAAATTTTTCCTTCTGGCTGGTTTCCACAGGCGCCTTTTTTGTCGCCTCCGTCCACTGTTTTACCACCGGTGTAAAGAAGGTACAGAGATCTTTTGAAGGGGAAGTGTCTGCCTGTCGTCCGCACCAGGTCTGCCATAGTTGCAGCGTGTCCAGTGACCGGTTTTCATTGTCAGCCAGAAGCATCTGGCTGCAGATCTGCCCGAGAAAAGCCTTTTGTCGTAAAGACTCTTTTTCTGTCTGGCGTTGAATCCGGGAAAAGGCCTCTGCAGCCTCTCTGTAATTTTTATACAAAAAGAGCTCTTCGGCGGTCTCCATCTCCTCTGGCGGCATTGAGCCTCCGATATGAGTGCAGCCCCAGCAGCTGAACAGTATAAACAACAGTAGATAGGAGTATTTCACCGCTGGTCTTTCCATTTTTGTCTCTCCTGCATGTTCATCTTGCAAATGGAATGAAAAAAGAAAAACAGGCACCGCCTTGTTGCAGGTTGGATACCTCTATTGTCCCTCCATGGGCTTCGACAATATACTTGGCAATACTCAGTCCCAACCCTGTCCCGTCTGTCTGTTCCCGGATATTTTTTCCCCGATAGTAACGATTAAATATAAGCGATTTTTCTTCTATCAGTATCCCCGGTCCTGTGTCCAGGATCTCGCAGATGAAGGTATCTTCTTCGGGATCCCGTCTGATCTTACACTGTACGGTGGAATCTTTTGGGGAGAATTTAATCGCATTTTCGACGAGATTGAACACAACCTGCCGCAAATATTTTTCATCAGCATATATATCAGGGATCTTTTCAGGTATGTGGATGTCGAGGCGAATGTTTTTCTCCCGTGCCATCGGATGGAAAGAATCAAAAATCCCTGTCATAAAGGGGGTGATTGCCAGCGGTTGTTTGTGCAGATCAAGCACCACAGATTCCAGATAGGAGACCTGCATCATACGGTTGAGGAGGGTACATACCCGGCCAATCTCGGCATCAGCAATGTGGAGAAATTTTTTCTGCATCGGGTTGACATCCCCCATAATCCCTTCTCCTATAAGGCTGACCGATTCGCGGATGGAAGTCAAGGGGGTACGAATTTCATGACTGAGCATAGAGATAAAATCGGTACGCATCGCCTGCTCTTCCCGCAAGCGAAAGGACATTGCATTGTAGGCTACGGCCAGTTGCCCAAATTCATCCTGGGAATTGACGGCAATGGGCTTTCCCGGTCTCTCGTGGGAAATGCTGCGAATTCCCTGGATAAGCTTGCCTAAAGGTCGGATCATCGAGTAGGCCACAAAAAAGATTCCCGCCAAGCCCACCAGCACAGAAAGGCCCAGGCCGACCATACTGGCGCGTACGGTCAGAACACCTCTGCGGTTAAGATCCCGGTTGGCCAGTTCGATAGCTTTTTCGTTTTCGGTTCTGGCCTGTGCAACATAATTACGCCAGGTATCTAGCTCCTCTTCAGGTATCCACAAGCCATTGGCAATGTCTGCAGAGGACTCAATCGATATTTCTAATCTCTGGTACCGTTCAGCCAGTTCTTGCCAGCGGGAAGATACTGTAACGTTTGGCGATTGGAGAGCCATGACTTCAGCAAGTCCTTGTTGCAGCTGATCGAAGGCCTGGATGAATTGGCTGCGGTACTGGTCGTTTTTAAGCAATAGATATTTTTTCTCGTTTTCCTCCATCGCCAGCAGATTTTCAAACATCTGTCGGGCAATCTGGGAAATCTTATCATATCTCCCGGTGATGGTCTCTGAAATACTCATCATCTGGTGAACATTGAAATACAAGACCAGAACTGTCCCAAAGTAGATCAGGAAAAAACTGAGAAACCAGATGAGAAATTTCGTGGTTATGCCCTTTTTCAGATTCATACCTAAATCTTGTTCCCCCCTTTTTCATCGTGAGAGATATCAGTCATATTTTAACATATCAGACAATAAGCGAGAATACTCGAGACGGATAAATCTGAGAAATGGAAAATTCCAAAATCGTTCCTGCCGGAAGGTCTCTTTTTCAGTCTTGTTGCGAGCTGCGCAAAATTTTGTTTACACTGCGCAATATTCGTACATGTGCTGTCTTTTATCTAAGGAAATAAGCTGTATCATTTTGATATTATATCGTTTTTTATCTTGGCATAAAGATTGCTACAATGGCGGTAACGATGCTCCAGAGGGGGGCGTTTTCAAGAGAATTCAACCAACAGTAAAAGGAGAGTTTGAAATGAGGATTTTAAATTTGCGGATGAAGACATTGGTTGCGTTACTGGCCCTTGCGTTGTTTCCGTTGGTGATCACAGCTCAGGATGTGATGTCTGCTGAGAAGACGGTTGCCAGTGCCGAGCAAATGAAGGTCGTAACTGTTATGGGAGTGGTCAACAAGGATAAGGATAAATTGATGCTGCAAACGGATAGTGAGAGCTATCTGCTGGATGTTCAGTTTGATGAAGCCCTGATCGGCAAAAAAGTGGTTGCTACAGGTGTTGTAACTGATGAAAATGGTGTCAAGATGTTAAAGCCTCAAAACATCAAGGTTGCCAAATAGCCTGTTGTGGCCAATATCTCTCTGCGGAGATTTGGACAAAAAAGGCAGAGGTGGGATTCGTTCCTGCCTCTGCCTTTTTTTTTTGTAACTCCTGAACGTCTCCTCTCTTTGTATGATTACGATTTCCCGCATAGGGCCTATCGGGAAAATCCTGCTTGTCCAAATCTGGGGCATCGATTTGAGCGGTTACAGATTACAGGTGAGAAGCGTGTTCTATCAACAGGTTCTATGAGGAACTATTTTTCAGAAAGAGAGTCCGTTTTTCCTCGATGCTAGAGTATTGGCGCGACCAGGAGGGCAACGTTTTCCTTGAACTTGTCGATTCTCTTTCTCTTTGTGAAGGTGCAGATATCAAGCTGGTTTGAGTTCTTGAGGTACTCTTTTTGCAGCAGGTAGAGTTTTTCTGTGAACTGTCTACAGTATACGATGAGCGTGGCCTCGAAATTAAGCCAGAAGCTGCGCATATCAAGATTTACCGAGCCAAAGAGTGCAAGCTGCCCGTCAACCGTTATTGTTTTTGAGTGCAGGAGGCCGTCGGTAAAGAAGTATATATTCACCCCGGATTGGGCAAGTTCCTCAAATCGGGCCCGGCTTGCGTATTCAACAAGAAGGGAATCGTTTTTTGAGGGAACGATAATCTTGACATCTACCCCACGCTGTGCCGCTGCTTTGAGTGCGGTAAGCAGTGCCTCGTCCGGAATAAAATACGGTGTTGTCATAACGAGCTCTTTGCGGGCCGTGTAAATGGTGGTGAGCAGAAGGCTATGGATGGCATCCGTCTCTCCCCCCGGACCGGAAGGAACCAGTTGCACAGCAGAGCTGCCGGCGGATGGATTTTGCTGGATTTCATCCCGCTGGTGGGCCATACGTATTTCTCTTCCCAATGTGTCGGGAGTGGAAAACTCTTCTCTGGTCTCAAGATACCAGTCGCTGAGAAATGTGCCCTCAAGGGTCTCAACGAGAGGGCCTTCGACCCTGACCATGGTATCGATCCATTCACCCACCCCGGCCTCCTTTTTAAAAAAACTGGGGTCGACCATGTTTTGGCTGCCCGTGTAGGCAATTTTTCCGTCTATTATGACAATTTTTCTGTGGTTTCTTATATCAAGACGCGAGGAAAAAACACTAAAAAGCCCGGCCGGCAAGGATTCCTGAATACTGATTCCCGCTTTTTTCATCTGCTCTGCTATCGGACTTTTTAAAAAAATTCTGCTGCCAATGGAGTCGACGAGAATCCTGCAGATAACCCCTCTTTTTCTTGCCCTGTACAGGGCCTCGACGATGGTATCGACCCGGCCTCCTTCCTGCCATATGTAAAACTGCAGATGGCAGGTCTGTTTTGCCGTGTCTATTGCTGTCAGCAGTGACTCGAGTATCGCATCAGGTGTGGATATAAGCTGTAACGAGTTACCAATGGTGGCCGGAAGCCCTACCAACGTGATTGCCTGTCGGTGCAGGGGCGCATATTCGGGATTGTTTTCTTCCCAGAATGTTGGCAGGCGTTCTCTGAGGGTCTGCAGCCAGGCCATATAGATCTTGAACGAGGACTGTGCTCTGGCGATACGACGCTCCGGAAGACGGTTTTCGCCAAAGAGGAGGTAGAAAAAGCTTCCGACAAAGGGGAGAACCAAGATGACGATGAGCCAGGCTATGGACACGCCGGTCGGTCGTTTTCGCATGACAACCCTTAGGGACAGACCAATTCTGATAATCAGATCGGCGAGAAGGATGGTCGAGGAAAAGATACTGTAGCTCCAGTGGATGTTCTGTTCCATATCTCGTGTACCGCCTCAGGCGAAGGCTCCGTTGACTGGGAAATAAGCTTTTTTATTGGCATTCGCCATTTTTTAGAGGAGAAAAGGTGCAAATCGTAAACAATCCAGCAAAAACTCCTCCCTCGGGGGATCTTGAATGTGTATTGCCTTTTGGGATACAGATCTCTGTTTACGATATAATTTGCCAAAAACCTTGATCTCGACTGAAAAATCGAATAATTCAAGAATATCCTTGTTGTTGCGTTGACCACAAAGAAGAAATACTGCAGGCCTTTTCCCTGCAATCTGTTCGTTGCCTGCTTGTCCCCTGCTTGTGGAAAGACACTGGTGTGTTGCAGAGTAAACGATATTTATTCTGTTTGTGCAAGGTTTGTATCCAGTGGCTGAATTTTGGGGCAGGCTGTTCTTTGCCGGTTTTTCTGCTTTTTGAGAGGGTGTATATGAGAGTGAATGGCTTTCTCTTCTCTGCCGTGGAGGCGGGAGTTCGTTATCCGAATAGACTTGATCTGGGGCTCATTTACAGTGATAGCCCATGTGTCGCAGCCGGGGTGTTTACCCAGAACATCGTCAAGGCCGCACCGGTTGTCATCGATATACAGAGGCTTCAGGAGCTGGGCCAGGCACAGGCTGTTCTTGTCAATTCCGGCTGCGCCAATGCCTGTACAGGGCCAGACGGAGAAGAAGACGCCCTGTTCACCGGCAAGCTGGCAGCTGAGCGGCTCGGTATTGATGAGAATTTAATACAACTGGCATCGACAGGCGTCATCGGTGAGCGACTGCAGAGAAGATGTTTTTCCCAGAGTATGGAAGCCCTTGTCGACGGCCTTTCTGCCTCTGGTTTTGAGCGTGTTGCCGAGGCGATTATGACGACAGATACGGTGAAGAAAACCGCCTTTGCAGAGGTCGCTGTTGGTGATAGGGTCGTCAAAATTATGGGAATGGCCAAGGGGGCCGGGATGATTATGCCCAATATGGCAACCATGCTGGCCTTTGTCGTCACAGATGCGTTGATAGAGCGTTCCGATCTGCAGCAGATACTCACAGAAACAACCGATACCAGCTTTAACAGAATCACAGTTGATGGCGATACCAGCACCAATGATATGGTATTACTCCTTGCCAACGGTAAGGCGGGTAACAGGGCCATCTCCTCGGATTATGCAGAGGGGATTCAAGCCTTTAAAGGTGGTCTGGAAAAGGTCTTGGCTGATCTGGCCCTGCAGATTGTTGCAGACGGAGAGGGTGCGACCAAAACGGTGACCATCTGTGTCGAACAGGCGGCAACGGATGCCGATGCGGCAATAATGGCAAGAACCATTGCCAATTCCAGTCTTGTGAAAACCGCATTTTTTGGCGAAGATGCAAACTGGGGACGTATCCTTGCCGCGATGGGACGTTCTGGTGTTGTCTTCGAACCCAATCAGGTCGCGCTGTTTTTTGATGCGGTCTGTCTGGTCAGAGATGGGCTTGGTCTGGGGGAGGAGGCGGAGCAAAAGGCCAGCGAAGTCCTGAAACAGAAGGCCTTTACCATTACCGTCAATCTTGGTCTTGGAAAGGGCTCAGGCAAAGTCCATACCTGCGATCTCTCTCTTGATTATGTGAAAATAAATGCTGATTATCGCTCGTAAGTATCTGCTTTTATGTCTGCCAACCTGTCGTATTGGGTGGCGAGAAAAATTTTTTTCTTGAACGGGTAAACAAGGAATGCGAACAGCTCAATTGATATGCGCCAGTTGTATCTTTTTTTTATGCTTTTTGATGGAAAACGCAAGTTGCCAATGCCTTGATGGTGACTGTTTTACCGGAAAGGGCCGCTATCGTGCCGGCGATGGCAGAGAGTATACCGGCACCTTCAAGGAGGGTATGCTGGACGGTGAAGGCGTGCTGGTGTTTACCGATGGTGTCCGTTATGAAGGGCAGTTTCAGGATGGAAAATTTCACGGAAAAGGCAGTCTGGTGCATCCCGATGGCCGGAGATATGAAGGTACGTTCCTGCGAGGTGTGATCCACGGACAGGGGGCGATGGTCCGTGGCGATGGTTCACATTACATCGGAGAGTTCAGTCTCGGTCGATTTCATGGCGAGGGCTTTCTTATCTACGGGGATGGTCGTGAATTTCGCGGTGATTTCCGTAACAATATCATCGATGGTCAGGGCAGGCTTTTGTTTGCCGATGGCAGCTGGTACGAGGGTATGTTCCATAACGGCAAGCCAGCCGGAATGGGCAAACGTCAGTATAGTGACGGGAGTTTTTACAGTGGAGAATTTCGAGGAGAGGAGCGCCACGGTTACGGTAAGTTGAAAACAGCCCAGGGGGAATACTACGAAGGGATGTTTGAGAAGAATCTCTACCATGGAAAGGGAACACTTCTCCTTGCGGACGGACGTAAATATAGCGGAGATTTTGAAAATGGTGTTATGGCCGGCGAAGGGGTCTTGAAGTATCCCGACGGGAGCGAGTATTCCGGCGAATTTGTTGACGGACTGGTTGACGGCAAGGGGGTGTTGAAAGGTTCCGATCATTCTGTCTATGAGGGCCAGTTTCTGGCCGGGAAAAAAGATGGTCAGGGCACTTTGCGTTTTGCCGATGGCCGCGTCTATAGCGGAGCCTTTCGTTCGGATGAAATAACCGGCAAAGGCACCATGGTTTACAGTAACGGTGAAAGCTTTACCGGTGAGTTTGTCAATGGGCAGGCGCAGCAGCCACAGGAGCAGCAAAAAGAATTCGGATCTGTGAAGTCTCGGAGCGGAGAGTCTGGAAATGGCAAAGAGAACGGACCTCCCTCTTTGCCTGCGGATATCGATCAGATGCCCTTTTCTGTGAGAGAGGGTTTGGTGTACGAGCGTGCAACAGGGGAGCCGTACACCGGAAAAGCTGATGTCTCTTATCCGGATGGCAGAGTCTATCGAGGCCATCTCAAAGAGGGGCGTATGGAAGGCCATGGAACCCTGGATTTTCCAAATGGCGATTCCTATACAGGGGCCATGAAAAATGGCTATATCGAAGGCTATGGTACGCTCGTTTATCGTGATGGTCGCTCCTATCGGGGAGATTTTCTCCAAGGAAAAAAAGAGGGCCGGGGTGAGTTTCGCTATCCCGATGGTACGCGCTATACCGGAGATTTCCTCAACGATCTTTTCCATGGCAAGGGCGAATACTTTTTTGCTGACGGTAGCCATTATACGGGCGATTTTGAGAACGGAAGTTTTAATGGAAAAGGTCGGATACAATACATCAATGGTTCATCCTATCAGGGGGAATTCCGCGATGATCTGCCCCATGGAACGGGGGTCTTGACAACCTCAAGAGGGGAATACCAGGGGGAGTTTGCCTACGGTAAACGCAATGGCAAGGGGCTGTTGAGGCAAGACGGCCAGGTTTTTGAAGGTGTTTTTCGTGATGATCAGTTTCTGGGAGGGCAAAATTGAGATAATCCGGGACATTTGATTGTGGCAACTATATCCCCGAATGTCCGGTTTGTCTCTTCTTGCCGGAGGGAGAAAGACGGTTTTTTACATTGTTGTGGAGTGTGTACGATGCGCTGGAGTTATAAAACGGTTCTCTATGAACTGAAAAAGGAAGGTCTCTTGGGAAGCACCTTCCTTGATGAGTCAGAGATGGAATTTTCTTTGAACGAATACGGCAAAGCTGGCTGGGAACTTGTTTCGGTACTGGAGACTCTGGATGGTGTTGTTGCCGTTTTTAAACAGCCGATCGGTCTCGATACAGCACCATTCCAGTCCCAGAAACAGAAAGAGGATTCCACCGGTCGAAAACGCCCTGAAAAGGAGAGTCAACACTCTTTTGTCTCGCAAGAACCGTCCCAGTCCAATCAGCAAGCCACCCCTCCTCAGGAGTTTGAGGTTGTGCATTATAACATTGAGGAAGAAAACGAGCTAAGCACAGAGGGGGAAGATGACGATATCGGCGCAATTGTCATTGAATGACGCTATGATAGGCCAGATGAAAGCTTGCGAGTCGGATTCGGCTCTGTACCTCCAAAGAAGATCCACTTGCTTTTGATTGGATTGTCAGAGTTTTGTTGTTGTTTCCCCCTCAGACGCAGAGGGTATTCCACCGTCTTATGTGGCCTGTTTTGTCTCTTTTCCTGCCAACATTATTCTTGAAGGGTGATGACACCATCCTCCTTGAGGCTCTCAAGGTTTTTGATCACGTATTTCTTGATATCGCTGAATTTGTTTGGGTAGCTTTGTTGCAGTTGGGTGATAATTTCCGCAACGCTCAACTTTCCGTCGCAAAGCTGCCAGATGGTATAGGCCATCTCGTTAAGATAGACGGCCTGCGTTTTCTCTTTGTTATGGAGCAGAATATCTTCATTAAATTTTTGTGCCGTAAAACCTGGGACAACGATGGGACGCTGTTGTTCGTTCATAAAAAACTCCATGGTATTCTTTTGGGTGTAAAATCCTCACGCCATCTTTCTACACGCACTGTTTGTCGCATAGAGCTATTATAGCCAAAAAAACCTGCTCGTCCAAACCTGGGGCCATCAAGAGCAGTTACAAGTGGGAAACAGAGAATTCTGTGGGGCCTCTTTTTGAAGGCCATGATTGGTTACAGTTTGTTGTATCTCCTTATTTTCCCCATGAATCACGAAGGGTTACGGTCCTGTTGAATACTGGTTTGCCGTTAATACATGGGTTTGCCGAGTCGATACAGAAGTAGCCCAGACGCTCAAACTGTACGCCTTCACCTGGTTGAAGCTGGAGGATCGAAGGTTCGGCGACGGCCGATTCGAAGACCTTTCGTGAATCGGGGTTCAGCTGTTCAAGAAAGGTTGTCTCTTTGTCGGCCTCAGGATCTTCGACCCGAAAAAGCCGGTCATAGGCGTTGATCTGTACCGGAACCGCCTTGGCTGCAGCCACCCAGTGTATCGTTCCCTTGACCTTTCTTCCGTCTGGAGCAGCTCCGCCTTTGCTTGCCGGGTCGTAGGTACAATGGATCTCGACAATCTCGCCACTCGTCTCATCTTTGACATGTGAGAGGTATTGGACCAGGTAGCCGTAGCGCAGGCGCACCTCACGGCCCGGACCAAGACGGTGGTATTTACGGGGCGGGTCTTCCATGAAATCATCGCGTTCGATATAGATTTCCCGGGAAAAGGGCAGCGGCCGATCACCTTTTTCCTGGTTCTGGGGATGGTTTTTGCCCGGCACCTCCTCAATCTGGTCTTCGGGGTAGTTGTCGATAATCAACTTGATCGGATCAAGCACACACATCCTGCGTTCGGCCCTGGTATTGAGGTCGTTGCGGATCTCGTTTTCAAGAACGCTTATGTCAATACGGCTGTCGCTTTTGCTTATCCCGATAAGATTGCAGAAGTTCTTTATCGATTCCGGGGTATAGCCCCGGCGCCTGAGACCGGACAAGGTCAGCATCCTGGGGTCGTCCCAGCCATCCACATAGCCTCCCTCGACGAGCTGCAACAGTTTTCGCTTGCTGACAACCGTATAGGTCAGATTCAGCCTGGCGAACTCTATTTGCTGCGGATGACAGGGCGTTTGCAGTGTTTCCAGAACCCAGTTGTACAGCGGCCTGTGGTCCATAAACTCGAGCGTACAGAGTGAGTGGGTGATACCCTCGAGCATATCGGAAAGACAGTGGGTGTAGTCGTACATCGGATAGATGACCCAGGTATCTCCGGTGCGATGGTGGCTGCTTTTCAGAATACGGTAGAGAACGGGGTCTCTCAGGTTGAGGTTGGGGGAGGCCATATCTATTTTGGCCCGCAGCACCTTGCTGCCCTCGTCAAATTCCCCGTTTTTCATCGCCTCGAAAAGACGCAGGTTCTCATCGATGCTGCGCTTGCGGTATGGGCTCTCCTTGCCCGGTTCTGTGAGGGTGCCCCTGTATTCTCTGATCTCTTCAGCGGAGAGTTCGCAGACATAGGCCTTGCCCATCTTGATCAGTTCAACGGCAAAGAGATAGAGCTGGTCAAAATAATCTGAAGCAAACAGAGCCTTCTCTCCCCAGTTTGCGCCAAGCCATCGTACGTCTTCTTCTATGGATCTGACGTAGGCCGTGCTCTCTTTGCTGGGGTTGGTATCGTCAAAACGCAGGTTGCAGCTGCCCTTGAACTCTTCGGCGATGCCAAAGTTGAGGCAGATAGATTTGGCGTGGCCGATATGCAGAAAGCCGTTGGGCTCCGGTGGAAAACGGGTCTTTGGGCGCTGGATGACCCCTGCTGCCAGATCCTGTGTTATCTTCTGCCGAATAAAATCCAGAGGACGTGTGGTCTTTTCTGTCTGTTCCATAAAAGTGTTATCTTGTCTCTGTTCCGAAGGATTTCGAATCAAAGAGAGGGGTGCCTCAATCTTTGAGCCTTCATTTACTCTTGTGGCGGCTGGGCGCCTTTTTGGGGCTTCTTCAGCCGGCAAAGAAGCGATCGATACTGCGCAGCCTTGCAATAACCCTCTTCCGGCCAACGGCGACGAGGATATCGAACATCGAGGGGCCGGCCAGTTGTCCGGTTACCACTGTTCTCATGGCGTTGATAAGAATGCCGGGTTTGATCTCCAGCTCGTCGGCCAGCTCACGAACAACACGCTCTGTTTCTTCAAGCGAGAAGTCGGCAAGTTTTTCGTAGCGGTCAGCCAACAACGGGAGCCAGGTCCTGAGCCCCTCGTGTTTGAGGATATTCTTTTTCAGAGGCTTTGCCTCAACCTGGTAGTCGTCGGCAAAATAGGCACGTCCTGCGCTGGTAAAGTCTTTGAGGGTATGAAAACGGTCACGGATCAGGGCAAGTGTATCCAGATACCACCGCTTTTGCTGTCCGGCATACTCGGCCCGCCAGAGACCCTCGGCGCGCAACTCTTTTTCCACAAGTCTGCCCAGGGATTCTATTTCCATATTGCGCAGGTAGTGCTCGTTGATATGCAGGGCTTTGGGATCGGTAAAGAACTTCGGATCGTTTTTGTGGTAATTGAATACGGCACTTGAGCGGTTTATTCTCTCGAGCGAGAACTGCTCGATAAGCTCCTCTTTTGTAAATATCTCCTGATCGTTGCCGGCGGACCAGCCCAGGAGCACCAAAAAATTATTGAAGGCCCAGGGGATAAAGCCATGGTCTCGGTAGTATTGAACAGCCACAACCTCGCCGTGGCTCCTCTTGCTGATTTTAGCCTTTTGGGAATCAAGGGTCAGCGGCATATGCGCAAAAATCGGGCAGGGCGCATCAAGGGCCTCGTACAGTAGAATCTGTTTGAGGGTATTGGTCATATGATCCTGACCGCGAATAACGTGGGAGATCCTGTCGCGAATATCGTCAACCACGTTACAGAGAAGGTAGAGAGGCTTGCCGTTGGAACGTACGATAACGAAATCATCCATCTCCTCGTATGTTGACTCAATCCTGCCGAGAATCTTGTCGTCGTAGCCAAGTGTTCCGGCTCTGTCTGGAATCTTGAAGCGTATGACATAGGGCAGAGAGGCTTCTTTTTCTGCGACCTCTTCAGGGGTGAGATGGCGGCAGGTTCTGTCGTAGCCAAGGCGTGTTTTTGCGGCAACCGCGGCCTCACGTTTGACCTCAAGTTCTTCTTTCGTGCAAAAACATTTATAGGCAAGGCCTTGGGCAAGAAGGTTTTGCGCCGCCTGGACGTGCTCCTGGGCAAAATCACTTTGAGAGTAGGGCCCCTCGTCGTAGTCGATGCCAAGCCAATCCAGGCCCTCAACTATCCCCTGTATTGATTCGTCTGTGGATCGTTCCCCATCTGTATCCTCTATCCTCAGTATCAGTTTGCCCTTATGCTTTTTGGCATACAGCCAGTTGTACAGGGCGGTTCTGGCCCCTCCAATGTGCAGGTAACCGGTGGGGCTTGGCGGAAAACGCAGACGTACCTCAGTCATAAAAACTCCTTGTCATATCGTGAAAACCCAAACCCTTGATGCTGAGAAGCCTCAAGGACTTGACCTGTCTAGAGATCGAAAGTAAAACCATACGTTGTAGAGTAAAAACTATATATCCGTTTCAAAATGATTGTTCAAGGCTCTTGGAAAACTTGGCAGGAGCCTGTCTCGTGACGGATACGGTTTGATATTGTCTCTGCAGCGGTTGAAATGGTCTTGTAACGGTGTAAGACATAAGGTACTCTGATTCTTTTCATGCAGAATGAAAATGATACGGCAGGAGCTGGCTGCAGCATGCTGCAAAAATAAAATTGTGCTTGGGAGTCGATTGATGCAAGAAAAAAAACAGGAAGAGGACTTTTGTGGATGTGAAGAGGGAAAGGTCCCCAATAAGCATGGGCAGTGCGTTATGCCGGAGGTAACATTTTCTGCCTTTGTCATGTCTCTGAATACCTCTGCCCTCTATCATCTGGGCGAGATTGCTGATCCGGCAACAGGCAAGAGAACCGTTGATCTGGACCTTGCCCGGCATGCCATTGATACCCTGGCTCTGGTGCAGGCAAAGACCAAGGGAAATCTCGCTGTCGATGAAGAGCAACTGCTGAAAAATATCCTGTACGAAATAAAAATGAAGTTTGTGCAGGTGGCAAAAAAGTAGCGGGATCAAGATGAATGGCAGGGAGAAAAGGCTTCGGGTTCTGGCTCCGGCCAAAATAAATCTGTTTTTACGCGTACAGGGCAGAAGACCCGATGGCTACCACAACCTGTTGACCTGGATGCAGAAGGTTGATCTCTGCGATACCCTTGATATTGCCCTGGTTGAGGGCGGGAAGATTCAGCTCGACTGTACCGGGGCAGAGCTTGGCTGCGCAGAGGATAATTTGGCCTTTCGGGCTGCTGCCGCATTTATCGCGCAGAGCCGTGTGCTTGAGGGGGCTGGGGTTGTTCTGCGTCTGCAGAAAAAAATTCCGATAGCCGCGGGGCTTGGTGGTGGCAGCAGTGACGCCGGAGCTGTCTTGCGCGGCTTGAACCATCTCGCCGGCGGCGAGTTCTCTGCAAGCCAGCTTGCCGATATGGCCCGCCCCCTGGGGGCTGATGTGCCTTTTTTTGCCGTTGATACAGGGGCCGTTCTCGCTTCAGGCAGGGGGGATGAGATGCGCCCGGTTGCCTCTTTGCAGGATGAAATCTTTGTGCTTGTTAATCCCGGATTTTCTGTTTCGACAAAGTGGGTTTTTGAAAATTTATCGTTGACAAGTAAAAAAAATATTCCTACACTGCCTCTCTTTCGAGAGGACGGTGTAATCTCTTATACTCAGGACGATTTGTTGAACGATCTGGAGTCAGTGACGCTGGAGGTTCATCCTGAGGCCCGGGAGATCAAAAAGGATCTGCTTGCCTCGGGTGCATCGGCTGCTTTGATGTCAGGGAGTGGCCCGACTGTTTTTGGTATCTATCCCAGGAGTAAATGGGATGTGGATGCCCTCCAGAGGCTTGCCGACAGTTTTCGCAGAAAATACGGAGAGAAAATTTTTGTAGTCAGAGCATGTGCTGGGGCGTCGCCAAGCGGTAAGGCACCGGGTTTTGATCCCGGCATTCGTAGGTTCGAATCCTGCCGCCCCAGCCATCTTCCTCAAGAAGAATCTCGATAACCGGTTATGTAGATTTGGGGTGATTGTTGATTTTTCAGGTCAGGCAGAGCAAGGGAGAGGCTTGGCCTGATTTTTTTTAGAGGAATCGAGGCGTCTCGGCAGCATCTGCTGATGAGGGAGAAGACGAGAGTAACCCTTGTTCATACTTGGCGACAACCAACGATAAAACCATGCGAGATTTAAAGGTTATTTCCGGCAACGCGCATCGGGAGATGGCACAAGAGATCGCTGCCCATCTCAACATCTCCTTGACGAAAGCAGAAGTCCGCAAATTTAGTGATGGTGAGATCTTTGTCGAGGTCAAGGAAAACGTTCGCGGTGCTGACGTTTTCGTCGTTCAGCCGACGTCGACGCCTGTGAATGACCATTTGATGGAACTCATCATCATGGTCGATGCCCTGCGAAGGGCCTCGGCAAGGCGTATTACCGCGGTCATTCCATACTACGGATATGCCCGTCAGGACAGGAAAAATGCCCCACGTGTACCTATTTCGGCAAAGGTGGTTGCCGAGATGCTTACAGCTGTCGGTGTTCGCAGGGTACTCTGTATGGATCTGCATGCCGGTCAGATACAGGGGTTTTTTAATATCCCTGTTGACCATCTGTATGCGGCGCCGGTGCTCGTTGAATATATTCGATCAGCCTTTACCAACGATGTTATCATGGTGTCGCCGGATGCCGGTGGTGTTGAGCGGACAAGGGCCTTTGCCAAGAGATTGAATTGTGGTCTTGCCATTATCGATAAACGCCGGGATCGTCCCAATGAATGTCAGGCTATGCATGTCATTGGTGATGTTAAGGGAAAAAATGCTATCCTGATGGATGATATGGTTGATACAGCCGGCACACTGTGTGCCGGGGCAGAGACCCTGCTGGCCAACGGCGCCAGGGAGGTGCATGCCTGCTGTTCCCATCCGGTGCTTTCCGGGCCGGCGATAGACAGGTTGAATCATTCTCATATCAAGTCGCTGGTGGTCACCAATTCAATCCCGCTCAGTGAGGCGGCAAAGAGTTGTGATAAAATTAAGGTGTTGTCTGTGTCGAGTTTGTTGGGTGATGCGATTTATAGAATCCACAATGAAGATTCTGTCAGTTCCCTGTTCATTTGATATAAGGGGCTTTTGCTCTCACTCTTGAAAAGAATACGTATATGTTTTGTCGTCTCGGTTTCCGATTTCTAGCCGAGCACACGAAGGAGGAATTATGCTTCAAGTCGAAATGTCTGCTTCTTTACGAGACAGCTCAGGGAAGGGCCCAATGCGTCGTTTGCGTATGCAGGGAATGACCCCCGCCGTGGTCTATGGCGCGGGTTCCGAAGCGGTCAAACTGCAAATGGACACCAAGACGCTGATGACAGATCTGCTGAAATATCATCATCGTAATGCCGTTGTAACCTTGAAGCTTGAGGGAGGTGGGGTAAAGACCTGTATGATTGGTGAGGTACAGACCAATCCCGTCTCCGATACCCTGGTTCATGTCGATTTCTGTGAGATTGATCTCGAGAAAGAACGTGCCTTTCGGGTTCCGATTGCCTATGAAGGAACGCCGAAGGGTGTTGAGTTGGGTGGTGTCTTGTCTATCATCTGTGACGATGTCGAGGTCCTTGGAAAACCCCTTGATATCCCAGATGAAATAAAGGTCGACATTCGCGCTCTGGTTATCGGAAAAAGTTTGACCTGCAAGGCCTTGCAGATTCCTGAAAACCTGCAGATGCTCACTCCGGCAAAGACCGTTGCTGTTTCGGTTGTAAAGCCTGGTGAGAAGACGTTTGAAGAGGATGAAGAAACAGAAGAAACCACAGAAACAGCAGAAACCGAAGAGGCTCCTGCTGAGGAGTAGTTTTTTCTGAAGATACAGAAGGCTTTTTTATCTGTTCGTTTTGCAAGGGTCCGGAGATCTTTTTCCGGACCTTTTTTTTAGGTCCTGGAGAAAACGTTATGGAGAATCGGGAAATGCTGGTTGTTGGCCTTGGAAATCCGGGTGAGCAATATAGCAGAACGCGGCATAATATAGGCTTCATGCTCGCCGAAGAAATTGCCGACCGCTATGCAGCCGGGCTCTCTTTTAAAGAGAAATGGCAGGCCGCATCTCTTATGACCGGTATCTCCGGCGCCAGGGTACATCTTGTAAAACCTCTCACCTTTATGAACAGAAGTGGGACCGCTGTTTTGCGTTTTATGTCGTACTACAAGATCGCTCCCTCTCATCTTCTGGTCATCCACGATGATCTTGATATGCCCTGTGCCAGGATAAAACTGGTCAAAGGTGGAGGGGCCGGTGGACATAATGGCATTCGGTCGATAGTCTCTTCGCTGGGAACAAAGGATTTTTTTCGGCTCAAGGTGGGCATTGGCAGACCTGGGATGGCGGATGTTCATAAGGACTTTCCGGTCGATAAATATGTGCTGAGCCATTTTACAGCAGAAGATGTCGCCCAGCTCTCCTCCCGGCTTGATCCTGTTCTGGATGGTCTGGAGTTGTTCTTTGACGGTGATGTTTCAAGAGCCCAGACGCTCTTGAACAGCCTGCGTTAATTTTGCAAGCCCTCTTTACAAGGCACTCCATGTCGTCCTCTGCAACGGTTCGCCTCGCCTCTTGCCCCCCGAACAACGTTGCCCATGAAAAATCCGCATTCGAGCCATCAAGAGAAGTGAGAGACAAAACATGCCCCTGCTTTTTTCGATCTGCATTCCGTTTCTTCCCATGAGCTTTTTTATGTGCAAAAAAGTACGGCAATTCAATTAAAAATATGGTAATGTATACAATCCGCGGTTTGGGGTAGTCGTCTATACTGTTATTTCTTTTGGCTTTTTCTGATAGCTGCAGTCGCTGGTCCTGTCGTTGGTCCAACTGTTTTTATGGCCTTTGTGCCTGTTTGTTGTTACTTGGTCGGGTAAAGGAGGTATCTGTGTTTTCTGAAGGTGATATGGCTGTGTATCCAGCCCATGGTGTTGGTGTGATCAAAGCGGTTGAAACAAAGACTGTGGGAGGTGTGGATCAGTCCTTCTATGTTTTGGAGATTCTCGATACCAGTATGCGTATTATGATCCCGACGGATGGTAGTAACAATGTTGGACTGCGTGCGATTGTCAAAGAGGATGAGGTTGATACTATTCTGGACATTCTTTCAGATCGTTCTGTTGAGCTGGGTACCCAGACCTGGAATCGTCGTTATCGCGATTATATGGAAAAGATCAAGACCGGTTCTGTCCATGAAGTGGCAGAGGTGTTAAGGGATCTTTTTTTGCTGAGCGCCGACAAGGATCTCAGCTATGGTGAACGGAAGATGATGGATACAGCAAAGAGTCTTCTTGTCAAAGAGATATCGCTTGCACAGAATAATAGTGAAGACGATGTCTGTAAAACCATTGATTCGATCTTCTTTTGATCTCGTATCTCTTTTTCGTCTTGTTAATACCAGCATATGGACCATCAGCCCTTTTGTTTCCTCGTTGAACGAAGGCACGCCGGGCTGCGCTTTGATAAGTTTGTGGCCTTTCAGTTGCCGTCGCTTTCGAGAAGCCAGATCTGTTTGGCCATAGAAAATAAGACCCTGACCGTTGACGGCCATCCCAAAAAGAACAGCTATCGGCTCAAGGCCGGAGAGACCGTTTCCGGGTTTGTCGCAGAAGAAAAACCCCTCAGTGTCTGCGCAGAGCAGATCGATTTTTCGATTCTTTTTGAGGATCAATGGCTGCTTTTTATCAGCAAGCCACCCGGGCTTGTTGTACATCCTGGTCCTGGAAACCCGAAGGGCACCCTGGTCAATGGTCTGGTCTGGTATTGCGCCTCTCTCTCCGAGGTTGGTGACAGTATTCGCCCGGGTCTTGTACACAGGCTTGACAAGGATACCTCAGGGGTGATGGTTGTCGCCAAGACAAACTCCGTGCATCGCCATCTCGTCGAGATTTTTAAGAATCATAGGCTCCATAAAGAGTATCTGGCCCTTGTTCATGGTATCCCGCAAGAGCGTCAGGGCCGGGTGGTCGGTTCGATCGGTCGGCATCCGGTACATCGCCAGAAGATGGCGGTGACAGCGAGCGGCGGCAAGTATGCTGTAACCAACTGGCAGCAGCTCAACGTCCTTGCCGATACCTTTTCGACCATGCGTGTCGTTATTGAGACCGGCAGAACCCATCAAATTCGGGTGCATCTCGCCCATATCGGTTTTCCTGTTGCCGGTGATGATCTCTACGGGGGGAGTAAGGACAACTCAATCTTTCCCCGACAAATGCTGCATGCCTCCCGCCTGGCCTTCGAACACCCGATAACCGGTGAGAGTCTTGATGTAGGGGCCCCGGTATGGCCGGATATGCAACAGGTGCTGGATCGATTAAAGAGGGCGGATGATGGCTGATCCGTTCTCTTCTGCGCCTGATAAAGGCTTGTGAGCGAGAGTCTGGCACCTTTGCCGACGAGGTTGCCTGGGCTTTGCAGAAATGGTTTGAGGACGTACGGTTTTTGGGTGGTTGTAAAAAACGACAGGGTTGGGGCTTATGACAGTTATCGGTGTCACTGGTGGGTATGGTTC
The DNA here is from genome assembly GCA_002747825.1 of Deltaproteobacteria bacterium. Taxonomy (GTDB): domain Bacteria; phylum Desulfobacterota; class Desulfobulbia; order Desulfobulbales; family Desulfocapsaceae; genus Desulforhopalus_A. The sequence goes on from PDQQ01000012.1 coordinate 91,454, forward strand.
CGGCAAAAGCAGTGTAGGCAGGGCTCTGGCTTGCTGTCTTGACGCAGAGCTTGTCGATTCCGATCGTCTCTGCCGGGAGTTTCTTCTTCCGGAACAACAAGGATACCAAGGTCTTGTGGCGATGTTTGGAGAGCGTTTTCTGGATGGCGATGGGCTGCTTGACAGGGCGAAGCTGCGCAGGGCTGTGTTTACCGATTCTGCGGTAAAAGACGGTCTTGAATCAATCCTGCACCCTTTAGTAAGAGAGAGCATACTGCTTGTTGCAAGAACCTGTCTGAAGAAGGGGCGGTTTCTGGTCGCAGAGGTTCCTCTGCTCTTTGAAACGGGTTGGCAAAACGATTTTCAAATCACCCTGCTCGTGCGCACAGATCCAGAGCTCTCTGCAAAACGCGGGGCACGGCGTGATCGGGTTGAGGTCGCAGAGGCAAGGCAGATCATATCTCAGCAGATGCCTTTGTCTGACAAGGAAATGCTGGCGGATTTCATTGTTGACAACAATGGTCTCTTTGTCAGCACCATGCAGCAATTAGCCTGGTGTACGGGGTCGATCTTTGCCAAACTGGCAAATAAAAAATAATCCGTTCTTTGCCCTAAATTCCTTGACAAAGGGTTTTTGAGACCTTATAAACAGGAGAAAAGTTGGGCTGGATTCTGACTTTCAGGGTTTTAGCTTCGTTTCTGTTTTTCTTTTCGCTGAAAAAAATCACTTTTTTTACGTCGTATATCGGGAGATCAATGCTTTCCTTCTGTGGTTTCAGGCTCTACTGTCACGGCGTTTCCTCGTTTTTTATTAGAGAACTTTCATCGTATTTTGTATTTTGATTAAAACCTGAACGGTTCATTCCCCTTCCTATTTTGCGTTATGCACAAAATATTCCTTCAATAAAATATTGGCTGGGGCCTTTTGGTTTCAGCATTTTCCTCTGAGGAAAAGTAAAGATTTGATCTTCGTCGAACGACCTATGATTTAAGACGTTCTTAACACACTGCTGTAGTATATGTAGCGGTTCACACCAATCTTGCCAAAAGAAAGAGCAAAGGAGAAGAGTTGTAATGAATCTGGCGGAACTGAAAAACAAACGAATTGGCGAGCTTGTTGAGCTTGCCCAAAAACTCAAGGTTGACGGGTATAGCTCACTCAGTAAGCAGGAGCTTATTTTTGCGATACTGAAGGCCGAGTCGGTAAAGGACGGGAAGATGCGGGGCAGCGGTGTCCTGGAGATATTGCCCGACGGCTTCGGTTTTCTCAGGGCTCCTGATTACAACTATCTGCCGGGTCCTGATGATATTTATGTCTCTCCTTCCCAGATACGGCGCCTTAATCTCAAAACGGGGGATACTGTAGAGGGGCTGGTGAGAGCCCCCAAGGAGGGTGAGCGTTATTTTGCCCTGCTCAAGGTGGACAGTGTCAATTTTGATCCACCTGAGGCGGCAAAGCAAAAAACAATCTTTGGCAATCTCACGCCGTTGCATCCCAACGAGGCCCTCTGCCTCGAATGGCAGCCGGATAATTTTTCGATGCGTATAATGGATCTTTTCGCACCCATTGGCAAAGGACAGCGTGGGCTTATCGTCGCACCTCCTCGAACCGGAAAGACCGTGCTCATGCAGAAAATTGCCAACTCCATTGTCCGTAATCATAAAGAGGTCTACCTGATCGTTCTTCTCATAGATGAGCGTCCGGAAGAGGTGACGGAGATGGCCCGGACGGTTCGGACGGCAGAGGTTGTCAGTTCGACCTTTGATGAACCCCCGCAGCGCCATATTCAGGTCGCAGAGATGGTCATAGAAAAGGCCAAGAGGCTGGTCGAACACAAAAAGGATGTTGTTATACTGCTCGACAGTATAACCCGGCTGGCGAGAGCCTATAATACGGTTACGCCGGCAAGCGGCAAGATCCTCTCCGGTGGTGTCGAAGCAAACGCCCTGCATCGCCCGAAGCGGTTTTTTGGAGCCGCCAGAAATATAGAAGAAGGGGGCAGCCTGACAATTCTGGCGACGGCTCTTATCGAAACCGGGAGTCGTATGGATGAGGTCATTTTTGAAGAGTTTAAGGGTACCGGAAATATGGAGCTTGTCCTTGATCGGAAGATGGCTGAAAAGCGTATATTCCCGGCCATTGACCTCAAACGCAGCGGAACCAGAAAAGAAGACCTTCTTATTAAGGCAGACGCCTTGAACCGGATATGGATTCTCCGAAAGCTGCTCAGCTCGATGAATCCGTCCGACTGTATGGATTTTCTTATTGATAAACTGAAGCAGCAGAAGAATAACGAAGGTTTTCTTGATTCAATGAATGGTTGACAGAAAAGAGGCAACGAAAACTCTTTTTACTTGGATAAAGAGTAATTGTGGGGTATTCTAAACGATTGCTATTTCGTTGGGCAAGGCTCCTGTGCCGGAGAGAACCCGTTGCGAGTTCTGGCGTTTAGCCAATACTGGTGGCTTTTGATTGGCTGCCGGTCGTGGTCTCAGGTTTGCCCCTTTGTTGAGGGAAATTTTTATAACAGCGTATTTACGATCGAAGTATGGGGTTATTATGAAAGAGGGAATACATCCAGAATATCATACGTTTAAGGCAAAATGTGCCTGTGGCGCAGAGGTTGAACTTGGTTCGGTTCTCCCTGAGATGAAGGTTGAGATATGTTCGGCCTGCCATCCTTTTTTTACAGGGAAACAGAAACTGATCGATACCGCTGGTCGTATTGAGAAGTTCAAGCAGCGTTATGCGAAGCACTACGCCGAGAAAGAATCCCAAAAAAAATGAGATGTCCGGTCGTGCCGGTAACCTTTTTGGGCCTTGAACATGTTTGATAGATTTGCTGACCTCGAAGACAAGATCTCTCATCTCGAGGGCAGGCTCTCTGATCCTGAGCTGATTGGCGATCAGAGGCAATATCAGAAGGTTGTTCGCGAGCATGCCCATCTCACTCGATTGAACGGCAAGTTCGAGGATCTGCGCAAGGTTCAGGCAGAGATCGCTGAAAACAGAGAGCTCCTCCGGGATGACGGAGAAGATCTTGACCTGAAGGAGCTGGCGAAGGCAGAACTTGAGGAGCTCGCTGAGCAGGAAGCTTCGCTTGAAGAGGAAATTAAGATCATCCTCCTGCCCAAGGACCCCAATGATGAAAGGAATACCTTTCTTGAAATCAGGGCCGGAACAGGTGGGGATGAGGCCTCTTTGTTTGCCGGTGATCTCTTTCGTATGTATAGCCGGTTTGCCGAATCTCAAGGCTGGAAGGTGGAGATTATCAGTTCCAGCCCTTTGGGAATTGGCGGTTTTAAGGAAATCGTTGCCCTGATTAGCGGAGAGCAGGTCTATTCCAAGCTGAAATACGAGAGCGGGGTCCACCGGGTACAGCGTGTTCCGGAGACGGAGACCCAGGGACGGATTCACACCTCTGCGGTGACCGTAGCTATTCTGCCCGAAGCAGATGAGGTTGACGTTACCATCGATATGAACGAGTTGAAGTTTGATGTGTATCGCTCTTCCGGGCCTGGTGGCCAGTCTGTAAACACCACCGATTCAGCGGTAAGGGTTACCCACTTGCCGACGGGTCTGGTGGTCACCTGTCAGGATGAGAAATCCCAGCATAAGAACAAGGCAAAGGCCCTTACCGTGCTGCGGGCAAGGCTTTTGGATCAGCTTGAACAGGAAAACCACGATAAGATAAGCCAGGATAGAAAAAGCCAGGTGGGAAGCGGCGACAGAAGTGAACGAATCAGAACCTATAATTTCCCGCAGGGGCGGATGACCGACCATAGAATTAATCTTACCCTGTATAAGCTTGATGCTATTATGGCCGGCAAGCTTGAGGAGGTTATATTCCCCCTGATCAGTCATGACCAGGCCGAAAAGCTCAAGGCCCTCAACTGACCAAACATCGATTCATCTCCTTTGCAGGTCTGGATGCTATGCGTGTGGCTGAAATTCTTCAATGGGCTGGCCTGCAGTTAGAACAAGCCGGCATTGAAGATCCCGAGCTTGATGCCCGGTTGCTTCTTGAATACCAGTTGCAAAAGACTCGAACAGAGCTGTTTCTCGCGGCTCAGAGCCTGCTTGATCGAGAACAGGTTTCCCGATACCAGGAGCATATCGCCCGTCGACGCAGAAAAGAACCAATTGCCTATATTCTCGGGCAGAGGGAGTTTTGGGGGCTTGATTTTAAGGTGACTCCAGACGTGCTCATTCCTCGACCGGAGACGGAGTTCATGATAGAGCAGGTTCTCGCACGTTGCAATCCCGATTGTTTTATTTCTGAGAAGATTATTGATCTTTGCTGCGGCAGTGGGGTGATTGCCGCGGTCCTTGCCGTTGAGACGGGGTGTAAGATCCTGGCTGCAGATATTGCAGAGGATGCCCTTGAGATAGCCAGATTCAACTTTGTCCGCCTGGGTATCGACGACAAGATTTCTCTATTCCAGGGGGATCTGCTTGCCTCTTTGCCCGAGGATTCTCTCTCTTTGGTGGTCTCCAATCCCCCTTATGTCAGCAGGGCGGAAGTGTTGTATAATCTGCCCGATGAGGTACGTCTCTATGAACCGCATTTGGCCCTTGACGGTGGAGAAGAAGGGCTTGATCTGGTGACCAGGATTCGCGGGCAGCTCGATTCCAGGCTGTGTTCTGGGGGAGAGTTGTTTATGGAAATTGGCGCGGATCAAAAAGAGGCCGTTCTTGCTCTCTTTCGTTCAACCGGCGAGAGTGGGAAGGGTTTTTCTGAGATTGAAGTAATAAAGGATTACGCCGGTCGAGATCGTGTTTTACACGCCGTCAAGGCGTAGGTCCTGGGATGTATCAGCTCTCAGCGCAACGGTCGGACATCTTCCTGGTTTAATGTATATTGTATTGAAACAGAAAAGTCTTACAGGGGCATAAAAAAGGAGGCTGGCTGTGGAAAAGCTCGTTATTGTCGGAGGAAAGCCGCTCTGTGGTGAGGTTCGGGTAAGCGGGGCGAAAAATGCCGCGCTTCCACTGATGGCCGCCTCTCTTTTGGTTCCTGGTATCCACCAGTTGAGCAATGTCCCTGATTTAAGAGATACCAGGACCTTTCTCCGCCTGCTCGGGCATCTGGGGGTACAAAGCAGGCGTGAAGGGGATATCCTCTCCTTGGATACACGAGAGTTGACCTGTGCCGAAGCACCATACGAGCTGGTCAAGACCATGCGGGCTTCGGTGCTGGTCTTGGGCCCCTTGCTTGCCCGTCTCGGCAGGGCCAGAGTTTCGTTGCCGGGGGGCTGTGCCATTGGGGCCAGACCCATAGATTTTCATATTGAAGGCCTGAAACGGCTTGGTGTCGCCTGGGAACTGGAGGATGGCTATGTCAAGGGGAGTTGTGCATCTGGCTTGACAGGACAGAGTGTCTATTTTGATGTTCCCTCGGTCACCGGAACCGAAAATCTTCTTATGGCTGCAGTTCTTGCCGAGGGCACGACCGTCTTGAAAAACGTCGCCAAGGAACCGGAGATTGGCAATCTCGTGGATATGCTGTGTGCCATGGGGGCCAGAATTGAAGGGCGTGGAACCGACAAGCTGGTGATCACCGGGGGCAGGCCGCTGTCTCCGGCAAGATGCGCGGTTATTCCTGACAGAATCGAGGCTGGAACGTATCTTATCGCTATCGCTGCAACGGGAGGGCAGGGAACGGTAACCCATTGCCGGCCTGATCATTTGCCGTCACTGCTCGAAAAGCTCAGAGCAGCCGGTGTAAGGGTTACTGAGACAGCCGATTCAATTTCTGTGGCCTGGGCTGATCCTGCTCATATTCAAATCAATGGTGTCGATATTCAGACGATGCCCTATCCCGGGTATCCGACTGATCTGCAGGCGCAGTTTATGGCCTTTATGAGCCAATGCTCAGGAAGCAGCCTTGTGAAGGAGACTATCTTTGAGAATCGTTTTATGCATGTTCCCGAGCTGCGGCGCATGGGTGCCTGCATCCATATCAATGGTACATCTGCAAGAATAGACGGAGTCAAAAGAGGGAGTTTGAGAGGTGCTCAGGTGATGGCTACAGATTTAAGGGCGAGTTCTTCGCTTGTTATCGCCGGTCTATCAGCACAAGGAACGACTGAAATATCAAGGGTCTATCATTTAGAAAGGGGATATGAAAACCTGGTCGAGAAGCTCTCACAACTTGGCGCTGAAATTCGCAAAGAACCCGTGTAATGTGTCCGTTGCCCTGGCAGATGGTCTGTGACGGTAGCTTGTCGCTGTTCGAGAACAGTTGCGGTTGAAAAATCTGTAAAAATAGTGAATTTCGATCCTCTCATCGTTACCCTCCAAACCTTTTAAAGGAGCTGTATTGTGAGTACACCACAAGAAAATGATACCGTGGTTATTGCGGTTGTCGGCACTCTGGATAATGGCGCTACCTTCTATACTGTCGAAAAGGATGAGCCGCTCAAGGTCACCCTTGGGAAAAGTAACCTGCCTCCCTCTGTTGAACGTGGCATTATGACGATGAACGTAGGCGAGGTGAAAAAGATCCGAGTCACACCGGAAGAAGGCTATGGGGAACGGCAAAAGGACCTTTTACAGGTGATCAACAGCCCGCAGATGATTGAAAAACTGCAGCCGAAACCGGGGATGTTGCTTTCCCTGAATGTAGAAAAAGAAGGTGTCACACAGCAGGTGCCAGCAACCGTAATGGAGGTGAAGGGAACGGAAATTACTGTGGATTATAACCATCCCCTTGCCGGGCATAATCTGAACTATGAGGTCGAGTTGCTTGATATTCTCAGGCAATAATCAGAGCTGACCGAGCCCTGGGCTGGGCCAGCTGTCTCTCTAGTTTGTACCCTGACGGAGATCAATGGCGGTCTCAGGCTTCTGTCTTTTTCGGCTACGGTCCCGAAGGCAGACCGATCGCTCCTTGAGTGAGGCTGTTGTCGAGCGAGGCGCCGGTCAGGTTGGTTTCTGACAGATCAACCTGCCGTAAGTCTGCTTTATAGAGGTCTGTGTTCTTGAGATTGGCGGCTTTCAGGTTTGCACCGGTTAAAACAGCGCCTTTCAGATTTGCTCCTTTCAGGTTGGTTCCTTGCAGGTTGCAGTTGCTCAGGTTTGCCTTCTCCAGATCCGCTTCTTTCAGATTTCTCTCCGACAGATCAAGACCGGACAGGTCGCAGTTATAGCAGCTTCCGGTGTCAAAAAGTGTTTGTTTATTCTTTTCCCGGATATCCACCGCCGTCTCCGGTTTTTGCATGGTTTTCTTTTGATCTCCGCTCTGGAGTTTTGCAGCCGCCGGGGCCGAGGTTTGCTTTGGTTTCAGCGCTGTGGCCCCTTGTTGTGTTTTGAGATTTTTGGGAAGAATAACCTCGTTGATTGTATGGCCTTTTTTAGGCGGCGGTGCGGAGGGTTGGGCAGCCTGTGTTGTGGTGGATGGCTGAGGGGCTTTGGAGGTAATCGCCGATCGTTTGGGGGGAGGCGTTTGCGGGAGGACCTTTATTGGCGTCTGTTTCTGATCTTGACCGGTTTGTCCGGTGCGTTCTTTTTTTGGATATTCATGGGCCTTTTTGGGGATGGCCTGATTTTCAACATAGACCTTTTTTTCGACATCCTCAAGGCCTTGGTCGGTAAAGGGTCGTGTTGTCACGATATTCCCGGACATCTTGGCCCCTTCGAGGTAGGCGGTTTCAAGGCTTGCTCCTCGCAGATCAGCCCCTGTCAGGTCGGCGTCAGCCAGGTCAGCTCCGCCAAATCTGCTTTCATGCAGGATGGTATCTTTTAAATTTGCCGCAGACAGGTTGGCCAGAAAAAAACTTGATTTTGAGAGATCTGAACCCTGCAGATCTACATTGGATAAATCTTGTCTGTTGAAATTCAGCTCGCGAAGATCACAGTTTTGACAACGCTTTGTCTCCAGAAGTCTTTTCTTGTTTTTCTGGGCCTCTGCGGTTGGTCCGGCGAAACTGTTGGTGCTCTGCAGATTGGCAATGAGGAGCATACAACCGACTATCAATATCTTTCGTATCATGTTTCAGTACCTGTTATCTGTTTTGTGGGTAAGAGCTTTGCTGTGTCAAAGGTTCTGCAAGGTTTAAAAAAGCCTTGATTCGAAGGCTTTTTCACGTTTTTTGATCAAGCAGCTTTTCTGAAAACGCCTCTCTTTTGAGAGAGTCGAACAATAGTAATAAAAGAGCTGGAAAAGGCCTAGGGCTTTTTTTAACCAGGTTTGCGACAAGAAAAGAGAACTCAGTGGCAGAGTGGTATTTTCTAAAAAAACTTGCATTGGGGAAGGTGCAATGCTCTGTTTGCTGTATTTATGAATGACGTCTTTTTTTTTTGAGGCGCTTCCATAACCAGGGCGGCACAGGATGTTGTTTGCTCCATATATTGATATGTCGTCTCTTTGCCCTCTTCTCTATTTTTTTCCAGCTTTTACAAATACTTTTTTTGCAGTAACGGGGATAGAACCAGGCAAGTCCTTTCTCCAGCAAAAGTGCGTTGACAGGTTTCATCCCAGGCTCGCCAACGATGGCCACCAGCCTGCCATATTTGTCGTATTCAATGGGTGTAACGGTGACCCGTTTGTGCAGAAACGAGCTTTTGAGATAACGTCTCGCCTTTCCGGCATAGGGTTGATCGTATTCTGGGGTGTCTATTCCATAGAGTCGAATTTCATAGCGCCGATCCTTGGCTTGGACAACGAGCGAATCACCATCTATAATTCGTGTAACGTTGGCCTGAAAAAGATCTTTTGCAAAAACAACTCCTGCGCTCAGATGAAGAAGGAGAAAGGTAACTGTCGTCTTATACAAGGTCTTTCTCATCTCAGGAGCATGGCTGGTGTAGGGGAGGCTGTGTCTCGTTGAGGTAGTTTTTCTCTTTGCATGTATTTTCGCCAAATATACCATAGCAATGGGAAGATATACAAAACTTTCTGTCGTTCTTGTTTTTGTGGTGGGCTTGAAAAATGGTTTTTTGAGCGATCTTTATGGTATGTTGATTCTGTATCAACTGTTTTTTGAAGTAAATGCTTATGGCAAGACATCGATGCCTGTCTAAAGACTGTATGAGCTCATGAATTTTTCCAAGTCACCGTCCTTTTCCGATCTGCCCGGAGCAAAATATCCTTCTTTTATGGGGATGGTTGGGCAGAGTCCTGCAATAAAAAAGATCTTTACCAGGATTGTTATTGCCGCTGAAGATGAGAGCGCCAATGTCGTTATTGGAGGGGAAGCTGGTACCGGTAAAAATCTGGCAGCCCTTGCCATTCATGCGCATAGCCCGAGGAGAAAAAGGCGATGCCTTCTCTTTCGCTGTGCTGGAGAACCAGAAGAGGTTCTGTTGAGAAAACTGCTTGGCTCTCCAAGGCAGAGCTTTTACGGAAGGCACAGAGATATCGATGGCGCCTTGGTCTGCACAGAGGGGGGCTTCCTGGTTTTTGACGAAATGGGGGAGATGCCAGATCAGCTGCAGCTCCACTTGTTGCGTATACTGCAAGACAGGGCCTTTACCCCTCTCGGAGGGCGCAGCTCTGTCCCTTTGAATACCAGGTTTGTCTTTACGACGCGTTGTGAACCGGAGGTCCTGATGGCCGAAGGTCGTTTGCGGCCAGAGCTGTACTACAGATTGAATGCAGTCAATCTGTCTCTGCCGGCTCTACGTGAACGAAAAGAGGATATTCCGCTGCTTGTCCGTTTTTTTTCTGAGAAATATGCACGAAACAGAGGGCTTGAGCCGCCCACCTTTTCTCGACGGGCCTGTGAGCTTTTCGAAGAATATCCCTGGAGAGGCAATATCAGAGAACTCTCTAACATCGTGTATAATCTGTCTCTGTTTCATTGTGGAGAGCGTATAGATGTTGAGAGTCTTCCGAGGAAATTTTCTGCCTCTCTTGGTCAGAACGCTCAGAAGCAGGAGGAGGTGAAATCGCAAGAGAGTCCTTCAGCCCCTTTACACTCTGCTATTCTATCGTCTTCGCTGGAAACCCTCTGGCAAGAGGGACGTGTCGATTTCAGGGCCCTGGTAAACTCCTTTGAAACCGAGTTGATTGTCTATGCCCTGCAGCAGACAGAGGGCAATAAAAAGGAGGCGGCCAGATTGCTTAACTTAAAGAGAACCACCCTTGTTGAGAAGATCAAGAAAAAGGCCATAGGGGATTTGTTATAGCTCTTTGCAGATCATCAATAAAATGATGGTTGTCAATCTGTATCCCTAAATAAGTCATAGTCTGATCTTGTGAGGTCTATTCTCGTTAAAAAACCAAGCAGAGCATCTCAAGAAGTTCATAACAACTTTTTCAGACCTGCAAAGAGTTCTGTTACATACTGGCGGTAATAATCTTCAGTGCCCTGCGTACCGGTTCGGCCGCGCCCCAGAGCAGTTGATCGCCGACCGTGAAGGCGGTGAGATACTCAGGGCCGATATTCATTTTATGTATTCGGCCAATGGGGATGTTCAGGGTGCCTGAGACTCGAGCAGGGGTCAGCTCCTGTGTGGTGATCTCTCTCTCATTTGGGATGACCTTTACCCACTGGTTATGTTCGGATATGAGCTGTTCGATGTCCTGTACACTGATATCTTTTGCTAATTTTATCGTGAATGCCTGGGAATGGCAGCGCATTGCACCCACCCGAACGCACAGACCATCCACAGGAATAGCGTTGTCCGCTGATTTTCCTAGGATCTTATTGGTCTCTGCAAAGCCCTTCCACTCTTCCTTTGATTGCCCGTTTGCAACCGGTGCGTCAATCCAGGGGATCAGGCTGGCCGCAAGCGGTACCCCCCAGCATGTTGTGGTGAGTCCTCCACGGAGCTGTGAAGTCACCTTTCTATCAATCTCAAGGATCGCAGTGCTCGGATCGCTGAGTTCCGCTCGGACTCCGGCCTCGATTTCCCCCATCTGGGTAATCAGTTCGCGCATATTTTTTGCCCCCGCACCACTTGCCGCCTGATAGGTCATAGAGCTGAGCCACTCTATCATTTCTTCTTTGAAAAGCCCGCCAAGGGCAAGCATCATCAGGGATACCGTGCAGTTGCCGCCAATGTAGTTTTTTACACCGGTGTTCAGCCCCTTTTTGATGGCATCTCCGTTGATTGGATCAAGCACGATGATTGAATCGTTTTCCATGCGCAGGGTTGAGGCAGCGTCGATCCAGTAGCCGTCCCAGCGTTTCCTTAACGGTCCGTAGATCTCTTTGGTATACTCACCTCCTTGACAGGATACGATGATATCCATCGCTGAGAGTTTTTCCAGATCCTTGGCATCTTCGAGTGGATGCGAACCGTCGCCGACATCCGGGCCGAGTTTGCCCAACTGTGAGGTTGTAAAAAAAAATGGCGTTATTGAGGTAAAATCGCCTTCTGCAAGCATACGCTCCATAAGTACAGAACCCACCATACCTCGCCAACCAACAAAACCGACCCTGACCATCATTCGACTCCTTGTAGTGAAAAATTTTCAACTGGATTGAGCAGAAGTTTAATATGACGTAAAATCAGATTTTATGCCAATAAAAAGGCTGGCTTGGGTTTTTCTCTGTCTGTTCCCGGCTGTTATTCGGATGATTTTTTGCAGGTAATTTCCTTGCTGCCCCCCTATCTTTCGGATGGAATGACTTCCTGTCACAACCTGTTGGAAGGAAAAATCACATTTGTCCAATACGAGGACAAGCGAAAATAATGATCGGTAAAAAGACCTAAAATCAGGTATATTGAGATTTTTGGGGGAATGCCTTTACGGGTCAACGTATAACAAAATACTGTTCAGTGTTTTTGAAAACAGCCGCCGTGCAGGTCAGTTGCAGAAACAGAGTTTCGACAAACGAATACTTTTTCCATCTTGCTATTTTTTTTGATTGACAAAATAGACTGAAAAGATATGATGGTCTTTTATAGTTCGATTGATCTAACTGTATATCTTGGAGAATACCATTTATGACTGCCATCGATTTAAAACCCTATTTCGCAAAAACAGGGGATCCGCTTACCGGTGCCTTTGAAAAAAAGATAACCACCCACCCGGGGGGGAGTGCTACCATGGTTCCTCCTCCTCTTATCGAAAAAACGCTGCCGACCTTGCGCGCTACGGCAAGAAAGGGCAAGAGCGCGGCCTATATTCATATCCCTTTTTGTGAAACCCATTGCCTGTATTGTGGTTTCTATAAGAAGAGATATAACGCTGAAGAAAGTCATGCCTTTGCCGATACACTTATTGCTGAGTTGGAGATGTGGAAGGATGATCCTGTTCAGAAATCAGCACCGATCCATGCCGTGTATCTCGGTGGTGGTACCCCTACCTCGATTGAGGCTGTTGATATAGGGCGAATACTTGCCGCGGTGCGTAAAAATCTTCCGCTTGCCAACGACTGTGAGGTCACCGTTGAGGGGCGGATACAGAAATTTGACGAAGAGAAGGTAGCCGCCTGCATCGACAACGGGGCCAACAGATTCTCCATTGGCGTACAGACCTTCGATACCCAGCTCCGGCAATCAATGCAGAGATTAGCCGATAGAGAGACGGTAATCAAGAAGCTGGAGCAGCTACGCGACCTGGATCAGGCCGTGCTGGTCATCGACCTTATCTATGGTTTTCCAGGGCAGACCTGGGAGATGTGGCAGCATGATATAGAGACGCTGCAGAGTCTTGAGATTGACGGCGGGGATCTCTACCAGTTGCAGGTCTTTCCTAAAACACCGCTGCAGAAGGCCATACAGAACAAGAAGATGGAAGAGGCCCTGGATGTTCCAACCCGTGCCCGTCTCTACGATTTTGGCTGTGATCTGATGGAAAAAGCACAATACCATCGTCTTTCGGTAAATCACTGGGGCAGAACAACCCGTGAGCGGAACATCTATAACCATCTGATGCGCAGTCCTGCCCATTGCATTCCTTTTGGTCCCGGTGCAGGCGGTAATGTCTGCGGGTTTTCTCTTATGACGGACAGCGACTATGACGGTTGGAAAAATGCCATAGCAGAGGGCAGGAAACCGGTCAAAATGATGTTTAAAGAAGGGCCGTATGGAAAACTGGAAAAAACGATAACCGGGGAGTTTGAACTTTGCCGTATCAACCCGGTTATTATTGGGAATAGGTTTGATCTTGACCTGGCCAAATGTCTGCAGCCTCTGTTTGAACAATGGACAGAGGCCGGACTCTTGTCAAGAGAAGAGGAGTGGCTGCATTTAACCCGTGCGGGTCAATTTTGGCAGGTCAACCTTTCTCAGCTCACTTTGAACTACTTACAACAGACTTTGTTAAAGGAGAAAAACAATGAACAGGAAAACAGGTAAGAAAAGCCTACAAAAGGTCCTGGCGCTTGGATTGGCGCTGGTACCTTGCACAGCCTGGGCGACGGCCGAAGTAGACAGTCCAGAGATTGTCGTTACGGCTACGAAAACAGAAAAATTGTTGCAGGACGTGCCAGCAACGGTCACCATCGTTGATGGTGATACCGCTGCACGCTACGGCAATGATTCGATCGCCGACATGGTCCGCGATGTTCCTGGAGTAGAGGTTTTTGATAATAACGTTGCCGGTTCAAAACGTCTAATGATCCGGGGGAGGTCGGTGACAGGATTATGATCCTTGTTGACGGACAGAAGATCAACGAGCAGAAATCGATGAGTGGTGCGCCACTGCTTATCGATCCGGCGACCGTTGAGCGTATTGAGGTGGTAAAGGGTGCCGGTTCTGTTTTGTACGGCTCTGAGGCCATTGGTGGTGTTGTCAATATTATCACCAAAAAAGGTGGGGAAAAACCCTTTGGCGCAATAGTTTCCGGCGCCTACAACTCATCGACCAGCGGTTATGAAGGCAGCCTCTCCGCATACGGTAATACGGGTGGCTTTCATTATCGCCTGACCGGCAGCTATTCGGATCAGGGTGACAGGGAGACCCCGAGCGGAACCCTCGAAGGTTCTGATTCCGAGATGAAAAGTGTCAGCGGTGTATTGGGCTATATCAACGACAATCTGGATACCGGGCTGCTTCTCGAGAGCTATGAAATTGAAGCTGATGTGCCGTCAATAATGCTCATGGGACGTATCCTTGATCTGGATCTTCCCGAGTGGTCGAGGGAAAAGGTAGGTGTGTATTCAGACTTCCAGGATATCAGCGATTTCCTGACCAAGGTTCATGTGGATGCCTACTATCAGAAGACCTTTAAGGATTTTCGCCAGTTTAGAGGAGCGCCGATGGGGCATGGTGGGCATGGTGGACCAGGAGGTGGCGGAGGGCACGGAAAACCCGCTGGTACCAATATGCATACCGACAACGATCAGGATACCTATGCATTTAATGCCCAGGTCGATATGAGCCCGCTGGCTTCTCACTATGTTATTACTGGTATCGAGTACAGTTATGACGATCTGGATGCGGTTACCACGATTACCCCTGCGCCTCCTTTTGCACCACCCCGTTTTACTCAGGAGGCAAATGTTACTACCTGGGCCCTCTATCTCCAGGATGAGTGGAGTGTTGTCGATGAATTGACCCTGACCTTGGGTGTGCGTGAGACCTGGGTCGACTCAGAGCTTTCTGAGAGTAACGATCCAAGAATGAGGACCGGCAGCATCTCTGATAGTCATCCGGCCTTCAGTGCAGGGTTGACCTGGAGTCCTTCCAATGATTTGGCAGTTCGTGCCCTGTTTTCACAGGGGTATCGTTTCCCGGATATCGTCAAACTCTTTATCGGCACATCCCACGGCGGGGAAATGACCTTGCCCAATCAGGATCTTGATCCGGAGACCTCAAATAACTTCGAAACAGGTGTCCGTTTTGATAACGACCATTTAAAGGCCGATCTCTCTCTGTTCTACAACCTGGCGGAGAATTATATTAACCGCAAGAGCGTCGGTCCTGGTGTGAGCAAGTTCGACAATGTTGACAACGCCACCACCTATGGGATGGAGATGTGGCTTGGTTATCGTTTTGATCCTTTCAACCTGATGCCGTATGTGAACGGCACGCTTATGCGCCGTGAATATGAGGATGATATGTTCAGCACCTGGGATACCAACACGCCTCTGTTCTCTGGACGTGTCGGCCTCCGTTTTGAGGAGCCTTTGGCCTCTACACAGATGAAGCTCTGGGGTGATCTCTATATGCGCGCTGCATCTGATGCAGAAGAAGAGCTGAATTTTGGAGGGTTTACAGTTTCTTCGACCAAAGATGGCTGGACTACCCTGAATCTTGCAATGGGCTTGAATTGGGGAGAAAACGACAAATGGCAGGCGTCGGTCAACTTCAACAATATCTTTGATGAAAGTTATACAACCGCGCAAAATTCTCTGGAAGAGCCAGGGATGCACGTGATTGCACGCCTTTCACTTGCCTTCTAAGCTGTCCTGAAAAGTAACAGAGAACCCGGGGGTATTTTTGATGTCAATCATTGATGCCTCCGGTTTTTTTTGAGATGAACATGATGAATCAAAAAAAGAAGATGTACTGGCAGCTGCACGATCTTGTGACTATCGGGGTTTTTGCCGCGGTGGCCAAGGTTTCCAGTGTTTTGGTTGCTTTGGTTGGAGGCGGCATGAACCCGCTGACAATGGTTCTGAAAAGCCTTATTTTTACGACACTGCTTATTGTCCTTCTCTATAAGGTTCGGAAATTTGGCACCTTGATTCTTTTTGTCTCGGTAAGTGCCATCATCTCGATGTTGCTTATGGGGGGGAACCCTTTCCTCCTGATCTCCATGTTGTTTTCCGCGACAATGGCTGAAGCGTTTATCGCTTTTACAGGCGGTTATACGAAGAGTCTGCAGCTCATTATTGGAGTGGGGCTCTACGATCTGTTCTATAGAGGCAGCGCTTTGGGCCTCTCCTGGCTGTATATGCGCGAGGAAGCTGGACTGTTTATTATGGCGGCCATAGCCGTTGTTATTGGTTATGCAGGTTCGCTGATCGGTCTTTTTACCGGAAACCTTTTTGTCAAAGAGCTTCGCCATGCCTGTATTATCCGCAGCTAACCGGCAAGGCTCGAGCAGATGGCCTGCCGGTAGAACAAAGATACAACTGAAAACTTCAGGACACAAACCTCTGTCTCCGCGCAGAGTTTTGGATAAATTAAAACAATAAGAAAATGTCTGGAGAAAAGTCTTCACCGGTCCTGCTGCTCGATGTTCGCAGCAAGATGTTTATCTGTCTGGTGGCCTCAACGGTTGTTATCTTTTTTAAGGGAGAGGTTGCCTTATCCTTTTTTACGCTTATATCCTTTTGTTATGCCTTATCTACCCGACGTTGGCGTTTATTGGCCATTTGTTATGCGCTCGCAGGTTTGATGTGGCTGATATCTATTGGTTTTGTATATCTGTTACACAGTATTTCAGAGACCTTTCCGCTCTCAAGCCTTGTCAGCGTGCTTATTCCCTTTCTCCGCAGCCTTGTTATGCTCAACACCGTACTCGTCCTTGCCCTCACTTCGCGGATTCAGACCCTGTTGTCTGCCCTTAAAGGCCTGCGATTGCCGATCTGGCTGTATATCCCGGCGGCTGTGGTTATTCGATTTATCCCAGATTTTATTAATGATATAAGTCAGATACATGAAACAATGCGAACAAGGGGGTATAATCTTAATCCGCTCTTTCTCATCAGGCATCCACTGCTCACCGTTCGGCTTCTGATCGCTCCGATGCTTTTTCGGGCCCTGCGCAGTGCTGATGAACTGGCGATTGCCGCAGAACTGAAAGGAATTCGTCACGATGTCAAAATGACCAGCTACAGGGTGCATGCCTTTAGCCGGTATGATGCCTTCGCGCTGTTCATTGTTGTCTGTACCATCGTTTGTGGGATTTCCTTTGAACTTGCCTTTGACTCGATGGTGAAAGGGAGGATGATGTGATTCGTCTTGAAAAGGTCTGTTACAGCTATGCCTTCCACGAAACGCCGGCTATTGACGATCTCTCGTTGTCCGTTGAACCGGGAGAACTTGTCTTGATTACCGGGGCAAGCGGCTGTGGCAAATCCACCCTCATCCGTTTGATTAACGGACTTTGTCCACATTTTTTTAAAGGGACACTGACCGGTGATGTGGTTATTGACGGGAAAAATACAAAAGGGCTTGGTATTCAAGAGATTGCCCGGGATGTTGGTACCGTCTTTCAGGACCCTGAATTGCAGTTTTTTGCCCTGCAGGTTGAAGATGAGCTGGCCTTTGCCCATGAATGGAGAGGGATATCGCGGGAAGAAATCGTCCGAACTGTCGAGGATAATGCCTCGGCAATGGGTATCTCTGACCTGCTTGATTCCTCGATCCATGCCCTTTCCGAAGGACAGAAGCAAAAACTCGCCATTGCCTCGGTGCTTTCCCTGCAGCCCAAGGTGCTGGTTTTCGATGAACCTACGGCGAATCTTGATCCGGAGAGCACTCTTGAGCTGGCAAAACGTTTTGCCGAGCTGCGCGAGCAGGGCTTTGCGATTCTGGTTGTCGACCATCGTCTCTACTGGCTGGAGGATGTCGCCACAAGGGTGGTGGTGATGCAGTCGGGAAGGATTGTGAAAGAGGGCGATTTTTCGATGCTGCATGATAGCGACTTCTGCTGTCGTTACGGGTTGAGAAAAAGCAAGGTTGAAGACTGTCGAGAGCAGCTGCTGCCATCTCTGGAACGTGCTGAGCTGACAGTTAAGAACCTCTCATTTGCCTATAAAAAGGGGAAATGGCGGGGAAAATCGGCTGGAAAGGCAGTCTTTGCCGATGTCTCTTTTGCGATCAGTAATGGCATCACCGCCATTATCGGAGATAACGGTCAGGGAAAGACGACCCTGGCACGCCTGTTAACGGGATTGCTCAAGATGCAAGAGGGCAGCATCGTTTTGCACGGCAATCAGGTGCAGGCAAAAGAGATACTCAAGCGGTCATCGATTGTTTTGCAGAATACCGATCATCAGCTGCATATGAATACGGTTCTCAAGGAGCTGGAAATGGCGGCAAGTGGCGGAAAGGCGGGCTCTGCTGATCTGCAGACTTTGACAAAACTGCTTGCTGATATTAATCTTGGTCACCTGGTTGACAGGCATCCCCAGTCTCTTTCCGGAGGAGAAAAGCAACGCCTGGTTATCGCCTGTGGGCTGGCCAAAATGCCGGAGATACTTATCCTTGATGAACCGACGAGTGGACTCGACGGTGGCAATATGGAACGTATCGCGGAGATGATTCGTCGAGCTGCCGAAAGGGGTTGTATTGTCCTGCTCATCACGCATGACCTTGAGTTGCTCGAAAAAGTGGCGCAGAAGGCCTTGCATCTGCCCATTCAATAGTACACTACGATTACCAAAAGAGGGAAGCTATGTTTACAGCGAAGATTACCGAAGAGATACGAAAAGAAGTTTTGACCGCCCCTGGAAGATGACCCGAACTTTATGCCGGCATTCTTGGCCCAAAAGCTGGGGGTTCCTGAGGCCGTTGTGGTCGCAGCTCTGCCCGATGAAAAGCGTACATTTGTCAATGCCGACAAGTTTGAGGAGATCTGGACAGAACTTGTACAGTGGGAAAAGGCGACCTTTATCGTAAGCAGCCCAGGGGCAATTGTTGAGTACAAAGGGCGTCTGCCTCAGGGAAGTTTTGGACGGGGCTATTTTAATCTTATGGATAAGGATAATCCTCTGGGCGGGCATCTGATGATATCCAAACTGGCCTCAATCTGTTTTCTTGATAAACAGCTTTTTGGGCTGGAGAGTCTTTCCCTGCAATTTTTTGATGGCGAGGGAGCGCAGATGTTTGCGGTCTATGTCGGGCGGGAAAAAAAGGCTCTTATACCTTCAGTAAAGCAGGCCTGGACCAGTTTGAGAGAAAAATACGCAAGGCTTGGAGACTGACGAAAGATCGGTTTTTTGTTTACTTAGCAGTCAAGGGGAAAAAATGAAAGTATTGGTTACATGGTCATCAAAAACGGGTAACACAAAATCTGTTGGTGAGGCAATTGGTCGAGTATGTCCTCCGGGGACAAAAATATGTCCGATTGAAGAAGCGCCGGCGGAAGGCGGCGATTTTGATTTTCTGGCCATTGGTTATTGGGTGGATAAAGGTGTTCCCGATAAAAAGTGCAGAGACTATCTCAAAAGCATTACCGGGAAGAAGATCGCCTTTTTTGGAACACTGGGCGCCTATCCGGACTCAGATCATGCCAAGGAGTGTATGCGTAAGGCTGAAGATCTGGCACTTGAGAATGAGGTTTGCGGGCATTTTATCTGCCAGGGACGGGTTGATCCAAAGCTCCTTGAGATGATGGCAAAAATGCCCAATAATCCGCATCCTATGACAGAAGAACGAAAGGCCCGAATTGAAGAGGCCAAAAAGCATCCAAACGAGGAAGATTTTAAGAACGCCCAGCAGTGTTTCCAGGAGATCTTCTCGAAAATCGAACAATAGATTCTTGGGCTGTTGTATCTCAGCTCTTGCCAGGGTTCTGTATGGGCGCGGTTTCCGATACAGAGGCTTACAAGGCGGACCGTTGTCCGGGACGCCTTGTAAAGCGAACCGTGTCGGATCTGGAATGTGGCCTTGGGGTATGTCGTCTCAGCGTTGCTGGGCAAGCGATTATTCATCTTTGGGGGCAGGAAAATTCGTCCAGGGGTTCTTTCTGATACTCTGGCTGGGGGCTTCCCTCTGAGCGTTTCTTAGGGCACAGAAGAAGGTTACTTTTTATCCTTTATCGGAAAGAGAAAGTCAAAATAATCTTTTTTCCCGTGAGGCGTGTACAATTCCGGCCAGTTTTCTGGAATGATCTTGCTTTGTTCAAGGTAGAGAACCAGTTTTCCAAGATGAACGACAACGTCATCGTCAATGGCGTGCTCGATCTTGCAGGCAATCTGTCTTGCCCGCTTTTCTGAATACTTGAGTGTATCACGAAAAAAAAGAAAAAGAATAATGTTGCGGTGGGCGATGGCCATCGCCCGTTTTCTTCCACGTTTGGTCAGTTTTATCGGTTGATACGGCAGGTAGTCGATCAATTTCAAGGCTGCCAGCTGCTTGAGTGCAGCGGTCACCGTGGGTCGAGTAACCCCGAGTTCGTTTGCGATATAATGGGCACGGATGATCCCGTGTTGCTGTTCAATCCGAAAGATCGCTGCCAGATAGTCTTCCTGGGTGGAGGATGGTTCTCGTTTCTTCTTTTCCATAAATATTTTTACACCGTTAACAGGTCGATTTCCGGTCAATAAAAAAACTTTGAGTGGAATCTGGATTTTTAAAATTCGTTGGCTCTAACATTGAGAAAAAATACCACGTTGAGCGGTTTTTGTCTATGGCGAAGTCCTTAAAAAATCAACTTTTATGCGGTGAAGGAAAAAGGATGAACAGAGGTTCAGGAAAGAGGTGATCGGAACAGCAGGTAGAAGTGGTTGAGACTCCCCCTCGCCGAGGAGGCCTCAAGTGCCTTTTCAGCCAGTAAAAAATGGTCGGTTTTGGCATGTTTCAAGGGCATCTTTTCGATATCTCTGAGCGGATAAAAGGGCCGAACTCCCACTTGAACCGTGACTTTTCGGCGTGTTCAGCGGCGAGAGCCGAACTGTCATCAGCCTAAAAAGAGTGAAAAGAATACAAAATGAGAGAGGTGCCGATGAAAAGAAAAGATCGAAAAGCAGATGAAATGCGGCCGGTATCTATTGAACGGGGGATTCAGCCAAAGGCCGCTGGCTCGGTTCTTATCAAAATGGGCGGCACCCATGTGATCTGCGGGGTGTCTGTGGAAGAGGGCGTTCCTCCATTTTTACAAGACAAGTCTCAAGGTTGGATTACCGCTGAATATGGTTTGTTGCCTTGTGCAACCCATACCCGGTACCGGCGTGAGACAAAGGGTCCGAGCGGCAGGACCCTGGAAATACAGAGGCTTGTCGGCAGGTCTCTGCGTATGATGGTTGATCTCAAGACCATTGGGGAGCGAACCCTGCGGGTCGATTGTGATGTGCTCAATGCCGATGGTGGAACAAGAACCGCCTCCATTACCGGAGCTGCGATAGCTCTGGCAGACACCTTGAGAGGTCTTGTTGCAAATGGAGATCTGTCTCAACTCCCTCGTATAACACCTATAGCGGCTGTTTCTGTTGGGATTCTGGGTGGAGAGCCATATCTGGACCTTGACTATCTCGAGGATTCCTCTGCTGAGATGGATGCAAACTTCGTTATGGCCGATGACGGGCGCTGGGTTGAGATTCAGGCAACGGCAGAAGGCTCTTGTGCCAGCGACAGCGAAATTCAGTCAATGCTGTTGCTTGCTGGCAAGGGCTGTCGAGAACTTCTTGCGCTGTGGAAGTAGTCAATGCAGAGAGGTGAAAAAAAAAGACCCTAACTCTTTGAGAGTTTCGGGTCTTTTTTTGTGTAAAAGCAACGGCGATGACCTACTCTCCCACACAGTCGCCCGTGCAGTACCA
>PDQQ01000021.1 GCA_002747825.1 Deltaproteobacteria bacterium
AGATGATATGTGGGTCTATCTCCCTGCCGAAAGCCTGGTCCGCCGGATCTCAGGCGGCGGCAAGAAGGGCAGTTTCATGCGTTCTGATCTGGCCAACGAAGACATCGAAGACCGGGCCGTCGATGACGATATCCATACCTTGAAGGGCTCTGAGAACCTCAATGGTGCCGAATGCTGGCTGGTAGAATCGGTACCGCGGCCTGAACTGAAAAAAGAGACCAACTACGCCAAAAGAATGGTCTATGTGCGCAAGGATATCCACCTGCCGACGAGGATTGACTACTATGATAAACGGGGACACCTGTTGAAAACCGCGACCTTTGGCGGCTTTAAACAGATAGATGGAATCTGGACTGTTACAAAGATTCTCTTTGAGACCCCGGCCCGCAAGACCCGTACCCTGATGGAACGTTCGGAGATTCACTATAATCAGGGGCTGGATGACAGTCTCTTTCTGCAAAACAATCTGAAACGGTGAAGATTTTTTGGGCATATTCTGCTGTCATTGTCCTCTGTTGGGGGGGCTGGAACTGCGCTTTTGCAGCTGAGGCGGTGGAAACGCTTGTCGGAGATCCCTTTGCGGAACACAGTCCCCCAAATGCCCCTTTGCCAGGTGATCCTTTTGCCGAAGATCCTGCTGTATCCTCTTTGCCGGGCGACCCTTTCGCGGAAAACGGTGCCAGCCGGGATGGGGCTGCTGCCGAGGATTCGGCACACAACGAAAACATGTTTTTGCAAAAGGGCTGGCTGGAAAGCCGAAACCAGTTCTGGTGCCGTAACGGACGGGCTTTTTCTACCAGACAGCGGCTCTGGCTTGAGGGCGGGGCGGCATTTACCTTGGGGGCTGCCTCTGAGGATAATGGCGCAGGGCCGGCGACAGCCCGGGTTTTTTTCTCCGGTTCTGTCGATTATGATGCTGCCGCCGCAGATCTCTCCTCCGATCATGACGAACTGTCGGCCATGCTCCATGAGGCCTATCTGAGCGTAGAAGGCAGGTCTGTTGATCTTGCACTTGGCAAGAAAATGGTACGCTGGGGCACCGGAGACGGTGTCAATCCGGTTGATCTGATCAACCCGCAGGACCACCGCGATCCGCTGGCCTCGGGCCGCAGCGATAACCGGCTGGCAGTCTTTCTGCTGCAGGGAATTGTATCACTTCCCGTGCCCGAACCTGTCCAGGAGCTTACACTCGAGACGGTGGCAGTTCCTCTGGCCGAGGTCAGCACATTAAATGCGGCGGGCTCAGCCTGGGAGCCCCTGGCCTTGCAAAATATTCGTGCCGCAGAGCAGCAGGGGCTGTTATCGCTTGCAGACCAGGAAAAACCAGAACACTGGTTGAAAGACGGCAAGTATGGCTTGCGCCTCGCCGCGACTGCCGACGGCTGGGACCTGGGTCTGACCGCATATTCGGGGGTAAAAAATGTTCCCGTTTTCACCGGTGAACTCGATGCCGATAACCGGCTGCATATCACCCCTGTCCATCCCCGTATCAGTGCCTATGGGGTAAGTTTTGCCAAAGGGATACACCGCAGCACCCTGCGCGGCGAGCTGGCGGTCAAACCCCGCTATCCAATGCAGAAAGAGGAAACGCTCCTCCCGGGGTATTCACGACGCAGCCTGATAGAAGGTGTTGTTGGTTTTGACCGTACCTTTGCTCTGAACCGGTATTTGAACCTGCAATACTTTGCCGAGTACGTTCCAGAAGATAACGGCGTAACCGGACGTGGTTACAGCGATGGGTTGACCTTTGAATGTTCTGATCTCTTTTTCAACGATGATCTCAAACTCGGAATAAGCGGCGTTGTCGACTTTTCCGGGCAGGGCTGGGCAGTGCAGCCCTACGGGGAATACCATATTGGTGATAACTGGCTGCTTGCCGCCTCCTGTTTTCTGTTTCACGGCGATGAAAGCGGAAGATACGGCCAGTTTGCCGATCGGGATTTCGTCTCCCTGCGCCTGCGCTATAGTTTCTAACAAAGGAGAATACCATGCGAAAAGAATTGCCAACGCCTGACTGTAAAGCAGAAGACCTCTTTATGCTGCAATACGCAGCACTGAAGTGGGAACTTTTAAAAACAGCAATCGAACTGAAACTTTTCGATCTCACAACCGAGCCGGTAACAGCCAGAACCGTCAGCGACAAGCGTTGTCTTCACGCCGGTAACACAGAATATATGCTCAATGCCCTTGTGGCACTTGGCTGCCTGAAGAAAGAGAAGGAGCTGTATCAAAACACCCGCCAGACCGAACAATTTCTCACTTCAGGAAAAGATACTTCATTAGGAGACTCTCTGCTGTTCATGTCGAGCTGGATTCTGCCCCTGTTAAACGGTGGACTCAAAGAGATGGTCACCAATGGCCCGCCGCCAAAGCAGGATATTTCAGCTCCTGAGATCTGGGAAAAAAGTGCGCGGGTCAGTATCAATTTTTCCCTTTGCGGACGGGCACAATCGGTTGCCCATTACGTGTCGATGCTGCCGGAATTTGCATCGTTTAACAGGGTGCTTGATCTTGGTGCCGGACCGGGCATTATTGGGATTGCCGTTACAGCGGCACATCCATCCTTGCAATGTGTTCTTTTCGACCAACCGGCAGTTGCCAAGGTTGCCAGAGAGGTCGTTGAAGAGTACGGCATCGGCGACCGGGTTACGGTACAGAGCGGTGACTATATGCAGGATGATTTCGGCATGGACTATGATTGTATCATGGCGAACTTTACGCTGATTTTTTTCCGTGACAATCTTGGCAAAATCATGGAAAAGACGCTCGCTGCACTCAAACCAGGCGGGGTTTTCATGGTTACTTCAGATGGCTTGAGCCACGACAGAACCGCTCCGGCTGAAAGTGTTATCAGCTGGTTACCGACCATGCTTCAAGGCAACGATATGTCCTTTGAAACGGGGCAGATCGCTCGTGCCATGCTCGATGCGGGATTTGTCTCGACAGAAATAAAAACCTTAACTGACATCGAATGTAAGGCACATGGCCCTGTCGAAATGACAATTGGCAGAAAAGGGAAATAACTCCAGGTCACCCCGAACAACAGTGTACCGTTTTCATATTCAAGATGCCCTTCTGCCATAGATGTATAGGGTACCGTTTTCCCGCTCAAAATCAAACAGTAAAACTCTTCACCCCTACAGACAGAAACAACGAGCGTTCGGGAATCCCCAAACGCTCGTTGCCAAAGACAGAGCCTCAACACGTTACAATCTTAGAAACTATAACTCAAACCCAGGCCAATGGTGCGCGGGTCACCGAATCCGGCGATCCCTCCTGTCGGGGAGTTGAGCTTAAAAGAATGAATATATTTTTCATCGGTGAGATTACGGACAAAGGCATAGATATCCCAGTTCCCGTATAGCCAGCCAAGTTTCAGATTGGCCAGAGTATAGGCATCTGCCTTTTGCATATTTTTGATATTATCGTCATAGTAATGGACATTGCCTACATTGCGGACATCAGCCCGACCATACAAACCGCTGGGATGATGATAGGCTCCACTCAGGCGCAGGCTGTGACTGGGCGCACCTTCCATATGTTCTCCATCCAGCTTGACGGTTCCCAGATCATAATCATCGTACTCGGCCTGCATCAGGCTGGCAGCCGCGCTCAGTTCCAGCCCCTTGACGGGCAGCCAGGTTGTCTCCAGCTCTGTTCCAAAGGAATGTGCCTTGTCTGCATTACCGGTTATAAGCACATTGGGACCGACAGTCTTGTAGATATGAATGTCAGTAATATCCATATAAAAGGCAGTCAGACTCCATCGCCATGTATTGTGGTCAGCCTTGATGCCGATTTCATAATTGGTTGATTTCTCAGGCTCAAAGGTGTTGTCCTCTGCTCTTCCTGATATGGCATAAACGTTGAAGCCTCCGGGCATATAGCCCTGGGAAAAAGAGGCGTAAGCGGTATAGTTCTCGCGTATAAACCAGGCCAGGGCAACCTTGGGCAAAAAGGTGTTCCAGGTTTTATCCGGGGCAAACGTTTGCATGGGAGCGGCACCGGACGCGTTGGCGGGAAATGGCCCCTGAACCGGCAGCATATACAGATTCTGGTCCATTTTTTTGTTGACGCGCTGGTAACGTCCACCCAGGGTCAGCTCAAAACTCTGGCCCAACGGCAATATGGCCTGGCCAAAAACAGCCTGGGTTGTGAGGTCTATATCATACATGGTCTGCATTTCCATGGCCATCGACGGCAAACTCATTTGTACTCCATTGGTCGCTTCTTCTTTTTCTTTATCCATGTAAATTCCGCCAATCCAGCGCAGACCTGTGGAATTGGTACTGGTAAGCCGCAGTTCTTCTGTCAGAGCTGTCAGGGTGGTATCCATATACATAATCAACCCATCTGCAGCAGTACCTGATGAATAGTCAACATCATACATTCCGTTTTCGTCTCGTACCCGGCGGGTAGTAACGGACTCAATCCTGAAGCGATCGAAATCATAGGAAACAGACAGATTTTGGGCGTTGACCTTTGTTTTCAGGTCTGGTTCCACATCTATGGCCAGTTTTTCTGCCATGTCGCGGTCAAAATCACTCAGGCTTGTATAGCCAGCACCTGTTCCCGTAAAATCATAGGGCAGGGCTTTTTCATTTGGACAATGAGCGGCATGCTCCCAACTGTTAATACCCAGGCGCGCTCGCAAACGGTCTGTGGGCGTAAACAGCAGGTAACCGTTTATGTCGTGCTTGTTATTGCGTCCCACATCTTCATTCATGCCAGGATATTCATTCTTGATCCCGAAAAAGAGTTTATCCGCGATGATTGCGCCATTGAGGCTCGCCTGGACATGCCAGGTGTTCCAACTGCTATATTCAGTAGCTACTCCACCATGCAATTGATTTTCAGGATCTTTGGTAATAATCTTCACCACAGCGCCAATGGCATCTTTCCCATACAGGGTTCCCTGGGGGCCGCGTAGAACTTCAATGCGTTCAATATCGACCAGAGAAAAATCAAACCCCAGGCTGCTGGCAACAGGCACGCCGTCTACATACAGAACCACGGGGTTGTTTTGTGTGAATATGGAGCGATTCAGGCCCCGGAAGCTAACGCCAACACCATGATTTGGTGTGGTCAACATGCCCGGAATCTGATCCAGAACGTCCATGGAATTTTTCAGCCCCATCTCTTCGATTTCGACTCCATCAAGCACTGAAATGCTCTGGGGCACATTCTGAATGTCTTCTTCCATCTTGTTGGCCGTCACCGTGATCTCGCCCAGGGCCACAGATGGGGTTTCAGCCATGGCCGGCAGACTGGCAAGACAGACAACTGCGGTCAGCAGTATTAATAACCACTTATTTTTTCTCATTTTTCCTCCCTTGATACACAGAAATGTTTGGTATGCATAATAAATATATTGAAAGACAACAAAATACACCGTACAAAAAAAGAAGATATGTTTCTGCCACAACCGGGAAAAAAAGATGCCACAATCGGGAAAATGAAAATCAGGCAGATAAGATGCCGGAAGATTTTCATTTTTCCTGAAAAAAATAAACGGTTACAATGGACAATCCGCTGGAATATTATGTGAAAGAGTATGAGAGGCAAAATTTTCTGGTAAAAAATGAACTGCCTGCTTCCCGGTTTTTTCATGGGCTGCGTATGGAAATGGATCAGAGCATGGGCCAGGGGCAATCAGAAATACTGCGTATCCATAACGGGTTGTCTGTAGCCTGGGCAGATTATCGTTTGAGCCGTCAGATCGAAACCGATCATGGCAATATGCAGACTCCCTTTAATTTGGGCCTCCAGTTATCAGGATATTTTGAATTTCAGATTTCTGGTGCGGTAAAACAAAAGGTGGTCCCCGGAGATATCTGGTTTATCCATGGCCCGTTTGAACAGGCTTCAAGCACCCAGTTTCCGGGCCAGAAGATATGCGGAATTTCCATTGGCCTGCCCCAGGATTTCATTGAAGCATGGCTGGGAAGTTCCTGCTGTTCTGCCAGCAAGGGGCTGGAAAAAACAGTCAAATCGTGAAATGTCCGGACAGCTCTTTCCTTTGCTCAGGGGATTGCAGCATTCATCTGAATGTATGCGCATGGCCAGAGAACTCATGTCTGCCAGACGACAGACCTTTGCTGACAACCTGCATTGTGAATCCCTGGCCCTGGAACTTTTGTCCAGAATGCTGACCCTGAAAGACTCCCCGACTATCTCTTCTGTGGAACGAACCTGCAGCATCAGGGCGGCGGTTGACGAGGCAGTGGATATCCTGCGCCGCGAATGGAACGATCCACCGAGCATTTCTGCCCTGTCCCGGCGGGTGGGGATCAATGAATGCTATCTTAAAAAAGAATTCCGCCGGCAGATGGGGATGTCCATTGGCGGGTATATCAGGGAGCAGCGTATGGCACGGGCACGGGAAATGATAAAAACAGGCAAATATTCCATCCTGGAGACAGCACTCTTTGTCGGCTATTCCAATCCCAGTTATTTCAGCGCCGCATTCAAAAATTTTTACGGCCATCTGCCCTCCTATTATCTTCCCAAGAACGGCAGAATTTAAAATTCCCACCACGAGGTATAACAGCGAGTTCAGTAAGATTACCTGATCCAGCCAGAAAAAGGAATTTATCCCGCGTTCAATGCGAACGCTGTCAGCTCGCCTGCCACGCTGCCAATGTCCCTCCATTTTTCCGCTCAGACAGAAAGAAAAACAGAGAGGGGCAGAGGTAACCTGAAAATCCCAGGCAGGGATTTGCCCTGGTTTGATCCTGGCAGCATATACTAAAAAACCCGGTCGGATGGTCACAAGGTGGAAATCATCTTCAGAATTTATTTCCCTGCCTGTATCATCAAATCGAAATGATTTTTCCAGGGCTTTTTCATCATGCAAAGATCCGTTCCAGGTGAAATGGAGGTTATTTTGCTGCATTTTTTCTTTCATTATTGTTGTATTCAAATGGTGCTCTTTTTTGTCTGAGTTGAATAATTTTCAAAACTGTTTCTTTAGCCCGGATAAACATCAAAGGCTATCTCTGCTTTTTCTATCACAAATTGAAAAACACTCAGATTGTTCAATCTTATGTGACAGCGCAATCATAGAGTGTTTGAAAAGGAGTAAAAGCTCCTGGCCCCTGCCGGATCGAAGCCTTATGCCTATCTTACAGAGGGTTGGCCCTTATCTTCAGGATTTTCTCTATTTGTAAAGAGTGAGAAAAACTTCTACTCAACGGCGGCCTTTTCCGCCCACGCCTTCAGCTGGGCGATCTCCTTCTCCCAGATCTTTGGTTCCACCGTTTCAAGGATCAGAGGAATACCATCAAAGCGGCTGTCCTGCATAATATAGCGGAAGCAGTCCCAGCCGATATTGCCCTCACCAAGGGAGTGATGGCGGTCGACACGGCTGTTCAACGAAGATTTGGCATCGTTGAGATGCATACCTTTAAGAGAGGAAAAGCCGATGATCTGTTCAAATCTGGCAAAACTCTGCTCACAGCTCTCCACTGAACTCAGATCGTAACCTGCGGCAAAAAATGGCAGGTATCGATACAGACGCCGACCCGCTCTCGATCTTCCACCTGGTCAATAATGGCTGCCAGATGCTCCAGATCCCAGCCCAGGTTTGACCCCTGACCTGCAGTGTTTTCAATAACGGCACAGACACCCTCGACCTCTTTATGGGCAATATTTATCGACTGGGCGATGGTGGCCAGGCACTCTTTCTCTGTTATTTTTTTCAGATGGCTGCCGGGGTGGAAATTAAGCAGGGTCAAGCCAAGCTGCCTGCAGCGGTGCATCTCGTCGATAAAGGCGGCACGGGATTTTTCCAGAGGTTCCTTTTCCGGATGGCCGAGATTGATCAGATAGGAGTCATGGGGCAGAATCTGTGCCGGGGTATAGCCGCACTGTTGACAGTTCTTTGTAAAGGCGGCAATACTCTTTTCTGTCAGCGGTTTTGCCTGCCATTGTCGCTGGTTTTTGGTAAAAAGGGCAAAGGCGGTCGCGCCGATTGCAGCGGCATTAAGCGGAGCGTTTTCAACGCCTCCGGCAGCGGAAACGTGGGCACCAATATATTTCATGCTTCTCTCCTGTCTAGGGTATCGGAAATTTTTTCAGCGTATCTGTATATACTGCAAAGCGCTCACTGTCGAGTCCCTTGCGCAAGCATCGAGGATAACCCAACGAAATCGTCCCCGTTTCCTCGAATATTTTCAGAAACGCTTACGTCTGAAAGCACTCTGACCTGAATCAGAAATTTTATCTTGGCTGTCTCCTTTGACTATAGTAAAATTTTCTGCTGGTTCTACAGGGAAAACCGGCTGCGTGTACAACTGCGACAATGTCGTTTATAAAGGCAGCCATCAAATACTCCCGCTATCAGGAGGTTCAGATGCCAATTTATGAATACCGGTGTGAGGAATGTGGAGAAATCTTTGAAAAACTGACAACCTCCGCGCAAGAGAAGGCAACGATACACTGTTGCAAATGCAAGGGTGATAAGGTGACAAAACTCCTATCCGCAGGTGCCACCCTGACAGGCAAGGCCGGCGCAGCAGCAGCGCTGGGTGGAGGCGGTGGAGGCTGCGGGCACTCTGGTTTCTCCTGAGCCAATTAAAAAGATGGTCCCGTGCGGACCTGCTCAGTATCTGAAAAAAAGAGCAAGAGATTTCTCTCTTTTAGGTTTTAGTGGAGATTCTTTGGCTTACTGTCTCCTGGCTCCCCTTTACAAAAGTCCCGGAGAGATTATTTCTTCTGGGTTTTCTGTTCCTTTGAGAAAGAGTAGACTTTTTCGTTTGGCTTCAACATGTTGTGATCTTTTCGAGCCTTCTTTTCAAGATGTTCTGGATCTGTTTTGGTCTTGCGGATATCCTCTTCAAGACTCTCATTATCAAGCTGCAGTTGCGTCACCTGTTGTTTGATCTTTTTGAGCTCCCTATACCTTTGCAGATATGAGACAATACCAAAGCCCGGTGCAAAAAGGACCCAAAGAAATGCCACTATTGCCAGGAAAACAAGGGCTCTTTTTACCAGCCGTTTTTCATGGGTGGGAGAGACCCGCCGGGGTCGTTGTCTGTTGTTTTTCATAGGAGACATCCGATGTACAGTACAAAACCTGTGTATATCATCAGCAGCTGCCTTCTTGGGCTCTGCACTCGATATGATGGTAAGATAAAACGATATCCAAAAGCAGAAACCTACCTCGAAGAAGCCACCCTCATCCCGATCTGCCCTGAGCAGCTCGGAGGACTGCCAACCCCCAGAGAACCAGCAGATATCCAGGGAGGCAATGCCGAAGATGTGCTCGACAGACGGGCAAAGGTTGTAACCCATAGCGGTCTTGATGTCACGGACCCCTTTCTCGTTGGAGCAAAACAGACCCTGCGCATCGCCCTGCAGCAAAACGTGCAAACAGCCCTGCTCAAGGCCCGCAGCCCTTCATGCGGAGTACACGGCATCGTCGGTGTAACCGCAGCTCTACTGAAAAGACATGGCATAAAGACCGTGGAAATAGATTAATCCTCACCTCTGAACATCAAAAAATCCTAAAAAGACCGCTTATACACGCTTCGATGCAGTCAGCCCGAGAACCTTCAGCAGCACAATGCCAAACTCGTAGAGAAGATACAAGGGGGCACCCATCAGCAGCATATTCACAATATCCGGGGTTGGGGTCAACAAGGCCGACAGAATAGAGATAAACAGCAGGGCATACCGTCTGTTTCTGATAAAAAAAGCCCTGTCCAACACCCCCACCTTCACCGAGAAAATCATGAACACCGGCAGTTCGAAAACGATCCCGAAGGCAAGAACGAAGATCGTCACGAAGTTCACAAAACGGCCGATAGAGATAACCGGTTTGAGGGCCTCTGAACCAAAACCGAGAAGAAAGTCTATACCAAAGGGCAGGGTGACAAAATAACAAAAAACCGTGCCCAGATAAAAAAGAAGGCAGGTACAAAAAATAAACAAAAAAAGCTGCCGACCGTCAACCCGAAAAGGCTTGCCTACGGCCCGCCACAACACACTCATAAACCAGGGTACGACAAGATAGAAAGCACAGAAAAAAGAAAGTTTGACATGGGCCAGAAAAGGTCCGGCAACAGAAAAAAAATAGAGTTTATCGGCAAGATGCTGCTGAACCAGAGACAAAAGGCGCGGAGAGAGGAAGAAGATCCCAATGGTCAACAGGGCCAGAAACAGCCCCAGATTACGGGCTGATCGCCTCAATTCACCGATAAACAGTACAAGACCTTCGTGGACAGCCATAGCACCTGAGAAAAATTTGGTATTGCCACAGGACCAAGCCCGCGCTAACAGGCTCCCTGCGAAAATAAAGGCCCGCATCAGATACAGCACCGAGACGGACAAGATACAGCAGTATATCAGAAGCGACAGACTACCAAAGGCATAGGGAAAAAGCAATTTGATAGAGGTTGATTTCGCCCGTCTACCATGCTACAAATGCGTTTCTGACACCAACATTTTGCGGCAAAAGACGATGTTCACACGAAAGCAGGGTCTAAAACAGATGATCAGGATGATCCTTAAGCCAAAGGCAATACCATGCTAGAATTACGATTCATACGGGAAAACATAGCGCTGGTGAAGGAAAAATGCCGTCACCGGGGGATGGAAACCTCTCTCATCGATACCTTTGCCGCAACGGACAAGAAGCGTCTTGAACTGCTGTCAACGGTCGAATCCTTAAAGGCCAGAAGAAACACGGTCTCCGATGAGATCGCGGCGTTGAAAAAGGGCCCAAACAAAGATGAAGAGAAAGCTGAGACTCTGATTGCCGAGATGCGGGAGACCAGTCAGCGTATCAAGCAGCTCGACACCGAGTTGACAACCATAGAACAAACCCTACATCAGATCGTTCTGGCGATTCCCAACCTTTGCTCTGACAGTGTTCCCCAAGGACAGAGTGAGGAGGATAATGTCGAAATTCGCCTCTGGGGAGACAAACCGGTTTTTTCATTTCCCCCAAAACCGCATTGGGAGATAGGCACAGAACAAGGTATCCTCGATTTTGATACGGCCGCCAAAATATCCGGAGCCCGTTTTGCCCTTCTCAAGAGTTTTGCGGCAAAACTCGAACGGGTCCTGATCAATTTTTTTATCGATCTACATACCGAAAAACACGGATACACAGAGGTCTTACCACCCTTTCTCGTCAATACCCCGACCATGACGGCAACCGGACAACTGCCCAAATTTGCCGAAGATCTCTTTAAAATCAAGGACTGGGATCTCTACCTCATTCCGACGGCGGAGGTTCCGGTAACCAATATCCATCGGGATGAAACCATCGCTGAAAAGGACCTACCGATAAAATATACCGCCTATACCCCGTGCTTCAGATCAGAGGCCGGCAGCCATGGCCGTGACACCAGAGGGCTTATTCGCCAGCACCAATTCGACAAGGTCGAACTGGTAAAGTTTACCACGCCCGAGACCTCTGAACAGGAACTTGAGAGCTTACTGGCCGATGCAGAAGAGGTCCTGCAGCTCCTTGGCCTCCACTATCGGGTGGTAACGCTCTGCAGCGGTGATCTCGGCTTTTCGGCAGCAAAGACCTACGACATTGAGGTATGGCTGCCCGGACAACAGGCCTACAGGGAGATCTCCTCCTGTTCCAACTTTCTCGATTTTCAGGCCCGCAGAGGCTCGATACGCTACAGGCCGACCGGACAGAAAAAATCCAGGCTGGTGCATACACTCAACGGCTCTGGTCTTGCGGTGGGCAGAACACTGCTTGCCATTCTCGAGAATTACCAACAAGAGGATGGCAGTGTGGCCATACCCGAGGTACTGCAGCCCTATTTCCAGACAAGGCTGTAATATCTCTGCCCGACACCGCTTCGCTGCTGCCGCTTTGCCGCTTACCCTATGAAAAATCGAGAGAATTCAGGTTAGCCCGGATATTTCATCAGTTCAGTTCCGGTGTAAAAAACGCTGTTCGAGAAAACCGGCAATTGCGGCTGCCTGATCCAGACGAAAGACCGGGAGATCCGAGCTGCAATCGCAGTTGGTGGCAACGGCAATAACGCCGGAAACCTGATCTCGCAGTCGCTGATCCCTATCGACAAACACCTCGATCTTGGCGATATCTTCTGATCGTTTGAAGCCTTCCGCGATAACGATATCCACATCACAAAGATATTGCTCGACCAGCACCTTCAGAGAAATATCAACCGCCCGGGTTTGCAGACACATCTGATCCGGCGCCACCAGCATCACCATATCGGCACCGGCGGCCTTGTGCCGTGAGGTATCGGTTCCGGGCGAATCAAAGACAACACCTGTCTTGCTCGAAGATTTTACCACAGCAACCCTGTAGCCCAGTCGCTTGATTTCCGCAACCACGGCACAGACCAGCGTCGTTTTGCCACTGTTATGCCAACCAACGAAAGCAAGTATCGGCGGAATCGGTCGTTTCGGCAGAGCGGAATCGGTCATCTTCTCTGCCTCCTGCCAAGAAAAACTCTTCTTCGGTCCATTACTCGCGCCCCAGTTCAATCAGTCTCTCTAAAAACGACGGGAAATCAAGGCCAAAGGCCTTGGCAGCCTGCGGCATAAGGCTGGTTGGGGTCATGCCCGGAATGGTATTTGTCTCCAAAAGAAAGAGTTCTTCATCTTCGCTGACGATCATATCGGTTCGCGAGTATCCGCGCAGTCGTAATGCCCTATGCGCCTTGATCGCATATTCCTGGGCCGCAAGACGGACCTCCTCGGGTATTCGGGCCGGACAGACCTCTTCCGAGGCCCCGGGCTTGTATTTGGCCTCATAATCAAAAAAGGCGAAATCATCGCCCGGTACAATTTCCACCACCGGCAAGGCCTGGAGCTGGGCATTTCCCAAGACGCCAACGGTCAGTTCCTTGCCCGGTATATACCGCTCGACCATAACTTCGTCATCGATCTGCAGAGCCTTGTCAATTCCCTGTACCAGCTGTTCTTTTCTCTGCGCAAGCGTCAGGCCAAGGCTTGAGCCTTCTCGCACCGGTTTGACAACCACCGGAAAGCCAAAACGTTCAGCGAGCGCATCCGGATCATACTCCTGCTTACGCCCCAGAACAAGCCAGTCTGCCACCGGCAGCCCGTGCATTTGATAGATCTCTTTTGCCAGATTCTTGTCCATTGCGACGGCGCTTCCCAGTACTCCAGAACCCTGATAGGGTATCCTCAAAAGATCGAGAAAACCTTGCACAGTGCCGTCTTCTCCACGCAGACCGTGCAGGAGTATAAAGGCAAAATCTATCTCCGGGGCCTCGGCGGCCAAACGCTGCAAATCGCTTGCAGGATCATAGCGAATTACGACGTATTTCTGAGGATCGAGATTTTCTTCAACACCCTGTGCTCCCTTGAGGGATACCTCCCGTTCGCCTGAATCACCGCCAGCGATAAGGGCAATACGCAATTTTTCCTGTTTCATCATCGTCTCCCGTCATGTTATGCCTTCACCCATTTGCTGAAAAGAGAAGCCAAACCATTTACCCCAGCACCAGTTACTCGAGAAAAATAGTACCACAGAAAGAAAACAAAGTCCTTTTGACAGAGATTTTTTTTCAAGCAACTTGCTCATAAAAGACAAGTTAACTGGATTTTTGCTTATACCGTCAGGGCTCTCTCCGGCAAACAGTTGCAGCTTTTACAGTTTTCGCTTTTCCTCGAAAAAAGGACCAAGAAAACAAACCAGATCTGTACATAAATTTTTTTAAAAGTCTCCCTTTTATCTTGACCGAATGCTCAAAAACAAGGCATAGTTAGAGCAAAGAGAGGGGATAAACTCTCTCAAACTTTTTATTTTATTTCAAACAAGGAGGATTGTATGAAAAGAACATTACTCTCATCTTTTCTGGTAGGAATCCTGCTCCTTGCGAGCATCACCGCAGAGGCCAAAGAAAATACACGTTCTGGAATTTTTGTCGGTGCAGGGTATCAAATCCTCTATATCAGTGACGTCTGGGGCGAAGATATAAATCTGGGCGTGCTCTCTGGAACCGTTGGTTATACTATCCCGATAAATGAAACATTCTCTATCGTCCCTCAGTTACGCCTCGGAACAGGGGTTATCGACTATAGCGTCGATTACGTGTATGCCATCTTTGGCAATTATCCTGGCTGGGTTGTTGTCGGAGTTGATACAGAAGTCGACTATTCTCTCGGGGCTGCGGTCCACTTTCAGGCAAATTTCAAGAACGGTATCTCTGTTTTTGCTGGCCCCTCATACGCAAATGTAGAAACCACCTCAACGATAACAACATTTTTGGGGGCAAAAGACTCGTTCTCCGACACCTTCTCTGAGTTTGGTCTTGGCGCAGGGGTTGGCTACAATTTTAAAAACATGGGTGTCGAACTCGCCTACGAACATTTTAACGAAATCGGGGCTCTATCAGCAACCTTCAAATATCATTTTTAGACGACCACATTACTTCGTGCAGGGTTCCTCTATTCCCTGCACGAAAACCACTTTTTTTGACAACAAACAGACGACCTGCAGAATTTTTCCAGGAGATCTGTACAATCTCTGACCCGTTTTCTGGGCTTGTATTACCAGTCTGCCGATGGAAAGGATCTGCACCTGTAAAAATAGCAGTTGACAAAAACGTGCTAAATGAGCTAATTATTCAGTTTATGCTCTGCAAATATACAGGAACGATGTTTTCTGTTTTTGTCGTAAAATCAATGACAAAATTGTCAAATGGAGTTCAATATGATTGAAGTCGAAGTGCGAGGGGACCTTGAGTATGCCATCCGTCAGCTGAAAAAGAAATTACAGATAGACGGCATCAAAAGAGAGCTGAAAAGACGCGAATACTACGAGAAGCCAAGCGTAAAAAAACGCAGAAAACAAGCCGAAGCCCGGAGAAAGCTTCGCAAATTCAACCGCATCAAGAAATCGATGTAACAGCGTTGGCCTCTTTGCTGTATCTCTCGTTGCTCCAGTAGTTGCAAAACAAAGATGGATGACAGGGAAAAACGTAAGTCGCCACCGGCCCTGCCTCAGGGAGAAAAGTTGGCGAAATTGTCTGATCGTTTTTCCTTGTCCTGTTATGTTACCCTAGCCTCCGGGAGCAAAAACCATCTCTATACCCGCCCAGTTTAACCTATTTTACGAGCAGTATCTGCACCATCTCGTCTATGAAAGGAGGCTGTCGCCCAATAGCGTTGAGGCATATTCTACCGATATACTACAATTTTTCGAATACCTCTCCTCGCGAAAACAAACAGAAATAACAGCCCTCAATCTCCAGAATATTCACAGATATCTGGCCTTCTGCAGAGAAACAAGAGGGGTTTCTCACCGTACAAATGCCAGACATGTTTCTGTGCTCAAATCCTTTTTTAACTACCTCAGTGCCAGAGGCTGTATTGAACAGAACCCTTTCTCGCTTGTCGGCTCACCCCGGACCGGACGCCCTCTCCCCAAGGCTCTCTCAGAGCAAGAGGTGGAAAGACTCCTGACGGCACCAGAGAAACCGACACCTCTTGCTCTCCGCAATAACACCATGCTCTACCTGCTCTATTCGACAGGATTACGCGTCTCCGAGCTGGTGCAACTGCCCGTTGCCTCCTGTAATCTGACCACCGGTTTTCTCCGGATCCTCGGGAAAGGCAACAAGGAGCGGCTTGTGCCCTTCGGACAACAAGCCAAAGACAAACTGAACGACTACAGTAAAAATACCCGGCCTCTGATTCTTAAGGGCAGAAGAAGCCGCTTTCTCTTCGTTACCGGTCGTGGAACCTGTATGACAAGACTGCGCTTCTGGCAGATTATCAAGAATACTGCCCACGCAGCGGGCATCCAAAAGGATATCTCACCGCATGTGCTGCGCCACTCTTTTGCCACACATCTGCTGACCAATGGTGCCGATCTCAGGGCCGTTCAGCTTATGCTCGGGCACGCCGATATCGCGACCACCCAGATCTACACCCATATTGACCAGGACAGGCTCAAAAAAATCCACAGATCCTTTCATCCCAGGGGCTAACCCGGATATTTCATAAATATTGTGTCAAATTTTTAAAAATTGCTGATATTCCAATATACTACACGGAGAACATTACAGTTTTACAATATCCAAAGTGTTCACCAAAGGTCAGTCCATAGAGTTTACTATTACGTAATGCAAAAAACTTCGAACCTGACACCGCCTGAACTGATGAAATATCCGGGCTAAAGCAGTCAGAACATGTTTAACCGTCAATGATCTACGACCAGGAGAGCTGAACAGCAGATAGATCTGCAGCTTCCCAATAGCGACTGATGGGGACTTCCCTCTCGGCCGAGAAAAATGTATTGTAACATCGACAGCGATACGGTACCTCTCTGGAAAGAGGATTGGGCCGTACATGAGCTTCTCGAAGAAGAGCTGCAAAAAAAAGAGCCAGGTAACAACCGGAACAGGAAACGTTCTCTCCACTATGATCCTGATAACCACACACCAGAATGCCGATTTTGATGGCTTTGCCTCAATGATTGCGGCCCATAAGCTCTATCCAGAAGCAACGCTGGCCTTTCCCGGTGCTCGTGAACAGAACGTCCAGGACTATATAGATCACCACCCCACCTACCCTCTTGAAATCCGGCAACACAGCGACATTGACCTCACGGCCGTTGACACACTCGTCGTCGTTGATACAACACATTCCAGCCGTATAGGCCGGTTCAGCAAATGTCTGGACAATGACGGGCTCAAACTGCATATATACAGCCACATTCAAACAAAAAGCGGCGATCTCGTCGGTGCCCCAGAAACAGTCAGAAAAACAGGTTCAACCACGACTCTTCTTGTCGAAAAACTGTGCAAACAAGGCGTATCTCTGAGCCAGGAGGAAGCAACGCTCTTGGCCCTGGGTATTTACGAGAACACCGGTTCTCTTACCCACCTGACAACCACGCCAGAGGATCTGCAGGCCGCAGCCTGGCTTTTACAACAGGGTGCCCAGCTCGACCGAGTCGTCCAGTTCATCAACCAGGAGCTGACAACCAAACAGATCGGCATCCTCAACGAACTGACGAAAAAGACCCAAAGATATACAATCCACGACGTTCATGTGTCGGTGGTTGCCTACACGCAGCATGAATATAGCGATGATTTTCCGCAGATTAGCAGACGTCTTATGGCAATGGAAAATCTCAACGTGCTCTTTGCCCTCATTGCCATGGGTACGCAAATTTACCTGATCGGCAGAAGCCGTATAGCCGATGTCAACGTGGGTGCAATTGTCAGAGAATTCGGAGGGGGAGGACATGCGACGGTGGCCTCTGCCGCTATCAAGAATGCGACATTAAACGAAATAGAAGAACGGTTAATATCCGTTCTTTACCAGCATATCCAGCCACAACCCGTTGCCTCGGAAATGATGTCCACACCGGCAATCACCATAGAGCCGACAATGACGATACTCGAGGCCAGGGAGATACTGACACGCTACAATATAACAGCCGCTCCGGTCCAAGACCTCAACACCAAAGAGGATTCTGCCACCAGCATTCTCGGCATAGTCTCCATACGCATGGTCGAGAAAGCGGTCCACCACGGGCTTGGAGAGCGACCGGTTGCCGATTATATGACAAGTGATGTCAAAGCATTACCGCTACACGCCAGCCTGAGCGACGTACAGGAGCTTATCATTGAAAACAGGCAGCGGCTCGTGCCAATACTTGATGGTCAACGACTCACCGGCATTATCACACGGACTGACCTCTTAAACCGTCTGGTCAACGACCCTGCCAATCTGCCGAAAAATCTGCTCTATGAAGCCGATACTCCACCGTTTACACGCACAAAGAATCTCAATCAACTGATAATTGATACCCTGCCAAGGGAGATGATTCAGCTTCTGCAAAAAATTGGAGAAACCGCAGACAGCCTCGGCTACAGGGTCTATGCGGTGGGTGGCTTCGTCCGCGATCTTTTGCTGCAAAAGGAGAATCTGGATCTTGACATCGTTGTTGAAGGTGACGGCATCGCCTTTGCCAAAGCATTTGCCGTAAAAATGGCTGCCAGCTGTCTCACCCACGAACGTTTCAGAACCGCCAACGTCAGTCTGCAAAATGGCTTTAGTGTCGATATCGCCACAGCCCGGCTCGAATACTACGAGCATCCTGCGGCCATGCCCACGGTTGAGTTGTCTTCTATCAAGCTTGATCTGAGCAGACGGGATTTTACCATTAATGCGATGGCCATCCACCTCAACCCGGCACATTTCGGAACGCTGATAGACTTTTTCAACAGCCAGGCCGACCTGCAAAAAAAGAGCATACGCGTCTTGCATAATCTCAGTTTTGTCGAAGATCCCAGCCGCATCTTCCGGGCGGTACGCTTTGAAGGGCGTATGGGATTCACCATCTCGGTGCACACAGAACGCCTGATTAAAAACGCTGTAGATATGGAGCTTTTCGGGAAAAGTAACGACACACGATTTCTTGCCGAACTCAAATATATTCTCAGTGAAAAGAACCCGCTACCGGCTCTGCAACGTCTGAAAAAGTACAACCTTTTTCAGTTTCTCTGGCCAGAATTTTCCCCCTCTGGTACAACAGACAGGCAGATGTATCAGGATCTGCAGCATACGCTCGAGACAATCACCTGGTTTGAGGGGCAGAATTTCGAGGAATCCTGCGAAAACTGGATGGTATATCTCCTGGTCCTTATGTCAGAGTCAACCATTGGACAACTCTCTGAATTCTGCAATCGTTTCGAAGAATCGACGAAGACCACGACCTTTCTCAAAGAGCAAAAAGAAAAGGTCCGTGAAAAGCTGCGCATCTTCAATAACACGCCGACCATGGCACACAGCCGTATCGTGGCACTGCTGGAAGGTGTCGGTATCGAAGGCCTGCTCTATATGATGAGCATCGCCAAAAGAGATCACATCAAAGAGAGAATCGTCCTCTATCTGCTCAGGCTGCGAGCTGTCAGACCAAGGCTGAGCGGCAAAGATCTGATCGGGATGGGCTACAAACCGGGGCCTAGGTTCACCGTTATTCTGACGGCCCTGAAAAATGCCCGGCTTGATCAAAAGACACAATCGAAGGCAGATGAGAGGGCCTTGCTCAAAGAAAAATTTCCACTCTCCCAATCTGGATAAGCATATGATAGACATCGCACAGGCAGCAATTATCGCACCACCGCTTCTTTTCTCTCTGACCTTGCACGAGGTCGCCCACGGTTACACGGCCTACCGGCTCGGGGACCCGACCGCCAAAAGCCTGGGACGGTTGAGCCTCAACCCGCTCAAACACCTCGACCCCATCGGCACTCTGGCCTTTTTTCTTATCAAGGTGGGCTGGGCCAAACCGGTACCGGTCAACCCTGTCTATTTCAAGAAACCCAGAAAAGATATGCTCTGGGTGGCTCTGGCCGGTCCAATGACAAACCTCGTTCTTGCCGTAATCAGTGCCTTTCTGGCAAAGGGGCTGTGGCTTATGGGCTCTTTTATTCCCTACTCAAGCCTGGCCGAGGCCATTATTGTCCCCTTGGGTCGTATGCTGTTGGCAAGTGTGTGGATCAATCTCTTGCTCTGCATTTTCAACTTCCTTCCGATCCCGCCCCTTGACGGTAGTCGCATCCTCACCGGTTTATTACCGCAGAACCTGGCCTTCAAATACGCCCAGTTTGAACGTTACGGCTTTCTTCTCGTTCTTGTTCTGGCCTTCAGCGGTGCCCTGTCAAAGGTCATTCTGCCAGTCATACGTTTTGCCAACAACCTCCTCCTCTCTTGAAAAAAAGACATTTGCACAACCGACATATCTCGGTAGTGTCAAATATTTTTCGCACATTTGATTTTTGAGGTAGCCAGTTAATCCATTTTTTCCTTTTTTTCACTTTCAGTTCCAGCACAGTAAAGGGGC
>PDQQ01000001.1 GCA_002747825.1 Deltaproteobacteria bacterium
GCCGGCAGTATTTACCTGATTGCTGTAGATACCGGCGACTACCCGAATTTCATTTGGATGATAAGGAAGGACAAAACCCGGAGCAGTGGTATCAAGCTCCATTCTCTGTACGGTCGAGTCTGCCGCCATTGAGATAACCGGAGCGACATGATGTACATGACCCTCAGCTATATCATCACCAGCGGAGGCTGTATAGGTCTCCTCTCTGGTAACCGTTGTCGGTCTGATAACCGGCCGATTTTGGGTCTGGTAGCTGCCGCCACTCCAGACGATACGGCTGGTCAGGGTCTGCCCTTCCTGCAGCACCACCTGCTCATCATAGGCGCCGCCGCCATCGGCAGCTCCGGGTGCCCCGGTTGCGGTGCCGCCCGCTTCATAGACAAAGATGGTATTGTTATCGCCGGCATTGTCGACCCCTTCCTGAATCGTGCTGTACGGATTTTCATTGGTACCGTCCTCTGCGCCGCTGGTATCACCGTCGACAAAGGTGATATGGTCTGCCACCTGCACCTGCTGGATCGGCACGTTCGTTTCAACGCTGGTGCTGCTGCTCGTCTGGGTCGAGGTAGTGGTGCGCTGTGCAACCGATTTTTTCACATCCACCTGCCGTTTTTCCAGATTCTCCTGCCAGTCACTCTCTTCTGTCTGGATGCGGACATCACGGATGACCATCTCGCTTCTCATCCTTTCATCCAGACTGCGGTGACGCATCCCAAACAGCCCCTCTCTGAATTTCTGCCAGCTCAGATCTGCGGACAGCGGTATCTGCAGGCGAAAACCAACAAAATAGTTGCTGTCATTCAGCTCGTCATCGTCAAAAACCTCGCCATCAAGGGTAAAATATGCTCCGGTCTTGATCTCCAGTCGCCCCTTGGCACCGGAGATATCATCACCGAAGGGATTATCATAGTCATACCAGCCGCCATAAAGCCGCATTTCCGGACCACTGCCGGTGGGAATTTTAAGGCCAAGCTCTGTATCCCAGCCATCCATACCCGCTTCAAACTGTTCAAAAAACGTATGTGTCGTGGTGATTGTGGTCGTGGTACGATAGGTTGTTGCCGTCGAGATGGTGGTTATCTCGTCGGTGGTTATTTCACCGAGAATATCATAATAAATGCCATGGCCTTCGGCATAGGGGTCGCTGAAGCTACCGTTGGCACTGCTGTTAACAGTGGCGGTGGTGTTGCTGCTGGTCTTGCTTGATGCGGTGATCCGCGAGCTTCTGGCAACGCTTGTTTCGTCATAGCTGCCGATCAGCTCTTTATCATTATCGGCATCGTAATAGTTGGCACGAAAATCAATATATTCGGTCAACATCTCCAGCCCCGCGCCCCACTGGTTAAAGCGGTTATTATGGGCCGACTCCCGTGAGTCAAAATAGACATTCGCCCCGCCAACCAGCCAGTTGGTAAGCCTGCGGCGGTAACCAAGGCCTATATTTGCCTCATTTGCCCCTTCGTCCTTCAGCGA
This sequence comes from Deltaproteobacteria bacterium, assembly GCA_002747825.1. Lineage (GTDB taxonomy): Bacteria > Desulfobacterota > Desulfobulbia > Desulfobulbales > Desulfocapsaceae > Desulforhopalus_A. The sequence goes on from PDQQ01000001.1 coordinate 1,474, forward strand.
AAAACGGGGATTGAAAAAGAGAAGGTTACTCTCTGTGCCGACAAGGGGATAGAGAAGATCGGCAAAACCCTCAGCCGTCTCTTCACCAAGGCGGGTGCCAAAACCGAGATAGGAGGCCCTTTCCACCACCGGCGTTGGAAGCGTGTCGGCGATCACCGTCATTGGAAAAAGAAAAAACAGTACCATTACACAGAGGCTGTTTCTGGTGGGGAAGATCATCGTGATTCTCCTTGAATTAAATTCGCAGTTCTTTCATTGTCGTTTTGCCAATGAAGCGTATGGATAACTCAAACAGACTCTTCTCAAATCTCCTGCGATTCTGAAGAAGAAAGATGTAAAAAAGCTCGACGGGCTTTTGGTAAGATTCCAGTGCCTTTTCCCATTCAAAGGGATAGGAAAAGCACGATCAATTGCCACCTCATTTATTGAAATAATTGATTTTAACGACAATATTTTCAGCCTGTTTATAGCCAAAAACAACTGGAGGAATGGCTATCAACTCTAGAAGAAAGGTATCATGGCTGATGGGCAGAATGCAAATGAAAATATTTCCTGTGCTTGATGCTTAGCCCGGATATTTCATGAATATTGTGTCAAATTTTTAAAAATTGCTGATATTCTAATATACGACATCGAGAACATTACAGTGTTACAATATCCAAAGTGTTCACCAAAGGTCAGTCTATACAGCGCCATCTTCTTTACGTATTTTTGCAGTAAATAGAGTTTACTCTTACGTAATGCAAAAAACTTCGAACCTGACACCGCCTGAACTGATGAAATATCCGGGTTAGCGACAACTCGGCGTACAGAACAAGAAAAGCATTGACGTGCAATCCTCGAATTGCCGAAGATTGAAAGCCATGTTAAAGAGAGTCAATACGTTGCAGAAAGACCACCTTGGGAATGTAAAGCCATTCTCAGATGTTTTATTGCCAAAAGATGATGTGTCGCTCTTCTGCTACCGACAAGCTGATTCAACGGTGCAAAAGCGGCAGGCGCGATCAACCCTTCGTTGTATCTGTGGCTTTTCCTGGCAAAAGGATATTCCTTTGAAGCGCCATTTTTTTGCAACGACAAGAGTTTACACAAGGTAATCTCCTACAATTGTAGTATGTAAATATTTTTACGAATCGATGTACTGGTTTTTCGAGGAGAGATGACGATGAACGACTTTGCAGAGGTTGTCAATTTTGCCATTGAGCGGGAAGTTGAAGCACGAAAATTCTACCTTGATATTGCAGCCAACAGCCAGCAGGATCTGGTCAAAAAGATGTTCCTCGAATTTGCCGAAGAGGAAAAAAAGCATGAAAAGATCCTTAAAGAAGTCTTAAACAATAAGGAAGAACAACTGCATTTTGCCAAATCTGACGATTACGGGATTGCGGAGACAGTCGAATTTCCGGCGGTGTCGACAGAGATGCCCCTGGCGGATATCTTTGCCCTTGCCATGAAGAATGAAGAACAGGCCGTACTCATGTACCAGAAGATGGCAGCAGACGCCTCTTCTCCGCAAATGCGCGAGCTTTTTGAAAACCTGGCCAATATGGAGCAGGGGCATAAATATCTGCTGGAGGAGGCCTATACCGATGTTGCCTACGGAGAGGTCTGGTAGCTATACCACAGATACGGGAGAAACGGCCTCAAAACGACTATCCTCGTTAACCATACGCATCAGAAGGAGGGAAATAACGTTCATACACTGAGGACTTCCCTGAGAATGGCGAGGGGGAGTTCAAAGCCGGACAACGTCATCCCAGGGGATAATTTCACTCAACGTTACCCGTCTTGTTCTCTGGATCCAGTTCCCCGTCAAATGGCATATACAAGCGCCGTCGAGGGTGATCTGACGACTGCTTGTATAGGTGATCGGAGTGCAAGGCTTTTCGTGTTGTTTGATCATTTTTACTTGCACATTATACCATGTTTTTGATAGTTATTCTCGTATTCAAATGATCATTTATTTGTAGATTCAGATAATGACAATCGGGCATTTGTACCTGAACACAGACCACGTGATCTTCTCATATTTGAATACTCAAGTGTCCAATAGAAAAAGATTCGACGATGAAACTGGTTCCCGTTAGGATACCCTTCGAGAACATACCGTTAACCCGGATATATACCCCACCAGCGAGGAAAAACCATGTCTCTTGACCCAACAAAACACAGTGATTGGGAAATCGCACAGGAAGCTGAAAAGACCATGTCTACTATCCAGGAGATAGGAGAAAAGCTCGGTCTGACAGAGGAAGAACTGCTCCCCCAGGGCCATTACATTGGCAAAATTGATTTCAAGAAGGTTCTCAAGCGTCTGCAGGACAGGCCGGACGGCAAATACATTAACGTCACTGCAATTACCCCCACACCACTCGGTGAGGGAAAGTCGACCTCGGCCCTGGGTCTTGTTCAAGGTCTTGGCAAAATAGGTAAAAAGGTCTGTGCCGCCATCAGACAACCCTCCGGAGGGCCCACTATGAACATCAAGGGTTCAGCGGCAGGGGGCGGTTTGGCCCAGTGTATTCCGTTAACGCCTTTTTCTCTTGGTTTTACAGGGGATATTAATGCCATCATGAATGCCCATAATTTGGCTATGGTGGCGTTGACCTCGCGTCTGCAGCATGAGCGGAATTACAACGATGAACAGCTCGAGCGATTATCGGGTATGGCTCGGCTCGATATTGATCCCACCAACGTAGAGATGGGCTGGGTGATAGATTTTTGCTGCCAGGCCCTTCGTAATATTGTTATCGGGATTGATGGTGTGGGTGGCAAGAGGGATGGCTTTATGATGCGTTCGAAATTTGCTATCGCCGTCTCTTCCGAGGTTATGGCCATACTTTCCGTGGCCCGGGATCTGAAGGATATGCGGCAGAGAATGGGCAAGATCGTCGTTGCCTACACCAAGACCGGCAAACCGGTTACCACCGAAGACCTTGAGGTCGCCGGAGCCATGACCGCCTGGATGGTTGATGCCTTGAATCCTTCGCTTATGCAGACCCTTGAAGGGCAGCCGGTCATTGTTCATGCCGGTCCCTTTGCCAATATTGCCATCGGGCAGAGCTCTATCATCGCCGATCGTGTCGGTTTGAAGCTGGCAGACTACCATATCACCGAATCCGGTTTTGGCGCGGATATTGGCTTTGAAAAGTTCTGGAATCTGAAATGCCGTTTTTCCGGTCTTAAACCTGACTGTGCGGTTGTTGTCGCCACCATCAGGGCCCTCAAGTGTCATGGAGGCGCTGCGGTCCCTGTGCCTGGAAAACCGATGCCGGAGGAGTATAGCAGAGAGAATGTGGAATGGGTCGCCAGGGGTTGTGAGAACCTTATTCATCATGTCAAAAATGTACGCAAGGCGGGTATCTCTCCGGTTGTCTGTATTAACGCTTTTTATACCGATACCGAGGCAGAGATAGCCACGGTCCGCAATCTGTGCGAGGCTGAAGGTGCCCGGGTGGCCTTGTCAAGGCATTGGCAGCAGGGTGGTGAAGGGGCCGTTGATTTTGCCAATACCGTTGTTGAGGCCTGTGAGGATACGACAGACTTTCAGTTCCTCTACGAGTCTGATATGCCGATAAAAGAGAGAATTGAGCGTGTTGCCAGAGAGGTTTACGGCGCAGCCGGTGTCGATTATTCCGCCAAGGCAGAAAATTCACTCGCAAGAATAGAGAGTGATCCGGATCTTTCACAATTGGATCTGTGCATGGTAAAGACCCATCTCTCTCTGTCGGACAATCCGGCCTTAAAAGGTGTACCAAAAGGTTGGCGGCTGAAAATCCGCGAAGTTCTTACCTACGGGGGGGCTGGTTTTATTGTGCCGGTTGCAGGGGATATCAGCCTGATGCCTGGGACCTGTTCGAATCCGGCTTTCAGACGAATAGACGTGAATCCTGAGACAGGAAAGGTGGAGGGGGTTTTCTAGTTTGCGCTCTCCTGTCGGCAAAAGACTGGTTGTTCAAGGTCCCCATACAACAGGAACTCATCAGAAGCCGGGGCGAGCGTAGATGAGGAGTCAATATGACAGCAGAATTGATTAGCGGCACTGATATGCGTAAGGCCATTCTTGCCGAGGTTCGACAGGAGGTCGAGGAAATCCGGAAAAAACACGGGCGCCCTCCCGGGTTGGCAACCATACTGGTGGGAAATAATCCGGCTTCGGAGAGTTACGTTCGCTTGAAGGTAAAGACGGCACTGGAGGTTGGTTTCCACGAGGTTCAGGACAATCAGCCAGAGGACATCTCGGAAAAAGAGCTTCTTGCCCTCATCGACAGGTACAACAACGATTCTCGGATTGACGGCATCCTGGTACAGCTTCCACTACCGAAACATATTAACGAAAAAACAGTTCTTTGCGCGATCAGGCCGGAAAAGGATGTTGATGGCTTTCACCCTGAAAATGTTGGCCGGTTGATGATCGGTGGAGATGAGACGCGTTTTGTGCCCTGTACGCCGGCGGGGATTCAGGAGATGATTGTACGTTCCGGTACCGAGACCGCAGGGGCTGAGGTCGTGGTGGTTGGGCGATCAAATATTGTCGGTAAACCGATAGCGATGCTGATGACTCAAAAGGGCAGAGGAGCCAATTCGACAGTAACCATCGTCCATACGGGGACAAGGGATCTGGCAGCGCATTGCCGGCGGGCGGATATACTGATCGTGGCAGCAGGGGTTCCCAATCTTATTGCCCCCGACTGGATAAAACCCGGTTCTACGGTTATTGACGTCGGTGTGAACCGCGTAGGCAGCAACGAGGAGACGGGCAAGGCTATTCTCAAGGGCGATGTTGATTTTGCAAGGGCCAAGAAAGTTGCCGGAAAAATAACCCCTGTTCCCGGCGGCGTTGGGCCGATGACCATTGCAATGCTGATGAAAAACACCCTGCAGTCTGCAAAATGGATGCTTCAATGATGTCGGTTATATGAAATTTACCACTGACAAACTCATTTTGTTCATGATAAACCCGAAAATACTTTTTGTATCCGAGGTCAACCAACCCGTTATAGCCTCTCCAGCCATCAGATGATACTTTCAGGTTTTACCGTATCTCCGATACAGCTTGTAGCGTGGCTTTTCGACAATCTGGAACAATTTCTGTATAGTTTTTTCCGTTACGTTTGAAGATCTCGAAAACAATAGTTTTGCCTTTTACTCGTCAAGCACCAAAATAGCTTTCGTCGCTCTTTCATCAGAAAAGGTGATTGAAGCTAACAATATTCAGAGATTCGTATGCGAATTTCTGTTGAGTAACGGTTTACGGTATTACGATGTAAACCGCTAATTTTTGTAATCTGAGAAGCATCTAAATCAAACGAAAACAGCTTAATTACTTCTCGTGTTTTCTTCTCAGAAATTTTGGAACGATTTGCATACTTATTTTTTATTGTCATAACAGAACCATATCACATTTTTTGTGATACTGTTCTAATCTTGACTCTAATCTTTTCTCATGCTGGTAAAACCGACGGAGATCTTTGCCCAACGTAATGCTTTCCCTCCATTTTTGCAAAGAGAGAATAAACTCTTTGACAAGCTACGTTCTTTTTTGTAGCTTTGGCGTTTAAGTTTCACCTAAACAGGTGAGCTTCCGTTCTGCCTGTTGCTGAGTGTATTGAGCCCCGAGAAGAGAAGACTGCGCAAGTGCTCCATCGGTAGTCGGTGTCCGAATGTCCAGCAAGCGGCGGTTCCTGAGGGGCCTGCAGATACGGCCTTGAAACTGTTTCGACAGGTGCCTGTTTTCTTTGAACGAAGCGGCATTGACAGGAAAGATGTGCACTGTTTTCAGAGACGTAGCCTTGTACAGCTGAAGACATTACTGTCCACAATAGAACAGGGTTCCAAATTGAGAGTCGATATTCAGGTAATTGAACACCTGAGAAATCGCCCTTCAGAACCAGGTTCTCATATTCCAGGTGTTGCTCGTTATCTGCTGTCCAAGACCAGGCAACGAAAGTCGTACCGTTGGTGGTCTCGGGTAAGAAGATTCGCTCGAAGCTATCTGCCATTGCTCCTTATACATACTGGCGATTGTCATTGCTTCGAATTTCAGATGGTTTGTCAATAGATTGACTATACGTCTATTGGCCTTGTCTCATACAACAACACATCGGAGCATATGCGGGCATTTTGCTTTTCGCTCTGCCTGATGTGAGGCGACAAGGTGAGAAAATTCGCTACGAGGAATATGATGAAGAGGAGGTGCAAGTTTCTGATTTGCATAGCTCCATCCCCAGGAAAAAATAAGAGAAGAGGAGGTAGCAAATGAATGCTGTGGTATTTTCAATTCTCATCATGACAGGAATGAGTCTGCTGAGGATTCCTGTTGTCTTCGCATTGATCGCCTCTGCGGCAATTGGTGGTTTGTATGCGGGACTTAAACCGGCAGAAATGGTAGCCGCCTTTAATGGTGGCTTGGGGAATGGGGCGCCGGTGGCACTGGCATACGCTACCCTGGGTGCCTTTGCCGTTATGCTCTCCAGGGCCGGGGTTACCCAGAAGCTCACCAAAAAGATCCTGAAGAGATTTCAAGGTGAAAACAGCCTCTCACAGATTAGGGTCGTTACCTGGTCTCTCTATACCGCACTTATTCTGATGGGCTTCATTTCCGGAACCATCATTCCGGTGCATATCGCCTTTATTCCTATTGTCGTTCCACCGCTTCTCCTGGTCATGAACCATCTCGAGCTGGATCGAAGGGCCGTTGCCTGTGCAATAACCTTCAGTATTACGGTAATGTACATGAGCACACCAATAGGCTTTGGAGCTATCTACCTCAACGATATATTGATGGCCAATATCAACTCCTCGGCAAAGGATCTGGGCTTTGAGATCACCAGAAGCATGCCGCCAAAGGCGATGTTTATTCCGGCAATGGGTATGGTTTTGGGACTGCTGCTGTCTATCTTCGTAACCTATAGGAAAAAACGTACCTACCAGGATGTCTCCATCGAAGGACAACAAGCAGACGAAGAGGATGTTCAACTGAGTGGTTTGCAGATGGGCATCATCGTTTTCGCATTGATAAGCACCCTGGCCATGCAGCTCTGGACAGGCTCGATGGTCTTTGGCGGCATGGTTGGCTTTGCGGTGATGTCTATGTCCAAGGTTGTGAAATGGAAAAAGCAGGATGGTGTCTTCACTGAAGGTATGCGGATGATGGCGATGATTGGCTTCATCATGATTGCCGCCAATGGCTTTGCCGGCGTGATGAAGGCAACCGGAGAGATTGCCAGCCTGGTCGACAGTTCTGTCAATCTGATAGGAGACAGTAAAAATCTGGCGGCAATCATGATGCTGGTTGTCGGTCTCTTTATCACCATGGGGATCGGCTCCTCCTTTTCAACGGTACCGATAATTGCGACGATCTTTGTGCCGATTTGTGTGAATTTTGGTTTCTCACCCCTGGCAACGGTCGCCCTGATCGGCACTGCAGGAGCGCTTGGCGATGCCGGTTCTCCAGTCTCCGACTCAACGCTTGGCCCCACGGCCGGGCTCAATGCGGACGGACAACACGACCATATCTGGGATACGGTTGTACCGACATTTATTCACTTTAACATTCCATTGATTGTTTTTGGCTGGCTTGCGGCGATGGTATTGTAGAGGCAATTTCATCGGCAGTTATTCGCAGGCTTTAACAGATGAGTAGTAGCGTGAGGATCAAATGAAGAACGAAATTTTGTATTCAGTAAAGGCTCAGCGTGGCGACACCCTGAGATGCAAGGGGTGGAAGCAGGAGACGATTCTGCGCATGCTGGAAAACAACATGGAGAATGCAGAGGCTCCGGAGTATCTTGTTGTTTACGGCGGAATCGGAAAGGCGGCTCGTAACTGGGAGTCATACCATGCCATCGTTGATGCCTTAAAGAACCTTGAGAACGATGAAACGCTTGTTGTCCAGTCGGGTATGCCGGTTGCCGTGTTCAAGACACACAAGTATGCCCCGACCGTGGTTATGGCAACAACAAATATTATGAAGGCAGACTGGCCGACATTTTACGATCTGCAGGAGAAAAACCTGACGATCTACGCCCAGTACACTGCAGCCCCCTGGGAATATATCGGAACCCAGGGCGTCATTCAGGGGACTTTTGAGACCCTGGGCGTCATTGCAGAGCGACATTTTGATGGCAGCATGGCTGGCCGTATCCTGCTCACCGCCGGACACGGAGGGATGGGTGCCAATCAACCGAGAGCCATGAGCATGCACGGTGGTGTCTGTATCTGTGTAGACGTGCAGGAGGATATCATCGACAAGAGGATCAAGATCGGCTTCTCGGATGTAAAGGCCAAGGATCTTGACGAGGCTATCGTCCTTGCCAAAGAGGCTGCCGCCGAGAAAAAGCCCCTTGCGATCGGGGTTGTCGGCAATGCCGCTGTCCTCTTCCAGGAGGCCTACGACAAGGGCTTTGAGCCGGATGTTATCACCGAGATGTGTCCGTGCCACGACCCTCTCTCCTATATCCCGGAGGGCTACGATGCCAGAACTGCCGACGAGTTGCGGGCAAAGGATAGAAATAAATATCTGGAGCTTGCCCGCGAATCGATGAAGAAGCAGCTTCGGGCAATGAACAGCTTTTCTAAGAAAGCGAATGTTCATGTCTTTGAGTACGGTACCTCAATCCGCAAGGAGTGCCGTGATGCAGGAATGCCGGAAGAAGAGGCGATGCTCATTCCGGGCTTTGTTGCCGAGTACATCCGCCCGCTCTTCTGTCTGGGACGCGGACCCTTCCGCTGGACATGTGTTTCCGGTGAAGCCTCAGATCTTGCACGACTTGATGATCTGGCCCTTGAGATGTTTCCCGAGGATACGCTTACCGTAAAATGGATCAACCTTGCCCGCAAGAACCTGCCCATCGAGGCCCTGCCTGCGCGCGTCTGCTATATGGGTTTTGGCCAGCGAAAGGCATTCGCCCTGGCGGTGAATGAACTGATCAAGAAAGGTGAGGTAAAAGGTCCTGTTGCCTTCTCGAGGGACAACCTGGATTCCGGCTCCATCGTAAATCCAACCTTCGAATCCGAAAAGATGAAGGATGGCAGCGACCTGATCTCCGATTGGCCGATGCTCAACGGTCTGCTCAATTGCGCGGCAATGTGTGACCTGATCGCTATTCAGGCGAACTACTCGATGGGTGAAGCTGCCCATACGGGCGTCACCATGATTGCAGACGGCACCGACGAGGCCGCCTTCAGGCTCGAGGCCTGCATGACAACCGATTCTGGTATCGGTGTGGTACGGCACGCCCAGGCCGGCTATGAAACGGCAAAAGAGACCGCTGAAGGCCGTGGACCTCTTACCAAGGAGAAGCTCCAGATTCCGCTGTGGTGGGCACCGGCTGATCAGGTAACCTTCGGCCCGGAAGGAGGCCATCAGCTACGCCGAAGCTCGCATACAAAGGATCTGTAACGGCTCTTTCGAGAGAATACCTGCTCTCAAGGCAGAACAGGTTTCTCTCACCACCATACCAGACAGGCTGTCTGTCCGAGGCCTGGCTGGATTGACAGCGACAATCAAAAGCATACCGGTCTTCCCGCCTCCTGACGCCCTGGCCGGAGCGAAGCGGGAGGATCGGTATTGATGTGAAAAAGCAATGTGTGAGGATTCTGGTTTGCCCTGGAAAAAGACGCAGACAAGAGGGGGGTTCAGGTGTGGAAAAAAATATAGATACACTCTTTAAAATTCTTAGCAGTACAGACAATACAACGGGAGGAGGGAGTGCCTCGAGCATTGCCGGTGCCATGGCAGCCGGACTTGTTGGCATGGTGGCGAGACTGTCGCTTGGCAAAACAGAACCTGAACTCGACAAGACCTACCAGGAGGTTGCCACAGAGGCGGACGCTCTGGTTCGTAATCTCTTTGCCGGGGCAACCAGGGATTCAGACGCCTTTGCAGTGGTAAGTGATGCCTTTTCTCTGCCCAAAGGTACCGACGAAGAAAAGAAAATACGCTCACAAAAGATTGCTGCAGGAATGACCCTGTGCGCCGAGGTCCCTCTGGAAAACGCGCAGATGTGTCGTCGGGTGTATGAGCTGCAAGGGATCCTTGAGAAAAGATACAATACCAACGCGTCATCAGATCTGGCCTGTGCAAAGAATCTTGCCATCGCAGGGGTAAGAGGCTGTGCAGAAAATGTAAAAATAAATCTGCCGTACTTAAAAGATGAAGAAAAGGTAAAGACACTGACCGATCGTTTACACGAAATCGTGTCGGATATTGAATAAAGAGAACTGTTGGAGATACAGATGAAAGCATTGATGTGTGTTCCTAATATCAGCGAAGGGCGGGACCTTGAGCTGGTTGAACAGGTTGTTGACAAGGTCCGCAAAACCCCCGGTGTGCGGCTGCTGGACTATTCCTCAGACGGTGACCATAACCGCTCTGTCATCTCGTATATCGGTGCGCCTGAGGCGGTGGTCTCAGCAACGAAGGATCTTGTATCCTGTGCGGTCGAACTGATTGACATGTCAAAACATACCGGTTCACACCCCCGCCAGGGTGCGGTTGACGTGGTTCCGTTTATCCCTGTCCGCGATATCGAAACGGAGGAGTCTATCGAGATTGCCAGGACCTTTGGGAAATGGGTCGGCGAGACCCATCAGGTGCCGGTCTATTTTTACGAAGATGCTGCGATACGAACAGACAGGGTATCCCTGCCCAAGGTCAGAAAGGGGCAGTATGAGGCCTTGGAAGAGAAATTGAAGGACGAGTTCTATACCCCCGATGCAGGGCCATGCAAATTTGTCCCCAAAACCGGCTCTATACAAGTGTCTTCCAGATTTCCGCTCATTGCGCTGAATATCAACCTCAACTCAACCGATGTTGAGATGGCGATAAATATCGCCAAGAGTGTTCGACATATTAACGGTGGTTTTCGCTATGTCCGGGGTATGGGCCTTGCCCTTGAGGAGGAGAACCAGGTGCAGGTCTCGATGAATCTGATAAATTACATGAAAACCCCTATTCCAATGGTGATGGAGGCTGTCCGGCGTGAGGCCGCAAGATACGGGGTCAATGTCGTAAAAAGTGAGCTGGTTGGACCGGTGCCAATGGGGGCGATGGCACAGACCATGAGCTACTATCTCCAGGCCCACGACCTCTCTCTGGATCAGGTTCTTGAGAATTCTCTTATCGGCTGGTCAGGAGAATAAGTACGATGGGCACTGGAAGTACAAAGGTTGATCGTATCATCACTGGGGCAAATGAAGTCGTAACCGGGATTACCAACTCGCCCGGAACCCTGCGCCGCCTGAATGATGTTTCCATAGCCGTAGCCGATGGCCGTATAGCCGCTGTGGAGACAGACGAAGCGATAGAGAAAGGGTTCGACACCGCAGAAGCAGAATATATCGACGCCTCTGATTCAATTGTTCTCCCTGGCTATGTGGACTGTCATACGCACCTGGTGTTTGGCTTTTCCCGTGCCAAAGAGTATGCCCTGAAGATGACAGAATCCATTGCTGAAATTGAAAAAAAGGGGATCCTGACAGGGATTCCGGCGTCAATAGAGATGACCCGCAGGGCTACTGAAGAGCAGTTGTATGCCGATGCCCTTGATCGATTGCAGCGGATGTTGCGTCACGGCACAACCACGGTAGAGAGCAAAAGCGGCTACGGCATCAACAGGGATGATGAGTTGAAAATCCTCATGGTGAACCAGTGCTTAGCGGCCTCCCAGCCAGTGGATATAGTGAGTACCTTTCTTGGCGCACATGATTTCCCTCCGGAGATAGATCGACTCAATCAGCGGCAGCGACTGGGTTACATTGATGAACTGGTTACCGATATCATCCCGGAGGTCGCGCAAAGAGGGTTGGCTGAATTCTGCGATATATACTGTGATGAAGGGTACTATACCGCCGAAGAGGCAAAGAGAATCCTGCGTGCAGGTATCGACAACGGCCTTGGGGCAAAAATCCATGCCGATGCCTATGCAACTATTGGTGGGGTTGCAATGGCAGCGCAGCTACCCGCCGTTTCGGCAGACCACCTGAACTATACCCCACCGGAGGAACTGTCTGCTCTGGCGGCCAATGGTGTTGTAGGGGTTGTTCTGCCCGCCCTTGACTTCGCCGTTGCCCATCCCCAACCCTTTACAATCGCGGAGATGGTTGACAGAGGTGTCACCCTTGCCCTTGGGACAAATCTGAACCCCGGCAACTGGACAGAATCGATGAAATTTGTCATGGTCCTTGCCTGTCGGAATCATGGATTTTCTCTGGAACAGGCGGTATTGGCATCGACAATAGATGCAGCTCGGGCCATACGGCGTGAAGGGAGTATCGGCTCGCTGGAGGTTGGTAAACAGGCCGACATGCAGATTGTACACCTCCCCTCGCTCGAACACATCATTTACCGCCTGGATTGTAATCCAGTCTCTTCTGTCATTAAAAACGGCCAAGTTGTTGTATGACAGACTCACAGAACCCTTCCCAGGAAAAAATATGAATACAATCTCTCTTGATGGTCAGTCCCTTACGATTGAAAAAGTGTATGCGGTCGCCTGTAACGGTGCCCGAGTAGAAGACCTTGACGATGCCACAAAAAAGAAGATGATCTCTTCCTGGAAATGGGTCGAGCGAACTGTCTCGGAAGACCATAAGACCATGTACGGTATCAATACCGGATTTGGTCCTCTGGCAAGTGTGCGTATCAAGGCCTCTGAGGCCGCCAAACTTTCTCGCAATGTTATTCTTGCCTGTCTTGTCGGGGTTGGCGAAGGTCTGCCGATTGAGACGGTACGGGCGATGATGCTGGTACGGGCCAACACCCTCTGTCGCGGGTATTCCGGGGTAAGACCGATCATTGTCCAGACCCTTATCGACATGCTCAACAGGGGGGTAACCCCTGTTATCCCCTCCAAGGGGTCTCTCGGGGCAAGTGGCGATCTGGCCCCGCTCGCCCATATGGCGGTGGTCATGACCTGTGATACCGAAGGTGATCGCGAAGGATACAGCGGTGAGGCCTGGTACGAAGGAGAGCTGCTCAGCGGTGCCGAGGCGATGCAGAGGGCCGGTATCGAAAGGGTGGCGCCAGGCGCAAAGGAGGGGCTCGCACTCTGTAACGGAACGACGTTTATGGTCTCCTCCGCCGCTCTTGCAATCCACAGGGCCGAGGCCTTGATCGCCAACGCAGAGCTCTCGGCAGCCTTTAGCCTCGAAGCTCTCACAGGACTGTCTGCGGCGTTTTATCCCGAACTGCAGGAGGTCAATCAGCTGCAGGGACAGGAAGAGACCGCAGCCAATATCCTCAACTACGTCGCTGGAAGCCGGCTGGTTGATTCCGATACAGAGCGCGTTCAAGATGCCTATGCCCTACGCTGCACCCCGCAGGTCTTGGGACCGATCAGACACACAATCTCGTTTATCCGATCTTCGGTTGAACCGCTTCTCAACGGAGCGACCGACAATCCGCTTATCTTTCATGACCCCGCTATTGGGGATCCTTATTTTTCTGTTTCTGGAGGGAACTTTCACGGAGAAGGGATTGCCATGTGGCTGGATTTTCTGTCAATAGCCATTGCAGAAATTGGCAATCTTGCAGAAAGGCGTATCTTTCGGATGGTGACCCCGGAGCTCTCAAACGGTCTTCCGTCGATGCTGGTGACCAACCCCGGACTTGATACGGGACTGATGATGCCACAATATACTGCCGCTGCGCTTGTCTCCGATAACAAGACCCTTGCCCATCCGGACAGCGTTGATTCGATCCCCTCGAGTGCAAATCAGGAAGACCATGTGAGCATGGGGGCAAACAGCGCTCGCCATGCCTTGGAAATAGTTGAGAATGTAACGCATATCGTTGCCATAGAGCTGATGACTGCGGCCCAGGCCATCGATCTGCGAACAGACGGCGCAAACCGTCTTGGGAAAGAGACTGCCAAAGTCTATGCAATCGTCAGAAACAGAGTTGAGATGGTTAAAGAAGACAGGGAATTACATCTTGATATAGAGGCATTAGCTGATCTTGTAAGAGAAGGCTATATCTTGTGTTGCGGCCAAAGGCAAGCAGGGCTTGGTCAAAAAAAATGTTCTTCGGATTTGCCGACGAAGAAAAAAGCATGAAAAATCCTTAAAGAAGCCCTGAACAATAGAGAAGAACAACTGCATTTTACCAAATCTGACGATTACGGGATTGCTGAGACAGTCGAATTTCCTTCGGTGTCGGAAGAAATGGCGATGCTCATGTACCAAAAATGGCAGCAGACACTTTTTCTCCACGGCTGCGTAAGCTGTTTGAAAACCTGGCCAATATGGAGCAGGGGCATAAGCATCTACTCGAACAGGCCTATACCGATGTTGCCTACGGAGAAGTGTGGTAACCTTGCGGCAAAAGAAGTAGGGACATCTGAACAACCAGTCTTTCACCGATCTTCCTTATTGTCGTCGAAAATTTATCCTCCGAATTTACCTCCATGCCTGCAATAAATCTTCTCTTGTACCTTGATGGAACAAAATACAAGGGTATTCAACCTGCGGGTAAGGCTGTGTTTGGTCAAAAATGTTAGAGCTGGAAGTGATTAATCGTTACGAAAAGAGCTCTCTCTTGCCAACAATATCTTCTCCAGCAGTTCTGTATAATCCACCGGTTTCATGCAGTAGTCAAAGGCTCCCTGTTTCATGCCGTTGATACTGAACTGCAGGGAGGCATGGCCAGTAAGGATGATGATTTCCTTCTCCGGCCAGCTTTTTTTGATCTCAGCCATACAGGAGATGCCGTCCATACCGGGCATCGAGACATCCATGACAATAACGTCTATTTCGTTATCCCTGCCGGCGAGAAGATCCAGTCCTGCCATACAGTTTTCTGCTTCCAGGCTTTGCATATTGCGGCGCAGAAGAAACTTGCCGGTTATCTCCCGGAACTCTTGCTCGTCGTCAACAAGGAGTATTTTTTTGTTACTGTTCATCTTTTTCACTGAAGGTTGAATTTTGCAGCATCTCTTCAATCTCTTTGAAAAACGTATTGCGGTATTTTTCCACCATCTGTGCCTGATTCATCACCATATCAAGCTGACGGGCATGGAGGCTGAGATAACCGAGGATCATCAGCCGCAGCCTCAGATAGTCGGCCGGCTGCTTTTTTATTCGTGCTACTAAGGCGTCGGATTGTAATTCCACACTGAAATCGTAACGCTCCAGTACCTCGGCAAGCAGCCGTGCCCGCACCGCCTTGCGCCGCATATCGGCGGCTCCGCCTTTGAAGCGAAAGGTGACATAGCTCTCTGTCAGCAACTCGCTGAGATAGGACTCAATCATCGCATAATGGTAGCCGAGACGGACACACAGATTACAGAAATTTTTTGAGATAAGGAAAAAATTGCGGGCATTGAGTTTATGGGCCGCCACATCGGGGGTAAACTCTGGACGCATCGATGATTGAAAAACAATTGAACCAAAGCCTTTTACACTGACTGGCGGTGGCCCCTGCCAAGGATAGGCGGTGATCCCCTGCCAGATGGCCCGCATCGGCGTGGAAACAACGTCATCAATATGGACGCTGGTTGCGTTCGGATCCAGACCTCCACGAAGCCCGTCGGCAAGATCAATCAGCCACCATTCAAGGGGGACATCTCCGGTCAGCCGTTTTGCTGAAGCCTGCTGAAAATCGTATTGGTTACCGAAATTGAACATCGCTGTCACCGATTTTTCATGACAGAATCGGGTAATATCGTGCAGTGTTTTGCAAAAAAACGATTTGAATTTTGTTGAGTCTGGGTCATTGAGATGAAGAGGTGTGATATAGCGCAAAGCCTCACCGAGAATTCTCTGTACCGGACTGTCCTGCATCAGGCTCTGTTGCTGGCGTCTGTGTTGTAACACAATCTCTTCCCTGCCTGCATAGATTGCTCTGCCATCAGCATCAAGGGTTAGCATCTGTCCCGCCAATTTCATGATGCCCTCTCCACAACCAAAGAGAGCCGGCAGAGAAAATTCCCGGGCAACGGTGGCGAGATGACCCGCTTCACTGCCCGTTGCGGCAAGGACGCCTGCCGCACGGTTGAGTAGCGGTGCCCAGTCGGGAAGAGGATGAGCCAGAACAAGTATTGCTCTATCGGGGAAGCCAGCCGCCTCTTTCTCTGTCTGGACAACAACGGCTTCTCCACAACAGATACCGCCTGCGGCCGTTATTCCGCCCGAGAAAAGAGGAGGGCTGTCAACCCTGTGCTGTTTTGCTGCAGAGGGATCCTTAGGGAGTTGTAATGGCCGGCTTTGCAGAATGATACATCTGCCGCTGCCATCAATACTCCATTCGATATCCTGAGGGGAGTGGAAATGGCTTTCCAGTTTTCTGCCGATCGCTGCAATCTGCTCGAGTTGTTCTTCTGTCAGCAACTGTTTCCCAAAGCTATGCCAGCTTTTCTGCTGGTCATCCCTTGCCAGCAGATAGAGGCTGGTCTCCTCTGTGCCGTCCACGACCCCTTTGCCGATGCCCGAGACAGCGTTAATACTGATCTCATCTCCCCGGCCATGCGGGTCGTGACTGTAAAACACACCACTTGCTGCTGCATCGACCATGGCGATACAGCCTACACACATCTCAATATCCTCATGCCGAAAGCCCCGGCTGCGTCGATAGGCTATGGCGCGAGGACTGTATTTTGAGGCAATAACCTCAAGGATGGCAGGAAGCAGCTGCTGCCGTGTGACATAAAGACGTGTCGTGTAGAGCCCGGCAAAAGAGATACCGCTGCTGTCTTCACCAAGAGCACTGGAACGGACGGCAATCTCGCTGTCTGCGGTAAAGAAATGATCAAAGGCTGCATAGATATCTGTCTGCAACGGTAAAGGAATCGTGCAGTTGCGAACAAGCTGTTGTATAGCGGCGCAACCACTGTACAGCGCATCCAGATTCTCCAGATCGATAATCTGCAGCCGCCTGTTAATTTCATCACGGAGATCCTTGTGCAGTATCTTGCGGGTGGCAACGGCAGTAACGATAAAACCCTTGGGAATGGTTATTCCCAGTTGTCCGACCTCGCCGAGTCTGGCCATCTTTTCGCCGGCAAGAGAGGCGTTTTCCCGGTCTGTTTCTTCTAGGGGCAGGATATCGGGCCCCTCGGGAAGGGATGGCTGCCGTTGCAACAGACTGTCCAGTTCTTCGCTAATATCCTCGACAATCTTTTCCAGTCGAGCGTAACGGCCATCCGCCATCTCCAGTAAATTGGCCACCATCTTGTAGACGTTGATCTGAATCGTGGTAATTCGTTGATGGATATCTGCCATACGGTAGGAAGCTTGTCCATAGTAGAGCTTTTCCAGTTCCGCCATCGCCTGCAGGGCGTTATTATTGGCAGTGAGCAGTCGGCGAAAGAGCTGATAACGCCTTGCGAAGGCGCTCCGTAACTGCTCCATGTCCATGGGTACAGGGGGCGCCGAGCGAAAAATATTTATCAATGATTGAAAAAAATTTTTCATTGATCTCTCGAAGAGAAGGCGATAGCCGACTCTCGTTTCTGTCTGGTTTATGGAAAGTAAGATACACAGAGGCGGCATAACTGTCGCCTCTGTCAAAAACGTCTCTCAGTGACCGATTTTCAGCCCCATTCCTTCAAAAAGCCATAAGATGCCGAAGCCATACCAGATCGTGTAGAAAACATAGAAAACCAGGGACAATACGATCATCAGGATATTGGCCCTCCATGGTTTGGCCTCTATGCCAAAGTAGTTATATGCCGGCTCAATGGCCTTCTTGCAGAGAACGCCAAAAAACTTTGCTTCCTTGAATTTTTTCTCTTTGTTCAAGGCCTTGACCATCGATTTGTAACCGGTCCACCAGTTAAAAAGCGCCTTCCGGCTGCTGATATCATAGCGTTGTTCGACCATCTTCCCATCATTATCAAACATGGCTCTGCAGTCTGTAAGAGAGGCCTCGACAACGGCCGCCATATTTCCCTTTATGCTTACGCTGGCAGCAGAAGCAGTAGCAACAGCCCCTGCGAGACTGAGTTGTCTCGCGAATTCCGCTGCCTGCTTTTCACTTTTCATCGTGAACTGCAGATCGAGTTCCACTGCGGTAAAATTGCTGTTCTGCTTTTTTTGTTCGTCGATAAAATCGGAAGATCCTTTTGAGATCATATTAAAAAGATTATCCGTATAGTCGAGCCCGTTTATCTTCCCCGGGAAAATTGGAGTAAAAAAAGCTGCCAGGATGATAAAAAAGGCTGTCAACATGGCCAGGCCCCGTATTTTTAATTGTCTCTCATGAGCAGTTCTCATAATCAGTCCTCCGCGCGAAGTTCGTTGAGATGGGAGAAGAAGACGTACAACACCCAGAGGGTAAAGATGCCTATGGCAACGAAAAAGAGAATGTTACCAATAGTTGCCATCAGCGCCCCGGTAGATGGTGCCAAACTAATATATCCCATAGCGGAAAGTTTTGCCGGCAGTGCAAAAAAACGGTTGACAAAACCGGCAGTTACAGCCACTGCATAGAAACCGCGAATCATATGACCGGGAACCACTCTGGTAATCAGAGAACCGACCTGTACACCGATCAGTGAGCCGAGCAGCATTCCCAGCGCCAGTGTATAGAAGACAAAACCATACAGGGCATATTGGCTCAGGGCCGCATATCCGGCAGTAAAGATAATTTGAAAAATATCTGTTCCCACCGTGGTCATTGACGAAACACCAAGCCCGTAAATAAAGATCGGGAAGGTGAGGAAGCCGCCGCCCACACCCATAATCGCCGCCGTCATGCCAACGATAAAGCCGCTAATAACCAGAAACAGCGCTGAAATCTTCCGGCCACCCGGGGTAATACCTTCGTCAAAAGTGACCATTAACGGCAGCTGTATGGACTGGAGTTTGGCTCCGATCGGAGGAATATCTTCGCCGCCGACTTGCTGTCCCTGTTGCCCGGTAAGTCCCTTACGGGTCGAAAAAAAGTCTTTCAGGGCATAAAGGGCCAGGAATCCCAACATGAAAACATAGACGGAGGTGATAAACATATCACTGAGAACCGGGTTACGGTCATAGAGCCAGCGATTGAGCACTCCGCCAACGGTGGAACCGGAGATTGAGCCTATCAAAAAGGTAATTGCCAGAGTAACACAGATATTGCCCAGCTTTTTATGCAGTACGCTGCCCATGATCGCCTTGGCAAAGATATGGAACAGATCGGTACCTACGGCAAGGATTCCTTTGACGCCAAAACTCATCAGGGCGGGAGCAATAATAAAACCGCCACCGGCACCAATACAGCCGGTGATCAGACCGGCACAGAGGCCGACGAAGATCGAGCAGAGAAAAATAAAGATGCTGTAGTGCGAAGGCATATAGGCAGATTTACCACCGATCACTGACGGCAGTTCTACATCATTTGCGGCAATGGCAATTCCCCCCAGTAAAACAGGAACCAGCAGCATCAGCAGGACAAACCTTCGCCTGCGGCTGGTGAGAATGTTCGTTGACATCTCCAGTTCCCATTTGGCATGGGCTCTGGCTCCGGCCAGCATGAAGTAGTAGAGTTGTTTACAAAAATTCATTGTATCTCCTTGGTTACATTGTGGTGAATAGTCATGAACGCTAAAAACTAGCCTGGCAGAGCCATATGCCTCTTTATCTGTGCCTGTTCGATTCTTTCCAGTTGGTGATAGCGTTTTTCATAGGCGTCTCTCAGTTTCTCCAGCAGTTCCTCAAACTCCATTGGTTTCATTAGATAGTCGAACGCGCCCAGCTTCATCCCTTCAATGCCTGAATCTACCGAGGCGTGACCGGTGAGCAACACAACCTCAACCAGCGGCTTGATATCCCTGATACGCCGCAAAGCCTCAATCCCATCCATCTCCGGCATTTGCACATCCAGCAACACCACATCAAAATGCCCCTTTTCAATCATCTTCAGAGCCACCGCGCCATTTTCAGCGCCTTTTGCCTGCAGGTTTTTGCGCAGAAGCCGTTTGATGGTCATCTCCCGGAACTCCTCCTCATCGTCAACGACCAGAACGTTGAACAATTTTGCTTCATCCTTTTTTGTCATACTCTTGCCTCCTGAAAAATTTATTCCTGTGGTGTGTCTTCTCCCAGCCGCATAATCGGCAGTCGCAAGGTAAAGATGGCGCCGCCCTCTTTCCCGTTTGCGGCGCTGATACTACCACCAAGTTTTTTGACAATATCGTAGCTGATATAGAGCCCCAGACCGGTTCCTTTATCCGGCTGTTTGGTGGTGAAAAACGGATCAAAAAGCTGTTTGAGATGTTCTTTTGCGATGCCGGTACCGTTATCAGCAACGGTGATGACAATCTCGTCTGCATCACGGCTGGTGGCAATTGTTATCTCTCCGCCATCTCCGGCAGCATCAATGGCGTTGTTTATCAGATTGAGAAAGACCTGTTGCAGTTGCGGGCCATCGGTCAGAATTGCCGGTAGCTCTGCATCAAATGACTGGTGTACGCTGATATTGCCACGCTCTGCCTCCTTATCAAGAAAGGAGATCGTCTCCACAAGCAGGTCATTTACCTGTACCTGACCCTGCTGAGCGGCCATTTTTTTCGAGAAACCGAGCAGCCTGTGGGTAATGGTTCCGGCTCGTTTGACATGATGACGGATTTTTTCGATGGACTGTTGATACTCCTGTAGATTTTTCACCTGTCCCTGTTCTTCTTCAGGGAGAAGCTCTGCCATCCAGCCAACCTGGGAGCTGATCATTTGCAGCGGATTGTTGATTTCATGGGCAATACCTGCTGCCAGACGGCCGATTGTGGCCATCTTTTCCATATGGGCAAACTGCAGCGAATCCGCAGCATGTTCTCTGTCCGCGCGACGGATATGGTGGGCAAGCAGCAGAGAAACCAGTATGGCGCCCGCTATGGCGAGAAGTAAAATAGCGACAATGGCAGCAATAATGCGGTCACGGATCGGCAGCCATGCAGAGAGTGAATCGGCAATATTGGCCTGGACGATAAACTGCCACTGGCCGTTGGCTAGCGGGCGCGCCACCAGGATATTGCTTTCTGTTATTAGCGGGGCAGAGCTCCTTTCACCACTGATAAGGGCTGTCGTATCGCCGGAGATCTTTTTTTGCCCCAGCAGACTTGGGGTCTGGAACTCGTTGTCGCGGTTGAGGATAAAGGCGTCGCTATGGGGGCTGAGCTGTGCCCTCCGCACCAGTGCGTTAAATGTAGAGGAGTTTATGGTGGCACGCAGCACATAGCTCTTTATCGGATTGGTAACAGCAACAACAAAGTGGGGAACATCTCTGTAGCCGGTAAAGACATTGCTGATATGGATACCGCTGAGCAGCGTCTCCTGAAACCATGGGGCATCGGCATAGTTTTTGCCTGCAATCTTTGAACGATACGGGCCGGCATAGGCATACTGTCTGCCGTCGGCGGCAATGGCCTGGAGATCGACGTAGTCGCCGCGGCTGCCGATGGCGACAAAGAGAGTATTGATATTTTCTGCCGTTTCAAAATAGTCCTCCGGCAGAAGCCGAACCAGCATGGTGAGCAGCTGCACCTTGTCATCAAGAAAAAGAGAGAGTATATCACTCTGGGCATTGGCCGTCGATACAGCCTGCTCCTGCAAACGGATAAGGTTCGTCTGCAGCAGGGAACTGCTCGTCATCCAGCCTACAGCAACAAGTGGAGGCAGGCTCAGACAAAAGAAGGCAAGTAAAAGACGGCGAGTGACTGACGCATAATAGGTGCTTTTTTTATCCATTTTGTTCGAAGCGGTAGTATCTTGTATTTAGGTTTCCTCCCTATCCAATTTTTACCTTTCGCATAAAGCAAGGTTCGTTCCAAGACAGAAAAAAAATAAAAACATGCTAATTCAGTCTTTTATCTCAAAGAGGTCCTAGAGGAAAGAAAAAGTCTGTTACCTCTGTGTAACAACTGCAACGACAGAAAAAACCAAGCTCCTGCTATTACGTTGAAATTTCTGTCACCTTCAGGTAACAAAGATGGGCTTGCAATGTTACGGTATGGTAACAGCCGATTTGCAATAGCAGGAAAAACAGAGAGAACAAGGAGCTTTTATGGCAGGAGAAAAAAAGGATGAAAAAGAGCTTGCCCGATTTGCCAGAGAGGAGATGGATGATGATCGGTTGCTCCATCTTTTTGAGAAACAGAAGAGTGATCTGGTTGTCCGTGTGTTAAAAAAACATGAGGAGGTTGAGGCAAAAAACTCGTTTATCGACCGTATTCTTTCCAGCCTCTCTGACCTGCTTCTTGTCCTTTCGGAAGAGTTGGAGCTTCTGCAGGCAAGCCGCGAGTTTTATCAGGTTCTTGGCTATCAGCAGGGGCAGTGTCTCTATCTTAGCGATATTGCTGCGGCAGAAACCGTACGGCTTGTTACTGCAAAACTGGCTGCGGGTGAATTTCGCGATCTGGAAACCCTTTTTCTCAACAGCAAAGGCCGACCTGTACCGGTGTTGCTGCGTGGTTCCACCCATATCACCGCCAGCGGCCGTATTATCCATATGCTTATCGCCAGCGACCGCCGTGAATTCTTTGCGGTGATGGATCGTATGCGTGAGGTACAGGATCAGTTGATACATACCGGCCGTCTGGTTAATCTTGGTGAGATGGCCGCCGGTATCGGCCATGAACTTACCCAGCCGCTCAACACCATGCTGCTGCTTGCCCGCAACTGCCAGAAGGCAATGTCTGACCCCATACAACATTCTGCAATTATTAACAAAAATCTTTCCATCATTGTTGAGCGGATAAATCATGCCTCCTCCATTATTCGCAGCCTGCGCGGTTTTGCCAGCAAGGCACAGGAAGAGGTGGTGCCATGCCGGGTCAATATTATTCTGCTTGATGTTCTCGGTTTTATGGAAGCCCAGCTTGAACTCTCGAGGGTAAAGCTTGCCCTCGAGCTTGAAGAGGGTGATCTGTTTGTCAACGCTCAGGTGGTGCGGCTGGAGCAGGTGTTGCTGAATCTGATTCAGAATGCGCTACAGGCGATGGCGGATATCGCCCAACCACTATTGACCATTAGAATGGAGAGAAAGACCGGAATTGATCCGCGCAGCCTTGAACAGCGGCTGTGGGTGGTTGTCTCGATCAATGATAATGGCTGTGGTATCTCTCCTGAACTTAAAGAGAAGATATTTACCCCGTTTTTTACGACAAGAGAGGTTGGTGGTGGCATGGGGCTGGGGTTATCCATTGTCGAGCGGATTGTCCGCGGTTATGGTGGTTTTATTACCCTGAACACGACCCCGGGAAAGGGAAGCTCCTTTTCCGTCTGGCTGCCCGATCAGAACGCCACAGACTGTTGCGACGGTGAGAGGCAGGAACGAAAGTAAGATAATAACTTCTGATTATGGATAAAAAATGGACAATGAGATTAATGAGGCCAGCATATTGGTGATTGATGATGACAGCTATCTGCTTTCAGCCATCGGGCAGACCTTGAAATTGAGCGGCTATCTGCCGGAACTGCAGAGTGACGGCGAAGCTGCTCTGGCAAGGCTGCGGCGGGGTCTCTCCTGTTCTGCAGTGATTACAGATATCCGCATGCCGCACATGGACGGGCTGGAACTGCTGGCAGCGATCAGGGAACTGGATCCTGAGTTACCGGTCATTATGATAACCGGCCATGGTGATGTGGTTATGGCCGTTCAGGCAATGCGCCAGGGCGCCTATGATTTTCTTGAAAAGCCGGTTGATGAGGATACCCTGTTGAATTCCCTGCGCCGTGCGGTGGAGAAACGGCGGCTGGTGCTGGAGAACAGGGTCTTGCAGGATCGGCTCAGCAGACGAAAAGAGAGTTTTTTTCATGGCATGGTAGGCAGCCATCCGTTGATGCAGCAGCTGTATCATTATATCGAGAGAGTTGCGGTCGAGAGTGATCCGGTGCTTATCCATGGTGCCACTGGTACCGGCAAAGAACTGGTAGCAAGAGCCCTACATCAGATTGGCCGCCCGGAACAACCCTTTGTAGCTTTGAATATGGCGGCTATCCCGGCGGAGATCGTTGAGGCTGAGCTGTTTGGTTATGTCAAGGGAACCTTTACTGGTGCGGAGAGAAAAAGAGAGGGCAAACTCGGTTTTGTCGGTGAGGGAACGCTGTTTCTTGATGAGATCTGTTCCCTTGATCTCCCCCTGCAGGGGAAGCTGTTGCGGGTATTGGAAGATCTCAATTATACCCCGCTTGGCAGCAATGAGGAGCGGCCGTTTGCTGCCCGGGTGCTGGCAGCCAGCAACCGCCTGCTCGATGAAGAGATTGCGGCAGGAAGGTTTCGTGAGGATCTCTTTTATCGTCTTGATGTTCTCTCTCTGCATCTGCCGCCGCTTGCAGAGAGAAAAGAGGATATCCCTCTGCTTGTTGAATTTTTCTGTCAGGAGTACGGCAGAGAACGGGGGGAGAGTATTCCACCGTTTACTCTGGAGATGATGGCTGACTTTCTGCATTACCACTGGCCGGGTAATATTCGTGAACTGCGCAACAAGGTCCGGCGTATCTGTGTGTTCGGCGGTGACGGTCTTGGCGATGAAAAAGATATTGCCAGCCAGACGTTAAAAGGATTTGTAGAAGAACAGGAGCGACAATTTATTATCAGTACGCTCCGGCAGCATGGAGGCAGGGTAGGTGCCGTGTATGAAAAATTGGGCCTCAGCAGGAAAGGTTTATACGAAAAGATAAAGCGTTATCAAATAGATCTGGAGCAGCTTCGCTGTTGACTGCCATCTGTTGCCGTCAGCTATCAAGACAGTTTTTGAGACAGATATCTGTTCGCTTTTTGATTAACTGAAAAAAGCAAACAGATATCTCCCCGCGACAAAAAGAACACAGCAACACAAGATACATTTAACTGTTTTCTGGGAGGCATATTTTTGACATTTAGCACCAAAATACATCCCGAAAAAGCCACCTATTCCAAAAAGAGAACCTAAAAACCAATCTGGAGCAACTGACATATGTGCATAAGAAGCTGCCAACAGTTGATAGAGCGTCACTCCTGCTATCGAGGTAACGAAGGTTCCCATGAGCGCTGCTCCTGCAATCACATGGACTGGAAGGTGAAAGAAGGCGACCAGAAACGGAGCAACAATTGAACCACCACCAATCCCATATATTCCGCCTATAATCCCGACAATGAAGCAGAGAGAAACAACAACTGGAACAGAAAAAGAGTGCCTTTCTCCACTAAAGTGAAAACGAACGCGTGTCAACGAGAAATCAACGTCGGTGACGGTAAAATCGGTTTTCTGAGCTACATCTTTCCCGTTTTTAGAACCGGACTTTTCTCTTTTTAAAACGTCAAGAAGCAGTTTAATGCCTATATAAAGCAACACAAATCCTGCAAAAAGCTTGAAATCTTTTGGGTTGGGGAGAAACTCCAAGCGAACCCATGCACCAATTATCACCCCCGGCAGTGTACCTATGGCTACAGCCCATGTGAGCGGCCACAGCATACGTTTTTCTTTTGTATAGCGCCAGACACCACTTGGGGTTGCGATAATATTAAACAGTTGATTTGTTCCACTCACCGAGGGGGCTGTATAATGCAGGATACTCATCTGAAATGGCAACAGCAAGAAAGCGCCCGACACACCACCCATTGATGTAAAAAATGATACCCCAAAAGCGACGAGCGGCGGGATAAATACCCACGTTTTTACACCGGAAACCGGGAATGGAAGAGAGAGAATATCTATCATGAATCCACTCTTTTTGCCTGCAGGCTGACAGTACAATACAGAAAGGCTCTGATCGCCTTATCCTATAATTCACCTGGCTGTTTTGTACAGAGCCGCAATTTCAGAGAGCCCTCTTCACCGACCAGGGAAAGCAGTTCATCTACATTGATTTCTCGGGCATCCAGAGATACCTTTTCAATCATTTCGAAAAGTTCTCGCCGTTTTTCGAGAAAATCAACGAGTCTTGCTGAGGCAATGACCACGCCAGAGCGCAGCATCTCCTCTCCCTTATCACGAAGGATTGTATTAAACAGCTTCAGGGTAACCTCTATCGTTTCCTTCCCTTGACCCCTCTCCTTTCTTTGAGGTTCAGGACCAGGGGACGTCCGCAGAGAGGCATGGAGGCCGTTTCTCCGAAAAATGGCCCCGGCAAGCCCGGGCATCGCAGCGGAGATGGCAACAACAGGCTGCCTTCCAGACAGGGGTGTTTGCAGGTCATCAACGGCCTTGCCGTTGATAAAAATGGTCTGTACCTCTTTTTCGACATAGCGGAGCGAAAAGCCAGGACATTTGCAGAGAAAATCACCTAAAGAGGTTTTGGAGACCACGCGTATTTGCACACCTGTCTGAAGTATTCCCAGAAAAAAAGAGATATTTTCTGCGGAAATATGCAGTATGAGTTCAGACAGGGGCGCCTTCATCTTTGCAAAGCCATCTGTTTTGAGTCGTTTTTGTCTTTCGAGCAGGAAAAACAGCAACCGCTGTTACTATATTTTACACAAAACAACCGATTATTACACGAGTTGACAGATCAAGGGTAGAGCTATATTATAACTAATTAACCGGAGTATATTATGGCCTTGGCAGAGTAACAAGATTTTTGACACAGGGTCTCTTTTTTTCTGGTACTGATACGTGAAAAAATTGGAAATGAGGGTGTATCCACATTTTTCAAAGAGTTGAAATACAAAAAACCTTTTTACCCAGATTCAACCGAGATGTCTCATCTTAACACAGGAGAAACACATGGCTGATAAAATTTTTCGCGTCAATATGTCTGATTTGAGTACCAGCGTTCAAGAGGTGCCGGAGCAATGGATGGGGCTCGGAGGCAGAGGTCTGACCTCCACTGTTGTTGCTGCGGAGGTCGAGCCGACCTGCCATCCGCTCGGCAAACGCAATAAGCTTGTTTTTGCTCCAGGTCTTCTTTCCGGAACAACTGCGGCCAATTCAGGGCGCCTGTCCTGCGGAGCCAAAAGTCCTCTCACCGGAACCATCAAGGAGTCAAACTCTGGAGGAACTTCGGCCCAGATGTTCGCAAAATTGGGGATAAAGGCGCTTATCATAGAGGGGATGCCTGCCGATACCAGTAAATGGTATGCCCTTCATGTCAGCGATCAGGGCGTCTCGATTACAGAAGAAAGCGAAACCCCGGGCAAGGGTAATTTTGAGACGATACAGATTCTCAACGAAAGACTCGGCGAAAAGGTCGGCGTTATCGCCGTCGGTCCTGCCGGTGAGATGCAGATGAGTGCCGCCAATATCTCCATCAAGGATCCGGGCAGTCATATTCGTTCCTGCGGCCGTGGCGGGCTCGGGGCGGTTATGGGCTCGAAAAGGGTGAAGTTTATCTCCCTTGAACCGACGCAAAATAAGGTTTCCATCGCTGATCCCGAGGCCTTTCGTCAGGCCAACCGGGTTTTTACCAACGCGTTGAATTCCCATCCTGTCACCGAGAGTCTTGCCCTGTATGGCACCAATGTTCTGGTCAATATCATTAACGAGGCGGGTGGACTTCCGACCAGAAATTTTACCAGCGGACAATTTGCCGGGCACGATGCCATCTCCGGCGAGACCATGCACGATACCATCGTCGAACGTGGTGGAAAGCCGAAACATAACTGTCACGCCGGCTGTGTTATCCGCTGTTCACAGGTATATAATGACCTGAAAAAAGAATATAAGACCTCGGGTTTTGAGTACGAGACCATCTGGGCCTTGGGCGCGGACTGCTGCATTGACGACCTCGACGATGTTGCAGAGGCCGACAGCATTATGGATGATCTGGGGATTGATTCGATTGAGACCCCGGTTGCCTTTGCTGTAGCAATGGAGGCTGGAATCCTTGACTTTGGCGACGGCAAGGAGGTCTGCCGTATTCTTCGTGATGAGATTGGCAAAGGCACTCCTCTTGGCCGCATCATCGGCAACGGTGCCGCCTCTGTGGGCAAGGCGTTTGCTGTAACCCGTGTTCCGGTTGTCAAGGGACAGGGGATTCCAGCCTATGATCCCCGCGCGATCAAGGGGATTGGTATCACCTACGCCACCTCAACCCAGGGCGCCGACCACACCATGGGCTATACCATTGCCACCAATATTCTTGGTGTCGGCGGCAGCGTTGATCCTCTGAGCCAGGAAGGTCAGGTTGAGCTATCCAGGAATCTGCAGATAGCCACTGCAGCCATCGACTCGACCGGGATGTGCCTGTTTATCGCCTTTACCGCCCTTGACGACGAAAAATGTCTGCCCGCGTTGATCGATCTGATCAACGCCAGATTTGGTATCTCTTTGACGGCAGACGACGTGACCAACCTTGGTATGAACATTCTGAAGACCGAACGCGGTTTCAATCTTGCCGCCGGTTTTACCAACAAGGATGACCGTCTGCCCGAATTTTTCAAGGACGAGCCGATAGCACCACATAACGTGGTCTGGGATGTCAGCGATGAGACCATAGATTCCTTCTGGGATTTCTAGGTCGTTGTATCCCATATATTTTTTGAAACAGCCGTCTGTTTGAAATCTTCAAATACACAGGATCCTTTCCCTTTTCTACGGGGAGGATCCTGATCTCTTTTTCTGCCTCCTATGCAACTTACAGTCAAGCTCTTCGCCTCTTTTCGCGATAACCGTTTCAAGCAGCAGGTTATGGAGTTCTCACAGGGAACAACGGTTGCCGATATTCTCGACTTTCTCGGAATAGATTCCTCTAAGGTTGGGGTGACCATGATCAATTCCCGGCATTGCACACTCGATCAAACACTCTGCGAAGATGATATTGTCGCTATTTTCCCGGTCATCGGAGGTGGTTGATCCTGTCGAAGGCGAACCCAAATTTTTCATGAGTTTTTTATCTTTAACTGTTTCATTGTAATGTCAATATCAAGCTCACTCAAAAACAGTCTGTTTCTTGCAGAGAGACAAAAAATGCCGCTGCGGGTGGGCGATTTTTCCGTGAGCTTCGTTACAAGACATTCCGTGTAGAACATTACAGGCAAAGGCCTTGTGGCCCTGGCCTTACGCAAAGCGTTGCCGGTGAGAAATCCAGGCCCCCTTTTGCCTGCCAAAAAAATCTCACCATTGGTCCCTGGTTCGTGCTATACTCGGAACCGTCCTGGCTTTACGGACAGACGAACCAGTCGTAAAAAATAGAAACTTCTCATAGACAACCCTCTCTTTGCACGATGACAGTTTTCCGCAAAGAAAACGGCCAGAGCAAACCATCGTACCTGGGCAATGGGAGGTCTGAGAGCCTTACTGGTATGAGGTGTAAACAATGTCTTTGCCTCTTGAGCAGTTATTCAAAACCCTCTATTGCTGCAGGAGAAGCTACCACCCATGGAGAATTTTTTTCAACTGAAGAGTTCTGCCGAAGTGCTGACACATCTCAAGGCATTTTCCCCCCTTGAAACCGAGAGACAGACTCTCAAAAAGGCGCGGGGGCGTATTCTGGCTGCAGATATTCATAGCCCGGAGGAGCTGCCCCCATTTAGCCGCTCGACCATGGATGGTTTTGCCGTTCGCGCCAGAGACGTCTTTGGCTGTTCTGAATCGGAACCGGCCCTTTTGAAGATTATCGGTGAGCTGCAGATGGGCGAGTCTGCCGAGAAATATTCGCTTGAACCAGGCCAGGCGGTACAGATCTGGACCGGCGGAGAAATCCCAGCCAAGGCCGATGCCGTGGTCATGGTCGAGTACACCAAGCATCTCAGCGAAAAAGAGATTGCCGTTTATCGACCCGTTGCCCCGGGAGAAAACGTGATCGCCGCCGGAGAAGACTATCGTCAGGGTGAGATCGTGCTTGCCGCAGGCTCAAGGCTTCGCCCGCAGGAGCTTGGCGTGTTATCTGGTCTCGGTATTACCGAGGTCTCCGTCTATCGGCGACCGAAGGTTGCCATTCTCTCGACCGGTGATGAGCTGGTTGCGGCCACCGAGAAGCCGGCGGCCGGCAAGATCCGAGATATCAATTCGACGACCCTCGAGGTCCTGGTTGAAGAGGCCGGAGCTCTGCCTCACTGCCATGGAATATGTGGAGATGACTATGATACACTGTTGGCGAGTGCTCAGCAGGCCGGAGAAGAGGCAGATATTCTGCTTCTTTCCGGGGGCAGCTCGGTTGGCCGCAGGGATTTCACCCTGCGCGTTTTTGAGTCATTACAAAATACAGAGACACTGGTACATGGCATCTCTGTTCGTCCAGGAAAACCGACCATTCTCGTCAAACAGGGCAATAAGGCATTGATCGGGCTTCCCGGCCATGTTGCCTCGGCAATGGTTATCTTCTATCTCTTTGTACGGCCATTGATCCGCCGTTATTCAGGGCTGGAAACCACCCACGGACTGCGAAGTGTCCATGGCATTACCCTCGAGCCAGTACCTTCGGCTATCGGCCGGGAGGAGTACGTCCGGGTTCATTTGCAGGATATCGGAGAAACCATACCCGGCATACGACCGGTATATGGCCGTTCAGGCCTCTTATCACCGCTGGTCAAGGCCGACGGCCTGCTGCCCATCGGCAGGGATGTGGAGGGCCTGGACAAGGGCAGCCCGGCCCGGGTGCTGCTTTTCCCATAACGTTAAGAGAGGAAGAGAAGAGACGATGAAACGAACTGTTTATTTAAATATGCAGACCAGGCAGGAAGCGCAGGCCCTCTTGGCCTCTCACTTTTCTTCGTATACAACCGGAGCAGAGAGTATCGATGTCGCCTCCTGCTGCAACCGGGTGACAGCGGAGCCGGTCTATGCCAGATTTTCGGCACCCTCTTTTCATTCTGCGGCGATGGATGGTCTGGCAGTACGGGCCGAAGAGACCTTCAGCGCCTCCGACCAGAGTCCTCTGACTCTTTCTCTGAAAAACGGCCAGGCGATGTTGATCAATACAGGACATCCGCTGCCAGCGGGCAAGAATGCGGTGATTATGATCGAGAATGTCCTGCTCGCAGACGATGAGCTGTCGGCGGTTATCCGCAGCCCGGTATATCCATGGCAGCATGTGCGCAAGGTTGGTGAGGATATTGTCGCCACCGAACTGCTCTTTCCCAGCGGCCATCAGCTCAAACCTTCTGATATCGCCGCCCTGATAACCGGCGGCTGTCGGCAAATCTCCGTGCGGCGTCGGCCAAAGGTTGTCATTATTCCCACCGGCTCCGAGCTGATTTCTCTGGAAGAGACACTCGATGGTCTGCCTCCGGCAAAGACCATCGAATCAAACTCGGCGGCCCTGCGCGGGCTGGCAGAACAGGCAGGAGCAGAGGTTGAAGTTACCCCGATTATCAAGGATGAGTACGATACCATAAAGACCACTCTACAGGAAATTAGCGGTGGAGATGCCGAACTGGTCATTATCAACGCCGGCTCTTCGGCCGGCAGTGCCGATTATACCGTTGATATCATACGGGAGCTGGGTGAGGTTATGACCCACGGCGTTACCATTATGCCCGGAAAACCAACAATTCTCGGCAAGATTGGTGCCACGCCGGTAATCGGTATCCCCGGTTATCCGGTCTCAGCAATTATCGCCATGGAGCAGTTTGTGATGCCGTTGCTGGCCCATATGCAGGGACTGCCGCTACCTGTAGCGGAAAGCGTCGAGGCAGTGCTCGCCAGAGACCTGCCCTCCAGCGCCGGTATCGAAGAGTTTCGACGGATAATCGTCGGTAAGTTGGCAAGTGGCTATGTCGCCGTCCCTCTGAAAAAAGGTGCCGGAGCGATTACCACCCTGACCAGGGCAAACGGTCTGTTGAAAATTGATGCCAGCTCCGAGGGTGAGCCGGCCGGGGCCAGCAGAACCATTGAACTGCTGGTGGCAAAAGAACAGATTGACCGGACGATACTCTGTACCGGCAGCCATGATCTCAGCCTTGACGTCTGGGGTGATCTGCTACGCAAGGGTAGTCCTTCCTCGGTGCTTGCCTCTTCCCATGTCGGCAGCTTTGGCGGTATTTTGGCTATCAAGGAGAGGATGTGTCATGTGGCGGGCTGCCACCTGCTTGATCCCGCGGATGGAAGCTACAACATCTCCAGCCTGCGCGAGTACCTGCCGGACAGGGCATTGCGTTTGATTACCCTTGTTCACCGGGAACAGGGCTTTATTCTTCCCAAGGGCAATCCCAAGGAGATTAAAGACATTCATGATCTGCTGCGGGATTCGATAACCTTTGTCAATCGGCAGGCAGGTTCGGGAACCAGGGTTCTGCTTGATTACCAGCTGCAACGCAACCACCTTGATCCCGATCAGATCGCTGGGTATGACCAGGATGAATATACCCATATGGCCGTGGCCGTGGCCGTCCTCTCCGGAAAGGCCGATGTCGGTCTGGGAATCAGATCGGCAGCAAACGCCCTGGAACTTGACTTTATTCCACTGGTTGAAGAACGCTATGATTTGATCATTCCCGAAGAAGTGTACACCAGTGATATCATGACCAGGGCCCTTGAGGTCATCGCATCGCCGGGGTTCAAAAAGGCCGTGGAGGCTCTCGGCGGTTACTCAACCAGAGAGACGGGCGAGGAGGTGGCTTTCACCTAGCCCTGATATTTCATGAATATTGTGTCAAATTTTTAAAAATTGCTGATATTCCAATATACTAAACGGAGAAAACTACAGTTTTACAATATCCAAAGTGTTCACCAAAAGTCAGTCCATACGGCGCCATCTTCTTTACGTATTTTTGCAGTAAATAGAGTTTACTCTTACGTAATGCAAAAAACTTCGAACCTGACACCGCCTGAACTGATGAAATATCCAGGCTAGCCCATTCGTACAAACTCCTGCTTATGGAGATCGACAAAAAGAGCGGTTTCGGCAAGACTCGGGGGCAGGTCGAGAAGGATTTTAATGGTTTCACTGACCTGAAGGCTGGCAATAAGGCCCACGGTACAGGCAAGGACAGAAAGGGCTTCATCCGGCCTGTGCCTGGGGGCAGGATAGAGTTTTTCGTAAAGACGGCCGCCGGGAAGCTGCACTCCGACCTGACCGACCCATCCGGAAACAGAACCATGGACCAGCATTTTTTTCTGCCGTCTGCAGGCTGCCGACAGTTCAAGGCGGACCGCAACATCATCGAGGCAATCAACCACCACATCAACTTGAAATACCGCCTCCGCAGGGGCCTTTCGGTAATCGAGCGCAAAGGGAACCACCTCGCAGTAATCATGGATGGCAGCGGCCCGCTTCGCCGCGCTTTCCGCCTTGCTCTTGCCCAGAGTCGCAGAGGTCGCATACAGCTGCCGGTTGCCATTGCTGACCGAAAAGACATCGGGATCAAAGCAGTGAATCCTCCCCACACCGAGGCGGACAAGCTGCTCAATGACATAGCCGCCGAGTCCGCCACAGCCAACAACAGAGACCTGCTTCTGGCGTAACAGTTGCTGTTGTTTGGAGCTGATACTTTGCAGATTTCTGGAAAAAAACTCGATAGAGTCAGACATAAGGCAATTCTGCTATGAAAAAGGCTACAGGAAAACAGAGGCAGTCGATGAACAACAGGTCGATTCTGCGCTGGTCAAACATCGCTGTCCGTACACTGCATATCGTAAGTGCCGGAGCTGTTTTTGGCGGTATTCTGCAGAGGGCTTCCTACAGCGATATGCGTGGTTGGTTTCTTACTGTCATTCTCACCGGTCTTACCTTGCTGCTTCTCGAGTGGCTGCATGACCTCCACTGGCCGCATCGGGGCAAGGGCCTTTTGGTACTCTGCCATATTATCGCTGCCGCAGCCAGCGCTTTTTTGCCTTTTTTTCAGGTGGCTCTGCTCTGGACAAGCCTGGTTGTCGGTTCCGTTGGCAGCCATATGCCCCGACGTTACCGCCACTGGTCAATCCTCTATGGTCCGGAACAACGCTCTGAAGACGATTCCCGCAGCCCTCTCTAGGTCCTTTTTGTTTATAATTATTTCTTTTTAGGATTTTTCTTGGTATATTGACATTATTCGAGAATATTAAACCCCAAAAATACCAATACGAACAACAAGGTTGTCTTCATTGTTCTCTTTACCAGGAAAGATACCATGCAACGTCTTCTCTCAACAAAAGAAGTAGCCGAATATCTCAATATCCACGAAAAAAAGGTCTATAGCCTGGTCGCCGATAAAGCCCTGCCGGCGACCAAGATTGCCGGGAAATGGCTCTTTCCGCTGTATCTGGTGCAGCAGTGGGTGGAGAACAACACCATCAACTATCCAGATAACAGCCGGCCGCTCACCTCCAACCAACGCCTGATCGTACTTGCCGGTAGCAACGACAGCCTGCTTGAACAGACCCTGAGCCTTTTTAACCAGTCTTTTCAGGGGCATCTGGCTACCTTTGCCAACGTTGGCAGTATGGGTGGTGTACACGCCTTGCGCAACAACCTGTGCCATATAGCCTCCAGCCACCTCATCCAGGATGACGAGGCCGATTATAATTTTCAGTTTGCCAAGGCAGAGTTTGAGAAGATGCCGGTGGTTGTCAATTTCTGCAAGCGGGTACAGGGGCTGCTCGTTAAAAAAGGCAACCCCTGTGCAATACAATCAATAGCCGACTTCAAGCGCCCCGGACTCCGCATGGTCAACCGCTCTCTTGCCACAGGGACCCGGCTGTTGCTGGATCGAGAATTAAAAAAAGAAGGCATTGATGGCAGTACAATAGAAGGCTACAGTCATGAAGTGGCAAGACATATCGACGTTGGAATGGAGATCCTCTCAGACCGTGCAGACGTTGGCATGGGTATAGAAATCGCTGCCCATTCCCTTGGCCTTGACTTTGTGCCTGTACGCTGGGAACGCTTTGACCTTCTGATCTCAAAAGATGTGTTCTTTGAGCAGGCAGTGCAGAACCTGCTGGGGCTCTTGCAATCCGAAGAGTTCAGAAACAGAGCCGAGTCGCTGGCAGGCTACGATGTCAGCCAGGCTGGAAAGATTATGTTTCAGGAAACAGAAGCGACCTGAAATTCGTTTTCATCTTAACCAGCATGGCTGGACCAGATGCCAGCCACAACGAACAATGAGGCCAAGATCTCGGGACAGCAGCTTTTGTCTCCGAACACACTTTCCAATCAACCACAGGGAGGATCCCATGAAAAAAACGATTAAGTACCTTTTACCGCTTCTGCTTGTTGCTGTTTTCGTCGGAACGGCAACAGCCGATGCAGACAAAACCATCACCATGTCAACCACAACCAGTACCCAGGCCTCGGGTTTACTCGATGTACTGCTGCCTGCTTTTCAAAACGACACAGGCATTACGGTCAAGGTCATTGCCAAGGGTACCGGCGCAGCCATCCGCGATGGCAAGGACGGCAACGTCGATGTTATCTTCGTCCATGATCTTGCCCGTGAGAACAAGTTTGTCGAAGAGGGATATGGCACAAAGCGCTACGCGGTCATGCACAATGATTTTATCCTGATTGGCCCGGCAAAGGATCCCGCAGGGGTGAAGGGAACCAAGGAAGGTGCGGAGGCCCTGAAAAAGATTGCCGATGCCAAAGCAGTCTTCATCTCCAGAGGTGATGATTCTGGCACCCATTCCAAGGAACAGAAACTGTGGAAGGCATCCGGCGTGCCTCTTGAAGAGATGACCACCACCATCGAAAAGAAAGGCAAGAAAAAGGACGTCACTGCGCTTCGCCCTGCAAACGCCACCTGGTATCTGTCGGTGGGGCAGGGAATGGGAAAAACCTTGACCATTGCCGACGAAAAGCTGGCCTATGCCCTGGCCGACAGAGGCACCTATCTCAAATACACTCTGGGCAGGGATGTCCCTATCGAGCTCGAGATTCTCTGCGAAGGAGATCCGCAATTGAACAACCCGTATGGGGTTATTCCTGTCAATCCGGAAAAGCATCCCCAGGCGAAGTTTGAACTGGCAAAAACCTTTGCCGAATGGCTGATTTCGCCAAAAGGCCAAAAACTCATTGGCGATTATAAACTGCTTGGCAAACAGCTGTTTTTTCCTGATGCGAACTAGCCAAGACCGGTTGCGACGGCCCGCCTGCCAAAACCAGGGGTACGTCCCAAAACCTCGGTCTTTGGATACGATTCGGTTTCACCGGATCGCAGCTTCTCCAGCCGCCTCGTATACAAAGAATTGTACGGAACGGCTGGGGAGGCTTTTCCGTCTGCCAAACCAGCAAAAAAGAGGGAATGGATCCCTGTCAGCACCGGGTCTATATCGCTTATGAGTTTTTTCTGGGACAGTTTTGTCGCGGCCATTCGTCTGGTACTCTCTCTTGACAGGGAGCTGCTCGATATTGTTACCGTTTCTCTTTCGGTAAGTTGTTCCTCAACAACCCTTTCGGCCCTTATCGCCCTGCCTCTGGGCTTCTGGATCACCTTCTCGAGCTTCAAAAGCAAACGGCTGCTGATCACCATCTTAAATACCCTGCTCAGCCTGCCAACGGTGGTTATCGGTCTCTTTGTCTATACCTTTCTCTCCCGCAGGGGTATCTTTGGTTCTTTTGAGCTTCTCTATACGACAAAGGCGATTGTTATAGGCCAGGTTATTCTTATTGTACCCCTTATTACCGCCCTGACCATTGCGGCTCTTGACCGGATCGACAAGGGGTACTGGAAGACGGCAAGAACACTGGGGGCAAGCGATCTTCAGGCCGCCTTTCTGGTATTTCAAGAAGGACGCTTTAGCCTTATTGCCGTTCTTATCACCGCCTTTGGCCGGGTGATCTCAGAGATTGGTATTTCTATGATGCTCGGTGGAAATATCAAGGGATTTACCAGAACGATGACAACAGCGATGGCCCTGGAATATGACAAAGGGGCCTTTGTTCTTGCCATATCGCTGGGCCTTGTTCTTTTGAGCATCAGCTTGCTGATGAATATCCTCTTTGCTGTGTTTCAGGGGAGCAGCGGCAAATGATCGTCTACAGTCTACGCAATATACTCCAGCGATATGCGGAGCAAACGGTGTTGGATATTGACCGGCTCGATATTGAATCTGGCCATATCCACGCCCTGCTCGGGGCAAACGGGGCAGGGAAAACCACTCTGCTCGAGATACTCGCCTTTCTGAGTTCTCCTGTGCAGGGCAAGATCCTGTTTCAGGGGCAACAGGTCGAAACGAGCAATCTGCAACGCCTTCGCGAAAAAGTGGTTCTGGTCGATCAGCATCCGGTAATGTTTTCCTGTTCGGTTGCAGAAAACGTCGGTTATGGTCTGAGAATCAGGAAAACAGGCAAAAAGACCCGGGAAAAAGAGATAGAAAAGGCCCTTGAGCTTGTCGATCTCGGCCGTTATAAAAAGAAAAACGCCAAAGAGCTCTCAGGAGGCGAAAAACAGCGGCTGGCCCTGGCCAGGGCCCTGGCCCTGAGCCCTGACGTGCTGCTCTGTGATGAACCCACCGCAAATGTCGATCTTGCCAACAGCAGAAGTATCGAGGCACTTCTCAAGCGTATCTGTGCAGAACTGCAAACCACCATCGTCTTTACCAGCCATGACCGTATGCAGCCGGCAACGCTGACTGATCGTCATATTATCCTGGAAAAAGGCCGGATAACAACAACCAGATATCAAAACAGTTTTCGCTACAGGCTACAGCAGAAGGAAACAGGCGAGACCGTGTGCCGATTGGAAAATACCAGCCTGGAACTGCATAGAGAAGCGTTGACAGCAGACAGCCTCACCAGGGCTCGGGGCAGGATCTCAATCAATCCGGAAAAGGTTGTTCTCCGGCGGGAGAAGGCCAAGAGAGACACAGGCGAGATTGGCAGGGGAGTGGTTCTGGCAATCATGACCGAACAGAACAAGGTCTGCCTGATTCTCGATATTGGTGTGCCTCTATCCGTTCTTTTACCGCAGGAAGTCTACCAGCAGCTCAAGCCGGCAGTCGGCGAAAGACTGTATATCTCCCTCGCCCTGGATGCCTGTTCGTTTGAGGGTGAAAACGCTGAAGGGGATTCTCCAAAACGACGTCGGTAAACGGGCAAGGAGAGAACAGGTCTTCGACAAGTTCTCCTCGCCGATCGCTCTTACGTTCCTGTTTTTTTCTCGCAGATATTTCCGATATATGGAACTATTCGTAGGCGTATAACCCCATTGACGTTATATCCCGGATATTTCATAAACATTGTGTCAAGTTTTTAAAAGTTGCTGATATTCCAATATATTACACGAAGAACATTACAGTGTTACAATATCCAAAGTGTTCAACAAAGAAGGAAATGGCATGTCTTTACCTCTAGCGGATACAAACAATATTATCAACCTGGTAGCAAAACAGGATCTGTCTGCGCTCAATCAAAAGAATATGCGGCAATTCAGCCTGATTGCCTTTCTCTATGATCCAATTATGGATTCCTATGTCCGTAAAAAAATGCATCGGGCGGATCCCCAAAAGCACCAGCGCATCTGGCAGGAACTCATCGGTTCTTTTCAGCGCTTGAAGATTCTTGATCTGGCCTGCGGCACAGGAAAGCTTATCGACTATTTGAACGGCAACAACGACTACACAGGTCTTGATCTCTCCTATGGAATGCTGAAAAGAGCCGCACGCCGGGCCAAACAAAAAGGCCTTGCCCAGTGCCGTATCGTCTGCAGCAACGCGGAAAAACCCTTACCGGAAGAGCGTTTTGATCTGGTTATAACGGATACGGCACTGCACGTCATCCCCGATTGGCGGGCGGCGCTTGCTGCAGCCGCCAAGGCCCTTACGCCAACGGGTCTTCTGATCTGCGCCTTGCCGGTGGTCGGTATCGATGAAAATTTTGACGAAAAATGGAAAAAACTCTCGAAAAAGAGCCGATTTCATGCACTCGATCAGGATGCCCTGCGGGCGGCCTGTTCTGAAAACGGGCTTGATTTTACAGTCGTTACCACCAATGGTGGGATGTTGTATTTCAAGGCAAAGAAGAAGTAGCCCTTATTCCAGAACTACTGATGAAAATTTTTTATCCCTGCAGGGAGTTTACCTTACTCCTTTTTTTTGGAGATATAGCCGCTGTCCTGCATTCTCTCGATATAGGCCAGATTTTGCATCGCCAACTGTAACGTCTTCTCATCTGCGCTTTCCGAGGCCGCTGCCTGGGTAAAATACTTGGCGGCCCGCGCGTATTGTCTTTTTTTCATAGCCGAATAAGCGGCCTTCATCAGCAGGGCGTGACCTGCCTCGGTACTGCTCTCGACCGCTTCTTCATAAGCATCACAGCTCTCGGCGTATCTGTGCATGGCATAATAAATATCGCCTAGCGACTCCAGACGTTTGCTGGTCTTCTCCTTCTTGACCAGTTTCTCAGCCACCGACAGCGCCTCCCGGTTTCTGCGTCCGCTCAGGTAGATATTCAAAAGATGATCCAACTGCTCAGAAGAGGGCTCGCCATCAATGGTCTTTGTGTAATATTTGGCCGCCTGTTGGGGAACCCCTGCCAGTAGATACATCCTGCTGAGATCTTCTTTATGCTTGCTGTTATTCGGTTCAAACTGGCGGACGACCTCTTTTGCGGCAGCAGCGGCGACATAATTTTCGCTTTGCAGGGCCAGCCAAACGGCCAATTTCCAGGACCTGATCTGATCGGGATACCGGGTCAGGGTCTTGTTCATAACCTCCTGCGCTTCCTTCATTTTTCCGAGCTCGACACAGGTTTTCACCAGGGAGCTCATCCAGGCGTAGCTGGGATTTTCATCTCGATTGAGTATCTGCAACAGAGGATATGCCTTTTCCGGCATCTCAAGATTGAGCCAGATAACCACTCCCCGATAACGAAGCTGGTTCGACACCGTTTTTTCTGACAGGTTGGTCCGCTTCATAACGCTCCTGACCTCAGCGTCCCTGTTCACATCCAGGAGAACAGAGGCCAGATCGATAAACCACAGCTGCTGTGGATCTTTGCTGTTAATACTCTTTTTCAGCAGGGTTATGGTCTTGTCGATCTTATTTTCAAGCCGCCAGAGCATCCCTGCCTGATGGAAATGTCTTCCCAGCCCCGAGATATAGGCCGCCTGTTCCATATAGGTCGCCCCTTTCAGGTAGTTTTCCTTGAGCAGCCAGGCATTGGACAAGGCTATCAGCCATTGACTCTTGGGTTTTGACAGTTTGGCGAGCGGTGTCAGCAGTTTGATGGCCCTGTCGGCCTGCTTGAGTTGTAGTCTCAGGGAGCCGGCCTGATAGATATGCTCGGGTTTTTTACTGATCGAGGCCGCCCTTTCCATAGCGTCGGCAGCATTCTCAATATCTTTTTTCATCAGCCAGGCCTGGGCCTGGGCCACGAACCACTCGGCCTTGGGAGGCTCTACGTTTGTAAGCCGTTGCAACGATTTCAGGGCCCTGTCCGCCTTTTCTACCTGGAGCCAGAGTATCCCACAGTTGTAGAGATAGTCCGGTGCCGGATCTATTTCGATTATTCTCTCAAAGACCAGCGCCGCATCGCCGTACCGTGCAAGGGTATTATAGACCGAAGCCAAGAGCAGCAGCCAGTTTTTATCTGGTTCGTTCCGTTCAGAGAGTATCAGTAATAAGGGCAGCGAACGCTTGGGTTTCTCCAACTCACTCCACAGCCAGGCGGCGTGGAAGAGCAGGCCTGGATCATTATTCACCCTGGCGGCCTTTTCCATGGCCTCTGCCGTTTCTTCGGTCTTCTTCAAGGCCTTGAGTACCTCGGAGAGACCGACAAGCCACTCCTGTTTCGGTCTGGCTTTTTTGCTCAGTGGCTCGAGAATGGACAGCGCCTTCTTCGCCTTTTCTGCCTCCAGCCAGAGCATGGCCGTTTGGTAGAGCAGATCGTCGTCACCTGCAATCTGCGCGGCCCGGTCCATGGCAATGGCACTGTACTGCATTGCACGAATCCGCTTGGGCTTTTCTTCTTTTATCTCAACAGAATAGCTATCTCCCTTCTCGCGCCAGACAAGGGATAAGAGCTGCCAGCCATCCTGGTAGTCGGGTGCGATATCGGTACATTTTTGCAGGCTTTCAAGAGCTGCATCCAGGTTGTTCGCTTTATAGGCAAAGTATCCCTGTTCATAAAATAACAGAGGATGGCGTTCCGCGGGATGGGCTGCGGCATAGGCCGAAAGCCTGGCCTGGGCCTCTTTGAATCGACCTTTATTTGCCAGATTTTCTGCCTGGTTGAGTTCTGCGTGCAGCTCGGGCCGGGGATCCTTAAACGGTTTATCCACCTTGGAATCAGCTGCAAGAAGCGGGGCTTGCAAGAGGAAGAAAAGGCAGACCATAAAACAGCAGATTACCATAAGCGGCAGACTGCTCAACCTTTGTAATTTTGATACGAACACAGGCATAGCTCTTTCCTACTCAAGCTTGAATTGAACCGTCGTCTTCACCCAGGTTTCCACCGCACGGCCGTCCTTGGTTCCGGGTTTAAATCTCCAGTTCTTTACCGAGCGCCGCACCGCCTGGTCAAACTCTCCCGGAGGTTTGGATTCCAGTATTTCAAGAAGACTGGTTTTGCCTGAGGTATCGACCAGAAAACGAAAACGTACCATCCCCTCGATGCCCAGACGCTTGGCCTTATACGGATACAGAGGCTGGGTCGTTGCCACAGGCTGTGGTGTTTTATCGACTTCGTCGGAGTTGAAGCGCGTCTTTGGTGGCCCATGCTGGGGAAGCCCCGGCAGCAGGGCCTTGCCCTGTTTGCGGGCATAGTTCTGGGGATTTATCTTTATGCCCTTTAGACCGAGCCCGGTAAGGCTGGGCAAAGAAACAGTATTCGTATAATCGACAGAAGCG
Source organism: Deltaproteobacteria bacterium (assembly GCA_002747825.1). Lineage (GTDB taxonomy): Bacteria > Desulfobacterota > Desulfobulbia > Desulfobulbales > Desulfocapsaceae > Desulforhopalus_A. The sequence continues at coordinate 43,011 of PDQQ01000001.1, forward strand.
CTTTCGTAGGTCATTTGCGGCGTTTCGATCTCAGGCATCTCAAGGGTCGGCGGCTCCATTTCCGGAGGGGGTGTCGGATCAGGATCCGGGGGTTCTTCCGGCTCCTTTTCCACCTCTTCTGTCTCAAGAATCTCCTCTTCCTGAGGGGCGATGAGCCGAACCCTGTCGAGAATGTTCCGCTGGTGGTCAAAAGCAGTTTGTCTGAGCAGAGTCGGGGCTATGGCAAGGATCAGCAAGCCGATGAGAAAGCCTGTTGCAGCAAGCAGACTGCGTCTGAAAATCTGACGAGGATTCATATTACCCTTTTGGTTTAGTCGCCGAGACAGCAATATTCTCAGCACCGGCAAGACGGCACTGGTCAAGAACCGCGATCAGCTGCGCAGTAAGACTGCCACCGTCTGCATCGATAATTACACCGCCGTCAGCGTTTTCAGCGAGAAAGATCTCCACCAGGCCTCGCACTCTGCGTAACTCCACCTGTTCCCTGTTAATAAAGACACTGCCATCGGAAGTGATACCAATAATCATCCCGGTAGCCTCTTTCATCTCAGCAGAAGCTGCTTCCGGGCGATCAACCTCTACCCCGGACTCCTTGACAAAACTGGCCGTAACCAGGAAAAAGATCAGAAGGATGTAGATCATATCGATAAGAGGCATCATATCTATTTCGACGTCACTTCGTTCACCAGCGATGCCATACGACCCCCGTTGCAGCCCAAATCCGTTCATACCTCATCCCCCTTTTCCAGCCATTGCGTGATACCTCGTTGAAACACCAGGAGATCATGCTGGATAGTGTTTGCTCTCTTTCTCAAGACATGACCGATAAAAATCCCTGGTATGGCGACCAGCAGTCCAGCCTGTGTGGTGATCATCGCCTCTCTGATACCTGAAGCCATTGCCTGTGCATTACCCATACCGTAGAGACCGATAGCCCTGAAGGTTTCCACCATCCCGGAGACGGTGCCAAAAAGTCCAAGCAGCGGGGCAACAGCGGCCAGTATGATTATGGTCGGGATCAGTGGTGTCTCATAGTTGCCTCCACAACAAAAGTTGAGGAGAAACAGTTGGTTGCCTGTCAGGAGGCTTCAATAAATCAATAAGAGAACGCCTTT
>PDQQ01000003.1 GCA_002747825.1 Deltaproteobacteria bacterium
TTGTATTTATTTTGTTTTTCGTAAACTCATTATAACACAAAGAGCTCTCCGAGCCTTTATTTATCTGCTTTTACTTACTTATTTATGAGACAGCACTGGGTCGGGATATACTGTTGGACGGTTCCGGTCTGTTTTCTTATTGCCGAGTCAAGCAGCAGCTTGTTGGCCGCAAGACTGGTGCCGCACCCGCCTCTGGTGGCCGAAAGATACTGATTGATTGCCAGCCCACGGGGAGTGGCGGAATCACAGATCGTCCTCGTTTTCAGGCAGGCAAGCGCTTCCGGGAGACTGATCCTGTCCCGATTTATCCGCCAGAGCCAGTTGGACTTGAACATGATCAGCGCCCAAAGCCAGCCCGATATCAGGAAAATCGGAACCATGACCGGCCCGCCGATTTCAACAAGCCTCCAGAGATTATTGAAGATTTCCATAATCCGTTATCGTTCACATTTGTGTTTCAACAGGGCACCCATAAGGGCAATACCCTTTTCTTCCATATCGCGGGCAAGGTTTTTTACCCGGGTACCAAGAAAGGAGGCTGCCATCATAATCGGGATCGCCACCGCCAGACCGACCTGGGTGGTCACCATTGCCTCGGAAATCCCTCCGGCCATAAGTCTTGGGTCGCCGGTACCATGGATGGTGATCACCTGAAAGGTGTTGATCATTCCGGTTACCGTACCAAGAAGCCCAAGCAGCGGGGCAACCGCGGCAAGAACCTTGAGGGTTACGAGAAAGCGTTCCAGCCTCGGCATCTGGGACAAAAGCGCCTCAGACATGGCGATTTCAATGACCTCAGGGGTCTCCCCCTTATGCACGAGACCAACCATCAGCACCTTGCCCGTTGGCCGGTTACGATGGGGTCTGGTCGTCTCCAACGCCTTTTTGTAATTGCCCTCGGATACGAGATGGGTCACCTCGGTCATAAGGGCATCCGTATTCGAGCGAACCCGGGAAAGAAATGTTACCCGTTCGAGGACAATAATGATGGCGATCAGGCCCACCAGCAATATGGGAATAACCAGAACGCCGCCGCTTTTCAGCCGGTCTTTTACGGTCTCTTTTCTCGAAAGCTGATTGATCGCCACCCCACCTGAGATATCCAGGGGCGCTGTTGTCTTGTCTCCGTTGAAGAAGGCGGCTATCTCACGGGAGGTAAAGAACCCAGGATCAGCGCTCATAATAAGCCGGCCGGAGCCAGGGCTGGAGAGCAAAAATCCGTTGTCTTTGTCTGCGGTGAACAGGGCCTCGATATGCCCCAGGCTGATGATATCGGCCTCCTGCTCTTCTCCTCTGCGATCGAGTATCTTTGCTGTATACCGGACATTTTCCGCACCCGCTTTGATATCGTCAAAGTACATACCAATCAGGTTTTTCAGATCTTCCAGACTAAAGATCCTTTCCCCCTCAAGGTAGGATTTCAGCGTCCCCAAAAGCTGATCCTTCTGGCTTGTCTGGGGAGATTTTTCAACCAGGCTGAGAAAGTTACGGATATGGTCGAGAAAGATGTTATCCAGCTCCTCTTTGGTGGCGAGACGGCTGCCGATCTCACTTTGCAGCCTGTCACGCTCCTCGGCAAGCGAGGCGACCTCCGCCTTCTCGGCATTCAAACTTTCTTCTTGTTTGGCGACCGTACGCTGCAGCTTTTCGATTTTATCGAGAAGCTGTTTGTGCTCTCTATGTATATCGATGTCTTGTTGTTTCTGGTCAGAAAGCGCCTGGTCATGGAGTCTGGATACCTCTCCAGCCACAGAGTCAAAATCCGTCGCCGAGGCGTAGCCGGTCCATCCCAATAACAGGCAGAGGACAATTATGGAGGTTTTTTTTGAAATCATTGTATTACTCCCCCTTTTTCTGTTCGGGTTTTGTGACTGGTAATCTGCTGAGACCGACCAGTCGAACCCCTTCTGCCATTTCAATTGCTTCCTGAATTGCTGAGATACCATCCTCTACAGCGATCCATTTTTTCCCGGAGCTGTCCCATTGATAGGCCTCTTCGTTATCAAGGGTCATCGCGTAGAGTCCAATGCGTCCAACCTGAAGCATTTTGACCCTTCTGCTTTCTCCATCGACCTCAATCTCATCTTCGAGAACCTTGGCCCTGTGGCCCAGATCGACCTCCCGAGCTATCGCATCGAGTACCGCCCTGGTCTTATCCAGCAGTCCCATGTCATAGTTATCCAGAACCATCTTGGACTGAAGGAGTGATTTACGCCGTTCGGTAAGGTTCCCCGGTAAATCCGAATGAACCTGACTCTCCAGATCTTCAAGACTCTTTTCAAGGATGGGCAGCAACTGTATGTTCAAGGCCTCCATAGCCGCCGCCTTTTTCTGCAGGCCTGCTATCTTTGCCTCCAAATCTGCCTTATAGACCGAGATTTTTTTACGTTGCCATTGAATATGTTCGAGCCGGTTTTCCAGCCGTTCAAGCTCTGTGAGCAGCCGGTCCTTCTCGTCAACCCATGATTCATGGCTTTTTTGACTGGTAACACCAGCATCCACAGCCTTTTCAGAGAGTTTTTTTACCTCAGAGGCTGTCGTTCCAAACGACGACCGATTGGCAACAAAAACCATTGCCAGACAAAGGCCCAGGTATAACAGGCTCTGCCGGTAGCAACAGGCTCGGCCTGCATATTTCTTTTTCACTCGTTCACCTCTCATAACAAGTCTACACTCATGTATAAATGTTCACAAAAGCAGCTCAACCAAGCTGAAAAATGGACAAAAAAGCCCAAGACAATCCTTCAGAGACAACGAATTCGTCACCAGAAACCAACTTGGGTCCGAACCTCCGAGGAGGTTTTCACTCCCACGTACGGAAGCCCTCGATTAGAAACAGCTAATCTTTTTACTATATCCGTAATCGAAAAGCTTCTGAAAAACAATTATATTTTTTCTCTTTTGGACAATGGAACTTGACAGATTTCAGCAAAGGCTTCAGCCTTTCCGTTTCAGGGAAAAGAGATGACGGATATTTTTGGGGGGAAGGAACAGATAAGAAAAATCACCCACCCGTAGGGAGAGTATTTGTATATCCCTTGAAACACAGACTGTCTTTTAAAAAATCGCTCTCTTCACAATGCGAATCGCCGATGTAAAGATAATACAAAAAACGCATCAGCGATTCCGGCCAGCCTGAGTTGTGAGACAGCAACAAAAAAGAGCGGGTCGATCAAGAAAGCAAAACCAGGCCGTTGACGATTTCCACTAAGGCGATCCGCTCTGATCGCTTTCGGCCTTCCGGGAAAATTCGGATAAGCCTCCGCCAAGTGCTGTGTAAAGATCCACCCTGTTGTTGAGCAGCATCAGCCGCATCGCCAAGACGGCCTGCTGGCTGGCAAAACTCTCCCGCTCGGCATCGAGCAGGGACAGGCCGTCAGCGATGCCCTCACGGAGCTGTATCTGTATCAACTGCAGGCGTTTTGCCACGGCGGCATTACTCTTCTGCATCGCTGCAAACTGTCGCTCCAGACTCCCGCGGGCGACGAGGGCGTTATTGATATCGGTGAAGGCGCTCTGTACCGCTTTTTTATAGTTTTCCACAGCAATCCGCTGCCTGATTTCCTGGGCCTCGACATTGGCCCGTCGTCTGCCGTAGTCAAAGATGGGTAGATCAAGCCGGGGGGCAAACGACCACATGAAGTTGGCGCCCTCAAACAGGCCGCCCAGATCATCACTGCCAAAACCAAGGCTGGTCGTCAGGGTTATACTCGGAAAAAATGCTGCCCGCGCCACTCCGATATTGGCGTTGACCGCCCGTAAACCATACTCCGCCTGACGGATATCAGGTCGCTCGAGCAGTGCCCTGGCTGGGACATCAGCCAGTAGCTCCTCATCGGGAAACTGCAGCTCAAGCCTTCCCGGTTTTTTCAGCGCAAGATCGGACAAGGGGCGGCCAACGAGCAGGCCCAGAGTGTTACGGCTCTGCAGCCAGGTTCGATGTCGTTCTTCATAATCGGCCTTGGCCAGTTCAATCGCCGAGATCATCCCCTGCAGTGTCGCCTCCGTTGCGGTACCGGCCTCGATCTGCAGGCGGGTCAGCTCCAGGCTCTCTTTTCTGACCTTTTGTACACTGCGGGCCAGATCCATCAGAAGATGGCTGATCCGCATCTGATAGTAGGCCTTGGCCACAGCAGAGATAATCGAGAGCTGTGCTGCATCTCTTGCCTCAAGCGTTGCCAGATAGTCATTGAGCAGGGCCTCATTCTGGTTTTTTACCCTGCCAAAAAAATCCAGCTCAAAGGCAGCAATCCCCAGGCCGACACTGTAGGCACTGGCGGTAACAGCACGACCTCCGGGGCTGAGATCCTCTGCGGTCCGCGCCCGCTGACCGCTGGCACTGGCCACCACCGTCGGCAAGGTATCACTGCGGGTGATACGATACTGCCGCTGCACCAGCTCCGCGTTCAAGGCGGCAATGCGCAGGTCATGGTTGTTGACAAGCGCCTCTGCGATGCACTGCTGAAGCTGTGGGTCGCGAAAATATTCCCGCCAGCCAAGATCATGGGCAGCCAGGCCCTGCCTCTGCTGCCGGGTCAGCGCCACCCCGATCCATTCCTGATCAAGGGCAACCTCCGGGCTGGAAAAGGAGGGCGCCAGTGAACAGGAAGCAAGCAGCATACAGACAATTCCCAGGGCGATAAATCGCCCTGTCGTTTTCAAAGATATCATGGTCTTTCCTCCTGCTTTACAGACCTTTCTGCCAACTGCCGCTCGCCGTGGGGCGGCTCGCGGTAGCCAAAGATTTTGCGGACAACAAGATAAAAAATCGGCACAAAAATGACCGAGAAAAAGGTCGCCGAGGCCATCCCGGAAAGAACAGCGGTGCCGATAGCCCGCTGGCTGGCAGAGCTTGCGCCGGTAGCCAGAAACAGAGGGATAACACCGGCAATAAAGGCAAAGGAGGTCATGATGATCGGCCGGTACCGCTGCTGGGCCGCCAGCAAGACTGCCGGAATCAGGCGCTTGCCTTCCGCCTGCAGATCCTTTGCAAACTCAACGATCAGGATGGCATTCTTGGCAGACAGGCCGATAACGGTAATCATCCCCACCTGAAAGTAGATATCATTGGCCATCCCGCGCAGCAGGGTTCCGGCCACCACACCAAGAAAACCGAGGGGAACCACAAGCAGCACGGCAATCGGAATTGACCAGCTCTCATAGAGTGCAGCAAGACAGAGAAAGACAGAGAGCAGCGCAAAACCATACAGATAAAAAGACAAGGAGCCGGCCCGCACCTCTTCCAGCGACTGACCGGTCCATTCGATGGCAAAGCCCTTGGGCAGCTTGCCAAGGATTGCCTCCATCGCGGCCATAGCCTCTCCGGTACTGTGCCCCGGAGCAGCGCGACCCTTGATGGCAAGGGCTGGAAAGCCGTTATACTGTCTGGCCTGCATGATCCCCTGCTGCCAGTCCAGCGCGATCAGCTCGGAGAGCGGGACCTCTTTGCCGTCTCTGCTATAGGCGGTGAACCCGGCCAGGGCCTCCGGCTGCATGCGAAAGCCGGCATCGGCCATCATCATGACCCGCTGCATCCGGCCCTTGTTCGGGAAATCGCCAAGATAGGACGGCGCAAGCATGCCGGACAGTGTCTCACTGATATTTTTGATCGGCACACCCTTTGCGTACGCCGTATCCCGGTTGATCGAGAGTACAAGCTGCGGCGCGTCTTCCGCGCCCGAGGGCCGCACTCCGGCCACTACCGTATTTTGTGCAGCCATTCCCAGCATCATGTTACGGGCCTTGACAAGGGCTTGGTGTCCGGCCGTGCCCCGGTCTTCCAGACGCAGATCAAAACCCGCGGAACTGCCCAGTTCAGGGATTGGCGGAGGACTGAGGGCAAAGATGAAACCGTCACGGATCGGGAAGAACAGGCCCATCAAACGCTTGGCGAACTGATCGGCGCTCACCGTCCGCTCATCCCAGGGCTTTAAAGAAACAAAGGCCAACCCCATATTCGGCCCCCGACCGCTGAAGGAGACACCGACAACCGAGACAATGTTATAGATCTCTGGCTGCTCAAGGACAATTTTTTCGACCTGTTGCAGCACTCCGGAGGTTCGCTGCTGGCTTGCCCCGGGCGGCAGCTGCACATTGAGAATGATATAGCCCTGGTCCTCCTGGGGCAAAAAGGAGGTTGGCATCCTGGTGTAGAGCCAGCCGGCAACAGCGGTGATGCCCAGAAAAAAGAGCATCATCAGATAGCTTTTATGCACCGCAAGGCGCAGGGTCGCCTGGTATTTGTCGACCACCCAGGCAAAGCCCCTGTTAAACCAGGTGAAAAGAAACAGCTTTTTTTGTCCTGCTTTCACCGGTTTTAGCAGGGTGGCGCACAGAGCTGGGGTCAGCGACAGGGCAAGAAAGGCGGAAAAAAAGATCGCCCCCATCATAACCAGGGCAAACTGTTTATAGATATTGCCGGTCGCCCCCGGGAAAAAGACCAGCGGCACAAACACCGAGATCAGCACCACGGTGATCCCGATAACCGCACCGCTTATCTGGCCCATGCCCTTGTGGGCCGCCTCCTTCGGAGATAGCCCCTCTTTGGCCATCAGCCGTTCGACATTCTCGACAACAACAATGGCATCGTCAACGACAATGCCGATGACCAGAACCATCGCAAACATGGTCAAAACATTCAGCGAAAGGCCAAAGGGCGCCATCAAGGCGACAGCGCCGAGCAGCGAGATCGGCACAACCAGGGTCGGAATAATGGTATAGCGAATATTCTGCAGAAAAATAAACATCACCAAAAAGACCAGGGCCACCGCTTCGACCAGGGTGCGAACCACCTCTTCGATCGAGAGCCGGACAAAGGTCGATGAATCGTAGGGGATCTTCCACGCCATCCCTTCGGGAAAATACCTGGCCAGCTCCTCCATTCTCTCGTGTACCGCACTGGCAACCGCCACCGCGTTGCCGGTGGTCGCCAGCTGAATGCCCATCCCGACCATCGGCTTGCCGTTGAGCCTGGCAAAGGCGGCATAGCTGGCATAGTTGAGCTGTACCCGGGCAACATCTTTAAGGCGGACCGTGGCGCCGTCGGTATTACTCTTGACGATGATATTTTCAAACTCTGCAACCGTTGACAACAAACCGGGAGCGCTGATCGTCGCGGTGATCATCTGGCCCTCTTCGAGGGGCGCCGATCCGAGGATACCGGCAGAGATCTGAATATTCTGGGCCTGGACCGCTGCGGCGACCTGTCCGGCAGACAGGCCGTAACTGCGCATCTTTACAGGATCAAGCCAGATTCTCATCCCCGGCTCAGAGCCGAATACCTGGACGTTGCCCATGCCGTCGATCCGCTGGAGAACCGGCCGGATATTGCGCATCACATAGTCTGAGACCTCAAGTTTGGTTACCGTATCAGCGGTGGAATAGACGCAGACAAAAAGGAGAAAGTTTGAGCGGCTTTTGGTCACCGAGATCCCCATCGAACGTACCGTCATCGGCAGCCGGGGCTCGGCATTTTTCAGCAGATTCTGGACATCGACCTGCGCCAGATTCTCGTCGGTGCCGCTGGTGAAGGTGAGTGAGATGGTACCGGTGCCATCGGCATTGGCGATGCTTTCGATATAATCAAGATTTTCCGCGGTATTGACCTCGCGCTCGATCAGGGAGAGAACGGTTCGCTGCAGGGTCTCGGCGCTGGCCCCCGGATAGTTGACCCGGATCTGGATCTGCGGCGCGGCAACCGGCGGATACTGGGCAATGGGCCGAAAAAAGGCGGAGACCAGCCCCGTCACAATAATGAAGATGGCAACGACCCAGGCAAAGATCGGTCTGTCAATAAAAAATCTGGCCATGATTCTCCCCCGCTATTGGTCCGCAGTATCTTGCTGCTGCACCGGAGCCGTCTTCTCTGCCACGTTGTTCCCCATTTTCTGCCAGGGTACCGGAGTCACCTTCTGGGCATGGAGGAGCTGCACCTTCAACATCCCGTCGACGATCACCTTTTCTCCGGCCTGCAGGCCGCCGGTGACGACCCAGTTGTTTTTCCAGGAACGGGCGATCTGCACCGGCCTTGGCGCAAAGGTGTTGTCGTCGTTGAGCACAAAAAGGATATTGCCGTTATCGGTACGGGTAACTGCCTCCTGGGGGACGAGAAAGATATCGTCAAGGGTCATCAACGGCATCTCCACCCGAACATAGAGCCCTGGCATCAGAAAATGCTCAGGATTTGGCACCGAGGCCCGAACCGTGGCCTCCCCGGTTGCCGGATGAACAGCGACATCGGTAAAGATAAGGGTTCCCGGATGTTCATAGGGGGTGCCGTCGTCAAGAAAGACCTTGACCTGCATCGCGGTGGAGTCGTCTTCGACATTGCTTTGCCTGCGCATTGCAGCCTTGAGTTTGAGAATCTTGTTCACGGACTGCTGGACATTGACATAAAGAGGGTCAATCTGACGGATCTGGGCCATTTCGGTGGCGGAGGCGGCAGAGACAAGCGCCCCGACGCTGACTTCCTGCTGCCCTATAAACCCGGAGATCGGTGCAGTAACCGTCGCATAATCAAGGTTTATCTGTGCCTGGGTAACCGCAGCTTTGGCGATTTCGACATCGGCAGCACTGGTGGCAAGAGTCGCCTCTGCCTGATCGAGCACCTGCCGGGAAACCGCCTTCGAGGTTACCAGACTGCGATAGCGTTTGACATTGGCCTCGTTGAGTTTCTTTTGGGCAACAGCCCTGGCAAGGGTCCCCTTTGCCGATTGCAGGGCCGCTTTAAAGGGCCGGTCATCAATCTTGAAGAGGATCTCGCCTTGATCGACAAAAGCGCCTTCGGTAAACAGACGTTTTTCAACAATCCCGGTGATTCTGGCGCGTACCACCGCATCCCTGGAAGATTCCAGACGCCCAGGAAGATTATCGGTAATTGTCAATGATTGTGGCTGCGCCACAAGAAAACCGACCATCGGCGGCGGGGGGGCCTTTGGCGCTGCCGTGCTCTCCGGAGAGACAACCAGTACGAGGAGAAGCGGTGCTAAAAAGACGCCCAACAAGAACCGACAAGAAACCATTATAACCTCCTGTAAAAAGAGTTCGCTTGATTTTTCAGGTAAAAAACTACACGATTCTCAGGGAGAAACCAAGCGTAAAAAGGTCATTTATGCCCTCGAGATACGACATTGGCCTCAGGCTTTTTCACACTTTTCACCGGCAGAAAAGTCTGCAGGGAGAATTGCCTAACAGTTTCTCTCCAGCACCCTTAAAAAAATGGGAACGGATCCTGCGAACGGTTACAGATTACTTAAAAATTTGCTGCGGTTGTCGATCAACAGAGACCGGGCAAAATCTGACTCTTTTCAGTCAACGAACCTTCAAAGAGAAAAATACAAAATCGTAAAGGGTACGTTAAGAAACTGTATTGCCGTAAATGCGTAAAAAAGAGACCATCAGATAAAAGCAGGACTTCACCTACTATTACTACCACAGCGGCATCTGCGGAGAGAGCAGTTCTTCATCGTTTCTCGGATAAAGAAATCCTTTTCCAATTCTTTTGAATATTGTCTTTGACCCATCAGCTACAGCGTAATACTTAAAATCAGGGGTTCCAAACAACCTCTTTGCCGCGACAGTTGCTTGTACTACGAGAATATGCGGTTTCGTTCGTTTCCAAGCAAACTGCTGCAAAAAATGATACCGAAAAAACAAGGGCAACCAGATTCACAGCCAACCACATTACAGAGCCAATATCCTTTCTCCAGTGATTTGATGTCTTCTCATCTGAGAACCTTTGGGTAAGTAGTGATGGCAGCGTACCCGAGAGAAGTCTGGTTAAGAGCTTGGTAAATATTTGGTAAGTATCTGTTATTTCGAGGTGGCAGGTATTGACAAGAGGGGGAGAGGTATTGTAGCCAGAGTTGAGAAAGAATGTTTTCCTGCAGATTCTGGTTTTTTCGTCTCTCTTTT
>PDQQ01000013.1 GCA_002747825.1 Deltaproteobacteria bacterium
TTGTATTTATTTTGTTTTTCGTAAACTCATTATAACACAAAGAGCTCTCCGAGCCTTTATTTATCTGCTTTTACTTACTTATTTATGAGACAGCACTGGTAACGAATACATTTTTAAAAGAATATTTTGAAACAGCAACCAGTCATCGACGAAAGCATCGCCTGTCCGAACTGTGATCTGCTCCTGCCTCGGACAGAAACAAGAAAAGGCTTCAGCCGCCTCTGCCCAAGGTGCGGGAAAAAACTCTCCCCCAGAAAAAGCCAGAGTATCAAACGCTGTCTGGCCCTTGCCCTGGCTGGTATTCTGCTCTACTTTCCTGCTGTATTGCTGCCACTTATTTCCTTTGAAAAACTGGGCTTCAGTGGCTCGGCAAACGTGGTCGAATCGATAGTCAATTTTTACAAAAATGGCTACTACTTTGTTGCTGGTATGAGCTTTCTATCGGCACTACTCCTCCCTTTTCTGATCCTGCTGAGCAGCTTACTCGTCAGTCTGGGACTCTACTATAATCGCAGACCGAGCTGGCTGAGGTTTTGCTTTAGAAGCTATCTCCACCTCGAAGAGTGGGCGATGCTCGAGGTGTACCTGCTGGCCATAATGGTGACCATCATCAAGATGGCCGACAGTTCCACCGTCATCTATCATATTGGAGTCGGCATCTATGCGGCTCTGGTTCTCATCATTATCGCAATATCAACGGCCATCGACAAGGAGGAGTTCTGGTCCCGGCTCGAGGAAAAAGCCCCCGATACACCCCTCCCAACCCAAGCGACCACACTGTCTGAACAGGATTCCGCACTCGACTATGGTCTTATCCAGTGTCATACCTGCCATAAGCTAATACCGGTCTCTGAGGATGGAAAACCCTGCCCCCGCTGCCTGGCTCGCCTCTTCAAACGGATTCCGGGTAGCAGACAAAAGACCTGGGCTTTGCTCATTGCCTCTCTTATTTTTATCGTGCCTGCCAACATACTGCCCATAATGGAAGTACGATTTCTTGGCACTCCGGAGAAATCGACAATTTTTGACGGAATCCTCTATTTTTTTCAGCACGGTTCGGCGCTCATTGGGCTGGTGATCTTCACCGCCTCGATCCTGGTTCCCTTGTTCAAGATTCTCGGCATTGGCATCCTTTTGTTGACCTCTCCGCCATGTGCCTTGCCCCTCCTCAGGCAGAAAACAGCCCTCTATCGGGTTATTATTTTTATCGGCAGATGGTCGATGCTTGATGTATTTGTGATCGCTCTTTTGATCAGCCTTGTTGATTTTGGTTTTCTTTCCACCGTCAACGCGGGACCTGCAGCCACATTCTTTTGTATGGTCGTAGTGCTGACAATGCTGGCCGCAACGACCTACGATCCCAGGCTGATGTGGGATCGATGCTATCGTGGTAAAACGCCAGCACCTTCCACTCCCTCGAACGCCACAAAACGACAATGACTCAGCAACCCGTATATAAAAAAAACATCGGTATTTCTTCAGTATGGCTTCTCCCTCTCATTGCCCTCTGCATCTGCTGCTGGCTGCTCTACTCGCATTATCAGAATGCGGGAAAAAATATCGTTGTTTCCTTCAACGATGCCTCCGGTATTGTCCCCGGGAAAACCCAGGTTCTCACCCGCGGAATACCCGTTGGCCTGGTAAAACAGGTCAAGCCGGACCTCTATAACAATCAGGTGAAGGTCTTTATCGAAATTAAAAAGGAGGCAGCACAGTATCTGGTCGAGGATTCGGTTTTCTGGGTGGTTCGACCGGAGCTGTCAGTAAACGCGGTCCAGGGCCTGGATACCATACTCTCGGGGATCTACATTGGTATTCAGCCTGGAAATTCAGACGTCCCAAGCTCCCAGTTCCAGGGTTTGTCCTCGATGCCTCCTGTGCCGGCGGACACCCCGGGGCTGCATCTGCAGCTCAAGGCGGACAACCTTGGATCTATCCGGGAAGGCACCGGTATATACTACAAAAATCTTGAGATCGGCAAGGTGGAAACCTACCGTCTCGTCGATGATAAAGACATCCTGATGAACATCTTTATCAATCAGGAATACAGCCACCTGGTGCGGGAAGGCAGCCGTTTTTGTAATGCCAGCGGCATTGAACTCAGCGGCAAGCTGACCAATCTCAAACTGCGCATCGAATCGATAACCTCGCTGCTGCGCGGCGGCATCCTCCTCTACACCCCTGAAACATTGCTGGAAACTCCACAGGCAAAAAACGGAAAGACCTTTCCCCTCTACAAGGATTACCAGGCCGCCAACTACGGGACCGCAATGACACTTACCCTCAACTCGGGCAAGGGCATTTTTGAAGGGGTTACCAAATTAGTGTACCGTGGCATTGAAGCTGGTATCGTGCAGAAAATCTCTATCAACGACGATGCAAACAAAACGGTGACCGCCCATATCTTTCTCGATCCACGGGCGGAATTCATCCTGAAAGAAAACACAAAATTCTGGCTGGTCAAGCCAGAGATAGGGCCCTCTGGCCTACAGAATGTACAACTGTTGTTCTCCGGTGCATATATCACCTTCCTGCCCGGTGATGGAGAATTCAGGGACCACTTCGTCGTCGAAGAAGAACCACCAAATCTGGCCCCGCTGCGTCCGGGGAGGTTCTTTTTCCTCGTCTCCAGTGCTGCCTCCACAATCAACAAAGGCTCTCCCGTCTCTTTCAAAAATATCAAGGTCGGAGAGGTGGTGGATATTACGATTGACAAATTCGGGGAAAAGATCCGTACCAAGATATACATCTACGAAGAGCATCTGTCGCTGCTCAGTAAACGATCTGTCTTCTGGACGCAATCCGGTCTTGCGGTCAGCGGCTCGCTCGGCGAGGGGCTCTCTGTATCCACCGGGCCAATGAACAGGATTCTCCAGGGGGGTGTCTGCTTTATCACCCCAACCCGGAGAAAAAACCAAGCCCCGCCGGAGGAAGAAACCAGCTTTCCGCTCTTTGCAAGCTACGAGGAGGCAGTACAAGGGCGAGACGATTTTACAAAAGCAGGGAAACCGATAAAGATCATCGCCTCCGGCATAAAACCGGTGATCAAGAGGGCCCCTATATTCTTCAAGCACGTGAAGATTGGCCAGATCGAGTCGCGCCATCTGGCAAAAGGGGGAGAAGATCTGATACTCTCGGGACGAATCTTCAACAAATACAAAGACCTGGTAAACAAAACAACCCGCTTCTACCAGACCAGCGGCATCCAGATCTCGGGCGGGCTATCAGGACTCCATCTGCAGACAAAGACCCTGCAATCGATACTGACAGGAGGAATAAACTGTATCAATGTTCCCGGCACGGAGATACCCAAAGACCAGCCATATCCGCTCTATGAAACCCTTGAAGCGGCCCTTGCAACAGATACGATTACCATCTCTGTAAGGCTACCGGCGAGCAAGGGGATCAAGGTTGGCTCCAGCCTGCGCTACAAAGGTATTGACGTCGGGCGGGTCCAACGGCTTGAATTGTCTGACGACCTGAATATTGTCGAGGCGACGCTGCGTGTAGAGGCAAAGACCGAACCACTCTTTCGCAGCAAAACAAAGATATGGGTTTCCGGGGTAACAGTGGGGCTTGATGGTATTGAAAATCTGGGCTCGGCCCTCTTTGGCCCTTTTCTCGATATGTTGCCCGGAGGCGGAGAGATACAGCACAGTTTCACAGCGGCAACAGAACCTCCCCTGGTAACGGCAAAAGGACTTGAAATCGTTCTTGAAACCAGCCATCTCGGTTCGATTGAGGTTGGTTCACCGATCTATTACCGTCAGGTTCAGGTTGGTCTGGTTACAGGTTACCAGCTGTCTCCCAGCTTCCAGACGGTCTCTATCAAAGCTATGATTGACGACCAGTATCGCCCGATTATACGGCAGAACACGAAATTCTGGAACGTCAGCGGGGCACGACTCGAGGGGGGGGTTTTCTCTGGGCTGACCATTGCAACAGAATCGCTGAAAAGCATTATCAGCGGTGGTATAGCCCTGGCCACTCCAGACGAAGAACAGACAAGCGAGCCTGTACAATCTGGGCATCACTTTACTCTCTACGACAAGGCAGACCCTCAATGGCTGGATTGGAGTCCCGATGTCATTGAACCAGAAAAGATGGAGAATAACCAGCGGCAATAAAAAGCAAACACCTCACAGAAAGGTCATCTCTACCAGTGAATCCAAACGCATGTAAGACGGCCTTTGATGCTGCTGTAAAAAGGTGGACACCTGGTTAAGCCAGATAGGGTATAATGTCATAACATCGTTTACCCTTTCAGGTATGATTTTTCCTTCGAGCAAAAGGAGGAAAACATGCCGTGGAAGTGGACAACGATGCTCGAACGAAAGCTGGAGTTTGTTACTGAATGGCGATTGGGTAATTTTACCCTCTCTGAGCTTTGTCGAGAGATTCACACCTACATCTTTTAATTAAAATCGCATCTGCAGCATAATAGTGAACATCGCAGAGCTGTGGTCCATACCTGCACCATCTTCGAGCAGCCGAATCCGCCCTTCATCGTTGAAATGCCACTCACTGTCTCCCTGCATATTATCGTAAGAGAGATAGCTGAAGCCGACCTCCACACCCAGGAGGGGAGATATGTCGTAACCACCTGAAATATCAAAAGAGATCATATCTCCGCCAGTAAAATCATCATAGGTGACGAGGTTCCTCAGATAGTGGTGATCAACGGCTTCACCCCTTACCAAAGGAGAATAGATAAGACTTCCGGCCAATCGTATATTCCCCGAAAAACTGGCAGCAAATCCAATGCCGCCGTAGATGGATTCAAAGGTCTGCTCATAGGCAATGACAGGCAGATTTGCCGGAATAACGCCGGTATCAAGTCCACGCCAATAGTCGTAAGTGCCGCCACGGCTTTCCCAGCCAAAAACATCCCTTTTGTATCCAACAAGACCAGTCAAAGCAACCCCGAAGGTTTTATAAAAGGCATAGGATCCTCTCAGATCCAACAGCGAACCATCGGTTACATCGGTGTCGGGATGCTTTGACAGATGCGTGTAATCAAGTCCTGGATAGAGCCAGTCATAATCGCTCATATCACCCTCACCGTCCGTCACCTTAAACCAACCCTCAATCTCAAGTCCAAACCTGGAAGCGATCTCCAGCCTCCCCTCAAGGCCAAGAAGATACAAACTGTCAATACTCCAATCCAGCTCACTCGCTTTGTGGTTATCCCAAAAAGGCCAATACACATATTCTTTTGATTGACCACCTAAAAAGCCAGTTCCCATATCAAGAGACAGTTTAATGTTAGACGTGGCCGGCGCATCTGCGATTACCGAAGCTTCTTCCGGCTGCTCCACAGCTGCTGCAGATTCTTCCGCAAGACAAGAAACAGGTATCAATAGAAGAACACTTCCAACGGCCGCCATCAGAGTAGTACGAATCATGTTTTTCTCCTTCCGTTCAGAGATTAAGCGTGCAAAAGTAAATCAAGAGGGTAAAGGAACATACGCGCATAACAACTATTGGGTCTTAGATGCAGAAGAAAGGAAAACCCCTTCCCCAAACCTTTTCATTGTAAAACCTGGTGTTCCAACAGACAAGATCTTTGACAAATCCTGGCAACAAAGGGTACTCTTGTCCTGAATGGCACGGAACACCTGCATAACGGAGAACGACAAAAAAATCCTGTGACAGGACTATACCATCATTGTCAGAAAAAACCAAAAATTTATAACAAATTCGAGAACATTCTTGAAACACCTCTCATCCTGAACAACTCCAACCGATGGATAAGCTGAATCCTCCGAGGCATGCGATGCATTGTATTGCAAAAATTTTGCAGCAGCAATCTGTTGTTATCGTAGACGGAGGTCTGGGAACAGAACTTGAGAAGCGAGGCTGCGACCTCAATACTCCACTGTGGTCTTCGCGGCTCCTC
Organism: Deltaproteobacteria bacterium; assembly: GCA_002747825.1. Classification (GTDB taxonomy): domain Bacteria; phylum Desulfobacterota; class Desulfobulbia; order Desulfobulbales; family Desulfocapsaceae; genus Desulforhopalus_A. The sequence goes on from PDQQ01000013.1 coordinate 5,900, forward strand.
CTCTCAGAACCGGAAACCATAGCCGCCGTCCATACCGCATATCTTGAGGCCGGAGCCGATTGCCTTATTACAGCAAGCTACCAGGCATCCTACGAAGGATTTATGCCCCTGGGACTGAGCGAAAAACAGACCACAAAGCTACTCATCTCTTCTGTCTCTCTTGCCTGCAGAGCCAGAGACGTTTTCTGGGAAAACACCGATCAAAAGAGCCGTCCACGGCCTCTCGTTGCAGCGTCAATAGGCCCCTACGGTGCCTTTCTCGCCGACGGTTCCGAATATAGAGGAAACTATGGTATAACAACGGCAGCTCTTCAATCTTTCCATCGAAAGAGGATGCGAACCCTGATTGAGGCCGGACCGGATCTTCTCGCCTGCGAGACAATTCCCTGTCTTGCCGAGGCAGAAGTGCTGGCAGACCTGTTACAGGAATTTCCTCAAGTCTGCTGCTGGATGAGTTTTACCGCCAGGGATGCCGAACATATAAGCAGCGGTGAAGGTCTCGGACAATGCGTAGAATACCTTGAAAAATATCCTCAGATAGCGGCAATCGGCATTAACTGCACGGCACCCCGACATGTAGAGCCGCTGCTTGCAATACTTCGCACAAAAACCGACAAACCAATCATTGTCTATCCTAATAAAGGTGGGCATTATGGCCCGACAGCAACAACCAGGATCCGTGACGACAAAGAGATCTCCTACAAAGAACGATCTCGTCTATGGTTTCAACAGGGGGCCCGACTCATAGGCGGCTGCTGCAACACCACGCCCGAAGATATATGGCAAATAGCCGAATGGGTCCGCTGTAAATAAAACAGGCTGAAGAGACAGAAAACCTTTATTACTCGGGGAGAAGATCGTAATAATAGGTGAGAATATCGGTTCGGCTGACAATACCAATGGGCTTGTCGTCCTGCATCACAGGCAGATAACCTATATCCCTCTCCTTCATCAACATAGCGGCCATTGAGGGAGAAGTTTGTGGAGTGATGGTAAAGACATCACGGGACATAAAGGCCTTGACTGGACTGTCCCATTGCCGTTGCTGCTTTATCTTCCTCAGATCCCCCAGAACAATAATACCGAGGATGCTCTCTTCCTCCATCACCAGTATGCCGCGAATCTTCTGCTGGCTCATAATCTCCCGAACCTCTTTCATCCTTGTGTCTGCGGAAATACCGACGACAGGAAACGACATAATATCGGCGATAGTGGCCGATTCTCCGCGTGTATTCTGAATGAGAAAAAGTATTTCCTCAACGATACCCTCCGGCGTCTTATCGGAAGATTTGATGATCGCCGATCCGGCACCCGCATGCCCGCCGCCGGAGAAATGTTGCAAGATCTTACCGACATTGATCCCTTCTCCCTCACTCCTGCCAATAACCGTATGACTCTGTTCATCCCAACTGAAAACGACAAACAGGGCATTGACATTGATGATCTTGCGGTACATGGAAACCACCGAGGCAAGGTTCTGAACCCGCTGATCCAGACGTACACAGTTGAAGCCTACACGAAGCCCTCTGACGGTTTCGATCTCGGTCTTCTCTATCATCGTAAAGAGAAGTTTTTTATGAATCTCCTCGTAGGGGGGGTTGAGAAAAAAATTTGCCACATTCAGATCGGCCTTGTTTTCAAGCAAAAAGGCAGCGGCAAGGGCGTCTTCACTGCTTGTTGAAGGGTAGGTAAGCTGGCCGGTGTCCTCATAGAGACCGATGATCATAACCGTCGACTCAAGAGGAGTGAGACGAATCTCACGTTTTTTCATCTCCCGGACCAGCAGAGTCACCGTTGAACCAGCATTTTCCTTGCAGGACCAGGTGCTCTTGATATCCCCTTGAACTGCCATATGATGGTCCCAGAGATCAATGACAAGATCCTTCCGCTGTCGCAGCCTCTCCATACGATCCAGCCTCTGCCATTGATCGGTATCGACCACCACAAGCTTTGTCACCTCATCAGGATCGATTTGGTTGGGCAAAAGCAGGTTAAAAGCCGTCTTGTGGGTTGAGAGAAATTGCGAGACATTTCTGTTTGTCTCTTTGGGAATAACCCCAACACATCCAGGATACAGGAGTGTGGCAGCAATAACCGATGCCAGACCGTCAAAATCGGTGTTCTTATGCGTGGTCGCAACAAGCACCTTTCGTTGGCTCCTTTACCGAAAACGATATACAGGACGCGAAGATCGATCCAGATAGTAGGGCATAACCTTTTCTGCCAGAATCGTCAGGGTCTGTTTGCGATGCGCCGAAGAGGGATGGGTCGAAAGAAACTCCGGCGGTTTCTTCCCACCAAGCTCGGCCATTTTAGTCCAGAGACTGACGGCAGCCCGAGGATCGTAACCGGCACGGGCCGCGAGATCAATACCCATTTCGTCGGCCTCTGCCTCGGCCGTTCTGCTGTTGGGCAGGTTAATGGCAACCATTGCCGCAGCGGCACTTCCGGTCAAAAGAGCGCCTCTGTAGTCACTGTCTCCGGCGGCGATGGACACTCCAGCAAGCCCCAGCTGTGAGGCAAGAGCTATCGACATACGCTCTGCGGTATGGTTGGCAAGGGCATGGGAAATTTCATGTCCCATCACCTGAGCAATCTCATCGTCACTTGCCTTGAGCTTTTCGATAAGGCCGCTGTATATTGCCATCTTGCCGCCCGCCATACACCAGGCATTGACGATCTCCGGATCATCAATCACCGTAACATCCCACCCCCAATCTTTGGTATGTGGATACAGTGCGATGGCCTGGGCTATCAATCGCCCTGTAATCTTTTGCACCCTGCCGGTAAGAGCCCGGTCGTTGTCTACCCTGCCCTTTTCCCGCAGTGGTTTCAGGGTTTCGATATAGGCACTGCGGGATGACTTGATCGCCATCTCCGGAGAAACAAGCATCAATTGAGATCTGCCCGTAGGGCTTTGCGCACAGGCGGTACATAACAAAACGATATATAGTAGAAAGAGTTTCTTCATAGTTTTTTCCTCATCATTGACATGGCTTCATTTCTTTGGAACGCATTTTAACAAAAAAATATTCCATATATTTTAGCGAAGATTTACGGTGAACAATCAAAAGATTGAGCAAAAACTATTCGCTTATTTTTTTCGAAAAAAATTATATATACCAATAATTCCGAACAAACAAATTCCTAATTGAAGGACAATAACGCTTAGAGTGATGACAGGAACAGACTGTCTGGCTTTCAGCACAAGGTAGCTATTTAAAGCAACTGGAATGTTTATGCCTAGCAAAAAACAAATACCAACAACTATATTTTTTGCATAAGTATATTTTTTATCTTTCAAAAAATTTTGTATAATAAAAAACTGTCCAGATATAAAAAAATTAGAAAAGAAAATACCATGAAAAATTTAAGCATATCTTATTACCACTTTTCATCTTTTCAAATAATTTTATGAAGTACGTTTTTTAACAGGATTAATGGGCTGCCTTAAAGAGTTCATCGGTGACTTTTATCTGATTTTCTGTGCCAGATAAAGAGCCGCGATCAAGAGCCAGCTCAAGCCATTCCCTATCCAGCACCCCCATTGTATACGCTAGGTTAGTTGCAGCAATATTGTAGGCAACCAAGGCTGCAACAGCTTCGTATTCAGCCCGTAAATAGGTATTTTTCGCATCTATTATTTCCAAATTATCAGAGAGGCCCTTCTCATATCTGATCTTTGCAAGATCAAGTGCCATCACGGCCTGATGCAGCTTTTTTTGAGCTATTGCAGATTGTTCCTCTTCCATGAAAAGCTCCTGAATTGCCTCTTTTCCTTCCTGTAGGATGAGGCGTCGAAGAGCCTGTTCTTCCCGACGAGATTTATTTTGCTCAACCTGCAATTTCACAAGGGCATTTTTTTCCGCAAAGGAGTCAAAAGTCGAAAGTAATTCGAGCTGAATTGACCAGTTTGTCTTATCAAGCTGTAAGGCATCATCTGTACTATTTCCACGACCTTTCTGCTCTACGAGAAAACTGATCGCCACATCGGGCAACAGATTTTTCTGCGCACGCTCATATGCCTTTTCCAGAATCTCCTTACGCACAAGTAAAGCCTGCCAATCAGGCCGAATCCGAAAAATATTATCAGTCCAATCCTCATCCAGAGCAGGAACCATCCTGACAATATTATCTGGCACTGTCAGAGAATCTTCATCTTCAAATCGCAGTAAATTTTTGAGATCATTCCTCGCTCTTTCAGTGAATTGCAGCCGATTCTGAATCATTGACTCAGCATCCAGTACAGAGAGTTCCGCTCTGTAAACATCAGTCTTAGCAACAAGGCCCAGAGCTGCTTTAGATACGGCAGCTTGCAGATGTTCCTTTGACCGTTGCAATGCCAACTCCGCATCCTTTTGCAGCTGTTCTGCCAAGCATAAATTGTAGTAATACCGGACAGTATCCCTGATAAGACGCTGCTTGGCGCGTTCTACAGAGATCTCACTTTCCCTGGCCCTCAACTCAGCCACGTTCAGTTCGGTAAGATTATAGTTGCGCCCCCATCTCCTCCAAAGCCCTTGAGATATCTTTACATAGGCTCTGGCATTATGAGAATAAGCTGTCAGATAATCACCATTTTCATCTATCCTATTACCAGCAAATCCATACCGAAGAGTAGAACCAAAGGACGTGTCTCGACGTATTTCCAGACCAAGTGTTTGTGCGCCAGTACCTTTATGTAGGCCAAAAGAGGTAAGAGGGATTATTTTTGAATCGAAACGATGTTCTGCGGACAATATATCCATGCGGGTAAGTCGGATAGTATCCTGAAAGTCAAGAGCTTCATCGCTCTGACGCAAAGCCATATCAACAACATTCAACAAACTCAAATTCCGGGCATATGAACATACCACTGACACAATAACCGTTGAAATGGTGACAAGAACAACACCAACCAACTTTTTCCAAACATCCTTGCCCCCAAAGGTTCCTCGTTTAAACATATCTATACCCAAAAGACAACAACCCACTACTTACGTACCCAAGCCCTCTTTCAGCAAGACCGACGTATTCAAAAAGGTATCGCAAAATCCTTCACCAATCTCATGTTGTTGAAATGAGCATTTTGCCGAATCCACAAAGTTAGACTTGACTTCTGGTATAAAGCAGGTGCAAACCCAAAAACCAGCCACACAACCAGAAGATCTTTCGCTTCCCGGGGACATAACAGAGTTTACTGTAAGACTCGAGAATTATGATTAAAATGGAATTTTTAAGCCCAACCGTAGTCAGCTTGATTGCGTGGTTAAACGGAGCACGTAGCTTGGCCACATAATTGCAAGCCTCGTTAAGACGGAACGCGGAGCTTATTCACATGACTCTTGATTGTAAACCCCGTTAAGACGGAACGCGGAGCGGTCCGTCTTAACAAACCAATATGTAGAAAAAAAAATTTATCTGGTGTAACTCGCTGTAACCTCCCCCGACAAAGAGAAGGATTTCGAGGTACCTTGAACTGTACCAGAATACGGACCTACTTTATCAGTGGAACTAAAATAATCAGGACTAAAGCTGAGGAAGTAACTCCCCTCAGGAAGACTTGTACTCTGACTCAGATTCCAATCTCCCGATCCCAAACCGTTAGTGGTACTATACCTACCATTCTCAGAAAAGGTTATTGAATAGTTTCGGGAAAAACCACTCCCTTGTTCAGAAACCTGCCAGGTACCAAGAATAGATGTAGCATTAAGGGGGCTTTCGTCTTCATCATCACCATCAAAACCGACCGCGGCGACCACACCTCCAGCCACAGCTATTGCCGCGACCGAAGCCGTCACTATTGCAGAGGTCGTCATTGAAGAAGTTGATGCAACGACGGTCCCGGCCGCGACACTGTCTGCAGCCCCTTCACTGAGTGTTGTATACAAACCCGCAACAATACCAAATTTAGAAGACGACTCAACAACATCAAAAACCATATTATCGGAAAAACCAGGCAGATCCTGAGGGATATTATTCATCTCGGTATAAACCCTAACAGGCTCCAAATCTTGTCTTTCCTTGTCCGAATTTTTCACTGGAATGTCATACGTCTGGCTTTTGACAACAATATTATCATCATTTTTCACAAGGAAGAGATACGAAACCGAGCCAGAGCCATTGGCCGGGGCTGGCAACGTTGCTGTGTAGGCTCCACCATCAAAATCAGAGCCAAGCTGTTTAAATTTATCTACCAGCCCTTTCTCTGTCTTCTCCATTGGCACAAAAACATAGTTCGCATCTTCCACAGCCTTGAAATAGACACGTACAACATCCACTCCATTCGGATCTGCTACCTCTGCATAGAGAACAATGCGTTCACCCGCCGTTAGCTGATCAACAGGGTTATGCCTTATTTGGGTAGTTGGTTGTATCTGTTCAGTATTTGTTGAAACAGCGTGGGCAGAACAGTTCAAAAAAACCATAGTCAAGACGAGTAGTCTAGCCAACGTATGACGAAAAATTCTGGTCATGTTTTCTCCTCCCAAAGGCCTATGCCCTCTTTATATTGTCAATTTCTTTACTGGTACCCTTTGTAAATAGTATATACGAACAACCATCTTCAGATATTTAACATTGTAATGCATTGTCATTCACTCTGCAAATAATCGAGGCAGGATAACACACGGTCTCTTTTTTGTGAGAACCGCCAGCCAACGTATCTTGATTTTGACATTGTCAATTGTATATCCATTGTACAACGCAACAACGAAATCCACAGTTCAATGTTCCCGAAGAGCAAGCGCAGGTTCAAGGCCGGCAGCTCTTATAGCAGGATATAGACCAAAGACAACACCGGTTATAATCGCCGCCATAGGAGCAATAAGAATACTTATTTCACTGAAGGCAACGTCCCATTCTGCATACTGCTGGATGCCTATGGCAAAGAGGATACCGGCCACTACGCCCCAAATACTACCGAAAAAGCTGAGAAGCACAGAATGACAGAGGTACAAATAGAGAATCCGTCGAGGAGTGCCACCTATAGCCAATCGAAGAGCAATTTCTCTTGTCTGTTCAGCAATATTTGCCAGCATTACATTGAGTACACCAATCCCCCCAACCAAAAGAGAAAGCCCGGCAATCGATCCCATAATAAAAGAAAAGATTATCTGACTTGCCTTTGCCTCCTTTAACAGAGATTCTGGTACAATGATCTGAAAGTCCTTGATCCCCCTGTGCCGCCGTAACAATATTTCTTCGACCTGACCTGCCGTATCGACAAGAGATCTCCCTTGGGAACGAAAAAGCTTGATAACGATACCATCAACCGAGGGAATCTCTCCGATTGGACGACGAAGAGGCAAGGTGGAAATGGGCAAATAAACAGCATTGTCGAAGTCAAGACTGGAAAGGCCTGTTCCTTCTGTCATTAATTTACCCTTAGAGCGGGCTATCCCCACTACCGTGCAAAGCTGGTTTTCGACTTGAATAACCGAACCCAATTGAGCCTGTAACAAACGCGCGGTATCGGCACCTAAAACACAATTACGGGATTTTTTTCTCACATCTATTGCAAGGAGCTTCCGACCTTCGGCTATTGCCAATTGCTCCACCTGAAACCAGACAGCATCCACACCGACCGCCATTGTCTTTGTCTTGCTCGTGAGATATCGAGCTCTGGATTCATCAATTTTTCGATACCCGGTCACGAGTCCTCCCCCATCAAACCATCCTCTGAGAAATTGCCGATCCTTCAGAGTCAGCCCCCGGGAAAGATTTGTCAACCCGTTTTGCTCCGAATCATTGAAAGAGTTTCTCTCTATTCTTAGACTATAAATTCCAAGTGATTCTATGGCCTGCAGAGTGCTGACCCGTGCCCCCTCACTTATTGACAACATAGCAATCAGAGAGGCCACTCCAATACCTATCCCCAGACTGCTCAAAAAGAATCTCAACGGTCTTCGCTTAAGACTCGTCCAACTGTCCCTTATGTCAAGGATGAGAAATCTATAATTCTTGAACATTTAGGCACCCGGACTGGATCGTTTATCGAGCCTCAATACCCTGGTAGCGTACTGCTCCAAGGCTGCATCGTGTGACACCATGACCACAATCCGCCCCAAATCTGCCTGTTCGCGGAGCAATTTCACCAGCTTTAAAGAATTTTCAGAGTCCAGATTTCCCGTTGGTTCATCGGCAAAGATGACCTGCGGTTCCCGGACTAATGCCCTGGCAAAAACAACTCGCTGCATCTCTCCGCCAGAGAGCGTGGCCGGGTATCTCTGCGCCAGCTCCTCTAAACCGATGAATTTTAACAAGGCCATACAGTGGAACTCTATCAGCTCTCGAGAAATGGCCTTTCCGTAGTGAAAAGGCAGGGTAATGTTCTCGAAAACCGTCTTGTCTGCGAGAAGATACGGCGTCTGAAATATGAATCCGTAAGCCCTGTTACGCAAATTGGCAAGAGCAGAAGAAGACATTCTTTGTAAAGAGAGACCAGCAAAAAAGACTTCCCCCTGACTAGGGCTGTCAAGACCACTGAGCAGATGCAGGAAGGTCGATTTACCCACACCAGAGGGCCCACAAACAAATAAAAACTCTCCTGCCTGTAACCGTAAAGATAATGGCTGCAGAGCAAGAATTTTCTCGTCTCCCCAACCGTAAGACCGACTAACATTTTTGGCCTCAAGCAGAAAGTTTTGATCAGATTGGGCAGATGTCTTCATGGTTTGGGTAAGAGGATGGTATCACCGGGACGCAGCCCATCAACAACTTCTACCCAGAGACTGCCTTGGGCTCCGACGGTTATCTGTTGTTCGCGCGGCGTATCATTGTCGAACAGTTGAACGGTGGTTTTACCTTGTCGGAAACGGATAGCATTCAAAGGAATCGCCGTCACATCAGACACTGAACGATAGAGGATATGGGCCGTTGCAGACATCCCGACATGAATTTTTTCTGTATTACCGAGTAAACGAATTCGGGTTGCAAAGGTTTTCAGCCCCGAATCTTGCCCGTCTTCAAGAGGAAGAATAGATACGGACTCGACCTCCCCAGAAAATTCTTGCAGAGGAAAGGCATCTACCTCGAGAGACACCTTCATCTTCCTGCTCATTTTGGCGACATCTATTTCTCTGACAGAAATATCCAAGACAAGAGCACTGGTGTCCGGAATTTGCAAAAAAGGTTGGCCAATCCAGACAGAATCACCGACCTGGACCTTTCTTTTCCCATTGTTTCTGGGAAGTTTTATGTATAGAAGAATACCAGAAGACGGAGCATAAATATCGCAATTGACGATATCTTCTTTGGCTTTTTTTACCTCTTTTAACCTCATCTCGACGAGTCGTTCAACCTTTGTTACTTCTGATTTTTTGTTTTGGATCATCAAATCCGCCATTCGTTTTACCCTCTGCAACTCAGCTTCAGAACCGGAGACTAAAAGGCTTGCCTTGCTTTTCATTTGCGGCCAGACATAAGCATCAAAATTCTTAAGCTCAACCTGAGCAACAACAAGATTTTCCTGAGCTGTGAGAAAAGCCTTTTCGACCTTGTCAAACTCTCTGTTACCTACATAACCTTTGTCAAGAAGGGACTCTTGATCATCTCGTTCGAGTTTGGCGATATTTACTGCCCGTTTCTGCTGGGCAAGTTTCTGTTCAAGAATTCTTCGCTTCAGGGGACCGGAACCTTCAAGGATCTCGGTAGCCTCCATTTTTGCCATTTCATACTTTCTGATGGCTTCCTGAATCTTGCCCTGCTCCTCTTCCTCTTGCATAGACAGTGCTTTTTGGGCTACAAGCAACGTTGCATAGGCATCGTTGAGATCAATTTCTGCCTTTTCAAGACGATCCATAAATGGTTTAGCGTCAAAACGAGCAACCAGAACATTCTTACGCACCCAGGTCCCCTCGTCGGCCAACCAGACAATCTTTGCTTGATTACTGGATATTTTTGAGGAGATTGGAATAATGCGGGCTGGATTGATGGTACCTCGTTCGTTCACGGTAAGAAAAAAGCTCTTCTTACCGACCCTGTATGTAGTAAAATCCTGATTCTCTTGTTCTGCCGAAACAAAAAACCAGTACACCGTCAGACAAGAACAGCAGACAAGTAAAAAGATGCTGTACAAAAGAGGTCTGAAATATTGTTTGTTGCCTATCATTAAATGAGATACATCCAGCTATAAAAAGGTAAAACTCAACTCTTTCAATATGTTGCAAATTTACTACAACGGGGAGACTCCACAATATACGACTACAAAAAAAATTACTTTGATTGCTCATGGGCAAAGTTTATGAGCCAAATGCATTGCTCTCTTTACACTGCAGAAAAAATGATTGTTGGGCCGTATTTCTGATAAACGTTTTTTGCAGACCAAGGCAAGGATTTATGCTTCCATTCTGAAAGGATCTCGAGCAAATCTTTTGGGTTCGTTCTTCCCCCTTCAATGGTTTTTCTTCTCCAGTAACTATACCTTCATCAATAGGCTTCGTCTATGGCATTAACAATTTCACGAACAGCCCTTTTGGCCGCAAGATGTATAGCCCCAGATCGGGCTTTGAGTTGACTGGCGCCTTGAATAGCTACGTAATCTTGCTGGAAATCAGAAATATGCAAGATTTTTTTGTCTTTTATCCGAATCGCCTTGGCGGTAAAAAGAACGCTGCTCTGCTTCGCTTTGAGTTTCCCGGTATATTGTGCATCATAGTTTTGAAACAAGATAGTCCCCGATATAACGATGTCAGCTCCTGCCGCCTTACCAGCCTTGATGGCATAGGCGGCGAGACCCGACCGGGCCTGAAGCAGATTTTCAAGATCGGTGAGCTCTTCCTCGGTTACCCAATCACCCAGCAACACATTTTGCCCCCCGGCAATAGAATAGGCACGATTGACGATATCACCTGCGGTGAGAACCTGTGCCCCCCGTGCATGAAAGCCCTTGGCCATAGCCTGTTCCGCCATACTCAGATCAAGTATGCCTGCAGTATCTTCAACATCTTTCTTGTCATCCACCTGTTTTTCTGCAAAAAGAAAGAGTATTTTCACATCATTTGACAATTGAACCAGCGAGGATTTCGGTTTGTTGTCTCTATGGTCAGCAGACTTTGCCAGATGATACTTCTGTAATCTTGGGCTAAGCTCGGCAAAGCCTCTGTTGAGAGCCGCTTCGAGCACCTGATTGGCCATCATGGTATCGTTACCACCAGCTGCCCCAAAACCAAGAGTCTGGGTAATTTGCCTGGTCTTTTCACTTGATCCTGCTGCAGTGGCTACGATTTCATTTGTAATCGCATCTTTTACTGTCAATTCAACCACCACGGAAACAACTTGCTTCTTCAATTTGGAAAAGGCGGTAGATGTATACTCCATTCGCTCACTGTACCCGGTGATACTCCCCATAATAAAGTAATCATTTAACAAAACGCCTCTTATCTGCCTGCTGACGTCTTTATCCTGGTTCAGATCAGACCAATGCAGATTTCTTCGCAACAGGACATCTTCCAGATTTGTCCAGTCGATAACCTTAAAGTGCTGACTCTGCTTGAGATGGCGAACGATAGAATCACTTACTCCGCTTTCTTTGAATACCAGCTTGGCTGTCGGATGCTCAATGTTCACCTTGGCAACCGCAATCGTACCAAGATGCAAGGGACGGAGGCTGGGCGATTGTAGCGTGGGCGGAGATGATTTCGTCGCAGAGAAAGATACGTTTTTTTCGGCTGTACAGCCCGCAAGAGTTCCAAGTACAATCGTAACACAGAATACATATCGCAAGTATCGTGCAGTTCTCATTTTCATATCTCGTCGTTTTTCTATTTTTTTACAGCAGTTGTTTGAATCGCTGAATCCAGTAAAGAGTCCCCCTGGGAAACCGTAATGACAGGGCCATCGGGCATATTGGCTAACATCATATCGGCCAAAGCATACACAGCTTCTTGCTTTTTGCCCCCTGCTTCTACGAGCACGACATCAAGAAACATATTTATCGGATCTATCGCAAAACGTCTTTTTGCAACTCGTTCCTGTAGCGATACCCAAAGAACTTTCCCCTCTCTATTCTGCAGTTTCAGAGAACAGGTAAAAACATATGAATTATACAGCCCCGCATGCTGTTTGGCGGCCTGTTCTACGACTCCCGAGAGAAAAGCGTCTGCCGAAGTGAGCTTCTGCAATTGATGAAAAGAAAGCAGGCGGAGCTGACCTGCGTTATACACTCCGAGATCACGCAGTTTCTGGTCAACAATATCACGATCTATCACAGAAAAGCCCTTTGCCCGAAGCCGCTGAGCCAGACGTGTACGGAAATGATAGGCGATATCTCCATCAACAGTGAGATTCTCCATCGGCAAAATGGCAATTGAATATTTTGAGGCCGACTGTAAATCTCGCAAGAACTGCGGATCACTCTGTGAGTCTACACCAACATTTTCATTGGCGATACCCGGAGAAACCGCAAAAAATAAACAACAAAACATGATATACAGAAAAAAATTTTTTAGCACTTATATCTCTCTGTATCTTCTTTTGAGGAAAAAACAACCACAGTAGAATAAAAACGGTCTTGCTCAACACGACTATCGGCTCTCCTGGAGGGTGTCTTCCCGGTAAAATTGCAAACCTGAGGCACAATCCATTATGAAGGCTTCTGCTCATTTTGTAAAGAGCTCGAAGGCTGAAGGCTCGCAGGCAATAGTCTTTTTACTGCAATTGAACGAAGAAACTCACAGACGAAGTATCCTTCAACAGACAAAACAAGTTCGGACATAATCGCCTAAAAAAGGTCTTGAAAGAGCAAAAGACGGGGTGATACTATAAAGCTTTGTGAGCGACAGCACCTCCATTTTAGTAATACAGGAGGAACTCACTCAAAAACAGGTTCCTCTTTATCTCAACGACAGGATAAAAAACCAGAATGCGAACCATCATCTGTGTACTCTTTTTTCTTCTCTTTACTCCAGGAGTGGTGCATGCCACTGAAAAAACATTAGTTTTTGTCAGTATACTACCACAGAAATTCTTTGTTGAAAAGCTGGCCCAAAACCTGGTTGATGTCGAGGTTATGGTCCAACCCGGTGCCAGTCCGGCAACATATGAAATAAGGCCTTCCCAGCTAAAAAAATTGAGCCAGGCCGCTATCTTCTTTACCATCGGTGTCAACTTTGAACGTGCATGGCTGAAAAGGTGCTTGGCGATAAACCCGAATCTTCGGATCGTACAGACAGACCAAGGCATAGAAAAACGGGCTATGGCCTCACACCACCACAAAGACGAGCATCGGCATGCCGAAAAGCCCTCTGAGCACGGTCTTGACCCGCATATCTGGTTATCACCGAGGCTGGTAAAAATGCAGGTGCAAACCATTGCCAAAGGTCTGGAGGATATCCTGCCCGAAAAAGCGGCACAGATCAGAAAAAAAAAGGCTGCCTTTATAAAAGAGATAGACGGACTGCAAAACCAACTGCGGGAGATACTGGTGGCAAAAGCCGGTATGCGTTTTATGGTTTTCCACCCCAGCTGGGGCTATTTTGCAGACGATTTTAAGCTCGAACAGATTCCGATTGAGCTTGAGGGCAAAGAACCGAAGATATCACAGCTCCAGGGCTTGATAAAACATGCCAGAGAGAAAGGCATACACGTAATTTTTACCCAACCCCAATTTTCAGAAAAGAGCGCCCGGCTGATCGCAAAAGAGATCGGCGGCCGGGTCGTGCCGCTTGATCCACTGGCTGAGAACTGGCTGGAAAATATGAAAAAGGTCACAGAACAATTCAGAGACACGGTGCAATGAAAGAGACCGGAACCGGCGAACCGCTTGTGGAGATAGAAGATCTCTGCTATTCCATAGGCGGTAGAGATATACTCCACGACATACATCTCACCATCAAACGTGGTGACTTTATCTCTATTATCGGGCCCAACGGTGGTGGAAAAACGACCCTCCTGAAATTGATACTTGGTCTTCTCGAACCAACCAGAGGCCGGATAGGCTTTCCCGGCGAACAATCGATGGAAAAGACGGTATCAATCGGCTACGTTCCACAGTATGTAAACCACAATCTCAACTTTCCGGCAACCGCAATAGATGTGGTTCTTATGGGCAAGCGCAGACCGAAACGCAGATTTCGTCTTGGCTTTTCGGCAAAGGAGAGGGCCCTCGCCGGTACAACCCTTGACAAGCTGGGCGTTGGAGCCTGCGCCAAACAGAAAATCGCCACACTCTCCGGCGGCCAGAGACAGCGGGTGCTCATTGCCCGCGCCCTGATCTCAGACCCAAACCTTCTGATTCTCGACGAACCAACCGCCTCCATTGACACGAAAGGCCAGGCCGAACTCTACGAATTGCTGGTAAACATCAACAGGGAACAGACAATCCTGCTGGTCAGCCACGATCTGCTGATGCTCTCTAACTATACCAAATCAATCGTCTGCCTCAACAGACGATTGCTCCACCACAAGCACATAACTTCGTCAAACGAGGTACTACAGGCCTTCTATTCATGCTCGGAGGAAACGCTCTGTCCCGTCGACCTCATCGCAAAAAAATAGTAGAGAACAGGGGGAGAGAATGATCGAGGCACTACAGTTTGAATTTTTTCGTAACGCCTGCATTGCCGGCCTCTTGGCCAGTGTTATCTGTGGTGTGATCGGAACACTGATTGTCGTCAACCGCCTGGTTTTTCTCTCCGGAGGAGTTGCCCACAGCGCCTACGGCGGAATTGGTCTGGCTTTTTTTATGGGCTGGCCATACATGCTGGGGGCCACCTCTTTCGCCTTTGTCTCTTCGATGGTGATGGCCGCTGTTTCGATACGGAAAAAACAACGTGCAGATACAATTATAGGAGTGATGTGGGCCGTAGGTATGGCCACCGGCATACTGCTTCTCGACCTGACTCCCGGGTACAATGTTGACCTTATGAGCTATCTCTTTGGTTCGATACTCAGTGTTCCATTTTCAGATCTTCTGGCCATGGGAGGGGTAACAGGCATTATTCTGCTGACGATCCTGCTGTTCTACGACGATCTGCTTATTATGTCTTACGATGAAGAATTCGCAAAGGTTCAGGGTGTGGCCGTTTCCCGCTTGTATTTTATGCTCATTGGCCTGATTGCGATAACCGTGGTCGTCCTTGTACAGGTTGCCGGACTGATACTTGTTATCGCCCTGCTTAGCATACCACCGTATATCGCCGAGAAATATACAAGATCCTTATTGGCAATGATGCTTGTTTCGTCTCTGCTGGGGGCTGTTTTTATTTTTCTCGGACTGTGGGCCGCCTATAGATTTGATCTTACTTCAGGGGCCTCCATTATTTTAGTGGCAGGTTGTGGCTTCTTTGTCTCCTTTCTGATGGACCTCTTCATCGGCCTGCGCAGAAAAAGGCTCTGGTTAAAGCTGCATATGAAAGATATGCCTGAAAAAGGCCTGAACGATCCATCTGTCAGCCATTAAAAGAGAGGAAAGGGATCAACTTTCGACGGTAGGGCAAAAAACAGCGGTGAGAATCTATTCTGCTCTGCCTCTTTGTTGACGAAGGCTTATCAGAACCGGCACCGTTGCCTCGCCGGTCTCTTCAAGACCGAGAGAGCGTTGAAAAAGTAATATTGCCTGCCGGCTCCTGGGTCCAGGCTGTCCATCGACCTCTCCGGTGTAGAAGCCCGCTTGTTTTAAAAGCCGCTGCACCTCCAAGATTTCATCGAAGGTGAGCGAACCTTGAGGCCGAGGCCATTGCAATGTCTTCGAGCCGTACCCGGCAATTTCATCGGCCAGAAGCCCAACCGCCAGAGCATAGAAATCTGAATTATTATAGCGCTTTATTATGTAAAAATTCTTCATTACCAAAAAGGCAGGTCCTTGGGGTCCGGCAAAAAACTTGAGAACCGCCCGGTCATCAGGCCAGGCATAGGCCTTCCCGTCCGGGCGATACACCCCCAATGCCTGCCACTGGCGCAGGGTCTTTTCCTGTCCTTCAAGGGCTCTTTTTTTCTGAGGGACGATGACCTCATACCCCCAGGTCTTTCCCGTACGCCAGCCATTTTTCCTGAGCAGGTTGGCTGCGGTTGCCAGGGCGTCTGCAACAGAATGCCAGATATCCCTGCGTCCATCACCATTCATATCCACCCCATAGGCAAGATAACTGGTGGGGATAAACTGGGTATGCCCCATAGCGCCGGCCCATGAACCAAGAAAACGATCGGCCCTCACATCACCGGCCTGGAGGATTTTCAAGGCGGCAATGAGTTGGCTGCTGCCAAACTTTTTTCTCTTTGGATCTGCGTAGGCCAGGGTTGCAAGGGCAAGAGGCACGTAGTGAAAGCGCTCGGTTTTCTGCAAGGCTTCACCGTAGCTTGATTCCATCGACCAAAGCGCCAGCAGTATCGAAGGTCGCACCCCAAATTTTGCAGAAATCGCCTGCAGGGTGGTCCGATATTTTTCGGCATATTCCCTGCCTTTGGCCACGGTGGCAGAATTCACCCGGGCATCGAGATAGCTCCAGATTTTGAGTGTAAACTCGGGCTGATATGCAGCCTTTTCCAGCACCCGCCTGTCCGGCTCCTCGACTCCGGCAAAGGCTTTGTCCCAGGTTTGCCGGGTAATCCCTTCCCGTGCAGCTCTGGGATAAAAATTCTCAAGAAAACGGGTAAAATCCTCTGCTGCCTGCGCTTCATAGCCCTTGACAGAGAAAAAAAAGACGAACAGACAGAAGAGGATATTGCTTTTATACACAGTCATGATAGCTTGTAACGGCGGTACAAAGAATCTCAGAGAGTTAATGCGCTTTCTTAAAAAGCCTTTTCAATTCACCGAACCCTTCTTCTTCAAGCTTGTCCACCGGAATAAAACGAAGGGAGGCAGAATTAATACAGTAACGCGTACCCTCCGGCCCTGGTCCATCAGCAAAGACATGCCCCAGATGGGAGTCTCCGTCCTTGCTACGCACCTCGGTCCGTTCCATCAACAGGCTACGATCTTTTTTCAGCTTTATACACCCCTGGTCAAGAGGCTTTGTGAAGCTGGGCCATCCGGTACCGGAATCAAATTTATCAAGAGAGCTGAAGAGAGGTTCGCCGGTGACCACATCCACATAGATGCCATCTTTTTTATTATCCCAGTATTCATTGTTAAAGGCGGGCTCCGTTGCATCATTCTGGGTCACCTCATACTGCATCTTTGTAAGCTTTTTACGCAACGTGGCCTCATCGGGCTTGCCTGAGCCAGCCTCAGGAACGTTCTTCCAGGTCCTGGCGAGAAACCCGGCTCTTCCCGAACCTGTCTTGTAGGCCGTATAGTGGACCACGTTTTTTTTGTAGTAATCCTGATGATATTCCTCTGCAGGATAAAACGGCTTTCGAGGAACTATGGCCGTTACCACAGGAGAATCAAAGACGGCAGAGGCCTCAAGAGCGGCCTTGGACCGCTCAGCAATCTCTTTTTCCCGATCATTTTCATAAAAAATCGCTGTCTTATACTGGGTACCCCTGTCTGCAAACTGTCCTCCCGGATCGGTTGGATCAACATGCCGCCAGAAGGTGTCAAGCAGTTGTGAATAGCTTATTTTTTGGGGATCATAGAGGACCTGAACAACCTCAAGATGATCTGTCATACCGCTTGAAACCAGCTCGTAACTCGGACTCTCTTCTTCCCCCCCCGAATACCCGGCTACAACATCGAGAACACCATCCAAAGCCTCAAAAGGTGGCTCCATACACCAGAAACAACCACCGCCAAAAATCGCCGTAGCCGTCATCTCCTTTTTATCGGCGGCTATCGAGAGGCCCGGAAGACAGAGCATTACAACCAGACTGAAAAAAACAAATATCTTCATATATCACCTCATAAAAAAGTTAACCATTCATGGCAAGTGTAACACATTGACGTTAATATTTACATCTGTAACCTTTCTCAGCTCCAAATTGAACATGCAATTTCTCGCTGCGATCGCCTGAGAGACCTTTTTCCAGCCCGGACAACCATAGGCTGGAACGCAACAGAAAAAATTCTTTTCAAAAAACCTGTTTTCAGCGCCCAAAAGGTGCAAAATCCGTCGTCCGAATCAACATCTGAAAAAGACAGAAATTCTGAGCAAAACCACAGTATCAAGGAGGGCACCCAGAACAGACAAGCGCCTGTACAAGAGCTGCCGTGTTTGTATACGTGTAGACCTTCTTCAGGTGTCACCAAAACACACCCAGTCAAAAGTTCTAAAAAATCTACTAATTACAACAAACATCTACAGACATTTTTTTTACAAAAGAGGCCAGGGCCTATTGTGTAGCCCTGCAGACGCGAAGACGTATCTGCAAGATTTTTTCATCTGTCCGACCAGTTTTCTATTTCAAAATCCACCCCCCATTGCTATAGTGGCAGCCATGATAAACGCAAACAATACCAAACGGACCAAATTCATTTTCGTCACCGGAGGTGTTCTCTCTTCCCTTGGCAAGGGGCTGGCTTCTGCAGTCATTGGGGCCCTTCTTGAGAGCAGGGGGCTGACGGTAACCTTTCAGAAGCTCGACCCCTACATCAATGTCGATCCGGGAACGATGAACCCGTTTCAGCACGGTGAGGTCTATGTCACCGACGACGGAGCCGAGACGGATCTTGATATGGGGCATTATGAACGCTATACCAACGCGGTCATGGGCCAGAAAAACAACTATACCTCCGGGCGTATTTATTACTCCGTCATCCAAAGGGAGCGGCGCGGTGAGTACCTCGGCGGAACGGTTCAGGTTATTCCTCATATCACCAACGAGATCAAAGATGCTATCCGCCAGCTTGACGGCACAGTTGACGTTGCGATCATCGAGATAGGCGGTACGGTCGGAGACATTGAAGGCCTTCCCTTTATAGAGGCCATTCGTCAGTTACGCGGTGATCTGGGCCGGGAATACACACTGTTCATCCATCTAACCCTTGTGCCTTATATAAAGACGGCCGGAGAGGTCAAGACCAAACCGACCCAGCACTCTGTGCGTGAACTGCGGGCTGACGGCATCCAGCCGGATATTCTGGTCTGTCGGACAGAAATACCTCTTGAGGATGGTCTGAAAGACAAGATAGCCCTCTTCTGTAACGTCCCCAAGGATGCGGTTATCACCGCTATCGACGTAGACACCATCTACGAGTTGCCGCTTCAGCTGCACAGGGAGGGACTCGACACCAAGATACTTGAATTACTCAATATCTGGACTGGACAGCCGAATATAGCCCATTGGCAGAATCTGGTTGACAACATCCGCAACCCAGAACACGAGGTCAACATTGCCATTACCGGGAAATATGTCGATCTTACAGAGTCTTACAAAAGCCTGCATGAGGCCCTGGTCCATGGCGGTCTGGCAAACAAAACCAAAGTCAATCTTTCCTACATCAGTGCCGAGGACCTTGAATCAAAAGATGTGGCAGAATTACTCGCTGCCTGTGACGGAATCCTGGTACCCGGTGGATTTGGCGAACGGGGGGTTGAGGGAAAGATCAAGGCGATCAACTATGCCCGTTGCCATAAGATTCCATTCTTCGGGATCTGTCTTGGTATGCAGCTCGCCGTTGTCGAGTTTACCAGAAGCATGCTTGACCTGCCCCAGGCCAACTCACTGGAGATGGATCCCAAGACACCGGATCCGGTCATCTATCTGATAAAGGAATGGTTTGACTACCGGACGAACGAGATACAGAGGCGTGATGAAGATTCAGATCTCGGGGGAACCCTACGCCTTGGCGCCTACCCCTGCGTTCTGAAAGAGGATTCCAATGCCTACAAGGCCTACAAAAGTCTTGAGATCAGCGAAAGACATCGCCACCGCTTTGAGTTTAACAACGACTACCGCAAGCCGCTTGAAGAAAAAGGACTTGTTGTTTCTGGAACCTCACCGGATGAAAATCTCGTTGAGATTGTTGAGCTTGCCGACCATCCCTGGTTTCTTGGCTGCCAGTTTCACCCGGAGTTCAAGTCAAAGCCGATGAAGCCGCATCCCCTCTTCCGGGACTTCATCCGTGCCGCTCTTGACTACCAGAAAGACAACAAGAAATACGGCCTATAAGGCCAGTCCTCCTCAGTGTCAATTTTGACAAGACCATAAACGAAGGCGGAGGTCATTTTCGCGGACAACCGCCTGCCAACGTATACAGAAAGAGAGGATCATGCCCCAGACTGTCGTCCAAATCGATACACCGTCACAGCCCCCCATACAGGTTGGAACAGGCCAGAAGCTGCTGGTCATTGGTGGACCTTGCGCCCTGGAATCCGAAGATCTCGCCCGGACGGTGGCGGACAAGATGCTCGAGATTTGCGCAAGACTTGAGGTCTCCTACGTATTCAAGGCCTCCTTTGACAAGGCAAACAGGACCTCACTGGGATCCTACCGAGGCCCCGGCCTTGAGCGGGGTTTACAAACGCTCGAGAAGATTCGCAGGGAAATGGGCGTCCCTGTTATCTCTGACGTACACGATGTCTCCCAGGTACGTCCCGCATCTGAGGTTCTGGACATACTGCAGATTCCAGCATTTCTCTGCAGACAGACGGACCTTCTGGTTGCCGCCGCTCAAACCGGCAAAGCGGTAAACGTGAAAAAAGGGCAGTTCGTCTCTCCCTGGGATATGAAAAATGTTGTCGGCAAACTCCGCGATGCCGGGGGTAAAAAAACTATGCTGGTTGAGCGCGGGGCCTGTTTTGGCTATAATAATCTGGTTGTGGATATGCGTTCTCTGCCTGTCATGCGCTCACTTGGGTGTCCTGTTATTTTTGACGCAACCCACTCTGTTCAGCTCCCCGGTGGTGCCGGCAGCTCTTCCGGCGGACAACGGGAGTTCATCGAGCCTCTTGCCAAGGCGGCAACGGCCATTGGGATTGACGGTCTGTTTATGGAAATTCACCCCAATCCGGACAAGGCCCTCTGCGATGGGCCAAATTCAATACCACTGGATAGGGTCGAGTTTCTCCTCGAAAAGATCCTTCGCATTCGAGAGGCCGCTACTCTGTGATATGTACAGATTATCCTCAGGCACAGGGTAGATATCTCTCAGATTGCCAACTCCTTGAAAAATATCGAACGCGGGCAAGAAGGAGCGGTTCAATGAAAAAAACTCCGGAATACCAACGCGTCCTGGCCAAGGCCAAGGACGTGCGGCTTCTGCTTTTGGATGTGGACGGGGTTCTCACCGACGGAAAACTGTTCTACACCGACCAGCAGTCTGAAGGCAAGGCCTTTAACACCCAGGACGGCTTCGGTCTACGACTCCTTGTTGAGGGGGAAATTGATACAGGCCTGATCACGGCGCGAACATCGGCCGTTGTCGCAAGACGTGCAGAAGAGCTGCAAATGAGCCACATCTACCAGGGGATCGGCAATAAGAATAAGGCGTTAAAGGCTATATTGCAACACTCGGGATACAAGCCTTTTGAGGTTGCCTATATGGGCGATGACTGGCTTGATCTCTGCCTGCTCTCCAGGGTTGGGCTGGCACTGGCCCCGTCTAATGCGGTCAAAGAAGTGAAAGAGGCGGTCCATTATGTTACGGAACGGGCGGGAGGAGGTGGCGCCGTTCGTGATGCCTGCGACCTGCTCATTGAGGCGAAGGGACTCGATCAGCAACTTTTGCAACGATACACAATCAGATGATACAAGGCCGTAATATTACCTGGATTCTTCCTCTCGTTATCCTGATCACCAGCCCTCTCTGGTCTATTCCTGTATCCAGGTTTCTCACCCCCCGGGGAAATTTTGACCCTCAACCCATTCAAGCACCTCGACAGACTGTCCACCGGTTTAACCTGGAAAAAATCAAAATCACACAAACTCAAGATGACAGAAAAACATCTCTTATCATCGCGGATTCAGCGCAGACGACAAAAGACCCCAATGTGTTCATTATGCACAAAGTCAACGCTGATATCTTCAGCGAATCAGCAAAACCAACCAGTATCACCGCAGAAAAAGGCGCGTACAACACGGCCACTGAGAACCTGCAGCTCAACGATAATGTGGTTGTAAGAAAAGAGGGACAAACCCTCTTCACCGACAAGCTGTTCTACGACAACAAGAAACGAACCGTACACTGTCCGGGAAAAATAAAACTGGAAGCCGACGGGGTAACCATCAATGGTGGCAGTCTTGATTACGACATTGACCAACAAAACTATGTCATAGGCAATCGGGTGCATGTCTTTTTTGACAGCTTCCCGTCCCATAAGCCCTCTCTTTGACGACAAGAGAGAACAAGACGCAACAAACACATTCAACGTACCCGGGTACAGCTGACCACCAGAAAGCCATCAATCACCCGACGAAAACGGACATTCACATCCCAGAGCGTCAGACCAAAATCGTGTTTATCGGTACCCTTCTGACTCGGCGGGCGGGGATCCTGAGCGATCACCTCTCTTATAAGCTGTCGTAACGGGCGGCCGGAGTCCTGCTGGTAATCCTGGCAAAACTGCTCAACCTCTGCACTCAAATCAACGGTACATTCAGGGGACGAAACGGTTCCAAGGCCACAGGTGGCCTCCTCTATACTGTCGCTGTAGGCCAGATAGGGTTTGATGTCAACGACCGGAGTCCCGTCCATGATATCAACCCCGGAGAGTTTGAGACGACAGCCCTTCTCTGAAAAGAGAATCCCCTCCAGACGGACCACAGACAAGCCCAGATGGTTGGGGCGGTGCGGGCTTCTGGTGGCAAACACGCCAAAACGCCTGTGCCCGCCAAGCCATGGTGGGCGCACAGTGGGTTTCCAGCCATCCTCGATACAGCCATGAAAAATAAATTGCAGCCAGAGATGAGAAGCCTTCTCGATTCCACGCAGGATCTCCTGCCGGTTGAACGGAGGGAAAAGCTCAAGTTCGGCGGTGGCCACGGACACCATACCTGGCTGCCGGGGAATACCGAACTTCTCTTGAAAACATGAGTGGACGACGCCTATTGCCTCAATCTCAAAAATTGTTTTTTGCATAACCTCTCTCCAGCAAGTACACCACGCCGTAATATTTTTTTATATTTTGTGTTACAAGGCTGTTGACAAGCCTTCCGGGCAACGATAGTATAACACGAAATGTACAGTTCGTGTTTTGATCTATCAAAAGATACAGGATCCCAAAGACTTTTCAGGATACAGGCGGTTCGCAAGCAATGCACATCTCGGAAGGCGTTCTCAGCACACAGGTTCTTGCGGCAGGTGGTCTTGTGGCAGCAGCAGGAACGGCTGTGGGGCTCAAAAAAATGGATTATGACTCTGTAATGACCACTGCATTGCTCACCGCGACCTTTTTCGTTGCCGGCCTGATACATATACCAGTCGGACCGGGAAGTGTGCATCTTGTACTGGGAGGGCTCATCGGTCTTGTTCTTGGCTGGGGCTGTTTTCCCGCTATTCTCACTGCCCTGTTGTTGCAGAGCATCTTTTTTCAATACGGAGGTCTGGTGGTTTTGGGCGTCAACACAAGCACAATGGCCCTGCCTGCCCTGATCTGCTCTTACCTCTTTCGCCCATGGTTAAAGCACCAGGGTGCAAGAAGGCAGATTGCCGCCTTTTCCTGTGGCTTCGTCTCGATGTTTCTCTCCTGCCTGCTTATGGCCCTCGCCCTCGCGACAACAGACAAGGGCTTTATCGATGCCGCCTGGCTGGTCGTTTCGTTGCATCTGCCGGTAATGGTGGTTGAGGGCTGTATCACCATGTTTGTTGTAATTTTTCTGGTCAAGGTAGAACCGGACATTCTCGCCCTGGAGGGGAAACATGGGATATAAAATATTCACCAGCGTCTGCCTCTTTCTCTGCCTTTTGAGCTCCGATCCGGTCCTGGCACACAAGATTCGGATCTTTGCCTGGACTGAAGGAGAGATCATACACACCGAGTCAAAGTTCAGCGGCGGCCGTGCCGCCAAGAAAGCGAGGATACAGGTATACAGCCAGGCCGACAAGACCCTGCTCCTGACAGGAACCACCAACGAAAATGGGCTGTTTGACTTTACACGCCCGGCTCATTCTGGCGGCCTCAACATCACGGTTGACGCCGGAGATGGGCATAAAAACAGCTGGTATCTGGAAGATCAGCAGCCATCTGACGGTCGAGAAAAAATGCCCTCTTCTCTGAAGCAGAGATCCGGGACTCTGAAAGGTGTCGATCGAGCGGCTTCGGGGGCTACAGCTGCGCCCCAAAGCCCCGGCAGAGAAGAAATCGCAGCAATAGTCGACAAACAGCTGGAAAAACAGCTGGCCCCGATACGGCGGCTGCTCGCCGAGCAGCAGGAACGTTCTCCAGGGATCCGGGAAATTCTCGGAGGAATTGGCTATATTCTCGGCCTTGCCGGGATCGCTGCGTATATGAAATCTAAAAAGAGATGACCAGATACAAACAGATACAAGACTATTTACAATACTCATAAACGGAGAGGAGAACAATGATAGACCGAAAAATCGCAGGTATCCTTCAACTGGCCGTAGCAGGTTGTCTTTTTGTAAGTACGAGCGCAATGGCCCATTTTGGCATGCTTATTCCGGATCAGCCCATCGTTGACCAAGAAGAAACAGCATCCGAATTTCTGCTGGCATTTAGCCATCCCTTTGAGGGACATGCCATGCACCTCGCAAAACCAAAGAAATTCAAGGTGTTGACAAATGCTGGAGCAACAGATCTCACCGATGAGCTGCAGCAAACAAGATATCTGGAGCAATCGGCCTGGAAAATGGCCTACACCTTCAAACGTCCAGGGGTGTATCAGTTCATCATGGAACCTCAAGCCTATTGGGAACCGGCAGAGGATCTTTCCATAATCCATTACACCAAGGTTGTTGTTCCCGCCTTCGGAGATGATGAAGGCTGGGATCAACCAGCAGGGCTGCCGACAGAGATTGTCCCCTTAACGCGGCCCTTCGGGAACTATGCGGGTAACAGCTTTACCGGACAGGTCTTGGTGCAGGGGAAGCCCTCTGCAAATGCGGAGGTAGAGGTAGAATTCTACAATCAAAACCAGCGCTATGCGGCACCATCAGACTACCATGTAACCCAGGTGGTCAAGGCCGATGCAAACGGGGTTTTCACCTTTACCTGTCCGCTGCCTGGCTGGTGGGGATTTGCCGCACTCACCGAGGCGGATTACACCATCAAAAATCCAGAAGGTGAGGATAAGGGCGTCGAACTTGGTGCAGTTTTCTGGACCTATTTTACCGCTCCGCAGACAAAATAACGAAGAATGCTCGAAGAATCTTTTGTCGAAGGGCAGTCCCTTCTGCATACCACAGACCCGAGAATCAAGCTTATCGTTGCCCTGGCCTTCAATCTGCTGGTCGCCCTGACAACGGATTTTTTGGTTGTGGCTCTGGCCGGCTTTGTTGCCCTTTGTCTGGCAATTCTCTTCAGGCTCCCCTTCGGACGGCTCTGTAAAAGTCTGCTTGCAGCCAACGGGTTTGTCCTGTTTTTGTGGCTTACCCTGCCACTGACCTACGCCGGAGAGCCGATGTTCAGCCTGGGGCCCTTCGACTGTAGCCGGGAAGGTGTTGTACTGTCACTGCGTATAACGATGAAGGTCAATACCATTGTTCTCGGGATCATCTGTCTCCTTGCAACCTCCAATTTTGCAAGTCTTGGCCATGCCCTGGAAGGTCTCGGCCTTCCAAGGCGGCTTTGTTGCCTGCTCCTTTTTTCCTACCGCTATCTCTTTGTCATATATGAGGAATACCAGCGCCTGATGCGCGCGGCAACACTGCGCTGCTTTAAACCGGCAACGACAGTTCACACTTACAAAACCGTAGCATATCTCTTTGCAATGACGCTGATCAAAAGTTACGACCGTGGCAGTCGTATCCATCAGGCCATGCTTTTGCGGGGATTCGACGGCAGGTTCCGCCCTCTTTCCAGCCATACCCTCAACCGCTTCGATATCATCTTCTTTCTTATTTCTCTGCTGATAATAGCAGGGCTCTTCTTTCTTCACTTTACCTAGAGCGCGTCCTGTGGTACTTCCACTGTGATACACCCCTTCACAGTAATACCAGAGCACAGGTGCATTTATGAAAATTGGCATAATTGGTCTGCCCCAGGCGGGCAAAAAGAATCTTTTCTCTCTGTTAACCGGCAATGATCTTCAGGAACAAACTGTAGCAAAACCGATTCCCGGGGTTGCCGATATTCAGGACCCCCGTTTTGACAAACTGGTCTCTCTCTACCAGCCGGCCCGGCAGGAACATGCACGTATCAATCTGCTGCTGCTTCCCAAGCTGGAAAAAGAAAATATTGCCAGGGGCGATATCTTTGCCGACATAGCGGATGCCGACGGCCTCTGCCTTGTTGTTCGTGCCTTTGTA
Organism: Deltaproteobacteria bacterium; assembly: GCA_002747825.1. Taxonomy (GTDB): domain Bacteria; phylum Desulfobacterota; class Desulfobulbia; order Desulfobulbales; family Desulfocapsaceae; genus Desulforhopalus_A. The sequence continues at coordinate 32,127 of PDQQ01000013.1, forward strand.
GACGACGCCATATACCACCCCGATGGCTCGGTCAACCCGTTGCGCGACACACTGGCCGTACACTCCGAGCTGATTATGCACGATCAGATTTTTGTCGAAAAACGGATTGAACGACTTGAAAAATCACAAAAAAAGCAGAAAACCGATAAACAGGAGGCGGAACTTGTTCTGATGAGGAAATTTCAGACCCATCTGGAAAAAGAGCGTCCCCTCCGGCTGCTTGCCCTCTCGGACGAGGAAGAAACCCTTATACTCAGCTATCCCTTTCTCACCAAAAAAGAGCTTCTTGTTGTCTTCAATGTCTCCGAGGATATGCTCAACACAACGAAGATGCTCGAAGAAGCTGCAGATTTTTGCCAAGAGCAAAAGGTTGAGGCAATGCAGGTCTGCACCCAGGTCGAGTCGGAAATCGCCCTTTTGGATTCGGAAGAAGAACGGCTTGCATTTATGGCGGATCTGGGGATTGAAACACCGGCACTTACCCAAATGACCCGCCTCTGTCTGAAGGCCCTCGGTCTGATCTCTTTTTTTACCGTCGGCAAAGATGAGGTCAGACAATGGCTGGTCAAAAAAGACGCCACCGCCCCGGAGGCGGCGGGCGTCATCCACTCTGACCTGCAGCGCGGCTTTATACGGGCAGAGCAGATGAGCTACTCCGACCTGCTGGCCGCCGGAGGTGAAGCCGAATTGAAAAAGGAAGGCAAGATCTATCTGCAAGGCAAAAATTATCTGGTTGCCGACGGAGATATCCTCAATATCCGCTTCAAGGTATAAACCGCATCGCTGCGACAGAACATCTGTCAGCCACAACAAAAACAAGGTGACGGAAAGTGTTCTCTAAAGGACTCTGTCCCAGAGGTCACTACAGCCTTCGACGAGAACAGATAAAAAGAACAATGCTGGAACTCTCACATATAACCTTCACCTACCCTGGTGCCGCCGGCCCCACCTTGGAAGACCTGTCGTTCAAGGTACTCGAACCGCGGACCGGGATAATCGGCCCTAATGGCTGCGGCAAAACCACCCTGCTGCATATCATGGTTGGACTGCTCAAACCGGAAAAAGGCCAGATACTCTACAAGGGGATGCCGGTACAGACAAAACAGGACTTTTCTAAACTGCGCAGGGAGGTTGGCTTTGTCTTCCAGAGTTCAAACGACCAGCTCTTTTGCCCGACGGTCATTGAAGACGTGGCCTTTGGCCCTCTTAACCTTGGCTATCCTCCGGAAGCTGCCGTCGAGCAGGCACGTGCAACCCTGAAGACACTGGGACTCGACGGGTTTGAAGACAAGATAACCCACAAACTCTCAGGCGGAGAAAAAAAACTGGTGGCATTGGCAACGGTCCTTGCCATGCGTCCCCGGATACTGCTGCTCGACGAGCCGACCAACAACCTCGACCCCCGTACCACAAAACGACTTAGAGAGATCCTCAGGCAGCTTGAGATACAACAGGTGATTATTTCCCACGACTGGGACTTTCTGAGCCATACAGCCGATGATTTCTACCTGGTAAGCCAGCGGCGTATGCAACGCTGTGAAAAAGATCACATTCACGAACATCGCCATATCCACAAGGCGGGAGACCATCCCCATGTCCATAGAATGGAGAACCCCTGATCCAGTATATACAGCCCTGTATACTGGCTAAAAGCCTTTTCCCAAGATCGTTTTTGTCCGTAACCGGTGCCAGACCGGTGTCGGCAGCCCATAGGTACTGTCGGAAAATAAGAGTCGGAAATGGCTGGACCCCAGCCATTGGCCATTGGTGTACTCGAGGGACAAGACGAATTGCCTTTCTTTACCATGGCCTTCCATATCTCTGGGAGAAAAATTTCTCGGTCACAGGTGCATCTGCACAGATGAAATCAGCTTGAAAGAGAAACCCGAGTATGGTATATTCTGCCACAGCTGAATCCTTAGTTATTTCATTGAATTATAAAGTATATAAAGATTTTATCGTTCTTTTTATGAAATATTAGGGGCTATGGAAATACGTTGCCTCTGACTCCTCTCCAGGATCGGTTCGGACTGTGTCTGGAGTTTGTGTCTTTGCGATAACCACCTGCATACCTGTCGTTGTCTGGTATTCGGGAGATGCAATCAAGACAGGGCTTCTTTCTCCAAGCAAACGAAGCGCTGTTTATGTACCACCCGTTGATGCTGTTTTCGAGTCTATGTTCTTTGGCTGTTAACAAAGAGGTGTTACGTATGCAGAAAGAATTTTCTTTTACCCAGCCTTCGTACATAACCCTTGATCTCGGAGAAAAATATCTCCCCATCCACGAAGATCAGGCCTGTATTGTCACAAACAATCCACTGACCAAGGCGGAAGTTTACGCCCCCGAGATAAATTTCTATCTCCGCCATTCCACAGCAGACAAGAAACATAAGTCAGAAGCGGTCAAGACCCTGTATGAAATCAGGATGACGGCCTTTGATCTTGCCCAGCAAACAGAAATGAGCATCACCGCCGGGCACCGTATCCTTATCGTATCCGGTCTGGAGCAGTCTCTTCTTGGAAACAAACTCGACGAGCTGGGATTTGAGGTTCTTCAGGTACAGGCCTCAAGTATCGTCACCCTTGATAAGCAGCAAAATGGTCTACAGGTATCGGTACTTGAGGGAGAGACGACCTTTATTCTCGAGGCAGACCAAATCCTGTGGGGCAACTGCCCTAAGGAGTACACTGCTCTCCCCGCTGTCCACGACCATGAGATACTCGGACAGCAAAAGACCATAGAGCGTGTACTTGCAGGCTGCAGAACCATCTCTTACAACATCCAGGTCAAATACAACAGTTCTCTCTGCCTTTATCACGACAAGCGGCAAGAGATCTGTGGCCAATGTGCCAATGTCTGTCCAACGCAGGCCATAGTAAAACGACAACAACCCTTGCGTCTCGAGATAATGCATGCCAGATGCAGCGGCTGTGGAGCCTGTGTCGCCGCCTGTCCAACGGGGGCGATGGACAGCAGCCGTATACCGAGAAACGCATTTCGACAGATTGCAAGACTCTTTACCGGCTATACGGCAATGATCATCCCTTCAAGCCTTGATCTTGAAAAGCTGGACTGCGAACTGGATACCGGGATTCTCCCGCTGGTCATCGACGATTCCCTTCTCGACGAATGGCATCTACTTTCACTGGTTCAAACAAGCGGTATGCCGGCCATATATTGTCCAGATGAAAGAACTGACCTCACGGAGAATATCGTCAGGGTCGTAAATGAAATCTTCCTCAAACGCTTTCAGCAAAAGGCGGTGATACTCTGCGAAACGCCGGAAGATCTCAAGCGGGAGACGGCACAGATCAAGCCACTGGATGCGGCCCGCTTCGAACTCGATGAACGCTCACTGACCAAGAGACAGGCCATTGCCAAAAGGTTACAGCATCTGATCGAAGCCGAGGATCTCGGCGCCGTCGATACCGCTCCGTATCTGCATTACGGCATGCTGCGTCTGAACCAGGATGCGTGCACACTCTGCCTGAGTTGTGTTGATGGCTGCACCCCCGGGGCCTTACAAATTGACAAGGAACAGAACACACTGGACTTCATCCCGGCCCTTTGCACCTGCTGTGGCTACTGCCTGCAGACCTGTCCGGAGAACGATTGTCTGAAGATCTACAGGGATCAGTTAGTCCTGCACCCGGAATTCTTTCGGCGCAGGGTAATGGCAAGAGACGAAATCTTCAAATGCGTTGAGTGTGGAAGAGGTTTTGCTCCTGCCAAATCGGTGTCCAGGATTGCGGCAATAATGGCGCCGAAATTTGCTGATGACAGCCTGCGGAGTAAAACGCTCTATTGCTGCCCGGAATGTAAGGCCCGAGTTATGCTCGAGGGGCTTAAGGAAATTGAATCTTTTTAGAAACTTGCTATGGATCATCTCGCAATAAACAAGGCCCGGGTCGTCTACTACAGCTTTTTTGCTTCCTTCTTTGCCTTTGATTTCGGCAAAGACCATTACGACAGAGGAGTACACGCCCTTGAAGCCCTCATCCAGTCTCCGATTGACGAACAGAGCGCGCTTGCCTTTTCTAATCTGAAACGACGATGTAAAAACGGAGGCTTTGCAGCCTTTGCCAGGGAGAACAACAATATCTTCTCTGATCCCTCATCAGAACCGATACCAACAACGGCTTCATTCTATGACGAAAATCGCGATGACGGCAGGCAACGACTACGAATGATCGACTATGTCATACAGTCCAAATATCGCCGTAATGCAGAAAGTTTTAAAGAACACGAAGATCATATTGAATTCATCCTTCTCTTTCTTGCCAGACTTATTGAAGAGCAGACACAGGGGGTAAAACCTTCCGGCGATCTGGCAAAGGCAGTCTTTACCAATATTCTCAACCCGATGCTCGACGACTTCACCGATAATCTGTTCAACCACAGGCAAAGTTTTATCTACAAGCAGCTGGCTCTGGCGCTCAGATCATTTACCGAGCTGGAGCGTGTCTACCTTGATGTGGGCAAACCGACCAAAACAAACAACAGAAAACGAACCAGGGCTGAGGAGATACAGAAAAAGGGTACAGAACAGGGTTGTATCAGGATGAATTCCAGCTTTACGATGTAGAAAAAGACTGTACCGGCCTTAAAAAGACACCGGCTTAGAACACTCCATTGCCCGTGAATTGTCGGCTCTGGAGATCATACAATCAGCGCAAATATGTCAAAAACATATTTGTTAACCGCTAACACTTCTAGAAAAGGAGGAGACATGCTCGAAGAAAGGAGGCAATTCCTCAAAACAACTCTGGGGGCGTCCGCTGTTGGAGTTGGCATGCTGATATCTGCCAAATGCAGTGTCGCAGCCGAAGAAAAGAAGGAAAAATCCCTCTCCAACGGTGTCGTTATAGGACATTCTCCGAAAAAGGAGATCCTGTACAAGAAGACGCAACACTGGGATGTTTACTACAAATCGGCATACTAGAAAGGAGGGGCGACCGTGTTAAACAAAGCGTTCAGCAAGATGTCCACCAGGATCGGCAGACGCTCTTTTCTGAAGTTGGCAACGGTTGGAGCGGGGCTTGGAGCAACATCGGCCTTTGCGGCCGCCGACGCCATCCGTCCTGCGACCGACGAGGAGGTAAAGAATCCGTTTCCAGGCTCTAAAAGGGTAAAGACGATCTGCTCAATCTGCTCTGCAGGCTGCGGTATCATTGCCGAGGTGCAAAACGGGGTCTGGGTTCGCCAGGATGTGGCTCAGGATCACCCGATCAGCGAGGGCAGCCATTGCTGTAAGGGTATTGACCAGATTGATCTGGTCAAAAGCAAACAGCGTCTTAAGCACCCTTTGAAGAAGGAAAACGGCAAATGGAAACGTATTTCCTGGGAAAAGGCGATCGATGAGATTTCGACAAAGATGTTGAAGCTGCGAGAGGAAAGCGGCCCGGATATGGCGATGTTCCTCGGTTCGGCAAAGTTCAACACACAACAGGCGTTCTACTTTAGAAAATTTGCGGCGATGTGGGGAACGAATAATATCGACCACGTCGCCCGTATCTGACACTCCGCTACAGTCGCCGGTGTGGCGAACACGTGGGGGTATGGAGCCATGACAAACCATTTTGGTGATGTCGTTGGCAATTCAAAGTTGATACTCGTTATCGGAGGCAATCCAGCAGCAGCCAACCCGATAGGGATGAAACATTTTCTGCAGGCAAAGGATCTCAACGATGCCAAGTTGATCGTTGTTGATCCTGTTTTCACCAAGACGGCGGCAAAGGCCGATCATTATCTGCGAATCCGCACAGGAACAGATGTCGCCTTTATCTACGGCCTTCTCCATGTCATATTCAAAAATGGCTGGGAGGATAAGGAGCACATAGAGAGCAGGGTTTACGGGATGGAAGAAGTGAGGGCGGAAGCGGCCAAGTGGACGCCTGAAGAGACCTCTGATGTTACCGGAATTCCGGCCCAACAAATTATTCAGGTGGCAACACTGCTCGCCAAGCATAAGCCTGGAACAGTCGTTTGGGCGCTGGGGATTACACAGCATTCGACCGGAACATCCAACACCCGAATCCTCCCCATACTCCAGCTGGCTCTGGGCAATATGGGGAAAAAAGGTGGCGGCTGCAACATTATCCGGGGTCATGACAATGTTCAGGGTTCCACGGATATGTGCTGTCTCGCAGATAGTCTTCCCGGGTACTACGGGCTCTCAGAAGGCTCCTGGAGATATTTTGCCAAGTCCTGGGGGCTCGACTACGAGTGGCTCAAGGGTCGTTTTGCCAGCAAAGAGTGGATGGAGACGAAGGGATTTTCCCTGGCCAAATGGTGGCAGGGCGTCCTGCAAAAGGAAAAGACCTACTCCTCCTCTCCGGTTCGCGCCCTCTGGGTACAGGGAAACGGGATCACCTCCATGGCCCATCAGGTGGAGATCCAGGAGGCCCTTGACAAGCTGGATCTGGTCGTCATCGCCGATCCGTTTCTCAACGAGGCAGCGGTGCTCACCAACCGTAAGGATGATATGTACGTCCTTCCGGTTGCCACCCAGTTTGAAACGGAAGGCTCTGTTACAGCAACCAACCGTTCCTCCCAGTGGCGCTCGAAGGTGGTCGATCCACTGTATGAGAGCAAGCCTGACCACGAGGTCATGTTTGCATTTGCCAAAAAGTTCGGCTTTTATGATGAATTTACCAGGGCAATGCGGCTTGAGGTGAAAGACGGCGAGCTGGTTGAGGTCAAGGAGGATTTTCTCTGGCCTGACGATGCAACCAACGAGCTGGCCAGAATCCTCAAGACCATAGGCCTGGGGGGCTGGACCCATCAAAGGCTGCGGGCCCATCAGGAAAACTGGCATATGTTTGATCCAATTACCCTCGGGGGCAAGGGGCCAATGAAGGGCCAGTATTATGGTCTGCCCTGGCCGAGCTGGGACGAAAACCATCCAGGCAGCCCGGTGCTCTACGATATCGATACCCCTGTTGCTGGTGGTGGAATGGGATTCAGGAACCGCTTTGGTCTGGAACACGATGGTGTCAGCCAGCTTGCCCGTGAGAGTGTAACCGTATCAGGCTCAAAGGTCGCAGGCGGCTATCCGGAAATCACCAGGGAAAACATCGAATCCGTTCTTGGCATAAGCCTTACAGAAGAGGAAAAGGCCAAAATGGGCAGCAACTGGAAGACCGACATCAGCGGCATCATCACACAAAAATGCCTTGAGGCCGGAGTCGCTCCCTACGGTAACGCAAAGGCCCGGGTGGTCGTCTGGACATTTCCCGATCCGGTGCCAAAGCATCGAGAGCCTATCCACTCATCACGCCCTGATCTGGTGGTCAAGTATCCGACCTACGAAGACCAGAAAAACAACTTCCGCGTCGACACCAAATACATCTCAGAACAGACAGCACAAGAGTGGGCAAAGGATTTCCCGACTATGCTTGTCACAATGCGGGTGGTCAACCTCAGTGGTGCCGGTATGCTTGAGAGGGTCTCAAAGTATCTCTCCCATATCACTCCCGAAATGTTTGCCAATATCCACCCGGATCTGGCACTCAAGTACGGCCTGCGTGACGGAGATATGATGTGGCTGCATGCACCACAGGGTACAAAGATCAAGGTCAAGGCCCAGTACAGCTACAGCGTTACGCCGGACAGAATCGCGATGCCGTACAACTTTGCCGGTGTTATGCAGGGTGTTGACCTCAGTGACAGATATCCGGAAGGGACAAGACCTTATGCGGTTGGAGAAAGTTTCAATACGATCACCAACTACGGATTTGATATCATAACGCAGATTCCCGAGTTCAACGCCGGTCTCTGTAGAATAGAGAAAGCATAGGGGGGTAATCATGAGTTTCGAACAAGCTCGAATGAAGTTTTTCTGCGACAGCAATCGTTGCATTGAGTGTTTTGCCTGCAGCATTGGCTGTGCCGAAGCGCATGAGCTACCGGTTGGCATCAGCAGGCGAAAGGTGATTACGATGCATAAGGGCGTTGTCGGCAAAGAGTACTCAACATCCATTGCCTGTATGCATTGTACCGATGCTCCCTGTGCGCAGGTTTGTCCTGTCGATTGCTTCTATATCCGTGAGGACGGAATTGTCCTGCACGACAAGAAAAAATGCATAGGCTGCGGTTACTGCCTGTACGCCTGCCCCTTTGGTGCGCCACAGTTTCCAAGGGACGGGGCTTTCGGGACCAAAGGCGCGATGGATAAATGCACAATGTGCGCCGGCGGTCCGGAAGAGACAAACAGCGAGGAAGAACGGCATCTGTACGGTCAAAACCGTATCGCAGAAGGACGGGTGCCCATATGCTCGGCTGTATGCGCAACCAAGGCCTTGCTGGTCGGTGATGCGGAAGAAGTGTCGACCATTTACCGTAAACGTGTCTCATCAAGAGGCAAAGGAGCATAATCAAGTGATGAAAAAAACAGCATTTTTTATCATCACTTCTCTTTTTCTGGTGTCAGCTGCCCTGGCAGCTGACAGCCAGATATGGGGAGAGATGATGATCCCCAATATTCTTGACTACGGCAAAGAAGGTTCTCTCGACCTGGGCCCCCTGTTCACCCTGCTGCAAGGTACCTACTTTCGCTGGGTGTTTCTTGCCATAACGGTTGGAGTTCCGACTATCTTTCTTGTACATTACCTGGTCTGGGGGCCAAAGGTTTTCTCCCATGGCGGAGACAAGATTTACATTTTCAGCCTGTTTCAACGGATTGTACATCTCCTGGCTGTCATATCCTTTCTCGTTCTTGTACCAACAGGACTGATGATGGTTTTCGGCAGATACCTCGGAGGTGGAACCCCGGTCTATCTTGCGCGAAATCTCCATGCCATGGCTACTGTGGTCTTTTTTATTGCTGTTTTTCCTATGTTTCTCTGCTGGTGCCTCGATATGCTTCCCTCCACCGATGATATCAAATGGGTATTTATTCTCGGAGGCTACCTCAGCAAGAAGAAACGGGAGATACCGGCAGGGAAGTTCAACGCGGGACAAAAGATGTGGTTCTGGGTGGCAACCCTTGGGGGGATGGTGATGATTGCCACAGGTCTGATGATGTACTTTCAGGATTTCAATCTTGGCATTGCCCGGACACTTGGTTTGTCACAGATAGACCTGTTACGTGGTGCAGCCATTGTGCATAATGTGCTTGCAGCACTCATTACAGCCTTCTTTTTTACCCATGCATATATGTCCCTTTTTGCCATTAAGGGTGCAATTCACAGCATCATTACAGGCTATAAGGAGGAAGAAGAGGTAAAATATCTGCATAGCTCTTACTACAAAAAGCTTCAACAGCAACGGGCAAAATCATAAGCAACAGCAGGCGAAACCATCCTGAACGAAAAACTGGCTTTGCTCCAGCTGCAGCCCCTTGAAACGTTGCAGTTTTCACTGTGGCCAACGCAGCCTGTTTTTCGTAATGGTCTTCCGCAAACACGAATATCCCCCACAGAGAAAGGTTCACCCGCAGATCCGGTGAACAAGAAGCACTCTCTGTGGGGTTTTTGAGAGGTAACAAAGAAAACTCCTCTGCGGGTCGGCGATTTTTCGGTGAGCCTCCGTTACAAGGCATTCCATGTAGTACACGCCTTGTGCCTTGACTTGCGAAAAACTCTGCCCATCAGAAATGCTAACCTGGATATTTCATAAACATTGTGTCAATTTTTTAAACATTGCCGATATTCTAATATACGACATCGAGAACATTACAGTTTTACAATATCCAGAGTGTTCACCAAAGGTCAGTCCATGCGGCACCATCTTCTTTGCGTATTTTTGCAGTAAATAGAGTTTACTATTACCTAATGCAAAAAACTTCGAACCTGACACCGCCTGAACTGATGAAATATCCGGGCTAAACCTCACTTTTCTTCGCTGAGCAGGTTATTCCTCTGAGACAGGCTCCTTCTGCAAAGAATCAGATGAATCGAGGATATCGTCTTCCTTTTTCTTTTTACTGTTGCGGCGAAAAAGGCGGGCAAAAAACCCCCTCTTTCGGGTTTGTTTCTCGTTTGACAAGACCTCTGAAGAGATGGCTTGACAATCTGCACAAAGCCCCCCGCCATCGGCAGCCTCTTCTTTGCCATCCAGACTGCAACCGCAGATGGAACAGACCGCCGGAGAGCCGTGGTCTTTCTCACCCGCAGGTTCCGATTCAAAAACGACATCTTCTCCCCCGACCTCAAAGACATCCTCATCACCACCCTTCTCAGGAATGCCCTCGACCTCACTCAGCAGAGAGGTAACATCGGCGATACTTCCATCTGCAGGGGAAGGATCTTCTGCTCCAACCTCGTCATCAGAAAGCTCCAGAGAAGAAACGACCTTTTCTTGACCCTCAGCAAGTCCGGAGGTTGTTCTCTGCTCCTCGACCTCGAGAAAATACTCGGTAAAAGATTCGGAAGAGAGAGCAGCATCTTCTTCACTATCCAGAGCCAGACCAGCGACAACGGGCTTTTGTTCTGATCCTGCCGACGAAACGGCGAAAAGAATTTCTTTTTGTGAAGAATCCTCAAGCACACTCTCATCAAGGGCAAACTTTTTGTCACAGTCGGGACACACTATTTTCTTTTGATACAGTGTGTTCTCAGCAGTTCCTCTCAGGCTGCAGTGTGGACAAACTATCCGAACGAAAGCTCCCTGATCATTGTCGGGGATAACACTGCATTCTGCGATAAATCGCCCCTCACAATCCGGACAGGAAACCTTTGAATTAAAGAGAGAATCCTCTGCAACCCCTTCAAGCCCGCAGTAAGGGCAAAATAGCCTCATCATAAGTCTCCGAATATTAATTGTTCTTTATTTGTAACGATTCATAAGGTGCAAAACAGATAACCGCAGACATCTCGGCCGGATCTTTAGAGGTAATTGTACCCTCTCACAGCCACTTCAACAAATAAATTATGTAAAAAACGTAGAGAATTTCTCAGATAGGAAAATCTTGTCCAGATTCAGCACAGAAAAACCAGAACTTCGTTACGATAAACAATGGACCTCCTTCCCCGTATTTTACATGCCTTCCCCAACCATTCCAACCAGAGATCCTGACCTTTTTCAATTAAGGCTTCCCATACAAAAACAATTTTTGTAGAAAAAGAGATTGCAAACTGGCCCAATGGGCTTGTCCCGAGTAAAAATGACCAACAGGCCCTCATCAAACAAAAAAACCATGGATAAGAGAGTACAGTTTGACATAGGCGGTATGCACTGTGCCGCCTGCTCAGCGCGTATAGAAAAGGTTATCAACAATCTCTCTGGCATAACAACCTGCTCTGTCAACCTCGCCACCCAAAAGGCAGATATCCGCTTTGACCCCAAAGCCCTAGGTTCAGAGGAGATCAGAGCAGGCATAGAAAAACTGGGCTTTACCGCGGTACCGGTTCAACAACACAGAACCACCCAAAAACAGTCGGAACAACAGCATCTGGAGGCAATACGGCATCGGCTCATCCCGCTGGCCATCCTTTCGAGCAGTATTCTTCTGATCTCTATGGGGCCGATGCTCGGTCTCCCGTTTCCCCGGATTCTGTCTCCGGATACATCTCCTCTCTACCATGCCCTTCTCCAGTTTGTATTGATCCTTCCAGTTCTCTACCTTGGACGGAACTTCTATCTCAGTGGCATACCAGCTCTCGTCCGCGGCCTTCCCAACATGGACAGCCTGATTGCCATTGGTACAGGAGCTGCGGTGGTCTACTCCACCTGGAACCTGCTGGAAATCGCCTTTGGCATAGACCCTGTTGCCAAGGCACATGACCTCTATTTTGAATCTGCCGCCGTACTGATTGCCCTTATCTCGCTTGGCAAATATCTCGAAATGCGTTCAAAGGTGCGCACCGGAGATGCAATTACAGCCCTGATGCGACTCGCCCCGGCTCAGGCCACCGTTCTTGACAGCAATGGAGGGCAAAGACAGGTCGCCGTCGAGGCGCTCTGCGTCGGAGATACAATCCTTTTACGACCCGGCGAGCGGGTTCCGGTAGATGGCACCGTCGTAGAAGGCAACTCGAGTGTCGATCAATCGATGCTTACCGGGGAAAGTCTGCCTGTGGTAAAGACCAAAGGCAGTCTTCTTTACAGCGGGACACTCAACACCACAGGCACGCTGCATTTTTCCGCCACCAGGGTTGGCGAAAAGACCACACTTGCCCGCATCATTGCCCTCGTTGAAGAAGCACAGGGCAGTAAGGCGCCGATTGCCCGTTTCGCCGACCGGGTCAGTCTCTACTTTGTCCCTGTCGTTATCGCAATTGCAGTGCTGGCCGGGCTCAGCTGGTTTTTCCTTGGCGAAGCCGGACTCAGCTATGCCGTACGCATCTTTATCGCCGTCATGGTTATTGCCTGTCCCTGCGCTATGGGGTTGGCCACCCCGACCTCAATTATGGTCGGAACAGGCAGAGGCGCCCAACTCGGAATCCTGATCAAGACCGGAGAGATTCTTGAAAGAGCCCAGGCCACAGACTGTATTGTCTTTGACAAAACAGGTACCCTGACCATTGGTAAACCAGAGGTTACCGACATTGTCTCTGCCAATGACTGGCCGGAAACAAGGATACTCAGTCTGGCCGCATCGCTGGAACAGGCCTCGGAACACCCCCTTGCCAGCGCAATAGTCCATGCTGCAAAAAAACGAAAATGTCAACAGTACCGTATCGAAGATTTTACAGCCTTGCCCGGCTCCGGAGTGCAGGCCAGAGTAGAATTTCTCGGAGAGGCCTGCAGAATTTTTCTTGGCAATGCAGCCTTTATCAGCGGCCATCTCGAAAAACCTCTTCTCCAGGACATTGAAACCAGGGCGCAGGAGTTGGCATCGGCGGGCAAAACCGTTCTCTATCTTGCGACAAAAGGTGCTCTGGCTGGCCTGATTGCCGTTGCCGATCCACTGAAAACAGAGGCCCAAGAGGTCATAGGCCAGCTTACCGGCCAAGGACTCAGGGTCGTCATGTTGACCGGCGACACCCCCAAAACCGCCGAAGCTGTTGCTGCAGCGGCCGGAATACGCGATGTTATTGCAGGAGTACTGCCGGCGGAAAAGGCAGAAAAAGTGCAGGAACTCCAAAAAAACGGCCATACGGTGGCAATGGTCGGTGATGGAATCAACGATGCGCCGGCTCTGGCCTGTGCAGACGTGGGTATCGCAATGGGTAGCGGTATAGATGTGGCGATGGAATCGGCAGATATTGTGCTGATGAACAACCATCTGGAGGGTATTATACATGCCCTGGCACTGAGTCGTGCAACCATGAAAAATATCCGCCAGAACCTGTTTTGGGCCTTTGCCTACAACGTTGTCGGTATTCCTGTGGCAGCCGGCGTTCTGGTTATATTCGGTGGCCCGGCCCTCAACCCGATGCTCGGAGGAGCGGCCATGGCGATGAGCTCTGTCTCGGTGGTCACCAATGCCCTGCGCCTGCGACATTTTTCACCGAAACAGAAAGGCCCTTGAAACGGTTGCTAGCCGGCGTGGAAAACTGACTGCATCTTTTGACAATTTTTGTTATATTTTTCAGTCTGGTTGACATATTTTTTTCAGGGCAGAGGCTTTGCACAGGTCGAAAGAGGTTGCGGTCTGACATCTGTTTTTTCAGAAGGCAACGAACCGGCAGGGCTGGAGCAGATAGCCACAACGAAGACAGAGCTCGGAACTTCGACACCCCGATTCTCTGTCTCTGAGCCGAGTTTCATTAAACGTACGACACCATTCGCGCTGCCCCCTCCAGACGGTCGGCCTTTCTCCTTAGCCAAGGGTGTATTCCATGTCAGAGACATCAAAAAATACGATCAAGCAACCGGTCGACAACACACGGTCCGTGGGTGAAATTGACAGGCTGGCCGGACAGCTTCTGGAGATTGACCTGGAGCTCGACTCGAATATACCGACGACCATGTGGATCAGTGACTTACACGGTGAAGGCGACCGTTTCAAGTCCATCTTAAGGGGCCGATTTGGCATGCTCTACCAGACCTGCAAGGAGGCCCTGCCCAAGACATTCAGCGCCGAAAAACTACAGTATCTGACCAGAATCATCCGTAAGAATGCCTATCTCTACGATGATTCTGTCAAAATGGACAGGCAGGATGTCATCCTTTGCCTGGTTTCTGTCCTGCGCTACAAACTGACCAACGTCCGCAGGGAGCGGCATCAAACCTACCGGGGTGAATTTCAAGACGTTATTCAACGTCTTCTCTCCGGCTTACCGGTTCCGGACCCCATTTTTGAGGAACAGATCGTCTCAGACAGGCTGATAAACCATCTCAGCCTCTCTATCCGGCGGACACTGCTTGACCGAATTCAGGTTCTCGGCGACGTTTTTGACCGCGGCGAACAACCCGACAAGATCCTGCGGATCCTTTTTTCACACCATTACCGCAGCGGGGTGGATTACGTCTTCGGCAATCATGATATTCTCTGGATGGGTGCTGCGGCTGGTTGCAAATCACTGGTTGCCGAGGCCCTGCGTATTACCTGCCGTTATGACCATTTTTCCTTTCTCGAGCGCATGGGTTTTGATACCACGAAACTGGCCGACTTTGCCATCGCCACCTATCCTTCGGAAAAAGTCACCGGAAACTTCAAGGCAAAAACCGCCAAGGGACGCTCTATGGAAAAGGCCCTGGCGATAATCCAGTTCAAACTTGAAGAAAAGACCATCCTCGACTTTCCGGAATACCAGATGTCATCAAGACTCTGGCTTGACAGACTATCAAAAATGCTCAGGGAAAACGACACATCAGCTCTGAACGACAACCATTTTCCAACCATCGACCTGGACAATCCAGCGGCCTTGAGCCCTAAAGAATCTGCACTGATCGACGATTTAACCGGGCAGTTTACCGGCAACCGTAAGTTGATGCGCCTGCTTGGCTATCTCTACAGCGAGGGGAAAACCTACCATATCCAGAATAATTTCCTCAACATCCACGCCCTGGTACCATCCACTGCCGAAGGCGACTTCGAGGAATTTCTCGGACATAAGGGCCGCGCCCTGCTGGATGTTATCCAGAAGACCATTGAAGAGGTTGGACAAAATTATATCAATAAAAGGCCCCAGAAGCCGGAAGATCAGGCCCTGTTTTTTTATCTCTGGTGTGGCCCTAAATCACCCTTTTTCGGCAAACACGCGATGAAGACCTTTGAGAGGTATTTCCTTCTCGACAAGGCGACACACAAGGAGCGGACCCTGTTCTGGAAGGATAACCTGCAGACAGACCAGTTTAAGAAAAAGATGCAGAAAGAATTTGGCGTGCAAAGGGTCATCTTTGGCCATACCCCGGTCGACTACCGGAAAGGCCTGCAAATGGCCAGCGAAGACGGCGTGGCAATAAATGTTGATGGCGGTTTCGCAGCGGCCTACTATAACAGGGGGCATTCACTGGTACACACCCCCCACCAGCTCTATGGCATCATCCTGCCGACCCCGGAAGAGATTGAGGAGGCGGCGCAAAAACTGGAGTCTGCACCCCTTGATATTGAACTTATTGATGAGTTCCGAGAACCGATAAAGATACGAGACACCATCGCCGGCAAAAAGCTGCTTGCCCTGCGCAGTAATATTCTGCAACAACTGCGGGCCTGCACTACAGAATCCGACGGGGAGGTTTGAGCTTCTGGATTTTTAAAAAATCAAGATATATTGAAAATTTAAATATATTTCCAAGGAAGCACTTTGCCAATATCTCTGCAGCCCACACAAGCACTGATGGTTTCGTAAACAGTTATCGCTTGTCCCTGGCTGGGCTCACCAATAAAAAAAGTTACGCGACCTATGAACATAAACTATGGAATGGAAATCGTCAGGGCCACGGAGATTGCGGCCCTCACCGCTGCCAGGATTCAGGGTCTTGGAGACCATAGAAATATCCTCAATCAGACCCGTAAGGCAATCGCCAAGACCTTACACCGCCTGCCGGTGACAGGTACGGTGATAAACGACCGATTTACAGGCAGGGAACAGATCTACCAGCTGCCCTCGACCATCGGCAGCGGCAGTGAAGAGACTGATCTGCTGGTTATTGCGCTTGAGGCCTACCACTCGGCGGCCAACGGACGCAACAATTCAACCTCGTACGCAGCCATTGCCAAGTCCGCCTCTTTGCAAAACGTCCCGAACCTCAGTATGTACAAGATGGTGGTTGGCGCCAAGGTTGGTGATGTGATCGATATTACCCAGCCACCAGCGAGAAACGTCAAGCGGGTTGCTCGAGCGCTGAGGAAATACACCGAAAATGTGACTGTCTGCATCCTCAACCACCACAGGCATAAGATGCTCATCGATGAGATCAGAAGCTGCGGGGCGCGCATCAAGCTTATTGAAGAGGGGGAGATCTCAGGCTGCCTCTCTGCAATAATGGGAGAAAAAGCAGATATTTATATCGGATATGGCTACGCCCATGAGGCGGTCTTTGTTGCCGCGGCCATCCGCTGCTTCGGAGGCTATTTCGAGGGAAAAATCATCTACGAAAACGAGCAGGAGTACCAGGAGGCAGAAGGCCACGGCATCAGCGATTTTACAAAGATCTTTCGGGTTCAGGATCTTGTCAAGAGCAAGCAGGTGGCGATAGCCGGGACCGGCATCACCGACGGAGAGTTTCTCGAGGGGGTCCGCTTTACCCCGACCGGTGCGATCACAAACTCCTTTGTTGCCCGGGGGGAGAGCCGTACCTATCGGAGCCTCGAGACACGCCATTTCTTTGACTATAAGCCGGTATTCTAATACCGCCATCATATGTCCGCTTGCTTTTAAGGAGAGGCTGTGAATGAATTCATAAAAAAATATGAAGAAATCTGGAAAGATACCCCTGTTAGCCTTTTAGACAATTATAACTATCATCTCAAGCTCACAGAAAATCTTGACAACCTCAAGTCAGATAAGTTTGACTTTGAAAGTTTATATAAAATTGTTCTCTGGAAATTAAATCGTTTTCCCTATATTGAGCAGGATCTGATAAACCGCTTGAAAAACGTTTCTACAGTACAACCTCAACACCATGAGGAATGCGGTGACCTTATCAAGGATTTACTGAAAACTCCAGGTATCGCTCTACCAATATCCAGCACAATATTACGGTTTTTAAACCCCAGAACATTTCAGATTATCGATGACAGAACATATCGAATTTTATTTCCTGGAAAAACGAAATATCCTTCAAAGGGGAAAAAAGTCACGGATAGTTATCTTAAAAAATCGGTTGAAATATATTTTAAATATTTAGATAAAATTCATGAAATTTCTTCAGAAAAGCTTCCCTTTGAATATGCCGATCGTATTTTGTATCTTTTAGACATTAAGCTTGGCAACAAAATTGGGAGCAAAACATAACAAATCATTCTACCGAATTTGTTACACTCAACTTTGGTGCTATGAGAACAATTCTTGTATTATAAATATTTTGTTCAATCCTGAAAGTGAAGGTTACAACAAAAACTTCACGGACTAGAGGTTTGAGCGAACCCGCTGAAGCTTGCCATGTAATCTACCATTGTGTGCAAAGAAAGGCATGAGAGTGACCACCAACATCAGAAAAACGGATCTGATTCGTTTTAATGTGGCAATTCTGCCGACATTACGATCGACATATGTAACAGTTCTGGTTATTTCGCTATTCATATTTGGACTTATCTGTTGGAAAAACGGTATTCCCCAGACTCAGAGTGGCTGGATAAGGATTCTCCTGAGTTCTTTCGGGGGAGGTTTTTTCGGAATGTTGTTTGGCGTCGTCTTCTCAATGATTTCAATCCTGCTTATGTCATCTTCAAAAAACGGCATTCTTGGGCAACATGAATATTCGTTAAGCCCTGAAGGACTCCATGAAAAAACCCCTGCGAACGAAGGTCTGAGCAGATGGTCTGGAATAACCAAGGTAAGAGTTGCAGGCCCATATCTGTTGTTTCAGATATCAGGCTGTTTATTCCATATTGTACCAGCCCGAAGTTTTCGCTCTGATGAGAGTTTTAATGAGTTTGTATCACTGTCAATTGAACACTGGCAAAAGGCACATAACAGGCAGGTCAAGTAGGCTGCCCGCAGGTTCGCGCCTGTTACGCTGTTGATATACTCTCTTTTTCTCAACAAACAGCACAAGAGGCTTGCAGCATAAAAAATACCAGCTATACTCAGATTCTCTCTTTTCGATCAATAGACACCACCAGGTTGGCCTACCACCCCTTTTAACTCGCAGGAACACAAAAATGAGCGCAGGATTCACCCATCTTCATCTCCACACACAGTACAGTCTCCTTGATGGGGCCATTCGTATCTCCGACCTTGTAGAAAAATGCAAGGCGTTTGATATGGATAGTGTCGCCGTTACCGACCACGGAGCGATGTTTGGCGCCCTGGAATTTTATATCAAGGCAAAAGAGGCCGGAATCAAACCAATTGTCGGCTGTGAATTCTATGTTGCTCCGGAGAGTAGACATATTCAAAAGGCTGTTGATGGCCAGAAGTCCTACCACCTTGTCCTGTTGGCAATGAACCATACGGGCTATAAGAACCTGATGAAAATGGCATCAATCGCTCAGTTTGAGGGGTTTTACTATAAGCCGCGAATCGATATGGAGGTCCTCAAAGAGTACAACGAGGGCGTCATTGCGCTCACCGCCTGTCTTCAGGGTATCGTCCCCAACGCCATCCTGAAAAAGGATCTGCCAAGGGCCAGAAAAAAGGCCGAGGAGCTCTACGAGATTTTCGGCGACCGTCTCTATTTTGAACTGCAGGAAAACGGGATCGCCGCCCAACAAAGTGTCAACGACGGGCTGAAAGAGCTCGGCCGGGAAATGGGCATCAAACTGGTTGCAACCAACGACTGTCACTATCTTACCCGTGAGGAGGCCAAGGCCCACGAGCTGTTGCTCTGTCTGCAAACCGGGAAAACCATCAATGACCCGAAAAGGTTCAAGCTCCCCACCGAGGAGTTTTACTTTAAATCGGCCCAGGAGATGCGCACCAGCTTCGCCCACTGTCCCGAGGCCATTGCCTCGACCCAGGAGATCGCCGACCGCTGCAATCTTGAGATTGACTTTGGCAACTACTATTTTCCGAAATTCCCTGTCGAGGAAGGAGAAACCCTCGAGAGCATGTTCACAAAGGCCTGCTGGCAGGGGCTGGAAAACCGCTTTGCCAAGATGCAAGAGACGGCGGGCCTTGATGACGCCAAAAGACAGGTCTATACAGAGCGCCTGCAGGCAGAGATCGACGTTATTCTCAAGATGGGTTTTTCCGGCTATTTTCTTATCGTTGCCGATTTTATCAACTGGGCCAAAGACAGAAAAATCCCGGTAGGCCCAGGGCGGGGATCCGGGGCAGGCAGCCTCGCCGCCTATGCCATGTCCATCACCAATATTGACCCCATCCTCTACGACCTCATCTTTGAGCGGTTTTTGAATATTGAGCGAAAGTCGATGCCCGACTTTGATGTCGATTTCTGCCAGGAAAGACGCGGCGAGGTGATCGACTATATAAAAGAAAAATACGGCGGTTCCAGCCATGTTGCCCAGATCGTTACCTATGGAAAGATGAAAACGCGCGGGGTTATCCGCGACGTCGGGCGGGTGCTCAACATGCCCTTTGGTGACGTGGACAAGGTGGCCAAGATGGTTCCCGAGACGGAAAAAGTGACCGTGGACAAGGCCCTGCAGGCCGAACCCAAACTCCAGGAAGCGGTCAAAAATGACCCAAAGATCGCAGAACTGATCTCTTTTTCGCGAACCCTCGAAGGACTGGCCCGAAATACCTCAACCCATGCCGCGGGCATCGTTATTTCACCAACACCGCTCACAGACTATCTGCCGGTCTGCCGGGGTATCAACGGTGAAACCCTGACCCAGTACGATATGAGCCATACCGAAAAGACCGGGCTGATCAAGTTTGACTTTCTCGGGCTGAAAACGCTGACGGTCATCGACAAGACCCTTAAACATATCCAGCTCGACAAGGGTATCGAAATCGATATAGACAATATCCCGTTAGACGACAGCAAGGCCTTCGAGCTCCTCTGCAAAGGCAATACACTCGGCGTTTTCCAGCTGGAAAGCTCGAATATGCGTGATCTGCTGATCAGGCTGGAACCCGAACAATTCAGTGATCTGATTGCCCTGGTCGCACTCTATCGGCCGGGCCCGATAAAGTCCGGGATGATCAACGATTTCATCGATACCAGACACGGGATCAAGGAGGCTGAATATCTGCTGCCGGAGATGGAGCCCATCCTGAAAGAGACCTTTGGTTTGATTCTCTATCAGGAACAGGTCATGAAGATAGCCAACGTCCTTGCCAACTACTCGCTCGGCGACGCCGATATCCTGCGCAGGGCAATGGGCAAGAAGAAACACGACGTCATGGCCAACGAGAAAATAAAATTTCTCAAAGGGGCCAAAGACAACAATATCCCACCGGAGACGGCGGAGCAGATCTTTGACCTGATGGAGTATTTCTCAAGCTATGGCTTTAACAAGTCGCATTCGGCGGCCTATGCGATGGTCGCCTACCAGACCGCCTATCTCAAGGCACACTTTATGCCGCAGTTTATGGCCGCCCTGCTCTCGAGTGATATGAGCAACACGGACAAGGTGGTCTTGTATATCCACGAGTGCAAGGAACACAACATCGAGGTGCTGCCTCCTGACATCAACCAGTCCGTCAAGGACTTCAATGTCAAAGAAGATGCGATCCGCTTTGGCATGGCCGCGGTAAAAAATGTCGGAGAAAATGCCCTTGACTGTATCCTCAAAGAACGCGAGAAAAACGGTCCCTTTACCTCAATCTCCGATTTCTGTAACCGTGTCGATTCACAAAAGGTCAACAGTCGTGTTATCGAGAGCCTCATTAAATCTGGATGTTTTGATTCCCTCGGCCATTACAGGTCGCAGAACCTTGCCATCCTCGAACAGGCCATGGAGCAGGCAAAGGCCGTACAGCGGGATATGCAAAGCGGCCAGATATCGCTGTTCACGGTTGCCCCCGAGATAACTCCTCCGGCAGCAATCTCACAGCTGCCGATGCCGGATATTGCCGAATGGGATGACCAGGAAAAACTGAAATTTGAAAAGGAGACCGTCGGTTTCTATATCACCGGGCATCCCTTGGACAGATCGATCGATGAGATAAAAACAATCACCGACTGTACAATCCAGGATCTCAAAAGCCGAACTGAAGGCCAGGCGGTACGTATAGGCTGCCTGATTCGCACCTGCAGAAACCTCAAGAGCAAAAAGGGTGAATCGATGGCCATTCTCTCCGTGGAAGACCTCTTGGAGGCTTTGGAAGTCGTTGTTTTTCCAAAGACATACTCAGAATACGAGACGCTTCTCTCCACCACAGAGCCGGTGATTATCCAGGGCCGGCTGCAGCAGGAAGAGCGGGGGCCGAAAATTCTTGCTGAAACCATCCATTCACTGCCAGAGGCAAGGGCAGCCTTCACCGACAAGACCCATATCAAGCTGCATTACGACAAAATCTCACGGCAAAAGCTGGAAAAACTCAAAAAGACCTTCTACCAGCACTACGGCCCAAGCCCCCTACATCTCACCCTGCAGTTTTTCGGAAAGGGGGAAGTCGATTTTGAGCTTGCCGGAGACCTCGGTATCCGCCCATCTCAGGAGTTCACAGACAGCGTCGAGGACATCCTGGACTATAAGGCTGTCAGCTTTACCCAAAAACCAATCCAGCTGAAAAAGCCCCAACGGCATTGGCAAAACAACGGCGAAAGGCAGAGTACAAGCCCAGGATAATTTCTCTATGCCAAGGCATCCAGACAGCCTCAACAAGCACCGATGAAGATATTCGCGAATAAAGAGTCCCCACAGAGCTATACTAAGGGGGGAATACGATGGTCGAGAAGGTCTATTTGGGCACTGAGATCGATGGGCGGAGCCTCGCCTCTACAGGAGATCTCAATCTCGGCAGCGACACCTGCGCACTCTTTGAGGCCAATGCTGAGGCAGGCCCCTTTTATTGTATGCGCGTATCGTTCGAGTTTTTCGTTGTCATCTTCTGCGTATGCCTCTTTGAGATGTTGCAGATGCTCCGACAGAGCCGAAAGGAGATCAGGAATCATCAACGCAACCTGATCTTCGGGGAGACCAAACTGGTTTATCAGATATTTTTTTATTTCCCGGACACTCATATCCATTCACCTTGTACAATACAGCGAAAAGCTTCAGTCACACTGCGCAGGAAGAACAAACAACATTTCCTGCAAAAAAAGCCAAAAGGCGAGAATCTACCATGTATACAAGAAGCTTGTCCAGCGACTTTTGAAGTCAAACGATCGGCTACAATAACCATGTGTTCCTCTTTTACCAAAGATATTGCGGCCCTGATACGAAAAAACGCACTCGTCGAGGACGGGGAAGGGATCGTCGTCGCCGTCTCCGCAGGGGCAGACTCCACGGCCCTGCTCATAAGCCTCTCGGAGATGGCGTGCTATAATCTGATCGCAGCCTACATAGACCACGGCCTGCGACCGACAGAGGCAGAGCGGGAAATCTCCAGTCTCCAAGAGCTCTGTGCACAACGCGGCATACCGTTTAGCGTCCGCTCGGTTGAGGTCAAGAGACTCGTACAGCAAACCGGCCGGTCAACGGAAGATGCGGCACGAGAGCTGCGTTACAGGGCTCTGGAGGCGATCCGAACGGAAAACGGCTACGATACAATTGCGGTGGGCCATACTCTTGACGATCAGGTAGAAGAATTTTTTATTCGCCTGATCAGAGGCAGTGGCACCTGTGGTCTATCGGGGATGTCCCTGCGCCGAAAACAGATTATCCGGCCATTGCTGCACAAGAGCAGAGCGGAGATTGAAGATTTTTTAACCGACAAGGGTCTTGCCTGGTGTACCGACTCATCCAACCTCTCCACAACCCTTTTACGAAACAGGATACGTCTCAATCTGCTTCCTGAGCTGGAGCAGCACTACAACCCGTCCCTGCGCAAAACCATCCTCCAGACCATGGACATACTCCGTGAGGAAGAGAGGTATATGAGAGAAAAAAGCCTGTCTGCCTACCGGCAATGCGTGGCTGGCGATACCGGCAAAGGACGGCTGTCAATCGATCTTGACAGCTACCGCAGCTGCCACAAGTCTCTTCGCAGACGAATCGTAGAGCAATGCTGCTGGCAGTTGGGGGTTGGCCCTTCGTACACCAACAGAGAAGATGTCGACAAACTTGCTGCAGGTGAGAGTGGAAAAGAGCTGCATCTCTCCTGCGGGCTGCAGCTGATACGGCAGAACAGGACCCTAGTTCTGCAAAGGGTGGCCTTCTCAGGAAGAAGGCGATGGCGGCCAGCGGCCGACTACACACTGCCCATAGAGGGCCCGGGGAGCTATCTGCTCCCGGAGTTGGGGCTTGAGATCAGGCTGCAGATCTGTTCGCCAGAAAAGATCCCCAAAGAGGCTGGCCTGCTGACCGTTGACAACGAGAAATGCCCTTTTCCGCTCACGGTACGGCCCTACCGGCCCGGAGAGCGTTTTACCCCGCACCGCGGCGGTGGACGCAAAAAAATAGCCCGCTATTTCAACGAAAAAAAACTCGACAAACGACGGCGAACCTCCTGGCCCATTCTCTTTCTCGACAATTCTGTTGTCGCCGTTATCGGGTATGCCGCAGACAGCAAATACAGGGCTGACAGCCATACTACATCAATATTGACCATTGGCCTTACCCACCGATAAAGACGGTTTGACACAAATCAAGACCTCTTCTTCCGCAATATCCTCTTGTCTCCGACCCGCCTGGTAATCTTTTCCCTGTCGAGATATTCAAGTATCGGTATGGAAAATTTTCTGGTCAGCCCGGTCAGCTCCTTGAAGGCCGGGGTATCTATCTCACCATGGGCCTCAATATGCCGCTGTACCGAATCGATAAGAGGATCGATAACCTCTTTGGCGTAGTAGAGCGATTCGTTGATCTTGCGCAGTCTCTTCTCCCGCACATTGACGGCGATAAGCTCCCGCACCATCTTTTCCGGATAGTCGGCAAAGCGGGCGAGGGTCTCTTTGATGGTCGGGGTGGAGAGACCGCTTTTTCGATACCAGGCATTGAGTTCAGCCTGCAGCTGTTCTTCATCCGCCTGCAGGGTCACCCTATGCTCGGGAAGACGCACCACCGAATCTTCCTGGATGACCTGATTTTTACGCAACAGATCGCTGATACAATAGGTATAGAGCTTATCATCGATTCTCCGACCAACCCCGGTACGCAGCTCTTCCTTTGACAGGCCGGGCAGCAGCGGAAACTTTTTATGAAAACTGGCAAGATACTCGACAAAGAGCCCTTTGATATGCTCCGTTATCTCAAAGCTGACAAACCGTTGGATCACTGAATCGACAACAACAATTTTCTTTGCAGATATCGGCTGTTGCAGGACTTTTTTCAGTCTGTTGCCAAAGATGCCAAGCCGCACACCAAGCTGATCGGCGGTCAACCCCTGCTCACGGCTCTCCTGCAGAAAAAACAAGATCTTATCCTCATCACTACCATCCTTCAAGATCTGGTAGAGCCGCCGATTATACTCCCGGTCGGCCGCTGACAGCCTTTTTCTCTTACGCGGCGAGACATTGCCGTAAACGGTTCCCCCACCAACGGTCACCACTGGAGAATAACTGCGAACGACATAGTTATCTCCGGGCCAGACCACGGCCTTCTCCTCGAGCAGGAGCTGCACCACAGCCTCTTCACCGGGCTGCAACACATCTCTATCGAGAAGGGAGACCCTGCCAATGATTTCCGAGGTTCCCAGATGCACCCTCAACCGCGCTCTATGCTTGAGTGGTTTGCTGTTTGCACCAAGATACAACAGACGACAATCGAGCATATAACTCGGTTCCATGGTCTTTTCAGGGGCAACAACCATCCCCCTGTGTATTTCATCTACCCCGACTCCCTGCAGATTGATGGCGGTTCTATGCCCGGCCTCCACTTCAGCGACCGCCGATGAATGGACCTGCAGCCCACGCACCTTTGCCACCCTTGTGCCGGGATACAGCTGCAGATCGGCGCCAAGGGCCGTTCGTCCGGATATCGAGGTACCGGTAACCACAGCCCCAAAACCCTTCATCGCAAAGATTCGATCCACCGCCAGACGAAAAGGGCCATGCGCCTCCTGAAAATCATGGCCCTTGACGATGTTGTTGATGGTGTGCCGAACCTCCTCGATTCCTTCACCGCTGGTCGAAGAGACCTTGAGTATCGGTGCGTCTTCAAGAAAGGACCCCTGACAAAAACTCTCGATCTCTTCACTCACCATCTCCAGCCATTCGGCATCCACAAGATCGATCTTGGTAACCACAACAAGCCCCTGACGCACCCCCATAAGCCGGCAGATCTCAAAATGTTCGACCGTCTGCGGCATAATACCCTCGTCCGCAGCCACAACGAAGGCGAGGATATCGATACCGGAAACCCCGGAAACCATGGTTTTGACAAATTTTTCATGGCCGGGTACATCGACGATACCGACCCTGTGCCCACAGGCAAGATCGAGGTAGGCAAAACCCAGTTCGATGGTAATGCCCCGCTTTTTTTCCTCTTGAAGGCGATCCGTCTCAAAACCAGTCAGCGCACGTATAAAACTGGTCTTTCCATGGTCCACATGGCCCGCGGTTCCTAGGACAATTTCTCGCATATCAACAACAATTTCATAAAAGTAAAAGGGTCACCCTTTCCTCAAACAACAAGCCCATCGGCACAACTAGAGATAGGGGTTTGTTGCAGCCTCATGGCCAATGGTCGACTGTTTGCCCCCGTAGCCATGGCCCGGCCAGACCAGGGTCTCTTCAGGCAGGGAAAACAGGTTCGTCCGAATCGATTCGACGAGCTCCCGGTGTGAACCGCCGGGGAAGTCGGTTCGCCCTATGCCGCCCACAAAAAGGCTGTCTCCTGTAAACAGATGTGGGGCGCTGTACAGACAAATACCGCCCGGTGTATGCCCCGGCGTATGCAGAACCTGCAGGCGAACCGTTCCCAGGATGATCTCATCATTGGCCTCTACACTGACTTCAGGAGGGGGACTGGCTTCAAGCCCGAGCATCGAAAAATAATTTTTCACCTCTTCCTGCTCAAAAAAAGCGATATCAGCGGCATGCATAACTATTTTCGCCCCGGTCTGCTGTTGAATCCGCCGATTACCACAGACATGGTCGGGGTGACCATGGGTTGCTATAATGTACTTCACAGACAACCCGAGCCTGTCAACCTCAGACAGCAGGAAATCTTCTTCACCGCCAGGATCGATGATCGCCGCCTGACCTGTCTGTTCACAACCGACGATATAGCAGCAAACCGCCATAGACCCTACTATGAATTGCTGTACTATCATATCCGTTTTTTCTGCGTTGAAAATGCGTTATCCTCAGCAGCAGCCCGCCCGCCTGCTGCTGAAAAAGAGTCTTAAAAACACCCACCAGCCGTGGGCATTTTTTGGTAACCGATTGTTACAGGATCTGCGAAAACTGCCCTTTACGAACAGGAACCGCCACCACAACAGCCTCCGTCGTCCTGGGAAACAGTACGCAACGTAACCGGTGCTCCCGTCGCAGGCAGTCGCAGTTCAACCGCCTTTACCACCTTCTGAAAGGCCGCAATGGCCGGACTGTCACCGGCCGATGCGAGGTATGGACGCCCCTCATCTCCGGCCATAACAACCTTGGGATCCATCGGGATTCTGCCCAGAAAGGGGAGATCACATTCGCGGGCAAGGGCCTCGCCACCGCCGGACTTAAAGATATCCACGGTGGTATTACAGCCAGGACAGACAAAACCGGACATATTTTCGACGACTCCGGCAATTTCGACCTTGACCGTTCTACAGAAATTTATTGACTTCCGGACATCTGCCAAAGCAACATTTTGCGGCGTTGTCACCACAATGGCATTGAGCAGAGGAATAGTCTGGGCCACCGATAAAGGCTCATCACCGGTTCCAGGAGGTGCATCGATGATCAGATAATCCAGCTCACCCCAGTCCATATCGGAGACAAATTGACGGATGGCCTGGATTTTCAGGGGTCCCCGCCAGATTATGGCCTCATCCCGATCCTGCATCATATACTCCAGAGAAACCACCTTCAGGTTCTCGTTATAGGCCAGCGGTGGAACCAGTCCGTTCGGCTCGGCGGGAGGCTGCACGGTGCCCTTGAGATCCAGCATACGAATGACATCCGGGCCATGGATATCAACGTCCATCAAACCGACCTGATATCCAGCGTTGGCAAGTCCCAGGGCCAGATTGACGGAGACGGTCGATTTACCAACCCCCCCCTTGCCGCTCATCACCAAAATCTTGTTTTTGATTTTACCAAGAGACCTCTTGATTGCCAGTTCTTGCTGCGCTGCAGCAGCCTGTTGCGACTCGGGCGTACTACAGGAACCACCACAAGATCCACTCATTGTCCTACCTCCATTTTGAAAAAGATATAAAGACCGACAAATACGACTTTCCAATACCATAAAGCCCTATAGAAAAAAGTAAATACATGTCGGATGCAAAACTGCCGTTCTCGGCTGCAACAGGGGCGACAAAACACTGGCTGACTATACCGCAGATTGCACTATCCTGCACAAATACCGATATATTTTTTTCAGCCAGAAGATACCGCCTTCTCAACGGCCCGGGATTGACGAAAGTCTAATCATGGTATATCATATGTCTACAATTAGACATTCAAAGGAGGGCATCATGGCACTCGCGCTGCGACAAGGGCCTGAACTGACGATCACAGAGATAATAGAAAAGATTGAAAACGGTGTGCCGACAGCTGTTTTCAACGCCATCAAGGATGCGCTGGAGCTCAGCGATAAAGAGCTCGCTCAGACAATCAGAATCCCCAGGAGTACACTTGCACTCAGAAAGCGGCGGGGAAGATTCTCCTATGAAGAGTCGGAAAGATTGTACCGCTTGCAACGACTCATTGAAAAGGCTGTGCAGGTTTTTGGGGATATCGAAACAGCCAGAATCTGGCTGAAGAATACGGCCTACGGCTTGGGAGACAGGTCACCGCTTGCATTTTGCCGCACCGAGATCGGGGCCAGAGAGGTAGAGAACCTGCTCGGCCGCATCGAGTATGGGGTGTTCTCCTGATGGACATTACCGCCTACCGTCTTGTCCCCAGAAAACATGCGGATACGGCCTTTACAGGCACAGGGGCCAGGCTCTATGGAGGGCGCTGGAACAGCCCCGGCACCGCGGTTGTCTATACTTCAGAATCCCTTGCCCTCTGCTGTCTGGAGATCTTTGTGCATCTTCCCTCGTACAAGCTGTTGCAAGGGTATGTTTACATCAAGGTTCATTTTGACTCAGCCCTTGTTCTTGAGGCAGAGCTGCCTGACGGCTGGAGTGCACGACCAATTTCCAGCTCTTCACAGACCATTGGTAATCGGTGGGTCAGTGATGGCAGGTTTCCGATACTCAAGGTACCGAGTGTAATCATTCCCGAGGGTGTCAACTATCTGCTCAATGTTGCCCATCCCGATGTTCATCATATCAAACAAGGGCCAGCGGCTGACATGACCTTCGATCCCCGCTTACAAAAGGACTAAAACTGCTTGACCATCACCAGTCAACATAATCGTCTTCATAGTCTTCATAATCTGCGTCGTATGTATCGCAATCATCACACTCATCGCATGCATCCGGAATATGATCGAAGAGATCTTGCCTGCCGGTTGTTTCTGTCTGTTTTGAATGCCTTTTTCCGTCCATATCATCAAGGATAATCCAGTTTTCTCGGTCTTGAACAGGACTTTGATCCTTTTTACCAGGGGATAACTTCCTCCACTCCTTCTTAAACATGTCAAAAAAACGGAGTAAGAATACATCAAACAGAAACATAGTCCCTCCTCGAGATCTCCTGGTTATCAAACCAAAAGCCGCTTTTTTATCTATAGATGCATTGCCCGGAAAAAAACCTCAATAAGGAGGATAGAGCCTCTGACTGATAATTTCAAGGATTCATTCAATCTATCAGCCGGTCTCTTCTGCAATTTTTTGTGACAAGGAGGGCGTGTTTACAATAAAATAATGCAAATTATCAAAAATCTATGTAATAACCTTGGTGGTTGCCTGGATCGCGGCAGTCGCAGATGTTCAGGCGAGCGCGGGCAGGATGTGCAACAACGGGTGGTGCGGCCCTGCGTCCAAAAACAGCTGAAAAACGCTGAAGACCACTCTCTTTTCACCAAAACGATGGCGGATTGATTATGCTTGGCTGGTTCAAAAAGAAGTCCGATACACAAGACACCGACAAAAAGGATATCCCCTCCAGCAGCGGGAACAGACAAAGGCCCTCTGCCGAACGAGAAAAAACGCCAGCACCCTCTTCCCAGAGCATCGCAGACCATAAAGAGGTTGATCCTGCCCCACGCCAGGCAGTTCCTGAAAAGGCCCGAACAGTTGAGACCTCCGAGGAGAACAGGGAATCCTTTTTTTCTCGCCTCAGCAAGGGTCTTGAAAAGACTCGGGAAAGCTTCACCTACCAGATGGATGCTCTTTTTCTTGGCAAAAAAGAGATTGATGCAGATATGCTGGATGCCCTTGAAGAGTTGCTCATTACGGCAGATCTGGGGGTAGAGACCACCGATGAGCTTATGGAGCTTGCCAGAAGACGAGTCAAACGCAAAGAACTTACCGATCCTGAATCCCTGAAAAAGATTGTTAAAAACCATCTGCGTCAGTATATCCTCGACAACGAGGCCGACGCCAGGATGGTTATGCCCGGGGCCGGCCCCTTTGTGATCATGGTTATCGGGGTCAATGGCGTCGGCAAAACCACGACCATCGGCAAAATTGCCCATAAGTTCAAAGAGTCCGGGCAAAGCGTTCTTCTCGTTGCGGCCGATACCTTCCGGGCCGCAGCCATCTCACAACTCCAGATATGGGGAGAGCGGAACGATATCCCCGTCATCGCCCATCAGGAGGGCGCGGATCCGTCCTCGGTGGTTTTCTCGGCAATGGAATCGGCGATCGCCAAGGCCATTGATGTTGTCATCATAGACACCGCCGGCAGAATGCACACCAAGGACAACCTGATGGAGGAGCTGAAAAAGATCAAAAGAGTCATCGGCAAAAAACTCGCCGGGGCTCCCCATGAAACCCTCCTGATCATCGATGCCACCACCGGCCAAAACGCCCTTTCCCAGGCAAGGCTCTTTGATGCTGCAACCAAGGTCAGCGGACTGGCCCTGACAAAACTCGACGGCACCTCCAAAGGCGGGATTGTTGTCAATATATCAAGGGATATGAAGATCCCCATCCGCTTTATCGGGATTGGGGAAAAAATTGATGATCTCAGGGAGTTTGACGCCAGACAGTTCGTTGAAGCCCTCTTCTCTTAAAAAGGGAGGAAGCCAGGTTTTTTACCACAGTAAAAGAACAAACACACCATGTACTACCAACAAAAACAATCTCCTGGCTGCGGAGGCTGTCTGCTGATCGCCCTTCTCTTGACCCTGATCCTTGGCGGGCCGTCTGGCCTGATGTCTTTTCTGGGGACCCTTGTCTATCTCGGATTTTCCGGTTTTTTGCTCTTCATCCTGCTGTTCTGGGGCTTTTCCTACTGGGTGCGGCAGAAGGCCTTTTCCTACCAGCAGTCGCAGAGCGAAAGCCACAACCGGTTTGTCTGGCTCCTGATCAACATCCTCATTCATATTGCCAAACTGGATGGCAAGATCACCCGGGAAGAAGTGCAGACAATACACCGATTTTTCCAGTACAATCTGCACTACAATCAGACCCAGATGCACTGGGTAAAAGAGCTTATCAAAGAGGCCGCCAATTCATCCCATCCGCTTGATACACTGCTCCAGGAAATCAAGTCAAATTTTGGCTACGAACCGCATCTCATCCTCCTTGAGCTCGTATATCAGCTCCTCTACACGAATGAGAGTGTCAGCGATAAAGATCTGCAGACCGCACGCTATATCGCCACCTATTTACATATCTCTGAATACGACCTGCGGACCATTGAGGCAAAATACCGCTACGGCAGAAGCTACAGCGCCGCTGGATCCGCCTATGACGAATCGGCAAGGCATTATGCCACGCTCGGGCTGCAAAAGGGGGCCAGCTCAGAGGAGATCAAGAAGGCCTACAGAAAACTGAGCATGAAATACCACCCGGACAAGGTCCGTCATCTGGGAGACGAATTCAGGGCTGTTGCCGAAGAAAAGATGAAGGAGATCAACGCCGCCTACGACTATCTGACCAAACAGCCGTAACCAAGAAGATCAAAGGACTGGTCGTTGAAACCGCCATAACCCAAAAACAAAAGGAGAGACAATGCCTGTTGCAGATAAGATGCGTGTTTTCGCCGAAAAATCGTCCTGGATTCGCAAGATGTTCGAACAAGGGGCCGCAATGAAGGCCCAATATGGGGCAGACAAGGTCTACGACTTCAGTATCGGCAACCCGGATGCACCGCCACCCCCCAAATTTACCAGCGTTATCGAAAAGATTGTTCAAAAAGAAGATCCGGGTGTACATGGCTATATGCCCAACGCAGGGTATCCGTGGGTTCGAGAGGCCCTTGCCCAAAGGATGTCCAGAGAACAGGAGGTACAGCTCGACAAGGATGATATTCTTATGGCCTGCGGTGCTGCCGGCGGTCTGAACGTTGTCATGAAGGCCATCCTCAACCCCGGCGATGAGGTTATCATACTTGCACCCTACTTCGTTGAGTACGGCTTCTACATCGATAACCATGGAGGGATCGCCAAGGTCGTGCAGACCGACGAAGATTGCAATCTTGATCTGGAGGCAATAGAAAAGGCGATAGGCAAACGGACCAGGGCAATCTTCATCAACTCGCCGAATAACCCGTCAGGCCAGATTTATCCGGCCGAAACGCTCAAAGAGCTTGGACGCTGTCTGGACAAGGCCCAGAAACAATACAAAACGAAGATCTACCTCGTCTCTGATGAGCCCTATAGAAAGATCGTCTTTGACAACCATACTGTTCCCTCGATATTCAACTCCTACCTTAACAGCATCGTCGTCTCGTCCTATTCAAAAGATCTCTCCCTGCCCGGCGAGCGCATTGGGTATCTGGCCGTACATCCAGAGATGGAGCAGAAACAACAGCTGCTTGATGCCCTGGTGCTGGCAACCAGAATTCTCGGATTTCTCAATGCACCGGCACTGATGCAAAGGGTGGTGGCAGAACTACAGAATGAAACGGTGGACAAGGCCTGGTATGCCGACAAAAAAGAGCGTATCTGTCCAATGTTGCGTAAGGCCGGTCTTGAATTTCAGGAGCCGAAAGGCGGTTTCTACGTCTTTCCCAAGACACCGATAGAAGATGACGTACAGTTCACGGCGCTGCTGCAGCAGGAAAAGATCCTTGTGGTACCGGGCTCAGGTTTTGGCCGGCCGGGATATATCCGGGTTGCCTTTTGTGTTCCGATCCAGACCATAAAAGACTCAGAAGAGAGTTGGCTTCGTGCTACAGGCCCCCTTCTCTGACCCGAATTTTTCTATGCGCATGGTATTGAAATCTGCTCTATGTACCATCATGCATGTGATACATCGGCAATTTCTCACAACTGCTGATCAGAGATCGGCGCAGGCTGGAAAAAACCAAGAGGGGGAGATCAGCGCCCTCTGTTTTTTTTGCGCTGCGCCGTCTTGTCTCTGAATATCAGTTGTATACCGACCTTGTCCAGCCCCAGCCCCTCCCTGAATCTGTTTGTCAGATACCGTTCATAGGAGAAATGCACCCCCTTGCTGGAATTTGTCATCACCACAAATCGTGGGGGACAGGTACCGATCTGCGAGGTGTAATAAAACTTCAGGCGCTTGTTCTTATAGATCGGCGGAGAATGATGCTCGACGGCATCAGCCAACAGCCGGTTCAAGGATGAGGTCGGAAAGGTGGCGGTATATTGACGGTATACCGAACTGATGGTTGGAAACAGCAGCTTGATGCCATAGCCGGTCAGTGCAGATACCCTGAGAAGCGGCGCATAGCCGGCAAAGGGCAAGAGCTCGGCAACTTTCTCCAAAACCGCCTTTTGCCGTTTTTTGTTCCCCTCGAGCAGGTCCCATTTGTTGACCAGGACAACGAGCCCCTTGCCCTCGTCACGGACATACCCAATGACCTTGGTATCCTGTTCTGTAATGCCTTCATCGGCGTCAATCAAAACCACGGCAATATCACAGTTTGCAAGGGCCGACAATGATTTTAAAATACTGAATTTTTCCAGTTTTTCTTTTGTCTTGCCCTTTCTTCTGATACCGGCCGTATCCATAAAGAGATAGCTGTACCTGCCCTTGACAACCAGTGTATCCACACTGTCTCTGGTGGTGCCGGAGATATCCGAGACCACCATCCGATCTTCGCCTATGATCTGGTTGATAAGCGATGACTTTCCGACATTTGGCCTTCCCAGAAAGGCAACCTTCACTGTATTTTCGGGAAGATCATGGCCTTGCTCAGCACTTCTGATATGCCCGCTGACGACCTCCATAAGAGACAAAAAGCCATATCGATGTTCAGCAGACAGCGGGATCAAGACCTCGACACCCAGTTCATAAAACGGGGGGAGCAGATCCAGCTCAACCTCCGGGCCATCGACCTTGTTGACAACGTACAAGACCGGTTTTTTTGACCGGCGAAGCATATTGGCGACCTCAAGATCGGCAGGGGTCAGGCCTTCCTTGCCATCCATCAGAAAAAGGACCATATCCGCCTCTTCGATCGCAGTCAGGGCCTGCTCGCGTATATGCTTGACCAGAGCGTCTTCCGGATCATTGTCTATGCCGCCGGTATCAACAAGGATAAACCCCTTCCCGTTCCAAACCACACGCTGATAATGACGGTCGCGGGTAACCCCCGGAGCAGGATCGACCAGGGCCTTTCTCGACTTGGTTATACGATTAAAAAGGGTTGACTTGCCAACGTTTGGACGTCCGACAAGGGCCACAATGGGCAGACTTTCATAGGCAGACATTTCGTATCTTTTGATATGGCAGATGTTTTCGATAATTGATCGCAGGCCCCTGTCCCGGGAGCCTGTTTGCACAAGCC
Organism: Deltaproteobacteria bacterium; assembly: GCA_002747825.1. GTDB lineage: Bacteria > Desulfobacterota > Desulfobulbia > Desulfobulbales > Desulfocapsaceae > Desulforhopalus_A. The sequence continues at coordinate 66,115 of PDQQ01000013.1, forward strand.
TGTTGACAAGACAGTAACAGGGCCCTGCATAGTACCATATGCCCGTCTCAAGGAAAACCCCGGCGAACGGAAAACAGGCCGCGTTGACGGCCACTCTCACCTACAGACCGTTGAGCCTGAGAAGAGAGAGGTCAATCATCCTTTTCAACGAGAGAAATTCGCCGCACGCTGGCTGCCGCAAAAGACGGGCCGCAGAGAGAAGAGACGGACGAATATATTGAAAAAAGAACTCTTTTTTACGGATACGAAAGAGAAAGGAGAAGGCCCCGATAATCTGCAGGTTCCGCTGCAGGGCAAGAAAGGTATAGTGCTGTAAAAACTCTTGCGTATCGACGATATGCTCTGCAGCAACCTGCAGATAGTAGGCGACAATCTCTTCCTGGAAATCTTGCTCCAGACAGACATAAGGGTCGATAAGAAGCGATGCCAGGTCATAGCCCGGCGGCCCCAGACGCCCGCCCTGGTAATCGATAAAACAAGGCTCAGCACCACGAACCATAATGTTTCTCGACTGAAAATCCCTGTGTAAAAAGACGTTGGCAGCAGCCCTGGCGGCGTAGTCGGCGAGAAGAAGACACTCTTTTTCCACAGCGGCGGGCACCTGTTCGTGCAACAGTCCCTTCCAGAAGGCCTCTAAAAAATACCTTGATTCCCCTTCGAGCATCAATTTTTTATCATAACATGTGCTTTGCCAGCACCAGTCGGGGTCAAAATCTTCCACCCCCCGAAACTGCAGGTGGACAAGCCGGGCAACAACCTCTCTGTAAAGATCCTTGAGAAAAGCTGTATCGTGAGAAGAGCCGACAATGCTCTGCAGACTGCTGGAGCCCAAATCCTCAAAAATGACCAGGCCAGAGGAGGCATCCCAGCCGAAGATACCCGGTACGGCACAGCCCTTGCGCTGCAGATGCCGGCCGATAAAAAAGGTGGCCCTTGCTTCACGAAGACCAGCTTCAGAAGGACTTTCCGGGGCACAGAGCAGACACAGAGAGCGATCCTTACGAAACAGTCGCCAGAAGCGCCGCTGGGAGCCATCGCCGGGCAGCGGACGGAGCACGAGCGATTGCCACCTGTCACCGGGGCTGAGAACCCCGCAATCGCGTAACAAGCTTAAGGCAATTTCTCGTATGTTCTCTTCAGAAGACATGAGGGTAACGTACAATCAGTCTGGATTTTTCTCAGGAATCATGGCAGGCTGGTCGAAACAAGCTGATCACATACATCCATACCATCACCAATGCAGACATCGTCCCAGACCACACAACGGCGCAGCCTCGAATGCCTGCCAATAACGGCCTCTCCGACACAGACCCAGTCCTCAAGATCTGCGCTGGATGCAATCTGCGATTTTTCTGCCAATGCAAAGGGCCTCTGTGCAAGGGGTATTTCAGGCCAGCGGGGTACCGTTCCCTGCAGCAGGCCGGCATGCAAGCCGAGATAGTCTTCCGGCGTTCCCATATCCGTCCAGAAACAACCGTCAACGCGTAGGCAGGCAAGGACCTGGTCTTGGTTGAGAAGCCCTGTATAGTAGGAGATAAGAGGGGTATACACACCGCTGTCAAGCCCCTCGAGGATCTCTGGATTCACCACCTGCAGGCCTGTGTAGGCAAGACAGGTGGCTGTTTTCTCCGCTCTGAAGCCAAGGATTTTTTCCTCCGCGACAGACACCGTATTAAAGCGGGGGCAATCATGCAAGGCCATCGTGATACCGGCTCCAGATTGCCTGTGAAAATTGTAGAAGGCCTTCAGATCAATGCTGTGATAGATATCCCCATTGCTCACCAGCAACGGCTCATCGTACAGATAAGGCAGCGCATTTTTCAGGGCACCGCCGGTGCCGAGAATCAGATCTTCTTCGAGGCAGAAAACCCCGTCGAGAGCAGAGACGGCCTCTACAATCTGCTGGCGCAGATGATGACAGTTGACAATGATATGGTCAAAACCGAAGTTCTTTAATCTTGCGATGGTAAGAAGCAGCAGCGGGGTATTGAGAACCGGGAAAAGCGGTTTGGGACGAAGCTTGGTGTGGGGAAGCAGGCGCGTACCCAAACCCGCCGCCAGAATCATTGCCTGCATAAGACCGTCTCCATGGACCCCTGTTGCAGAGGCATTTTACACAACACAGAGCAGAACGGACAATCACAGAGAAAGCGTTGTATCGGCATTTTCAGAGACACCGACGATGGTAATACCAGCTTTTTCCGCCTCCGCTACGACCTGCTCCCTGTCAAAAAGCAGCGACTGACCGGCCTCAGCGGCAAGAACCGCCCCGTTAACCCTGGCGAGATTACGGATGGTGTCGATACCGATTGCCGGCAGATCAAAACGGAAATCCTGACCAGGTTTTTTTACCTTCACCACAACACATTTCTCGCCGGCAAGCTGCCCACCGCGCAGAATCGCTGCATCCGTTCCTTCAATGGCCTCAACAGCCAATACGGTGCAGTCCCGGACGACAACACACTGACCAATATCGAGGGCGCCGATTTCCCGGGCAATCTTCCAGCCAAAGACAATATCGCGGTGTTGTGTGCGGGAAGGTTTGTTCTTGGTAAGGACACCAAACGGAAAAAGCAGATCCTGCAGGTACAGGGTAGACTCCCGCACCACGATACCTTCCTCCTCAAGGGCAGCCGCAACCGCCCGCAGAATTGCATCATCCTGCTTGCGGTCTATTTTCTTCCAGAGCGCCAGGGCCTTCAGATCCGGGAACACGCTCCGGAACATGCGTGGCTTTTCGATGCTGCCCAGAAAAACAGTCTCCCTGACGCCGTTGGATTTAAAATAGGAGATCAACTTGCCAAACTGGCCAAGCTTTATCCAGCAGATACTGTCGGCAACGCTGGCAACAGCCTCATCGGTCTCGCCTTTGTGAGCGACAACAACAACCCGTCGACCGGCCTTTTGCGCAGCTTTTGCAAAGAGCAGCGGAAACTGGCCTCCCCCGGCAACGATACCAATACTGCTGTTTTCAGCGTTCGCAGACAAGCGGCTAGTCCTCAACCGTCTGTTTGACAACGCCACGCTTTGAATCCTCAAAAAAACGAACCATGATCTGCACCTCCTGGCAATCCGGATATTTCTGTTTTGCCTCTTCAATGGCGTCTTTGAGTAACAGATTCGGAGAGCGAAAGATGATACGAAAGGCACCATCGAGCTGCTTCATGATCTCTTTGGGGAAACCGTTTCTCTTCAAGCCCACCCGGTTGATACCGGAGATCCTTGTCCGTTTCCTGGTTCCGGCAATAATGACATAAGGCGGCACATCAAGGCTGAGGCCAGATACCCCGCCAACATAGCTGAAGGTGCCGATCCGGCAAAATTGATGGACGGCCACAAGACCGCCGAGTGAGGCATGGTCGCCAACCACAACATGACCGCCAAGGGTGGCGACATTGGCCATGATGACATGGTCTCCGACAATACAGTCATGGGCGATATGGGTGTAGGCCATAAGGAGATTCTTGTTGCCAATGGTTGTCTTTTGCCTGCCTTTTGGGGTCCCTCTGTGGATCGAGGAATATTCCCGTATCTGATTGTCGTCACCGATGATCAGCTCGGTCGGCTCGCCCCTGTAGCTCAGATCCTGGGGAGGGCCCCCGACCATGGCAAAAGAACCGATTAAATTTCGCTCACCGATGGTTGTCGGTCCGGAAACAACGGCATGGGCACCGATAATGCTGTCTGCACCGATGCTCACGCCACCTTCAATAACCGCATACGGGCCAACCTCCACCGAAGAATCAAGCTCGGCCTTGCTGTCAACAACTGCCTTGGGATGTATAGTCATAATAGAAAAAGATATACGTCGTTATGTTAGATGAAATAAGGGCTTTTCAATCAGGAAGCCGGGGGCAATGTAACATACTCCCAGAGAAATAACAGCCCTTTCAAAGCACCCAGTATGTTTTGCTCAAAACTTTTTACCGTTCTTGATCGGCAAGGTTTTTCGGAAGCCAAGGCGCAAGGCAAACCGTTAGAGAGAAAAACGCCGCTTTACCGCTAACCTGATAAAAGATTCGGACTATTCAGTAAAGGATGCCATCAGCTCTGCCTCGGCGACAAGTTTCTCTTCAACCAGCGCCTTTGCCGACATAAACATAATCCCCTTTTTCTGCTTGAGAACCTGAAGATGGAATTGGAGCTGGTCCCCCGGGAAGACCGGTTTTCTGAAACGGGCCTTATCGATACCGGCAAAAAACAACAACTTCTTGCCGATCGCATCATAATTGACATAGTAGGCCATAATACCACCAACCTGCGCCATACCCTCAAGAATAAGAACCCCGGGCATCACCGGTCTTCCCGGGAAATGCCCCTGAAAAAAGGGCTCGTTGATGGTGACATTTTTCAGGCCGACTATCTTTTCGCCAGGCTCCATCGAACAAATCCTGTCCACCATCACAAAGGGATAACGATGCGGCAGAATCTTCAAAATTTCTACGATATCTATCTCTTCCGGCATAGGGATCTTAGTCATTATCTTTCCTCTCAATAGATCCATTTTTGGGCTGACCGATCAGGGAATTCACCGCTGCATCTAATCTTTTTAACTGTTTGTATATCTCAGGCAATTTGGCAAAAACCGCACTGCAACGGGCCCATTGTCTCACCGGAATCGCAGGAATCCCGCCGACGGCAGCCCCCTCTTCAAGGTTGGTATGTACGCCGGCCTTGGCCGCAACCATGGCCCGGTCGCCAATATGCAGATGCCCGGCAACGGCTGAATGACCGGCCATGACCACATTTCGGCCAAGGGTGGTTGAACCGGCAATACCAACCTGGGCAACAAGCAGACAGCTCTCCCCTACCTTTGCATTATGGCCAACCTGGACCAGGTTATCAATCTTGGTACCTGCGCCGATCAGGGTTTCGCCATACGCCGCCCGATCAACACAGGTGTTGGCCCCAATCTCCACATCATCAGCGATGCGAACAATACCCACCTGCGGCCTCTTCAGATGCTCTCCCTGTGCAGAGGTCGCATACCCGTAGCCGTCGGCACCGACGACAACCCCCGCATGAAGACAGACCCTGCTGCCGATCAGACATCCATTGTAAACAGTCACATTCGCACAGAGTCTCGTATCATCTCCGATACAGACATCGTCACCGACAACCACACCTGGCTCTATGGTAACCCTCTCACCGATACGTACCCGGTCTCCAATAACGGCAAGCGGACCGATGCTGATCTCTTTGCCCAAGATACAGTCTTCTCCAACGACTGCCTGACGATCAACACCCTTGGCGACAAAAGGCTTCCTGACAAAGAAACCATGTACAATGGCACCGGCAACATAAGGGTCTTTCACCTCGATAAGCGTACAAGGGTGCTCCCCCTCAACACCTTCGGGGACAAGTACGGCTCCGGCCTGGCAATTCTGCAGCAGATGTCTCTGATTTTTCTTGACAAGAAAGCTGACCTGCCGGGAATCGGCACTGTCAAGCGGCCCGAAACCGGAAAGTTCTCTCGTCCCATCACCGACGAGCCGCCCATCAACCATTTCTGCAATTTCCTGCGCTGTGAGTATCTTCTTATCCATAGTAATCTTCGCAATAAATCATAAAATATTCATACAACTGTCAATCTTCATTCATAGAGCAAATATGCAGCTTTCAGAGAGGCAAAGGCCGCAAGTTCCGGCAGCCATTTCTGCTCTATCGCCTCTATCTTCTCTCCAGCCTCCAACTGCCCCCGAAGCTGATTATCCCCCAGGAGTATGTCTATCGGTAGTTTCCGGTATTCATACTCATAGGGCGGCTCTTTGTAGGCAAAGGCGTCAGGATACAGGAGAATGGCAGCCTGCAGAAGGGCCAGGCTCGTTCGGTACGGTAAAAAGGCATCCCGATCTGTCACATGTACCTGAAATCCTTTGCAGGCCTGTCCTGCCCATTTCCCGGATGTCGGCTGAAAAACGATCGGCCGCAAATAACACCCCGGCAGATCTGTTGCTTGCAGGAAATCAAGGATTTCTGGCTGGTTCCAGAAAGGGGCTCCGACAAACTCAAAAGGCTGCGTTGTTCCTCGACCTTCGGAAACGTTGGTCCCCTCCCAGAGCACCTGCCCCGGATAGACCAGGGCGCAGGCCGGACTTGGCATATTCGGCGATGGGGCCACCCAGGGGAGTCCGGTATCTGCAAAATACATATCCCGAGACCAGCCCTCAAGAGGGACAACCGTCAAATCGGCATCTATTGCAAACTCACTGTTCATAAGCCGGGCCAGCTCGCCAATGGTAAGCCCGTGGCGCATCGGCAGCGGATACATGCCAACAAAAGAACGCAGATGATCCTGCAGGATATTCCCTTCGACCCGTTGTCCGCCAACGGGATTGGGACGATCAAGAACAATCACCCTTTTTCCGGTTTCAGCCGCCGTCATCAAACAGTAGGCCAGCGTATAGATAAAGGTGTACACCCGGGTCCCCACATCGACCAGATCGACAACGAGCACATCAAGGTTTTCAAACATCTCCGGACTCGGCCTGCGCAGCTCTCCATAGAGGCTGTAGACGGGCAACCGGGTTTCAGAATCGACAAAATGCTCCGACTCTATCATATTGTCCTGCTTTTCAGCAAAGAAACCATGCTGCGGCGAAAACAGCGTCGTCAATCTCGGCCCGAACCTCTGCCTGAGCAGGTATCTTCCCTGGACAAGCTGGCTTGTCGTCGAGGCCTGATTGGACAGGTAGCCAAGCCTTTCCCCGGAAAGGATATACGACGCTGAATCCAAAAAGACCTCAAGGCCGGAACGAACCATTGTATCTCCCAAGTCTTGTACGCTTTTGTTTGACTGTTGTAGACCTGCAAACTCCGCCTTGCCAGCAGCCAACACCATTGAGGCAAAACAAGGACTGAGCAATATTCGCCATAGAGAAGAGAACACCCCAAAAATATGAACCAGCCGACAGTCAGAATTCTATACCCTTTTGCGCGAGAATACCAGTGGTATAGGCATGCTTGAGAGGCTCCATAACCGTTACCGTATCGGCGACTTCAATCAGCCTTTCATCGGCATGCCGGCCGGTCAGGATAAGGCTCAGCCGCTTGGGCCTGTTTTCTATAAGATCAACGATCTTTTCGATCCCCAGAAAATCATACAGGGGCAGATAGGTAATCTCATCAAGAATGACCAGATCGTAGCGATCGCCCTGTACGATATCTGCGGCAAGCTGGAATCCTTCCTGTGCTGCCTGCCGGTCTGCCTCGATATTTTCTTTTTTGAAAACAAAACCCTTGCCGCAGATATGCCAGTCCATATTCTCGGTTTTTCTGGCCATTATCCGCTCACCATATTCCCCCTGTCCTTTCAGGAACTGAACAACACAGACCCTATGACCATGTCCCAGAGCCCGGAAGGCGGTTCCCAGTGCGGCAGTTGTCTTGCCCTTTCCATCTCCGGTATGCAGAATCACTCTCCCTCGCTGAACCATTTCCGACCTCGTCTCTTCCCTTGTTCTCTGCTGCATTCGCCAATCGTTCGCTCGAGGACAGCCACGATTCCTGAAAAGGCCTCTACCACCTCAAAAACAGACTGCCCGCTGCTTCCACAGTCCGAACCCCAAGGGGCTGTAAAAGCTGAAAGAGCGGGCGGCCAAAATAGAAAAGCTCTAAAGAGAGATCGATATTGTTCTCCCTGACCACCCTGTTGCGGAAGCCTAAATCATAACGAACCAGCTCTTCAAGTTTTTTCTTGTCGCCTTTGTCCAGTCGATCTTTACCAGCGTAGAGATCGGCGAGCAGACCATACGGGCAGTTGGCCTCGTGCTCCCTGATCAGAGGCACCATCTGATGGTCCTTTCCAAGAATTGTTATCCGATCAAGGGCCCGGGTCTCGACCAGGCGAAGAATCTCCCCGGTATCCCAGCATTTCAGCGTTCTGCAGGCATGGGGACGATGGGCGTATATTGTACAGCCCCTCACCTCAGAATAGTACAGACAATGCCAGCTCCTTCCAACCCCTCTGAGCTTGACAAGTTCAACCGAAAGCGGCTGTACGCGGCCGGCCACAGGGTTATGGGCAAGCTCACCTTTCCGGAGTGCAATCAGAGAGGTCAAAGGGATACCACCGCTCTGCAGCAGGACCGTATCCTCAAAATGCAGGGCCGGACCACCGTTTTTACAGCAGGTTCCGCACTGTCGACATTCTGTAACCTGATCTTGCGTCATAGACAATCGGCTCGAGATGACCGCTGGAAACAGTTGATTCCTGTCTTGTTAAAGTGCTCGTTAACAGGTATTGTAGCCGAAAACTCGAAGACAGCTCCGGGCAAACTCTTCTCTCACGAGGACAGAGGGCTCGCAGACAATATCGCGAGGTTTCCACCAGATTCGCCTTGAAAAACCGACTGCGACAAGGCTGGAGAGACAAACGACAAACCACTTTAACAGACACCATTTTTCTTATGCTCGTTACACTCTATACATCGGCCTTGTGCCCGAGATGCCTGCTTGCCTCGAGATACCTGCGGGATATCCTCAGCCACTGTCCTGAAGCGGAAATAACGGAGATCGACGTCCTTGTCTCACCCAAAATAACTGCCAGAGCCGGAATCAAGATGATCCCGGCCATTGAGATACAAGGCGAGATCCTCAACATTATTTACCCGAGAAAGAGGCGCATCAGCTCTTTTCTGTGCCCCTTTTTCCCTTCTTTAAGAACCTGAGCCTGTGAAAACCTTCCTGCGCGATACAATCAATTACCTGGATCTGTTCTCCTGGTTTTTTGTCTTTGTTTTTTTCTGCGGCAGTGCATTGATCTTCGATGGCAGTCTGGCACTTGCTGCCGCCGGAGCAACAGCGATCATTATCGAAATGCTGTTCATCGCCGTTGCCGTCGAAATCATCATCGAATCCCTGAAAAACAAAAAAGGCATCGGCACCCTGACCGGTTTTATAACCAACGGACCGGAGGCGGTCTGTCTGATTGTCGGCCTTGCGGTCGGGGATATCATCTTTGCCGCCTCAACGCCCCTGGGGTCAAATTTTATCAATCCGCTCCTTTTATTGGTCGCCGCCCTGCTGTCCGGGCAGCTGCTGACGCTTTTTCGATGCCACAGAGGCTACAGTCTTTTTACCATATTCGGCACGGCCTCGCTGGCGGGCAGTTTTTTCCTGCTCAAAACCCCGCACTACCCCTACTGGCTTTTTTCGGCACTGACACTGACCTTGCCCCTGTTCTACCTGCGCCCGGAAGAACAAAAAAGGCAGGAAGAGGCCTTCACATTCTCACCAGCTCTCTGGCTGCTGCCCGCGGTGATCCTTCTTACCGCCGCCGGTTATTTCCTCGACCCTGTGGTTTCTTTTACCGCGCATCACTCGCGGGTACCCAAAGGCGTTATCGGCTTTATCGTTTTGTCGACACTTACCAGCTGGCCGGAGTTCAAGTCCTGCCTCGCTCTTTTGAAGAGAAAGCAGCTGGTAGGTGCCATTCTCAACATAACGGTCTCTAATATCACAAATATCTGGCTGGCCGCAATAGGTGTTGCAGCCTACTATTTTGGCGGGCAATAGCGCAGAGGGCTTACAGGTGAAAAACCTGTAAAGCCGATAGTCTGTAACCATCTGCATAGATACGTTTCGAGCAGCTCCAGCCAAGGCTGCCTCAAACAAGATGGCCCCGCGCTCTGCAAAAAACTGTGGGAGGGAGAGAATTCTGCGCAAGTATGGTGCCTGGAGCGAGAATCGAACTCGCACGAGCCTTAAGCTCACGAGATTTTAAGTCTCGGGTGTCTACCAATTCCACCATCCAGGCACAGCAGCTCCCTTCTACCATCAAGTCGGCAACTTTGTCAATCCTGATCATGCAAAGGGACAACCCACCTGCAAAGGCTACAGATCAAAAACGGCGGTCTCGACAATTTCGCGCATATCCCGCACCGCTTTTTCCAGCCCGCTCAGCGCGGCACGGGCGATGATTGCATGCCCGATTGACAGCTCCTCGACCGCTTCAAGAGCCGCGATATCTGCAGCGTTCTGATAGTTAAGGCCATGCCCGGCATTTACCCGAAGGCCAAGCGACAGGGCGTAGTCGGCGGCACTTTCCAGGAGCAGGAATTCCTCATCCTGCTCCTGGTCTGTTGCGGCATCAGCGTACCTTCCGGTATGCAGCTCAACAAAGGTTGCCCCCAGCTCGGCAGCAGCCGCTATCTGTTTTGGATCGGGATCAAGAAACAGAGACACAGGGATGGCGCTGCTCTGCATCGTATCAATCACTTTGCCTATTTTTTCCTTTTGTGCGAGCAGATCAAGACCGCCTTCGGTGGTCAGCTCCTGACGCTTTTCCGGGACCAGGGTTACCAGATCCGGGCCCACCTCAAGGGCGATCTTGATGATCTCTTCATTGGCCCCCATCTCCAGATTCATCTTGGTCTTGATGGTCTCCCGGAGCAGAAATACATCCCTGTCCTGGATATGGCGTCTGTCCTCCCGCAGATGAACAACGATGCCAGCCGCACCGGCCAACTCACAGATCGCCGCCGCCGCAACCGGATCCGGCTCAGAGATACCCCTCGCCTGGCGTATGGTGGCAATATGATCAACATTTATCGCTAATCTGGTCATTATATTTCCCCTTCTGTCGTTTATTCTGCTGAGCAGTTCCTGCTCCTTTTCTGCCATAATTCGATGGTCTTCACTTGATCGTTCATGGTCGTATCCGAGGAGATGCAGCAGGCCATGTACGAGCAGCCAAGAAACCCGTTGACGAACCGAACAATCCAGAGTCTGGGCTTCCCTTGCCGCTGTCTCAAGAGAGATGAAAATATCGCCCAGCTCCTGTACCGGTAGCCCGGCAAGTGCCGCCTGTGCCCCTTCGTTGAACGGGAAAGAGAGCACATTTGTGGCACTGTCCCTGTTTCTGTACTGACGGTTAAGGGCCTGAATGCGTTGATCATCGACCAGCACAACGCTCAGTCCATACTCGAAAGCCCCCAGCTCCTTGAGGAGCCTGTCGGCAACCCTTGTGTATCTCCTGGTATCGAAAAAGCCTCTCCCGGAGGCAGGCAATAGATTGGTAATTGTCGTTGGCATACCGATTCTACTGGTGTTCGTAGGCGTCAATAATCTGCCGGACGAGTGGATGACGCACAACATCGGTCTGTGTAAACCGGCAAAAGCCAATACCCTCAATGCCAGAGAGAAGCCTCTCTGCCTGCAGCAACCCGGATTGATTCCTGACCGGCAGATCGACCTGTGTCAAATCTCCGGTGATCACCGCCCGGGAGGCAAAGCCGATACGGGTCAAAAACATCTTCATCTGTTCCTGGGTGGTGTTCTGCGCCTCATCCAGAATGATAAAGGCGTTGTTCAGGGTCCTGCCGCGCATAAAGGCCAGCGGCGCAATCTCCAGCGCCCCCCGTTCGATACTATCGGCGGTCTTTTCTGGCCCAAGGATATCATACAGGGCATCGTAGAGAGGCCTGAGGTAGGGATTGACCTTGTCGATGAGATCACCCGGCAAAAAACCGAGTTTTTCACCGGCCTCAACCGCAGGCCGGGTCAGGATAATCGATTGTACATGGCCAGAGGTCAGAGCAGCCACCGCCATGGCCACGGCCAGATAGGTCTTGCCTGTCCCGGCAGGCCCCAGGGCAAAGACGATATCCCTCTGGCGTATGGTGTCGATAAAGAGTTTCTGATTCTGGGTTTTCGGAGAAATAACCCTGCGCTGGGTGGTCACATAGACCTTATCGAGAAAGATCTGCTTCAATCTGGCCTGTGGCTTTTCTTCCAATACCTTCAGGCCAAAGGCGATATCTGATTCGTAGACAGGATAGCCGTTACAGATCAGCTCGTAGAGCTGATTGAGAAGATCGAAAACCAGCTCGACATCATGGGCAAAACCGGTGATTTTCAGAGAACTGCCATTGGCGTCAATCTGTACGCCACAACTGTTCTCCAGCACCTTGAGATTTCGATTCAACTCTCCATACAAGGCCTGGGCGTGACCGTTATCCGTAAAGACGAGGTCACGCTGGATATGCTTAGCTTTCGTTGCCAACATTCTCTCCATTGGCCCTCAGCATTTCGTCAATAAGCGCCTGATATGCGGCAAGACTGCGTTGCTGCGGCTTTCGGCCATTGATAAAAACGGTTGGTGTTCCTGTAACCCCGGCCTTTTTGGCATCCTGCAGGTCTTTTTCAATCCGGGCTATGGTCTCGGCAGAATTTCTGTCTTTGTCGAACTTTTTCATATCAAGCCCCAGGTCAACAGCGATCTGCCTGATCTTCTTCGCTGTGAGTTCCTTTTCTGCAAAGAGCTTGTCATGAAACTCCCAGAACCGTCCCTGCTCCTGCGCTGCAAGGGCAGCACTGGCGGCCTCTCTTGCCAACGGATGAAAAGGCAGGGGCATATTTTTGAAAACAACCTTCAGATGTTTCGCGTTCTTTTCATAAACGGCGTCAATCAGGCCTTCAATCTTGCTGCAATATGGGCATTGAAAATCGGTAAACAGGGTCAAGGTTACCGGAGCATCTGCAGGCCCCTTGAAAGGGGCGCCTTCGGTATCAATCTCATAGACAAAGGCAACGGAAACCGCGGTAAACGTACCTTTTGTATTATCGACCAGATACAGCATCTCACCCAGCGGAGAGATATCAATAGCCGAGACATCAGGCCCTACAGGGATTTCCCCCTGCAACTGCCCGATCTGATCGAAGATCTTTACCTGCCCGTCTTCGGTCAGAAAAAAGACAAATTTGCCATCGAGGCTGTGGACCATATCAAGGCTCTTTGCCCCCACGTCCCAGGTCATGATTTCCTGCCACTCGACAAAATTATCTTTCCCGCTCCTAAGAGCTTGTGCAAGGGCTGGGGTGGCGATGGCCAGCGACAGGACAGAACATACAATCAGTTTTATCAGTTTCATAACGGTCTCGAGATATTATATTTGAATAAAAAAACAGCCAGGAAACGCCCAGGGCCCACAATAGACACTCTCAGAGATTTTCGCAACAAAGACTGCGAAAAGTCTTTCTGATCGAGAAAGATCCGACAGAAAAAGGTATACTAAACCAGGTTATCAGAGTCTTTCAGACAAAGACGCAGAGAGCTGCAGCAAAAAAGGCGGGCAAAACGCCTCTCGCATCAGTCAGTCCGGCTTTTGTCTCTTTTTCCAGGCGAGCTCTACAAGAGTAATTCTCCGCTTGACGGGTTCTCGTATCTGAATTATTACATAGCGGTTCAGCAGACAGTAACAAAAGGGTCTTTTCGGGCATAGAACCTTGTCGCAGCGAACGAAGGGTGCGAGGGTGGCGGAACTGGTAGACGCACCAGACTTAGGATCTGGCGCCTTTTGGTGTGGGGGTTCGACTCCCCCCTCTCGCACCATACCCCCGAGAGCTGGATAACGTTTTACAGATACTCTCTTTTTCTGCGGATCAGGTTTTCCCCCTGAGACACCGGGGATGAGTTGCCCTTGCAACCCATTGTTGAGATTTTCTATTACTTTTAACGAAAGGAAGGTACATTGATGGAAGTAAAAGTTGAAGAAATCGGTACACTTACCAGAAAAATCACGGTAACTATTCCTTCAGAGACCGTTCAGCCGATGTTGAACAAGTCCTACGATAAGCTGAAAAAAGATGTTAAAATGAAAGGCTTTCGTCGAGGTAAGGTGCCTCGCAGTTATATCGTTAAAAGCTATAAGTCCCAGGTTGAACAGGAGACAGGCCAGACCCTGATTCAGGAGAATTACTTTACCGCCGTAGAAAACAAAGAGATCGAACCGATTGTGCATCCTGAAATCAAGGATTTACATTATAACGAGGATGGTTCGTTTACCTTTGTGGCAGAGGTCGATATACGCCCAACCTTTGAACTGGGTACATACAAAGGACTTGAGCTGATAAAAGAGCCGATTCTGGTAACAGACGAGGAGATCGCCCTTGAGCTTGAACGGCTGCAAAAGGAAAAGGCGCCGCTGCAGACCGTCGAAAACCGGGCCGTGCAGGAAGGGGATTCCGTGACCCTCGATTTCCAGGGCTATCACAACGGAACGGAGATGCCCCAGGTCAAGAACAACAACTATACCGTGGTTATTGGTTCCGGCATGATGGATGCAGGATTTGAGGCAAAGATTGTAGGCATGCAGGTCGGTGAGGAGGCGAGACATGAAATTGACTTCCCCGCTGACCACCCGAATCCGCTCCTTAAAGACAAGAAGATCGAGTTTCAGGTCAAGATACAGCAGATACAGGAAAAGATTCTGCCGGATCTTGATGACAGCTTTGCGGCCTTGATCAATCCGGAGTTTAAGCATCTCGATGACCTGAAGGCCGATATCAAAAAGACCATCGAAACCTCCCGCGAAGAAACGGCAGAGGCCAGGCTCACCGACAAGATGATGGAACAACTCCTCGAAAAGCACACCTTTGAGGTTCCCAAACGTCTTGTTGCCTTTGAGATTGAGCAGATGATCAAACAGACCGAGCAGCAGCTTTCTGCTCAGCAGATGAGTCTTGAGGCTGCCGGTTTGAAAAAAGAGACCCTGGCACAGCAAAATGAGCCCATTGCCGAACAACGGGTACGGGGCGACTTCATTCTGAAAAAGATCGCCGAGGTCGAGGATATCAAGGTCGAAGATGAGGATATGGACCGCGGCTTCAAGCGCATCGGCGACATGTACAATATGCCGGTTGCCAGGGTGAAGGAATTTTTCAAGAGCCGTGAAGACCTGCTGCCATTTATGAATGAGCTGCTCAACGAAAAGGTGCTCAACTGGCTGCGGGAGCAGGCCGTGTTTGTTGAAGCCCCGAAAACAGCTGAAAAGGAAGAAGAAAAAGACCTTGCCGCAGATACGACCGAGTAAGCGGCCAACATTCCTGAATTTTCTTTCCGTTCAGAGGCAGAAACAAGAAATAGTACAGCTGAATACAATAGCAAAGGAGAGCTTCACTGTAGCACAAAAGAGCTCCAAAACGAATGAGTTGAAACCGGCCGGGCGGGATCTCTTCTTGCGCGGTTCAGTATACCGGCTTTTTCACCCTCTGCGCCGGTGACAAGTCAGCCAGGACGGAGGTATTTACACAACAGACCGCCGGCTCGCCGATCGGCTGCACAGGGCCTGAATACGGCAGGATCTGTTCTCGGAGAAAACCTTATGAATCTTGTACCAATAGTCATCGAACAAAACTCCCGTGGTGAACGGGCGATGGATATCTATTCCCGCCTGCTCAAAGAGCGTATTATCTTTTTGGGATCAGCGGTAAACGACGCTGTGGCAAATGTGATAATCGCCCAGCTGCTCTTTCTTGAGGCGGAGGATCCGGAAAAGGATATCACCTTCCATATCAACTCTCCGGGAGGGGCAGTAACAGCGGGTATGGCAATCTATGATACAATGCAGTATGTAAAATGTGATATAGCCACCCTCTGCATGGGGCAGGCCGCCTCCATGGGGGCCTTTCTGCTGGCGGCAGGAACACCCGGCAAGCGCTGTTGTCTGCCCAACTCCCGGATAATGATACACCAGCCGATGGGCGGGTTTCAGGGACAGGCAACAGATATCGACATCCATGCCAAGGAGATCCTGCGCATAAAAAACGATATCAACAGGCTGCTGGCCTTCCACACCAAAAAGACCCTGAAAAAGATCGCAGCCGACACGGAGCGTGATAATTTTATGAGCCCGGCACAGGCCAAAAAATACGGGCTGATCGACAGGGTGCTGACCAGCCGTGAAGAGCTGGTCGAGGGAGAATAATGGACGACACCACCAACCTTAGCGGCAACACCTGTTCTTTTTGCGGAAAAGACCAGGAAGAGGTCGAAAAGCTCATCGCCGGACCCGAGGTCTTTATCTGTGATGAGTGCATATCACTCTGTAACGAGCTCGTGAACAGCTCTGAAGATCAGGAAGACAGCGAACGAGACCTGCAGTCCGCCCCCCTCAAGCCAATCGAAATCAAGGAGCGACTTGACGACTACGTGATCGGGCAGGATCAGGCGAAAAAGGTTCTTTCCGTCGCCGTACACAACCATTACAAACGGATTGCGGCTCTCGGCTCAGACGATGACGGGGTCGAGTTACAGAAATCAAACATCGTCCTGATAGGGCCCACCGGTTCCGGTAAAACCCTCGTTGCACAAACCCTTGCCCGCATCCTCAACGTGCCCTTCTCGGTCTCTGATGCCACAACACTCACCGAGGCAGGTTATGTCGGAGAAGATGTCGAAAATGTCCTGGTAAACCTCCTGATGGCCGCCGATTACGACGTTGAAAGGGCGCAACGGGGCATCGTCTATATCGACGAAATTGACAAAATTGCCAAAAGACAGGTTGGTCCGTCTCTGATGCGGGATGTTTCGGGTGAAGGGGTGCAACAGGCCCTGCTCAAGATTATTGAGGGGACCGTCGCCTCGGTTCCTCCGAAGGGTGGACGCAAGCATCCGGGCCAGGATATGATAAAGATCGATACCAGCAATATCCTCTTTATTGTCGGCGGTGCCTTCGTTGGATTGGATAAGATCGTCAGCAAGCGTTTTGGTAAAAAATCGATCGGTTTTGGTGCCAAGATCAACGATCATACAGAGAGCCAGATAGGAGAACTACTCGCAAACGTCGGGCCAAAAGATCTCCACGATTTTGGTCTTATTCCCGAATTTGTCGGCAGGCTGCCGATAATAGCCCACCTGGAAGAGCTGACCTCCGAGGACCTGATACGCATACTGAAAGAGCCTAAAAATGCCTTAACCAAACAGTACCAGAAATTGTTTTCGCTGGAAGGTGTCCGCCTCAGCTTCACAGAAAGTGCGCTTGAGGCGGTTGTCGAAGAGGCAATCGAGAAGAAAACCGGTGCCAGAGGCCTGCGTTCGGTTATGGAAAAGGCGATGCTGAGCATAATGTACAATCTGCCGTCAATGGAAAATGTTGAGGAGTGCGTGATAAGTGAGCAGGTGATAAAAGACGGCGAATACCCGGTAATTTTGTATCATACGACATCAGACGACCAACGTAATGCCGGCTAGCCCGGATTTTTCACGGGCAAAGTTTTTTGCCAAGGAGATATTGTGACAAGACTGTACCCGATAATGCCGTTGAGGGATCTTGTAATATTCCCCCATATGGTCGCCCCCCTGGTAGTCGGGCGTAAGCCATCCATCGCGGCTCTCGAAGACGCAATGGAAAAGAAAACCGAGATCCTGCTGGTTACCCAGAAAACCTCAAATATTGATATACCTTCGATTGAGGATCTCTACGGTTACGGAACCCTGGCAAGTGTCATGCAGCTGCTGCGCCTTCCCGACGGAACAATCAAGGCCCTTGTCGAGGGAAAGACCCGGGCCAGGGTGATCTCTTGTATCCTGCAAAACAATTTTTTCAAGGCTGAGGTGGAAAAATGCGTCGACGAGCGTGAAGACGATGCTTCGGTAACCGCCTATGAGCGTTGGCTCAAGAAAACCTTCGAGAGCTACGCAAAGATCAACAAAAAGATCTCCAAGGATGCGATTGCCTCGATCCAGGCGCTGGACAATCCCCATAAACTGTTAAATGTCATCTGCTCGCATATTCCGCTCAAAATAGGCGAGAAACAGGAACTTCTGGAAACTCCGCCGATCGTCAGGCGCAGTGAAAAGATACTTGAGATACTGCACAGAGAGATAGAGCTCGCCGAGATCGAGAAAAAAATCAACGCCAAGGTCAAGGTGCGTATGGGCAAGACCCAGCGCGATTACTATCTCGGAGAAAAGATACGCGAGATACAGTCGGAGATCGGCCAGAACGAAAAGGGTCTCAGCGAGATGGATGAACTCGAAGAGACCATCAAAAATAAGGATATGCCGCTTGCGGCGATGAAGAAGGCCCTGAAGGAGTTTAACAAGCTCAAGAATATGCCGCCGATGTCGGCAGAAACGACCGTGGTCCGTA
Organism: Deltaproteobacteria bacterium; assembly: GCA_002747825.1. Classification (GTDB taxonomy): domain Bacteria; phylum Desulfobacterota; class Desulfobulbia; order Desulfobulbales; family Desulfocapsaceae; genus Desulforhopalus_A. The sequence continues at coordinate 83,988 of PDQQ01000013.1, forward strand.
ACTATATCGACTGTATTGTCAGTCTGCCCTGGAACAAAAAGACCAGATCGAGGATCGAAATCAACAAGGCAGAAAAAATCCTCGACCAGGATCATTACGGTCTGGAAAAACCCAAAGAGAGGATCCTTGAGTATCTGGCTGTCCAGGCCCAGGTCAAAAAGATCAAGGGCCCGATACTCTGTCTTGTCGGCCCGCCCGGTGTCGGGAAAACCTCTATCTGCAAATCCATCGCCCGGGCAATGGGACGTAAATTTGCCCGGCTTTCTCTGGGAGGGGTACGCGATGAGGCCGAGATCCGGGGCCATAGAAGGACCTATATCGGGGCCATGCCCGGCAAGATCATCCACTCCATGCAAAAGGTTGGTTCCTGCAACCCTGTTTTCTGTCTTGACGAAGTGGACAAGATGTCAACAGACTTCAGGGGGGATCCCTCTTCCGCCCTGCTCGAGGTTCTCGACCCGGAACAAAACGTTGCCTTTGCCGATCATTATCTCGATCTTGATTACGATCTTTCCCAGGTCTTCTTCATTACCACGGCAAACAGCCTGCACGGCATCCCGGTACCCCTCCAGGACCGGATGGAAATTATCCAGATACGGGGCTATACAGAAGAGGAAAAGCTGAGGATTGCCCTTGATTATCTGATCCCCAAACAGCTGAAGGAGAACGGTTTCAAAAAAGACGATATCCGTATAACAGACGGCGCTGTACTTGAGATCATCCGTCTCTATACCCGGGAGGCAGGGGTGAGGAGTCTTGAGAGAATCATAGGCTCGCTCTGCCGAAAAATTGCCCGAGAACGTCAGAAAAGGAAAGACAAAAAAAAGAAATACCGTGTCGGCCTGCAGTCCGTTGGCAAGTATCTGGGCACCGCCAAATACCGTTACGGTCTGGCCGAGAGCAAAGACGAGATAGGACTGACCACCGGACTTGCCTGGACCGAGGTCGGAGGTGAACTGCTGCAGATCGAGGCAACGGTTATGGCGGGTACCGGTAAACTGACCATCACCGGCAAACTCGGAGATGTCATGCAGGAGTCCGCCCAGGCAGCCCTCAGCTATGTGCGCTCACGGGCCGCAGCCCTGGGGCTGGATGAGGACTTTTACAAACCGCTTGACATCCATATCCACGTCCCCGAAGGGGCAATTCCCAAGGACGGCCCTTCGGCCGGGATAACCATCGCCACCACCCTTGTTTCGGCGCTTATCAAGGCCCCGGTAAGACACGATCTGGCGATGACAGGTGAGATCACCCTGCGGGGGAGGGTTCTTCCCATCGGCGGCCTGACCGAAAAGCTCCTCGCCGCAAAACGGGGCAATATCACCCAGGTGCTTGTCCCCAAGGCCAATGAACGTGATTTAAACGACGTGCCTCTTCGCATACGCAAGGCCTTGACCATCCACGTTGTCGACCATATGGATCAGGTTCTTGACTACGGACTTGTTGGCGAGAACAGGCCCGCTTTAACCGCTGATAATTAGCTTGACGTATGCCAGGGAAGCTGGTAAAAAGTCCCTCACCATTTGTCAAACGGGCGACTAGCTCAGTTGGGAGAGCATCGGCCTTACAAGCCGAGGGTCACAGGTTCAAGCCCTGTGTCGCCCACCACAGGACAGATATCCTCTTCGGAGCGGTAGTTCAGCTGGTTAGAATGCCGGCCTGTCACGCCGGAGGTCGCGGGTTCGAGTCCCGTCCGCTCCGCCAGGGGTATCACGCCGCAAACATCCTGAATAACCTTGAGGTTTTGCCCCCACTCAACTGCGGGAAAGGCCTCTACAAAAGCTGCAGAGTCTGGTTATAAGAAAGGCTGCGGCCTGCCTGTTCAAGATGTCGACAACGATGGGCGACTAGCTCAGTTGGGAGAGCATCGGCCTTACAAGCCGAGGGTCACAGGTTCAAGCCCTGTGTCGCCCACCACAACAGTATTCTCTTTGGAGCGGTAGTTCAGCTGGTTAGAATGCCGGCCTGTCACGCCGGAGGTCGCGGGTTCGAGTCCCGTCCGCTCCGCCATCTTCTTCTTTACTCTCTGCGAGCAGAAACCCACTACAGCCGGTTCAAAGCCTCTCTCAGAGGATATATCTGCTCAAGTCCTGGTCTTTGACGATTGCGCTCAACTGTCGGCGTACATATTCAGCGGTTACCACAAAGGTCTCTCCCTTGCGCTCCGAGGCATCAAAGGAAAGGTTGTCAAGCATTCGCTCCATAACGGTATGCAGCCTTCGTGCCCCTATCTCCTCGGTCTTTTCATTGACCTCAACGGCAATGGCGGCAATCTCCTCAATCGCATCATCTTCGATAACCAGCTCTACCTCCTCTGTCTCCATAAGGGCCACATACTGTTTGACCAGCGCATTTTCGGGTTCGGTGAGAATGCGTACAAACTCCTCCTTGCCCAGCGATTGCAACTCGACCCTGATCGGAAACCGCCCCTGCAGTTCGGGGATCAGATCAGACGGCTTGCTCAGATGAAAGGCACCGCTGGCGATAAACAGGATATGATCGGTTTTTACCATACCATGCTTGGTGTTCACCGTTGCCCCTTCGACAATGGGCAGCAGATCCCGCTGCACCCCTTCTCTTGAGACCTCGGGACCGCTGCCCGCACCTCCCTTTGAGGCGATTTTGTCGATTTCATCGAGAAAAACGATGCCTGATTGTTCGGTGCGTTTCAGGGCCTCCTGGATCACCTTGTCGTAATCTATCAGTTTTTCAGCTTCCTCTTTGGTAACGGCTGCCACGGCCTCCTGCATCTTCATTTTTCTGACTTTTTTCTTTTTCGGGAAAAACTTACCAAAGGCATCCTGCAGACTTGACTGCATATCCTCCATACCGGAGGTGGTGAGGATCTCAACCATTGGTTTTGCTGGACTATCGCTCACCTCAACCTCTATTTCCCGGTCATCAAGACGGCCCTCTCGCAGCATTTTGCGAAACTTCTCCCGGGTGGAGTTTTCATTGGCCTGCACCTCTCTCTGCACAGGCAGATCGGCAGAGGACATCGAAAAAGAGTCCTTTCCCGATGGGCCGGCAGCAACGGCGCCATGCGGCAGCAGGATATCAAGAATCCTGTCCTCGGCACTTGCCTCGGCAAGCCCCCGTATCCTCTCTTCTTCCTGCTTTTTCACCATCGCAATGGCAAGTTCGACCAGATCCCGAATCATCGACTCAACATCACGCCCGACGTAGCCAACTTCTGTATATTTGGAGGCCTCAACCTTGATAAAGGGCGATTGGGCAAGGGCCGCCAGACGTCTGGCGATCTCGGTCTTGCCGACACCGGTCGGGCCTATCATGATAATATTTTTCGGCGCGATCTCTTCGCGCAACGGCGATGGGACCTGTCTTCTTCTCCAGCGATTCCTCAGGGCGATGGCCACGGAGCGCTTGGCCTCGGCCTGTCCAACGATATATTTATCGAGTTCTGCAAGTATCTCTTTCGGGGTAAACGACAGATTCGGCATCATATCTTCTCAACGAGTATAGAGTTATTGGTAAAGACACAGATATTTCCGGCAATGGTCAAGGCCTCTCGGCATATCTCTTCGGCATCCAGGGGGCTATGGCGGATCAGTGCCAGAGCAGCGGCCTGGGCGTATGGACCGCCGGAACCTATGGCAAGGATCCCCTCATCTCCTTCGATCACGTCACCAGAGCCGGAAAGCAACAGGCTGTGCTCCTTGTTGACAGCGATCAGCATCGCCTCCAATCGTCTGAGATACTTGTCGGTCCGCCACTCTTTTGCCAGCTCAACCGAGGCCCGCAGCAGATTCCCGTGAAACTGTTCGAGTTTCTGTTCGAGTTTGTCAAACAGCGTAAAGGCATCGGCCGTGGCACCGGCAAAACCGGTCACCACCTGGTCGTGGTAGAGCCTTCGCACTTTCCTGGCGTTATGTTTCATCACCGTGTTGCCCAGAGAGACCTGACCGTCTCCGGCAACTGCCACCTGGCCCTTGTGCCGTACCGCAATAATGGTTGTCGATCGAAATTTCATATTTTTTCTTTTTTTTATTGATCTCAGCTATAGTCGAATCCCAGGTACCCCGGCTGTATCAGCTTTTTTGCGCCAGGGGATGCGCCTTGTCGTAGACATCGGAGAGATGATCAAGGCTGAGATGGGTATACCGCTGGGTCGTTGACAGACTTGCATGCCCCAAAAGCTCCTGAACAGAGCGCATGTCAGCCCCCATCTCCAAAAGATGCGTCGCAAAGGAGTGGCGCAGGGCATGGGGAGTGACAGCCTGCAGGATCCCCGCCCGCTCCCCATAACAGCGAACCATTCGTTCGACACTGCGAACGGATATGCGCCCCCCTCTTCCGTTGACAAACAGGGGACTCTGATCGACCTCTCTACCGCGCGCGGCCCGTTTTTCAAGAATCTGGGTTCGGGAGCCGAACCAGCCGCGGACCGCCTCAAGGGCCGGTGCGCCAACCGGCACAAGACGCTCCTTGTTCCCTTTGCCCCGTACCCTAAGCATTTCTTCGCCTAAATCAAGATCGGCCAGGTCTCTGGAAACGAGCTCTGAAACCCGTATTCCAGTGGAATAGAGCAGTTCAAGAATCGCCCTGTCCCGGGCCATAAAGGAATCTTTTGCAGAGGGTGCCTCGAGCAGTGCAAAAACCTCGTCAACGGTTAAAAATACCGGGATATATGAGCCGACCTTTGGCCCTGTAATCGAGGCCACCGGATCAACGGCCAGGTATTTTCTTTGCAGACAAAAGCGAAAAAAGGTACGCAGGGCAGAGAGCTTTCTGGCAACAGTGGCCGCACTGTTTTTCCGCAGCCCGGCAATATATTTGCGTATCATCGGCGCATCAATGTCCTGGACAGAGATATCCTCGGAAAGCCCCGCATACAACTCCTTGAGATCCCTCTCATATCCATTTATGGTATGCAGGGAATAGCCCTTTTCAACCTCCAGCCAGCTTGTAAATTTCGCAATCGTCTTTATCATTTCTACAATAACCAAAAAAGCAGAGGAGTGTAAAAAACATTCAGCAGCGGAAGATCGCTCTTTTCCCCTCGACATCCTGAGGCGTTCGTAATATATACCACTGTGCGCTGATTGTCAGAAACTGACCGTCTGCACACCGTCTCAGATAAACAGGCAGCAGTCTTTCAGCATACCAATACAGTAAAAACTCTATTTTAGAAAGCATACAACAACAATTTACTTCGCCGCCCTAAAACCACAAAATCAGGAAAAAAGGCCGTTTGTCTATTTTTCAGCAACAGCCACCGGATGAACGAAGACCTGTTGCAAAAAAGAGCTGGGCCGCCTTTCTTTTACCCGAGAGATTTTCTGTTATGGCCTCAAAAACCTTTGAATCGGCACTCAGTAAGCTGGAAAAGATAACCGAACAGCTCGAAGACGGCGACCTGAGCCTGGAAAGCAGTCTCAAAAAGTTTGACGAGGGTATCCAGCTGGCAACCTTCTGCGCGGAACAGCTCTCCGAGGCCAGGGCCAAGGTGGAGATACTCCTGGAAAAAGAGACACAACAGGAGAGCCAAGCCTTTGACGGGGAAGATCGTGGACATTAAACAATATCTGGAAAGCAAACGCCTGTTTGTCGAGCAGGGGCTCAGGGATTTGATGCCCGGGACAGAAGGCCCGTTTGCCAAACACATTGAGGCGATGCGCTACAGTCTGTTTGCCGGCGGCAAGAGAGTGCGCCCGATCCTTTGCCTTGCCGCAGCCGAGGCCGTTGATCGATCGGCAGAGACCGCTCGGCTGATGCTGCCCACCGCCTGTGCGCTCGAGTGCATTCACACCTATTCGCTGATCCACGATGACCTGCCGGCCATGGACGACGACGCTCTTCGGCGCGGAAAACCAACCAACCATATACTTTTTGGCGATGGACAGGCTGTTCTTGCCGGTGACGGGCTGCTCACCTGGGCCTTCGAACTTCTGGCAGACAGCAGCCGCGGCGCTCTCGGCCCGGAGCAGCGCCTGCAGATCATTCAGGTGATCGCCAGGGCAGCCGGCCCCATCGGGATGGTTGGCGGACAGAGCCTTGATCTTCTCTGTGAAAACAGCACGGTTGAATTTTCCACCCTGCAGACCATTCACAAACATAAAACAGGGGCCCTTATCACCGCCGCCGTTGTATCGGGTGCTCTTGGCGCCAAAGCCGATGACAGGCAGATTGCAGCCCTTACCGACTATGGTGATCAGATCGGGCTGGCCTTCCAGATTGTCGACGATCTGCTCAACGTCACCTCGAGCGCGGCCGAACTCGGCAAGGCCGTCGGTTCGGATGCCGAACGGGGTAAGGCCACCTACCCGGTTTTTTTTGGTGTGGAAGAAACAAGAAAAAAGGCGCAGGAGGCCGTTACCCGGGCCATATCCTGTCTTCAGATCTTTGACGATTCGGCGGCCCCCCTGCGTGCGCTGGCCGAATATATCTTTACACGCAGTAATTAATCTGCTGTCAGGAATCAACTGTTTGTAAAAGGCAGCCTGACAGACACAACACAAAACGGAATCAGGATCTTCGAGACAGGCCCTTCTCGCTCCGATCCGAGTCTTGGATACATATTGCAATGACTCTTATGCCAACACCGCAAACCGACATCCCCAAAACGATACTCGACCAGATACAGAGTCCTGCCGACATCAGGGCGCTGGATCTCAAACAACTGGAAAGACTTGCCCAGGATATCCGCGACACCATTATCCATACCGTCTCAAAAAATGGCGGCCATCTGGCGCCAAGTCTGGGGGTCGTCGAGCTCACCATTGCCCTGCACTCTGTGTTTAACACCCCTTCGGACAAGATTATCTGGGATGTGGGACATCAGGCCTATGCCCATAAACTTCTGACCGGACGGCAGAAGGAATTCAAAACCCTCAGAAAGCACAAGGGAATGAGCGGTTTTCCAAAGCGGAAGGAATCCTGCTACGACGCCTTTGAGACCGGTCATAGCTCAACCTCTATCTCCGCCGCCTCCGGCATAACCCTCGCCAAACTGATCAAAGGTGAGACAGGCCGGGCCATTGCCGTGATTGGTGACGGTTCGATGACCGCGGGTATGGCCTTTGAAGCGCTCAACCACTCCGGGCATCTCGACAAGGATCTGATCGTCATACTCAACGACAACGAGATGTCAATCTCACCCAATGTCGGCGCCTTGTCGAGCTTTCTCAGCCGAAAACTGAGCGGCAAGACCATGCGGCGGGTAAAAGACCATCTCGTGGAAAAGCTGGGGAATATCTCTGGTATCGGTGAAAACATCTTGAATATCCTGCGCAAGAGTGAGGAGTCCTTCAAGAGCTTTTTTACCCCCGGCATGTTATTTGAGGCCTTCAAATTCAACTATATCGGCCCCATTGACGGCCATAACCTCGAAGATTTACTGGAAACCCTGGAGACGGTACGCGACACCTCACAGGGACCAACCCTGATGCATATCCTTACCCGAAAGGGCAAGGGCTATCTCCCCGCTGAGGAAAATCCTGATATATTCCATGGTGTTGGCCCCTTTTCCGTTGAGAGCGGTGAGCTGGCCAAGTCAAACGGGCCGATCAGCTACACCAAGGTTTTTGGAGATACAATCACAGAGCTGGCCCGCAACAACGAAAAGATCGTTGCTATCTCTGCGGCAATGGTATCGGGAACCGGGCTGGTCGGTTTTGCCGAGGAGTTTCCCGAGCGATTTTTCGATGTCGGGATTGCCGAGCAACACGCGGTGACCTTTGCAGCAGGTCTGGCCTCAGAAGGTATGCATCCGGTGGTCGCTATCTACTCGACCTTTTTCCAGCGGGCCCTGGACCAGATCATTCACGATATCTGTATTCCCGCCCTCCCGGTCACCCTGGCCATAGACAGGGCCGGTGTTGTCGGCGAGGATGGGCCGACCCACCACGGGGTGTTTGACCTCAGCTTTCTGCGCTTTATCCCGAATATGGTGATAATGGCGCCCAAGGACGAGGAAGAGCTGCAGCATATGCTCTATACCGCAATAGAGCACGAAGGACCTTCCGCCGTCCGCTACCCGCGTGGATCGGCAGAAGATGTCGCCATGAGCGCAAAGGATGCCCTGCAGACGATTCCGATCGGTAAGGGGGAGACGCTGCGCGAGGGCGGTGACGTGCTGCTGCTGCCGGTTGGCAACCGGGTGTATGCGGCCCTTGCCGCGGCACAAACACTCGAGGAGGAAGGAATAGAGGCGGCGGTGATCAATCCGAGATTTATCAAGCCCCTTGATGCAGAGCTTATAGAGCACTGGGCGAGAAAAACCGGTCATCTTGTCACCGTTGAAGACAACAGCCGACTGGGCGGTTTCGGCAGCTCGGTGGTCGAGATGCTCAGCCAAAGAAATGTTTTCGGGATAAAGACCAGACTCCTCGGGCATCCCGACGTTTTTGTAGAACACGGACCACAAAAGGCCCTGTGGGAGAGCAGCGCAATCGACGCTGCGGCCATTGTCAGAGAGGCAAAGGAGCTTCTCTCGGAGTCGTAACGACCCACAAAGGCAGCAGCCGCTACGCGACCCGGAAATAGCCTTTGTACCAGTCGACAAACTGCTCGATCCCGAACTCCAGGCTCGTCGAAGGTCTGTAGTCAAGATCGACAACCAGGTCATCGACGTTGGCATAGGTTGCAGGTACATCCCCGGGCTGCATCGGTAAAAGATTCTTCTTCGCCTTTTTCCCCAGACACTCCTCAAGTACCTCAATATAGCGCAACAGCCGTTCCTTATTGTTATTGCCTATATTATAGATGCGATACGGACAATAGGAGGTCGCCGGATCCGGCCTGTCTCCACTCCAGTCTGGATTTCCCTCAGGGATCTTGCCAACCACCCTTACAAGGCCTTCGACGATATCATCGATATAGGTAAAATCCCGTTGCATCTCTCCACGGTTGAAGACATCGATCGGCCTGTCTTCGAGAATTGCCTTGGTGAACAGGAAAAGCGCCATATCCGGCCGTCCCCACGGCCCATATACGGTGAAAAAGCGTAGACCGGTGGTTGGCAGCCGGTACAGATGGCTGTAGGTATGTGCCATAAGCTCGTTTGCCTTTTTCGAGGCGGCATACAGCGAAACCGGGTGGTCAACATTGTCATGCACAGAAAAAGGCATCGAGGTATTTGCCCCATATACAGAGCTCGACGAGGCATAGACGAGATGCCTCACCCCCGAATGCCGACACCCCTCGAGGAGATTGGCAAAGCCGACCAGATTGGAATCGACATATGAATGCGGGTTCTGGATCGAATAACGAACCCCGACCTGGGCCGCAAGGTTGACGACAACATCAAAGCTGTTCTCCTGAAACAGAGTCTCGATCGCCTGCCGATCGGAGATATCCAGAGGAATATGCCGAAACCGCTCGCCTTCGGCAAGGGCGGCCATCCTGTCAAGCTTGAGCCTTGGATCGTAATAATCGTTGACGTTGTCCAGCCCCACGACCTCGGCACCAGCATCGATCAGCCGCCGCGCCAGATGAGCGCCGATAAAACCGGCTGCGCCGGTAATAAGCACCGTGTTTATGCCATCCATTCCTGCTTTCTCTTCCCGTTGAAATTACTCTTTGACGCCAGCAAAACTCACCAGCATAACAGCAATAGTCCGCCCATCAGAAATCCAGGCTAATCGTCAAAGTCGCCTTCAGGCCCTTTGTCCACATCAAGATGCCTGGCCTTTTCAATTATCTTTTCCACAGTCCAGTCTGCGGGGTCCTCTATCTGTCTGCCCTTAGATCCCAGGTCATAGGTTCCGGCCGCAAGAAGCAGTTCCTTCCCGAGGGTTGCGGTACCGTCAGCGTGAAAGACCTCGGTGAGCATCTGGTAGACAAAGTCCTCGACCCTGGCAACCATCCGCTCTCGTACGGCCCGTTCCTGGGCAAGGATCGTGGTCTCAAAAGGCAGATTCAGCTTCTTGTAATCGCCGCCCTTCCAGCCGGCGTCTGCCGCATGACGTACCATCTTCTCCCAGGTTGCTTCGCTGACACCTTCGCCTTTTTTCTTGACAAAATTACCCTCTGCATCCTGGATGGCATTACCATAGTCGTTTACCTCAAGCCCCCAGGAGACCATCTGCAGTGCCGTTGCCACATTGGCCTTTGTGGTATTGGTCTGGGCGCCGATAGCACGCAGCCGGTCAGAATTATTGCCCGATGTCCCATGCTGGGCACCGGAGACACCGTAGTCTTGCAGATGTCTGTGAATCTCTGCGGTCAATTCCACCTGAATACCACTGCCGCTCGCCTCCAGCCCATGCGAAGAACCGTTATTGAGGGCAATCCAATCAGGCAGAATACCCCTGCTGTTGAGCCCTTTGATAAGATAGGTGGCGTCATCAACCGTCGACAACCCCTGAGTGCCCTTTATCTCGCCGACCTCGGTTTCAAGTCCCGCCCAGCCCGGAATATATTCGGCGAGCGCAATGTTGGCCAAAAGATTCTTATCATCTGGCATATGCGAGGCATCAACGGCAATCGAGGTTATTCCGGCATCAAACAGCGAAGGGATCTCCATCTTTGCATATGGAATATCATCCTCACTCTTGATCCCATAGTGGTCAGCATGAATAGCGACAGGCACCGTTATTCCCATCTCATTGCAGAAGCTGTCCACCATGCGGGCTATGTTAAAAAAATTCACCGGACAATAGCTGCACTCGGAACGGGCTATCTCGATGAGCAGACAGGCATCGGCCCGCTCGGCGGCCCGCAGGGCACCACGGATAACCAGACTGTTTCTGCCATTTGCCGCAATGGTCATGGCCCCGCCTTTGGCGGTGAGGGCCTGGTCAATAACCTTGCCGCTGACCAGCAATGCCTTTGAATGGGGAAAACAGCGAACAATATTGGGTGGTCTTCCGGTTTGTATCAGCTTCTCAAAATCAGAATCTTGCATCATATATCCTCCATCAGTGGTACAAAGACCATAGCTCTTCGACTTCACCTGTACTATTTTCAGCTGCCACCTTTCAGCAAACGTTCAGGGCAAGGCAGAAAACTGACCTCTGCAATAATACTGCAGACAAGACGACAAATCCAGCCAAGATTGGCTTTATTCGTTGTCTTCTTGTGCGGGCAGATCGACAAAACCGGCAAAGCCTTTCCGACCAAAAACCCGTACCGCCACAACACTCACTTCATAGAGGAGAACCAGGGGAATCCCCATCATCATCTGGTTAACGATATCCGGAGTCGGGGTAAGGATCGCAGCAATAATAAAGTTGATAAGAATCGAATATTTTCTGTTTCTGGCGAGAAAGGCATCGTCAATAAGACCAATTTTTGCAAGAAATACCATAAAAAGCGGCATCTCAAAAATAACCCCAAAGGCCAGCAACAGCCTGGTTGCAAGGGTAAAATACTCGCTCACCGCAGGAAGCGAGGTAAGATATTCGTTGTTATATCCGACCAGAAATTTGAATGCCGGAGGAAAAACCACAAAATATCCAAAGGCGGCTCCCCCGAGAAAACACAGGGTTGACAGACTGACAAAGGGGACAAGAACCCGTTTTTCGTGTTTAAACAGGCCCGGGGAGACGAAGCGCCAGATCTGGGAGAAAACCACCGGACTTCCGAGAAGTATGCCGGAGACCAGGGCGAGCTTTAGATAAAAAAAAACCCTTCCTGGTAGGATGTAAAAATCAAGGAGGTCTGTTCGGGCAGCACCTCGGTAAGCGGCTGAAAGAACCAGGTGCCAATCGGGCGGATGACGCTATACGACAGACAAAAGCCGACAAAAACAGCGACAAAAGAGATGATCAGGCAGGAACGCAGCTCACGCAAGTGTTCGGTCAGAGCCTGTTTTTCGGGATGCTGGTCTGTGTTTTCAATACCCATACCATGTACCAGTCAATGGAGAAGCTGCACAAAGGGTTCCGTCTTGTTCAGAGCAAGACTGCAGATGAGTCGTTACAAATTCTTTTTTTCGCCTCCTGATACCGGGCCCTGGTCTTGGCAATGATCTCGGCAGGCAATGGCGGTGGTGGCGGGGTCTTATCCCAGCTGAGGCCAGAGAGATAATCCCTGAGGAACTGCTTGTCAAAGCTCGGCTGCGAGCGTCCCGGAGCATAGGCGTCTACGGGCCAAAAACGCGAAGAATCAGGCGTGAGCACCTCATCAATCAGTATGAGTTTTCCTGCAACCTCTCCGAACTCAAACTTTGTATCGGCAATGATAATCCCTCTGCCCCGGGCATAATCCGCAGCGCGCTCGTATAGGGCCTTGGCAATATCGGCTATCTTTTCGGCCCGCTCCTCCCCAACAATCCGCTGCATTTCCGCCATCGATATATTCTCGTCATGGTTGCCTATCGCGGCCTTTGTCGATGGGGTAAAGAGGATTTCGGGAAACTGCTCTGACTCGAGCATATTTTCAGGCAGCTGAAACCCGCAGACGTTGGTATTTTTCTTGTACGCGCTCCAGAACGAACCGGAGATATAACCGCGAACGATACATTCTACGGAAAGAGGTTGGGTCTTTTTCACCAGCATAGAACGCCCCTGCAGCTGCTCCCTGTAGGGCTGACATTCGGCGGGATAGTCGTCGACCGAAGCAGTGATGAGATGATTCTCGACAATATCGCCGAGCAGATCGAACCAGAAAAGAGATAATTCGGTGAGTACGGCACCTTTTCCGGGGATCAGATCATCCATCACCACATCATAGGCGGAAATCCTATCGGAGGCGACCATCAACAACATCTGTTCATGTCCAGGAATTTCATACATATCACGAACCTTTCCTCTATGCGTTAAGATAAGACCCGGAAAATCTGTATGTTGTACAACGTCTGTCATGATCGTTTCCCTGTTCTCGTAAAATGATGTTTTTTAGACCGATGTCCCGATACAACGCTGAGGTCACTGGCGGCAGTAACAAGTTCAGTTTCGTGACCTGAAGAGAAAAAGCCACAGAAGCCATTTTCAGCACTCAAGCTTTTGTTCATGCCACCTGGATTTCGTAAAAATACCCGAATTTTTCTGAAAGAACACCCCAAAAAGTGAAAGAGCAGTATCTTACAATATGTGTCTCTGCTGAATCTGAAAATCAGGTTGGAGGAGACACGCGAAGAGTTATCAATCAAGTCAGGCAACACTTGGCGATATACACAAGAGTAAAACGAGAGATACCACAGGTACACAACGATCCTGATGGTGAACAGGTTTGTCTTGATGATTCTGTGTGGAGCTTAGCGACGCGTCGAAACTGCTAATTTAACCGCTAAACTGATAAGAATAATACCAATTACCCGTTCAAACCAGACCAGACGACCTTTGAGCCACGATAGAACGCTGCTCGAGGAAAATACAAAAGCGACACAACTGAACCAGAGAAAAGACTCCAGACAAAGAAGCAGAAGTACTGCGGCTGTCTCTGACGTGGAAGCGTGTGGCTTAAGAACCTGAGGGAGAACCGACCCAAAATAGAGCATTGCCTTTGGATTAAGGATATTTGTCAAAAAACCAGTGAGATATGCCTTGCTCTTGTTGATTTGAACCGTTTGCGTCAGAATTTCACCTTTTGAAAACAGACATTTTATACCAAGCCAACTTAAATAAATTGTACCGGCATAGGTAATAAGCGTTGAAAGAAAGGGCAGAGCCGACAGCACGACAGATACCCCAAGGGCACATACGAACACATAGAATCCAATTGCTGTAGAAATACCCAAGGCAGCAATTATTCCCGATTTTCTTCCGTTAACAGCTGAAAGCTTGGTTACAATGACAAAATCAGGGCCTGGCAAAATAAGAGCTAATGCGTGGATAGATAAAACAATGAGTAGGGAGTTTGTGTCCATAAATAGTTTCTATGCTCTCTTGGCCTTCAACAGAGGCAACGGCTGTACCGCCTTACTTACCTCCTTTCAGCACAACCTGTTGTAGGAGACGAACAGAAAAGCACTCGATTTCATCGATCTTTTAGATAAAACAATCTCTAGGAGGCTGTCGGAGTTTTACTTATTAAAATTACATATAATTTTGCAAAATATGCCTCTGTCAACAATAATATTGTGAAAGCAGCGCGATAAGCCGGTTAGGTATGTTTCGTTTGCTGTCGCTAAATACATTTAAATCCGACAAATTCCTAGCCCTGACCTTTTTATTTTTCTCCTTCCAGGGTTATAGACTCTAGCTTTAAAAAACCCTCCGGCATTCTATTTTCATTCTCTAGACCGCATAAGGCTTCATTGGCGCTTTCATTTAAATTACATCTAACAACATTTTTAAACCCAGCACTTTTCAAGGACGCCCGGAGCGTTTTCTCATCATAAATAAACAAGTGCCCCCAATCTCTCACAAAATTATTAATAACGAATATGCTGTCATAACAAGGGGCATATTTTACAAAATTATCTGTAGCCCATTTAATATAATCCTCCTGCAATTTTGTTTTTTTATCTCCATAAAGATCAATTAAAAAAAACAAATCAGGGGTAGATATTCTTATTGCTCCACTATTTTTTAATATACGATAGCATTCATTTAACATTAACAGACCATTTGGATATGAGATGTGTTCAATCATGTGTTCACTAAAAATATAGTCAAATGTCTCATTTTTAAAAGGAAATGGCGCTGTCGCATCAATACTTATAATATCTTGAGAGTTGGGGGAAAGGTCAGAATTTAGCCAACCATCCAGAAAGTTTCTGCCACATCCAATATGCAGTTTTTTAATTTTTTTTTCGGCCAAGTATTCCACAATATTTTTTTTATCATTTTGACTGCGGAATCTATTTCTAAAACGATTTTTTATCGTTTTCAGACCCTGAATTGATTTTCCTGCATAAGAAATCATTATACTTTTTCCTTATTATACATTCTTATTTTCCCAACCTTTGTGAACTTTTAAAGCTAATGACAGATGTAATAAATGGACAGACTTGCCTCATTTCAACCCCACCTGTTGTAGGAGACGAACAGAAAGGCACGCATTTATCAGATAAAAGCACTTGATTTCACCAATCTTTTAGATAAAAGAGTCTCTAGAAACAGCAAGAACCGGGAGATTCCGGCTTTTGCTGCAAACAGGTCAATCGATAAAAAACTTCAGCTTATCCCGTCGACTGGAATGACGCAAACGGTTGAGGGCCTTCTTTTCAATCTGGCGGATACGCTCCCTTGAGACATTGAACAGTTTACCAATCTCCTCAAGGGTATATTCGGCCTTCTCACCGATGCCAAAACGCAGGCGTATAATTTTCTCCTCGCGCTCACCAAGGGTCTCAAGAATATCGTTTACCCGTCCGGAGAGTTCCCGCGTCTGCACTGCGTCATAGGGTGATTGAGACTCCTGATTCTCCAAGAAATCACCGAGGGTCGAATCATCATCACCGACCGGAGTCTCAAGAGAGATAGGCTCCCGTGAGGCTTCCAGAATAGAGAGGATCTTGTCCATCGGCAGGCTGGTGGCCTCTGAGATCTCAAGGGGGGTCGGCTCCCTGCCCAGTTCCTTAAAGAGGGCGTAAAAGGCCTTGAAAAACTGGCTGCGCAATTCCAAAAAGTGGACTGGCAGTCTGATGGTTCTTGTCTTGTCGAGAATCGCACGCGTAATCGCCTGGCGGATCCACCAGCTGGCATAGGTGGAGAACTTGTTTCCCTTCGTATAATCGAAGCGAAAAACCGCCCTCATCAGCCCAAGGTTGCCTTCTTGTATCAAATCGGCAAGGGTCAACCCCTGGTTCATATATCTCTTGGCAATGGAGACGACGAGTCGTAAGTTGGCCCGGATCATCGTATCCTTGGCAACTTCTATCGACCGGCTATAGGCCTCGAGTTTAGTCTGTAGTTCGAAGAGGGTTCTGATCTCTGGGTATTTTTTCGCAGCATTCATTACCTTATAACGCATATAATTGAGCTGCTGTTTTTTGGGTTTGAGGGTCGGGTCCCGTTTTTCCCACAGGTCGATACGCTCCCGCAGCAAATCAAGCTCTTTTACACCGGAGGTGTCCTCACGGATGGCTATGATAATCGCCTCAAAACCCTGGCGTATGGTTTTGCTGTATTTTGCCTCCTCCTGGGTGGTCAACAGATCAAACCGCCCCATCTCGCGCAGGTAGGTTGTCGTTGTCTCTTCGGCCTCGTGGGAGTCCTCGTCGGTAACGCTTATCTGCGAATCCTTTGGCGCACTGGCAGCCTCAGAAGTCCCTTTCTTCCAGACCTCTCCGGACAGGGTCCTCCTTTCACCATTTTCCTCAACGGTTACGATCTCAATGGAATGGGCACCAAGAAAGTTAAAGATGGATTCAATCTGGTTCGGATCCTTTATGTCATCAGGAAGCAATTCGTTGAGATCATCAAAACTGATACAGCCTTCCTGTTTTCCAGCTTTCAGAAGGTTTTCTTTAAGTTCAGGCAACACGTGATAACGACTCCTTGGACTTGATTGATATACTCCGGGAAAAAGACGGTTCCACCGCACAGAATCCACACGACAGGCCATTTACGATTCGGGTGAACAAATCATGGTCAACATGTCATCTTATGCACAAAAAAACAGAGGAGTCAAGACCAGCGTCTCAAGCTCCCCAGAAACGCCCAAAAAGAGAGAACCGTCAGAGGATATAGGTGAACTCGCCACGCTACTCTATCAACCTGAAAATATCAATCCCCTGCAGCCGTCAAATCTTCTTAGAGACTGTTACAATAAGTACGCATCACAGGCCTTTCAAGTGCAATAAGACTTTTCTTTCGAAAAGACGGTTCAATGTTGTTGTTCACGTGTACAGAGAATATCTTTTGTGCCAGTCTTTGCCAATGCCAAACCCTGTTTTTGGACTGACATGACTTACACGGGAGGTGGCCAAATGTATTGTCAAGCCTCGGATCTCATACCAATCGTTGGAGTGCTCAAATTTGCAGTTTTATGGTTTGCTGAACTTTTTCTAAAGCGTCAAAGCCCCCTTTTAGTTACGGCGGGATCATTTCCTGCTTACTCTGTTCATCTATAGGGATATTACACTTTTTCTCAACGTCTGATATTACCAACTCCTGAAAAATAGAACTTTCTCCAGGGGGATCTTTATTACGTTAAGCTTTTGGCCATCTCTCTAAAAATATCTGCTCTAAGACGCAGATGGTCATCAAAGGCGATATGAAGACTGAGAAGAATGTTACAGATAGTAGAGAGAACTATCGCAGCGTATATACAGATCATAATCGCAATCTGGTAAAGGATTGCCTGCATTGGCGGAGAACCACCCAGAATCTGCCCGGTCATCATCCCCGGCAAAGAGACAATGCCTGTAGTGGCAATGGACACCAAACTGGGATTTGCTGCAGCACGCACCGCGTTGCGTAAAAAAGGAACAACAGCCTCACGCAGGCTTGCACCAAGATACACCTGGGTCATATACTCCTCTTCCTTCGACCGCAACTCGCTGTAAAATCGCTCAAGGCTCAAGACATTACCGCGCATACAATTACCAAGGACTATACCCATGACCGGTATCGCATATCGGGCATCGTACAGGGGCTCCGGTCCGATAACCACACCAATAAACCAGCAGGTCACAAGAAGAGTACTCACCGACAACCCCCAAAGGGTACGCCAAAAGAACAGAGATCTTCTCAGCTCTGTTTTGCCGAGAACAGAAAAGTTGGCAACAAAGAGCATGATAACAATCCACAGCAGGGTCAGCCATATATTGTTCAGTTTAAAAATGAACTTCAGGTACAGGCCAACAAGCAGCAGCTGCACAGTCATGCGCAAAACAGCTTCAATCGATTCCCGAACAAGGGTAATTTTGAAGATATAAAAGATAGTAAGTGGAATAAACAGCAACAGGTAAATCCAGATGAAGGAATACCAGGACAAGTTAATCATAACGATCTCTATAGTTCTACCAAGGTTTGGTCAACAATCCTCATCATCCTGTCGCAGGCTTCTATCCATTCAGAATCATGGGAGACCGAAAGAATTGTCAACTCGCTTTGCAAAATCGTCTCAACAACCCTGATCTTATTGTCCTGATCGAGGGCCGAGGTTATCTCATCGGCAAGAAAAAGCTTGTTTCCGAGCAAAAGAGCGCGGGCAATGGATAGTCGTTGTTTTTCTCCTCCTGAAAGTTTTTTGCAGGTTTTGCAAAGCACGTCAACAGAAAGCCCCAAAGAGGTCAAGGTCGCCTGCACCGTTTTCTCCGACGGCCTCTTCTTTTTATGTGTGGTATAGGTAAATGGTAAGAGCAGAGCATCCCTTACAATTTCCATCCCCAACAAGGGTTCCTGTGCCACATAGCTTGTCTGTGCCCGTATTTTCCCAACGTTTCGGGCACAGAGTTCGAGCCCGTGTACAGTGATGGTTCCAGCAGCCAACGGGATCCCGCCAAGAATACTTCTCAAAAGAGAGCTCTTACCACAACCCGAAGGCCCTGTGATAACAACCTTCTCTCCTGGATAAACAGACAAATCCACAGAATCAAACAGCTTCTTTCCAAAGATTTGTATGGTAGTATTATCCAGCGTAATCATCTTTTCACTCAAAAACATCCGGGGTAAATTCACTATGAAAATCACCTTAACAGGAAAACTATAGGAAAAAAATCTCAGTGAGACAAGATCAGGATCTTAAAAAAAGACCCAAGTTGTAGCGCCCAGCATTACATGGTTCGTGAGCCTCTGCTGAAAAAAGTATTCGTCGACATTACAATTATCAGCTTATTTTTTGGAAATACTGTTGCTACCCAAACAAATAGACAACATGAAGGTGTTGAAGCCAACGGAGGAGCTGTTTTTCGATTGTATAGAATATCACAAGAATATACTAGACATAATGTTTGTAGTCATTAAGAGATGAGAAAGACCTGCCATCCTTGCCAACGTGGGTTAGAGTGTAAAAAACCAATCACCCCAGAGCCAAAAT
>PDQQ01000002.1 GCA_002747825.1 Deltaproteobacteria bacterium
GTTCAGCGCCTTTTGAGGGAAGCCGTTTCCGGTACTGCCCCCGATGTCGCCTATGTCGGTTTGAACCGATGGCGCATCCTGGAAGATCGCGGTTTAACCAAGCCTCTTGACCAATTTCTACCTGAAGACAAGCTGGCTGCAGGCTACACCCCTGCATTGTTATCCCTGGGATCATTTAAGAATACCCAGCATGCACTCGGAACCTCAGCATCCACCATGGTACTGTACGTAAATCCGGATCTGGTCAGAAAAGCCGGCGGCTCGATGGATAATTTCCCGACCGATTTTGACGGTATCATTAAACTTGCTGCCAAGATTGATGCACTGGGTGATAATATTGAAGGGATCTGGATCGACCGCCATGACTGGCGTTTCCAGTCATTGTTGGGAGCTCACGGTGGACGACCGTTAAATGAGGACGAAACCGATATCACTTTTGACAGTGAAGCAGGTCTTACAGCAGCGGGGCTTTACAGAAGATTTGCAACAGAAGGCGGAATGTCTTCAATGACCCAGAACGATGCACGTCAGGCGTTCCCTGCCGGTACGCTCGGTATGTTCTTTGAATCTTCATCTCTGTTGAAAAGATTTGAAGAAGGCGCGGCAGGTAAATTTGATGTAACGGTTCTGGGTACCCCGGTTGTCGCCAAAGAAAATGTCTATTTCCCTACCGGTGGCTCCGCCATCGTAATGCTGACCGACGACAAGGAAAAACAACAAGCTGTCTGGAAGTACATCGCTTTTGTTACCGGCCCGGAAGGACAGAAAATTATCGTCGAGAATACCGGCTACGCCCCTGCCAATAAAATCGTCCTGGATGATGCCAAATATCTCGGCGCCTACTACGAAAAAAATGCCAACGCCAAAGTTGCCCATGCCCAGGTCGCAGCCTATGCCGGTCCCTGGTATACATACCCCGGCACCGAAGGCGTTGCGGTCACCGACCTGATTGCGGCGGCCCTGGTGGAGCTCACCGAAGGAGCCGATGTCAACAAGACAGTGACTGACCTGGCCGAGACTCTACGTATGCAGCTGGGTATGAAATAAAAAAACCGGTCATGTCTCAAGCAGTAAGTATCAATCAGCAAAGATACTTGCAGGATCTGACCATAGATTTCCGGAATTACTCGGGGAAAGATTGTAATATACGGAAATAATTGACTGTTCCTTGTCGAGCCTGGGATGAACTCATCTCTCTTCAGGCTCGATAAGGACTCTTTGTTAACGCGTGTATCCAATATTTTTCGTTTCGGGAATACGGTAATTCTCTCATATTCAGCAGTATTTATAAGTAGTCGATCCTGCAAAAACGTTGTTACAAGGATACACAAAAAACTTTGCCGATGAGAGATCCAGGCGAGGTCATGAAGGAATGTGTGGCAGCGTCAGAGCAGGTTTTCTGGGTTTTTTGTCCCGTTGTAGAAAATACCCTGGCTCAGAGTAGCTCTGGATGAAACGACATTGCCGGTCAGCCCCAAAACAAGGTCTGGTACTGACCGGACGAAAAGCTGCTCCAAGGGAAAAAATGTCGTTGCAATCCCCCGTATTGCTTATCTTTTGAGAACTTTCGTGATCTGTTCACTGAACAGTTCAATATAGGCACGTTCGTCAATATCTTGCGAACAGAGAATAAGAAGGTAGAAAAACTCTTCTTCAAGAAGGAATTTTTTCACAACGACCTTGTCAACATAGTTGATATCAAGAGAGATATTGCCGGGCTCATACTGTTCGAAAAAATTGGGAACCCTGTCCAGAACATCACCGAGAACTGAGCTGAAGGCTGCTAAGACCTCCATGGCAACAGGTGTATTGATCCCTCCGATGGGCAGACCTTTACTGTCGGCAACTACAGCACTTTGAAAGCTGCTTTGCTGGCAGAGATTTGCGAGTAGCTTCTCGAGTCTTTCTTCGGTAAATCCCACATCTTCAAGCTCTTCCTGAGAAAGAAGAACAGGCTCTTGAACAGTCTTTTGGGGAGCTACTGGCTGGGGCGAGGGCTCAACAGGAGCCTCTCCAATGAACAGCGGCCCTTTTTCTTCCGGTCTGGCGTGTTGGCTAGATGGCGTGATATTATGAAAAACGTCATACTGCAGAGACTCAGGGATAGGGAGCAGAAGATCGTTGATTAATTCAGTGGCTTTTGCCAGTTCAGAAGAGTTTCTCAGGATGATCGTCATGGCTGTTTCCTTTCATTTTATATTCAAGTCGCTGAATTACCTCAAACGAGAGTTTATCATATGCCTCCTGCAGCTCTCTGGCATCATCAAGAAAACTGACTGGAGCCTCTTTTATCTCCGCCTTTTCAATGAGGCGGCTCAAGGGGATGAACGTTGCGAAAAAGGCCCCCTTCGGAAACGTTTCCTTGAGTGTTGTCAACACCTCAAGTTCGTAGGGATTGTTAACATCAAGCATCGGTAGCACAAGACCGAGCAGGGATAACCTGGCATTCAACTGGTTTCGGATCCGGACCAATAGCTGCAGCAACAGAGGAAGAGATCGCACCGAATTGCTCTTACAGGTAATCGGAATAATCACCGAGTCAGAACAGCCCAGGAGTACGGTGTTAAGAGAACCGACATTGTTGGCTGTATCGATGAGAGTGATATCGAAATCCTGAGTAAGGGATCGGGTGAGCTGCGCCAGTTTTTTCAATCGGTTAATCTGGGTTCCATGGGACAGGTTGAATACACCTTGGGGCGAGTCTATACCAAGATGGACCATGGAAAGAGGCAGATTCTTCGCCTTGACGACCACATCCTTTTGTCGGGCTTTTTTATGGAGAACCTGATACAAACCGGCTTCCGTCTTTTTTTTCATACCAACGGCTGTCGACAAGTTGCCCTGGGGATCTCCGTCGATTAAAAGCACTTTATGGCCAGCTTTGGCCAGACTGACGCCAAGATTCAGGGTCGTAACCGTCTTGCCGACACCGCCCTTGTGGGACGTAATAGAGACTATTGAGTTCAAAATCAGCTCCTGTTATAACAACTGTAGGGATCAAACATATCGCTTTACGAACTTCTTGACTATACCTGTTCTCTGGTACTCTCGATCTGCAATCTTTCGCTTGAATAACTCTTGCGAGATAAATGTTCGAGTCCAAAGACGATCTGCCTATGAGTGGTTACCTCCTGCTCATACTTCTTAGATTTCTATTGTACCATACTCAAGGGCTTTTTGATAACCTTCTTCAGGACATCACAGCCAAAGATTCGGAGCTACGGCGCACCGATCAAAAGGCTTCCGTTCTGCAGGGCCTTTTGTACAACAGTAAGGTTACTCTCGAGCTCACCTTCCATAGAGAAAATAAGACTGTTCAGGGTGAGCGGTGATTTCCCGCTGAGCTTTGCAATTTCCGGGAATTCCCCATTGTTTGCGG
This sequence comes from Deltaproteobacteria bacterium, assembly GCA_002747825.1. Classification (GTDB taxonomy): domain Bacteria; phylum Desulfobacterota; class Desulfobulbia; order Desulfobulbales; family Desulfocapsaceae; genus Desulforhopalus_A. The sequence goes on from PDQQ01000002.1 coordinate 3,380, forward strand.
ACAAGTGCATCAGGGAATTTTGCGGTGCAATTTCCTCGATTTGGTTTTGCAACTCGTCCAAGGTGCTGCTTACAAAAAGCAAGAGAGACTCGATGGTGCCTATGTCCTCACCGTCTTGTTCTTCGTAGTGTATTTCGAAAGAACCTGTTTCAAGAAAAAAGAGACGAAGCAGAGCCTCTTTGCCTTGCCATGGGCCCTGCCGCGCCGAAAGGATCAGGCCAGGTGCAATTCTCAATTCACCGTCCATTTCGGGAAAGGTTATTTTCCCACCCTTACTGCTGAAAGAAAATATATGTAACAGCTCAAAGAGACCGAGCCCCTGGAGTTTGCCTTGAACATCACCGCTGATAGACTGCTTTTCTGGACAGCTCCTGCGCAACACGGCTTTAACCCGTGCAATCAACTCAGGGCCGGTAAAGGGCTTGACGATAAAGTCTTCCGCACCGCGCTCCAAGGCCTTTACCTTGAGATTTGCGCGATTCAGACCGCTAAGGACAATGATCGGTATATTCTCTGTCTCTTCGTTGCCTTTCAGGTGTTCAAGAATCTGAAAACCATCCATTTCCGGCATATTAATGTCGAGAATAATAAGGTCGACCGAAAATTCCCTGAGAGCCGAGAGAGCTTCCTCTCCACTCATCGCATGCAGGCTTTTGTAGTCGCCGCTGTTGGCCAGCAGCGATTCAAGAAGAACGTGCATGGCTTTATCGTCATCAACGCAAAGAACACTTTTCCTGTGATCAAGTCTATCCATAAACGATGAATTAGCGAATAACATCAGTGTCTGGGTGTCAGCCACATAGACACATCTTCTTTTATCTCTTTTCTGCCAACTGTGTCAACCGAGAACGTCTTTGAACCCAGAGCTCCCATTGTGATGAAAGTTTCACAATCCTTCCAACTACTGTATCGCAATGCGTTGATAACACATCACTTTGCTCTGTTTCATCAGGATATTTTTCACAACACATCAAAACATCCTTGCTTATGCAGTGTATGATAAGGGTAACTGCATCAATTTATAAGAGAGGAATCCCCTGTGATAGTTGCTGGGCTGATAATTCCTTGCCCATTTTTCTTCATAATTTTCTGCCCCTGTTCAGAAAGGACAAACTGAACAAACAGGACCGCTCCTTTTTTGTTCGTTGGGGAATTACTGTTTTCAACCACCGTGATACCGTAAACCATCGGACCACCCTTTTTCGTGATCCATTCATCAGGCTTTTTCCCATTTATTTTGAAGGAAGCGTCTTTATACAAATCTGCATATTGGGCACTTTTCAGTGAAACTTCTTCCGGGAGTTCGAGGTATCTAAGGTTGTGTTGCTCCGCCACGGACTTGTAGATATAGAGGTAGTCGTATATACCGGCTTCGATCAGTTTGAGGAGCTCGGTTTCCTTTGGCCGGACGACAATCTTATTCATATTTTCTTCGCCATTTTCATAAGATTCTCCATAACCAAAGAGCTTGTCGAATAGCCCGGGAATCTTGTAATAGGTCTCGGCAAGCTTGGTGACCAGCATTGAGCGATATCCACATGGATCTGCATTAGGATCAGAATGACCAACTTTTACGCCATCCTTTAAAAAAATTTCCGGCCAGTTTTCTGCCGTAATCTGATCAGCGAACTTTGCCTTTTCCGTAAAGGCTATGGCCATTTCATTGGTAGCAAACTGAGCATTAAATTTTGCATGTTTGGGGATCATCAAGTTATCGATTACCTTATAATCAGCACTGGCCATAACATCCGCAGGTCTGTGGCTCTCAGTGATCTTTCTGGCAGCGGCACGACTCCCCGAAGCCTCGCGTTGCACATCATACTGTGGATACTTTGCTTCAAAGGCTTCCTCGATTTGAGCAAAAGGAACAGACAGGCTGCCGGCGTGGAAAACGATGATCTTCTCTTTGGCAATAGAGGTCAGTGGCAAGAAAAAGATCACAAGGAATAGAACGAGCGTTTTTTTCATGGTCTTCCTTCCGAGCAATTGTTTTTTGGATTATGAAACGATATCAAATCGTAAATATTACTTGTTATAAAAATCCGGACTACAAGCGATAGCTACGACACGATAATCCTATAAACCGCTGACAACATTGAAAAAGAGTTTCTCCAACTTCAGCAGCACCAGTCAGACATATACAAAGCCACCTCGGTTTCTCTCTTGTTAGGTCAGTCCTTGGTGGAGAGGTCTGTACATTATTCCGGAATAATAAAACTATCTCCCATCAGATCCAGACCGCATTCAAGACTGTCTACCCAGTCGATAAACCGATTGACCATCTCCCGCCCCTTGAACAGCGAACCATGCTGGGGTGCAATGGTTTCAATATCCATGTCTCGTACTGTATTGACCCACATTTTCAGCGCCTTTGTTGACGGCATATAACGCTTATGAAACCCCTCCATATACTGTATATGGCCGTCGAAATCTTCGACTAATGGTATGTTTGCTTCAACAGAGGCTCCCAGATCGCCCGAGTACAGTATCTTGGCAATGGGGTCGTAGACCTGAAAATTTCCGGGAGAGTGGAGGAAATGGGCTGGAATAATTTTCAATTCACAGTCTCCAAGCGTGAGGGTCATGCCTTCATCCTTGATCGGAATTATCCTGTCTATAACCATTGCGTCAACACCGAAATGGGTAATAAACCGCATCCACACCTCAGGAAGAAACCCTGTGGCATCGGTTGCCATCAGCCAACCGTTGGCTGCGGCGATGATATCGGGGTCCTGATGGGAAAAGAAGAAGTATTTCAGGTTGCGTAGTGAGCCAATGCTGGTCATTCGTTTGAAAAGCTTGTTGAATATCTTATGTCCGCCGGGATCGAGGCATATCATTTCCTCTCCATGGGATATTATGTGCTGGTTCGTTTCCACCATGTGCCCTTCGGACAGATCGTTGAGGCAGATGTTTTTATGTGATCCATCGGCAAATATTTCAAGCATGTTCCTTCTCCTTTTCTAGAATAAGGCATTCGGGTTTTCTGTATACTCGTGATTGACAACAATACAGACAGATTTTGTGTGGTTGCCCGAAGGGTTAGGATAAGATTTCCGCCAGAGCCTTGGATGCCCTCGATACATCGAGGAAAATAAGACCCAGTTTGGCTTCCGGACGGGTTATTGCCACGACCATAGCGTAGGGGCCGGCATTGGCCATAATCACATACCCATCTTTTCCTTTGACGAAGAGCTGTTCCAGATCGCCTCTTTTCAGCTCCCGCGCAATTCGATTTCCCATGGAAAGCATAACGGCACTCATCGCGGCGACATGGTCTTCTTCCAGGGTCTGTTGCAGGGAACTTGCAATGATAAGTCCATCTTCAGAGACGACAGCGCAACCTTCTATATCTGCCGAAGTCGCCTGCAAACTGTTCAGGGTCTCTTTGAGCCGTTCGTTTCTCAACATTTTCATCTCCTTGTTGTTATGAAGTGTAGTGAATGCAGCCTTCAGCTGCGGCGCATATCCACAGGAGGGCGCCGTGAAACCACACAAACGACCTTTGCCCCGGGCCACAACACGTTTCTGTTTGTGGTTCCCGGAGATCTGTGTGTAAACAATTTATTGTAAACTTTTGTTTTTCATAAGTAAATGGAAAGTTAAATTTTCTTTTGCGGTATCTGTTTGCTCAACTCGCCAACGAGTATACGGAGCTTGTTGCTTGCATCACTGATGTACTGGTTAATCCGGGCCAGGTTCTTGTCGTCTTTGTACATATTGTACATGGTATCCGAACTGACCAGCAGGGTTGAAATTGCATCGTTAAATTCCCCAAGGTGTATTGCCGGAAAATCCTCGGCCGCTGGAGGCGGAGACTCCGGCTCGGGTGGCCTGCTTGCAGTAACTGGCTGCAGGGGTTGTGTGGTACAGGCGACCGCAACAATATTTTTATTTTTATCGTGCAGAGCCAGTCCCGTTTGCAGAAGCGACTGCTTCAGTCGCGGGCTGAATCTCTCCACTGGGGATGTCGGGCTTTCAAGCTCTGTATCTGCACAGATACACCCTTCGCAGGGGGCTGTCCTTTCCCAGTAGAGGTTGTAGCATTTTTTTTCCTGTAACTCAAAAAAAAGAAGACCGAATGCCTTTATCATCGAGGTATTGGCCCAGAGGATTCTGCCGTCTATATCCTGGATGGAGATAAAATCATTAAGGGCGTTGACAATGTCGATGAGATGTTGTTTCTCCAGGTCGGTATTTTTGTCATTCCCGCTGTTCTCCTCTTTCTCCACGGGATTCGTTTGCAGCTGGTAGAGTTCGTCGCTTGTGCCGTCTTCTCTGAGGATGTCATCTCTGAGACTCTTTATGTGGCTTTTTTGTTCCGCTATTTTTTGTCGCAGCTCATCACGCATGGCCTTGAACTTGAGATGCGAGGCTATTTTGGCATTTAAAATCCTGATGTTGAACGGTTTGACAATGTAATCGATCGCTCCGACCGAAAGGCCCTTGTATTCCTCGTCTCCCCTGGTTTTCGCGGTGATGAATATAACAGGAATATGACGGGTCTTTTTGTCTCTTTTCAATGTCGAGCAGACTTCATAGCCGTCCATCCCGGGCATGCTGACATCGAGTAAAATCAGATCCGGACTCTCGTTGACAGCCGCTTCAATACCTTCCTGTCCAGAGGCGGCGATATGTACAGTGTACTCTTTTTGCAGGGCCGTCTGGAGTAAAGTGAGATGGGATGTATCGTCATCGATAACCAAAATCCTGTAGGTGGAGGTATCGATGAGCTTTCCCGAGCCGGTATGGTTTATGAGATGCTCGGCTGAGATGAGAAAACCGCAGACTTGACAGGAAATTGCTTTTTTTTCTATGTCGCGCAGCACATCGTCCTCGATGGTATTACGGCTGCCGCATTCTTCGCAAAATATAATGTTCATTGGTTGGTCTGTAATCGATTAGGGTACATTTTTTGTTGCAAGAGCTGTCATTCTCTCTCTGGGGCTACGGGTTGTATTTATGATTGCCAATGGCTCATTGTATCACAGATACCTGCGTCTCATTTTCTGTCTCTCTCAGATTTGGTCGTTTGAACCAGGCTGGACAGCTGTGTCGTGTTGCCGTTTCCGCTCGGTATATTCCTGATCTTGGCGCAAAAGAGGGCTCAGCCCGCGCGCAATATGTGCGGCAATACTTCTGAGTTCCACGAGGGTATATCGGTGAGCGTTTTCTTCGATCTTCCCGGACAATTCAGCCAGCTCCTCAAGATCTATGTTATAGAGTGAGCCTTTCATTTTATGGGCATGGAGACCGATATCATTTCGGTTTTCCTCGACGATCGCTCCGTTGAGTTGTTCAAGGTTCTCCTGCAGGGCATCAAGAAAGGCAATGAGAACGTTTTTCGAACTTTCTTCGTCGAGGGCAAAATTTGTCAGCAGATGTTGTCGGCATTTTTCATACAGCCGGCCTTTTGAGTGGCGCGAAGGTCTGCTAAAAATTCGTGCTTCTGCACCACCACCTTCGTGGTTGCCTGTTGGGCTGTTTTCTAGAACCGCCAGCAGCGTCGTCTTGTTGTAGGGTTTTCCCAGAAAATTATCGATCCCGGCGTCGCGGTAGCGCTCCTTGTCGCTGAGCATGGTATTGGCGGTCATGGCAACGATATAGAGATGCTTTCCGTGCAGGTGTTCTGCCAGTTTCTCTTCAATGGGGCTGTATTTATGCGACTCTTTCATCCCGTTTTTTTCCAGCTTTCGTATGCATCTTGTTGTTGCCAGTCCATCAAGCACAGGCATCTGAACATCCATCAAAACGACATCGAAGCTTTTGCCATTGCCGAGTATCTCAAGGGCCTCCAGGCCATGTTCGGCAACGGTCACAGTATGTCCTGCAGACCTGAGGATGGCAGAGGCAAGTTCCTGGTTGCCTCTGTCATCTTCCACCAGGAGCACGTTCAGGCTCCCGCAGGAGAGCCGCTCTTCCTGAGCTCCTTCAAGATGTTGCTGTTTTTCGGCAGGGGCCTGTGGCAGAAGAATGGAAAAGGAGAAGGTACTCCCAAGTCCCGGGATGCTTTGCACGGTCAGCGAGCCGCCCATCAGCTGAACCAGCTGATTGCAGATAGCCAACCCCAGCCCCGTTCCGCCAAAATGTCTGGCGGTTGCTGTTTCTGCCTGTACGAAACTGTCAAAAATGTTTTTTATTCTATCCTGTTGAATACCAATTCCCGAATCCTTTACCCGAAAGGTGACCAGATATTGTCCGACGGATTGTTCTTGTATCTCAGTCAATAGTTCGACCTTGCCCTCGCGGGTGAATTTAATCGCGTTGTCTCCCAGATTGCAGAGGACCTGATGGAGACGCAGTTGGTCGCCTATGAACAAATCTGGTACCGTGTTTCGCTGGATAGAGAACGCAATGCCTTTTTTTTCTGCCAGAAACGAGAGGTTGTTATCAATGCTGTCAAGAAGCCTGGCAAGAGAAAAGGGCTTTTTTTCGATGATGAGTTTTCCTGCCTCGGTCTTTGAATGGTCAAGCAGGTTGTTGACAAGGCAGAGAAGATTTGTCGCCGAGCTTTTAATTCTTTTCAGAAAGTTACTCTGTTCCCAGCCAAGACCGGATTCGAGGACCAGGTCACTCATTCCTATTATGACATTGAGCGGTGTGCGAACTTCATGGCTTATGCAGGCAAGGAGGTCTCCTTTTGCCTTGCTCATTTTCTCAGCCTCTTCTCTCGCCTTTTTCAGTTCGCTGATATCCTCTTTTGCGGCAATGAAATGAGTTATATTACCGCCCTCGTTTTTCAGTGGGACGACGGTGATTTCCTCTTCGTAGGTCTCTTGGTTTTTTTTCTTGTTGATAAGATGCCCCCGCCACTTTTTTCCTCGTGTGATGGCATCCCACATCTCAGAATAGATATGAGGCGGCGTACGACCCGATTTCAGTATCGAGGGCTTTTTACCAATGACCTCACTGGAGGAGTAGCCGGTAATTTTGCTGAAGGTGGAGTTAACGTATACGATGGTGCCGAGGGTATCGGTGATGACAACGGCATTCGAACTCTGATCAACGGCAAGGGACATCTGGCGCAGTCTGACCTCGGCATCTCTCAGCCTGCTCACATCCTCCATTGTCCATACCGTTGCCAACAGTCCGTCTTCTTGAGCGAAGGTCTTGGTTTTGATGGTCACCCAGAGACGCTCCCCATCCTTTCTCTTGAGATAAAAGGTTTGTTTGGAGGCGTCGAGAAGCTGGTCGCTGCCACCAGCGAAGATCTTTTTCCTGAATTCATTGGATTGAAGACCCTCCACCTCTTTGCGACGGTATCCAAGAAGCCGCTCGACGGCCCTGTTCAGACGAACAATGGTGCCGCTTCTTTCGAAAACGATACCGACAGAGGCATTTTCGAAGATACAGAGCAACTCAGCAAGGCTCTCCTGCGAAGTAGAAGCCATGGTCTTCATCCTTATCTGAGTATCCAGGCTACCGGTAATAGAGGCACTATTCTCTGAATACTGATTTCTGACCGTCAAACCTTGCCACCCTTTGGTGAATGTCACTTTTTTGATGGCATACGAGCACTTCGTCTGCTATTCTCAGGCCGTATAAAAAACGGGGCCTCAAAAGTTTTCTTACTGGTTAACAGTATGAAGATTTTACCTTTTTTATGGCCTTTTTGTCAACCACCTGCAAAACGCATCTCTCGGGGAGCAGGTTTTTGTGGTTTTCCCAAAGAAAAAGATTTTACAACCGCCCCCGCAAATTCAGACATAGAGGATATCGGTATGGGAAAGTCCTTTCAGGAACAGCTGCTGGAGCTTGGACTTGTTGACAAAAAAAAGATGAATGCGGCAAAAAAACAGCAGCACCAAAAAAAGAAGGCGAAAACCTCAAGGCAGGGACATGGGGATACAGTCGAAGCAAACCGACAGCTGGTCAGGGAGGCGGAAGAAAAGAAGAAGGCACGTGTCCGTCAGCTGAACAGGGAGAGGGATGCAAAGCTGCGGAAACGTGCCGATCTTGCCCAAATTAAACAACTGGTCGAACAAAACAGAATCGACAAAGACGAAGATGGAATTGCCTATCGGTTCAAGGTTGCAGGCAAGATACAGCGGATCTTTGTGAGCTGCGACACTGCCGATAAACTCAGCGATGGGCGCTTGGGTATCGTTCTATTGGCCGACAGCGTCGAGGTGGTGCCACGGGCCATTGTCGAGAAGATCAGGCGTATAGACGGTGCGGTTACTGTTATTGTCAACGAAAACAAGGACGAGAATTCCGATCCCGATGACCCTTATGCAAAATACAAGATTCCCGATGATCTCATCTGGTAGTCTTTATCTTACCGTGATAACCGGCTGAAGAGATATCTGCAGCCCCCCCGTTTTGGTCTTGATATTGAGAACTTTTGTGTTGACCATAATCGTCTTGCCGGTGGTTTTGGCCATAAATGGCTGAATTTTTTCCAGTTGAACAGGAAACTCCTGCCCATTGAGCAGCGCGATCAGGGCCTGGCCTGTTTCGGCATTGCCGGCGTTGCCGCTCTGGTAGACATTCTGCACCAGTGGTCGAATATAGAGGATCTGTTTTGTGGGGTCAAAACGAAGTTGAGCCTTGGTGCTGAAGTCAAGGTCCAGAGAGCCGACGTTAAGGCGGATCTGGTGGCCTCCAATCTCGGAAAGAATGGCCATATTTCTTCCATGGAGACGAAGTCTGCATGAGAGATGGTTGCCGGCAAAACGCAGGTTACTGATGTTAACGACCCTTATCCTGCCTTCTACGCCACTGGGGGCGGTCTTTATCTCAAGGGGCATGGCTTTTTTTGCGGCTTTTTCTATCAGAGCCTGTGGTATAAAGAGGCTTATCGACTCTTGGGCAATGACGCCTGCAGGCGCGAAAGACAGCAGGAGGGTAAGGCCCAGAGAGGCAAGGATTCTGTGGAGGGACATGGTGACTCCTTTTGACGATTAGGTTTGTTTGTAAGGCCGCTTTTTTTTCGATAATACGATCTGCAAGAGCAATACGCAAGCCATAAGAAGACCAACTATCGATGCGTAATCCCGATAATTTCCAGACCTGCGCCAGGAGGTGCAGGCGATGGTGCCGCTGTCGGTGAATACCCCGGCAATTGAGACCCTCCCCGATCTCTGAGGACGTTTCCCGGTCAGTCGGAAGCTCTCTCCGCTGTATATTTTTACCTGCTGTCTTTCCGAAGAATAGCGGACCCTGTCCAGTTGTATCGTCTTCCCGGGACGTTCTGTTTTGTTTCTCAAGGTGGCGATGTAGTAGACGTCCGCCGCTTCAAGATCCGGCATAAAGATCAGGGGTGCCAGCAGATAGACCAGGGCAAAGAGGAGAACGGCGGCTCTTTTGACGGCATTTTGCGAAAGAACGATGCCCTGATCTGCGATCATCCGCCAATACCGGAGGAGATAGACAGCGCCTCCAACCGTCAGCAGAACCGTACCTGGATGCTCGGGCCAGAAAAGCTTGAAGCTGCAAAATTTCCAGTCGATGGGCGCGATGATATGAACCCCGTTTCCCCACTTGATCTGCAAGGCATCAAGCAGCAAATGTAACAGGCAGTTTATAGATAAAATCAGAAAGATCTTTGCTGAGTGGGCACAACCGAGGGCAATACAGGCGGAGAGGATCAGACAAAAGAGCAGAGATGCCTGGACCGTGCAGTAGAGCCTTGTGTCGTAGGGATTGACACTGTGGCTGAAAAGAAGAATTTTCAGCTCTATCCACGGGAGATCTGGCAGAATACAGGCGACAATAACCCAGAACAGATCCTGTTTCTTGAGGATGATCCCGTTTATCGGAGCCTGGATGCCTATATGGCAGAGGGTATTTGGCATCGTTTCAGTCCTTGTCTGGCTTGCTTAAACGCTCAGGAATATGTACCTTGTTTCTGCAGGAAAGAAAAGCCCCTTGAACCTGTTGCCCCCTTTTCAGCCAAGGATTGGATATGTCTGAAGATAGACCCACGATGACAGTAGCCGCCCAGTGTCTGCTCACCGGGATTACCCTTCCGCTTGAACGCGAGATAAAGCGGCAGCTGACCATTGATAACCCGCAATACCGGGCAGCGAAAAAATATGGCCGCTGGATAGGCAAGGGGGTAAGGCCTGAGCTCAAATATTATCAGCCGGTGCCAGGGGGGCTGCGCTTTCCAAGGGGGTTTGCCAATCAGGCGGTATTACTCTGTCGGGAGATGCTGGGCTGTGACCCTCGTATTGTCGACCAAAGAAGATTGGCTCAGGAGATAGAGATCTGTTTCAGAGGCAGTTTGCGCAACTACCAGCAAGAGGCGGTGGACAAGGCCCTGAGCCGCTCCTTTGGCGTGATAGAGGCCGGTACGGGCAGCGGCAAGACGGTGATGGCCTTGGCGCTCGTTGCTGCCAGGCGTCAGCCATCTCTGGTGATTGTCCATACCAAGGAACTCCTCTATCAATGGCAGGCCCGTGTGCAGGAATTCCTCGGGGTCGAGCCGGCTTTGATCGGAGATGGCAGATTTGCTCTGGCTGCTGTAACCATTGCCATTGTCAATACCGCGCGTAAGCGGCTGCAGGAGCTGGTTCCCCATTTTGGACAGTTGATCGTTGATGAATGTCACCGGGTTCCTGCGAATCTGTTTACCGATGTTGTTTCCAGCTTTGACTGCCATTATCTGCTCGGACTGTCTGCGACCGCCTTTCGCAGTGATAACGAGCTGACCAAACTCATCTACTTTTATATGGGTGATAGAATTCACAGGGTGGATAAGCGGAAGCTGGTTGCGACCGGCGCTATACTGGCACCTGAAATTATTCGTTCAAATACCTGCTTCACCTATCGTTACCGGGGTGATTACCAGGCTCTTATCAAGGCGCTGGTTACCCATGAGGGCAGAAATCAGCAGATCATTGATGATATTGTCATGATGGCCCGGGAACCGGACTGCGGCACCATTCTGGTAGTGTCCGATCGGGTAAGCCATTGCCAGTTGTTTGCCGACAAACTGCAGGCACGAGGTCTGCGGGTTGCCCTGTTGACGGGCAAGGTTGCCCCCGAGCTGCGGGCAGCCATTGTTGATGAGGTTCAAACCGGCAAGGTGGATGTACTGGCAGCCACCTTACAGCTTATTTCTGAAGGCTTTGATTGCTCGGGACTCTCCACACTCTTTCTGACCACCCCCATCAGTTTTGAGGGGCGTCTGCTGCAGGTTATTGGCCGGATTATGCGACCCGCCGAGAATAAACGGGCGCGGGTCTTTGACTATGTGGATCAAAATATCCCTACCCTGGTACGTTCGGCCCGTGCCAGGGCCCTGGTGTTGTCAGATTTGTAAGACAGTTATCTCTGTTGCGGGCTTCTGCTTTTTACCAGAGAGGCCATCATGCTGTAGGTGAGTTGGGCCGCAAGAAAAGATGAGGCGTGCAACTGTTCGATCGGGGCAAGCTCGACCACATCAAAGCCGAGACACAGGCGGCTGTCCATAATCTGTTCGATAAGCCATAACGCCTGATACCAGTTGAGACCACCCGGAACTGGTGTACCGGTGGCAGGGAGGAGCGAGCAGTCAAAGGCATCCAGATCAAAGCTGATATAGACCTTTTCCGGAAAGTTTTCGGGGAGTATAAGGTTGGGCCCCTGTCTCCAGATGGTCTCGCTGTCAAGAAAACCAATCCCCTGTTTTTTCCTGTACTCGCTTTCTTCCAGACTATAGTTTCTGGTACCTATTTGAAATATGGGCAGAGATGCCTCATGCACGCGGCGCATCACACAGGCATGGCTGTATTTTGAGCCTTGATAGCTGTTGCGCAGGTCGGCGTGGGCATCAAACTGGATGACCCCAAAGTCTTGCGTCTGGCGGTAAAGGGCCTGTATCGCCCCGAGTGAGACGGTATGTTCGCCGCCGAGCAGTACGGGGATTGCCCCGGCCTCAAGACTTGCCGATACCACATTTTCGATGCGGGTAACGACCATCTCCGGGCTGCCGCTACAGTCCACGGGCGGGGCGGTATATATACCTTCATCGGCCGGAACAACTCCGCCGGCAAGTGTTTCAAGCTGGCAGGAGGCCGTCAGTATTGCCTCTGGGCCGGCGGCGGTACCAGTCCCGTAGGATACGGATTGTTCCAGAGGCACCGGAATCACATGGAAAAGAGCCTCAGAGGCCTTGGCCGGGGGGACATCATCCCCGTGGAAACAGAAATGTTGTGCAGGCTTTTTCATGAAATTTTTCTCTTATAATCGGCATAACCAAAACTGCGTATCAGTCTGGGCGTTGGCCTTGTGTTGGAGAATGTATAGATGGATGGCAGCTCGACGCCGTTGAAACTTGTGTTTTTTACGAAAGAGTAGAGCGCCATATCGCCAAACACAAGCCTGTCACCACGAGCGAGAGGCCTGGGAAAGGAGTATGTGCCGAAATTGTCTCCGGCAAGACAGGAGATACCGCCAAGTTCGAAGGTATGGGGGAATTCTCCGGGAAGGCCGGCGCCGGCAATTTCCGGACGGTAGGGCATAGCCAGGATATCCGGCAGATGGGTCTCTGCCGAGGAATCAAGGATGGCCAGCGAGCGATGCTCGATAAGGTCAAGTACCGAGGTAACAAAAACGCCCGCATTCAGCACCACCGCCTCACCGGGTTCGAAAAAGACCTCGATATTGTTGTAACGAGCCTTGAAGTCTATGATGGTCTGGCAGAGCAGGTCGAGATCGTAGCCTTCTCTCGTGATATGGTGTCCACCGCCAAAATTGACCCATTTGAGCTTGTGGAGATAGGGGCCAAAACGTTTTTCAAAATGTGCCAGTACCCGTACCAGAACATCAGCACCCTGCTCGCAGAGAGCGTGAAAGTGCAGTCCTGAGATTTTCTGTATGTCAAAATCATCAAGAACCTCAGGATGGATACCGAACCTGGAACCGGGCAGGCAGGGGTTGTAGAGATCGTTTTCCACCTCCGAGTATCCGGGGTGTACCCTGAAGCCGATCTCTATCTTCCTCGAACTTCGCTGGATTGCCGCCCTGTGCTGCCAAAATTGCTCCACTGAATTGAAAAGGATATAGTCGGAAAAACGGATCACTTTTTCCATCTGGGCACTGGAAAAGGCTGGAGAATAGGTATGGACCTGGCCCTGAAATTCCTCAAAGCCGAGCTGGGCCTCAATGGCACCGCTGGCGCAGACGCCCGGGAGATAACGGCGGATAAGCGGGAAGAGGGCCGGAAGAGCAAAGGCCTTGAGAGCCAGAAGAATGTTGGCCCCGGTCCGCCTCTGTACCTCGTCGAGAAGCAGACAGTTACGCTCTACCAGCTCCTCGCTGATCAGGTAGCAGGGTGTGGCAACCTGATCGGTGATGGCCGGGGGAAAATCTCTGAGAATCCTTGCGTTGGGGGCTTCTTTTGTCATCTATTCAGGAAGCTCTCCAGAGAAATCGCTTATCTGCCAGGGAAGGCCGTTACTGTTCAGCTCTTGCATAAACGGATCTGGGTCGAACTGCTCTACATTATAGACGCCGGGCTGCATCCAGATTTTCTTGACCATCAGCATCGCTCCGATCATGGCTGGAACTCCGGTGGTGTAAGAGACAGCCTGCGCCTGAACCTCCCGGTAGGCTTCGGCGTGATCGCAGATATTATAGATGTATTTTTGCACCTCTTTCCCGGCCTTTTCTCCTTTGAGAATACAACCGATAACCGTCTTTCCGGTATAGTTGGCGCCGAGCGAGCCCGGGTCGGGGAGCAGGGCCTTTAAAAAGCGGATGGGAACGATCTGCTGGCCCTGGTATTCGACGCTGTCGATACGGGTCATACCGACATTCTCAAGCACCTTGAGATGGGTGAGATACGGCTGTCCAAAGGTCATCCAGAAACGGATTCTTTTCAGGCCGTTGATATGTTGTACCAGTGATTCCATCTCTTCGTGGTAGAGAAGATAACTTTCCCGGGGGCCGACCTCCGGATAATCAAAGCTGAAATGCACACAGTCGTCATAGAGGATCGGTGGTGTTTCGATCCAACGGCCATCGCGCCAGTGGCGGACCGTCTGGGTTACCTCACGGATATTGATCTCCGGATTGAAGTTGGTGGCAAACGGGTGCCCGTGCTCGCCGGCATTGCAGTCAAGTATGTCGATGGATTCAATACGGTCAAAGAGGTTTTTTTGACCGTAGGCACAAAAGATATTGGTAACACCGGGGTCAAAGCCGCAGCCAAGCAGGGCCATAAGCCCTTTTTCGGCAAATCTTTCCCGGTAGGCCCATTGCCAGCTGTACTCGAAATGTGCCGAATCCTCCGGCTCGTAATTTGCGGTATCCAGATAGTGGGCGCCGTATTCAAGGCAGGCCTCCATAATTGCCAGATCCTGATAGGGCAGGGCAACGTTGATGACCAGCTCTGGCCTGCTTTTCTCAAAAAGCCTGACGAGGTCGGCGGTTTTGTCCGCGTCTACCTGGGCCACCAATATCTCTCTCTTCAGACGGGTCTTGATATCCCTCTGCAGGGCTTCACACTTGGCAAGGGTTCTGCTGGCAAGCCAGATATCGCTGAAAACCTCCGGCTGCATAGCGCATTTCTGGGCAACAACATTGCCAACGCCACCAGCGCCAATGATAAGAATACGTGACATAATCTCCTCCATTGCCGAATCTGTCGGCCTGTTTTCATCCTTCCTAAGCGGCAAAGCCGCCGTCGCCTAACGGCTTTTTACTCCTTCACAAAAGGGATCGTTTAAAGGTGTTTTGGTGAGCATTATAGGCTGTAATGGACATTCCAAAACCAGGAGAGAGTCGATTTAATCTCTCTCAAAGTAGGTGTATCCCTGAAGCCCCTCCTTGAAGGCCTTAAGAATGGTCTTACGCTCACGGGCCTTGATAAATCCTTTGCGAATCGAGTCCTCAGCCAGGTTTTTCAGTCGGGTAGTAATGGCTTTGACATCGTATTCCACATAGGAAAGGACATCTTCCACGGCATCGCCTTCAATCTCACGCAGAATTTTGAAACTGCCATCCTCGTTGACATGAATGGAGACAACATTGGTATCTCCAAAGAGATTGTGCAAATCACCGAGGGTTTCCTGATAGGCACCCACCAGAAACACGCCAAGGTAGTACTCCTCTTCTTCGTTGAGACTATGCAACCGTATGGTGCGTGCTGTCTCCGGGATATCGGGGAACATATCTATCTTACCGTCACAATCGCAGGTGATATCGGAAATAATCGCAGGTCTTGTGGGCTCCTCATGCAGTCGGTGTATCGGCATGGTCGGCATGATCTGGTCTATGGCCCAGACATCAGGCAGCGACTGGAACAGGCTGAAATTACCATAATAGATGTCGTAGATCCTTGCTGTAATCTCCTGTACGTCTTTGGGGATGTGTGCCATCTCTTTCGCGGTGTTGGCAATGCGGATCATTATATGCTGGATCAGGTTTTCGGCTATGGCACGTTCTCTTATGGTGATTTGGCCATGCTTGAAAAGCTGTTTCGACTGATTTCTATAGAAGAGGAGATCGTTACAACACTCCTGGATATCCCTGGCTGAAACCATATTGTAGGTCACCTGCAGATTTTCCAGCAGTTCGTTAGCCGATGTTGGCAGCTCTTCGGGGATTGCCGGTGGGGCAAAGCAGCTGCTGTCAAGGATATTGAAGAGAAGAATCGAGGAGTAGGCGACAACGGCTCGCCCCGATTCTGTAATGATCGTCGGGTGGGGGATCTTGCGTTTATTGAGGACTGTGATAATCGATTCCACAATATCGAAGCAGTATTCTTCGATAGAGTAGTTACGGCTCGACGGGGTATTGGTGTGCGAGCCGTCATAATCGACTGCAAGACCTCCTCCGAGGTCTATATACCCCATAGGTGCTCCTTCACAGACAAGCTCTTCGTAGAGTCTGCCAGCCTCCATGACCCCTGCGCGGATATCGCTGATATTGGGAATCTGTGAGCCGATATGGTAGTGGAGGAGCTTTAAGCAATCGAGCATATCCTCTTTTTTGAGTCTGTCCAGCACGTCAACGACATGGCTCATTGTCAGTCCGAACACACTTGCTTCACCGCCGGATTCTACCCATTTGCCTTCAGCCTGGGTGGACAGTTTGATGCGCAGGCCAATATTGGGCCTGGTTTTGTGAAATCTGGCCCGTTCGAGAATCAGGTCAATCTCTCCGGGGATCTCCACCACAAAAAAGAGCTGAAAGCCCATTTTCATCGCAAAAAATCCAAGATCGATGAACTCTTCGTCTTTATAGCCGTTACAGATCAGACAGGCATCGCGGTTGTTGAGTAGTGAAATGGCGGCGATAAGTTCGCTTTTACTGCCTGCTTCCAGCCCATGATTATAGGGCCTGCCAAATTGGCTCATCGCCTCGAGAACCTGTTGCTGCTGGTTGACCTTGACTGGAAAGACGCCCCTATACTCTCCCTGATAGCCGCTCTCCTCTATAGCTTTGAGAAATGTCTGGTGGAGGAGTTTTATCTGAGAGCCGAGTATATTTTCTATGCGCAGTAAAACCGGCATACAATGGCCGCGAGCTTCAATCTCTTCGATAATCTCACGCAGGCTGACCCTGGTGTCCAGATCCCTACCAAAGGGGGAAACAACGACATCCCCATTGTCGGCAATGGAAAAATACTCTGTCCCCCACCTGTTGATACCATACAGCTCGGCGGCCTGCTGTATGCTCCATTCTGTTGACTTGGCTTTTTGCATGGTAACCCTCAAAGGCTTTACATACGCTGTTCCTGCTGTATCTGCTCTCTTTGCAGAAGGGTCGGAATTATCTCCGGTATCGGGATATTATGCAAGAAATCCTTGTGTCTTTTGAGGTGATTTTTTTTAGAACAGTGTGGAGAAATACTCCTCGACCGCTGTGATTGCCGGACCACTCACGACCTCATCAAATTGTGAGGAAACCTTGCTGGCTTCAAGATTTATCTCTACCGTGTGTGAGCCGGTCTCTCCGGCAAATTCGACAAAGCCGGCCGCCGGATAGACGTGGCCAGAGGTTCCAATGGCCACGAAAAGATCGCTTTTCGCAAGGGCTTTGTAGATACGATCCATCTCCAGCGGTGTCTCCCCAAACCAGACAATATGTGGTCGCCATTCCATCCCGGCAAGGTCCTGGCGGCAGGTTTTGACCTCTCCTGTTCTGCTGTTCCTGGCCTTGAGCAGTTCCCCGTGCATATGAACCAACCGTTCTGAACCTGCCCTTTCATGGAGGTCATCGACGTTTTGGGTAACCAGAAGAAAGGTCCCTCCTCTTGCCGTAAATTTCTGCTCAAATCTGGCAAGAAAGTGGTGAGCCGCATTTGGTTGGGCCTCTTCGATGAGCTGCCTTCGCCGCATATTGTAAAACTTCTGGACGAATTCCGGATCCTGTAAGAATGCCTGCGGGGTGGCGATATTTTCAACGCGCTGCCCCTCCCAGAGACCGCCTTTGCCGCGAAAGGTTTGCAGACCGCTGGCCGCACTGATGCCGGCCCCGGTCAGGACAACAATGTTCTGATACATACGGATCTCCATTCGTTCTGGTGAAGAGATGGGCTTGAAACTTCTGCCTTGCCAGCCTGGATTCTCATCGACAAAGTTTTTCGTAAGGCCAAGGCACAAGACGTTTGCTTGTCGTCTACTACACGAAACGCCTTGTGACGAAAACTCACCGGAAAATCGCCCACCCGCAGGGGGCCTTTTTTTATCTCTCTCTGCAAAAAACAGACTGTTTTTTGCGTGAGCTTGCCATGTACATTAAAATTAAGCCGTGAAGATAAAATAAAAAAATCGATGAAAAATCTAGGCTGGCACAAAATTATAGCGTTCTGTCAGGCCTGCCGAGATAAAAAACTGTATGGATCTGTCTTTACTCTGCGTTGTCCATTTTTTTCTGTTGGCCTTCCTGCTCAACAGAGGCAAGGACCAGCCGTATCTCACCGTAGGAAAAGGTCTCATCAAGGGCCTCTTTAATCTCCCTGAGTCCTTTGGGCTGCCTGTTCCTGAGAGCCTCCCGTATTTGTTGACACCGCTCTCTGGGGACAAGACGATGTATGTCAAGGTCTCCTCTGGCGACGTAATGGGCGAGATGCACCTCAATGGTTCCGGGCTTGAGATCTCTGCGTTGGGCAATTTCCTCTACGGACAGCCCTTTTTCAAAGAGCTGCAGGCTGTAGGTTTTTGACTCCGTTTTCGCTGGCCTGGGGGCTTCTTCCTTTTCAGCGGCAAAACGCAGTGCAGCGGGAAGAGCCGTATTGGCGAGACCCTTGTCCTTTCTATAGGCCCTGACCATCCCTATAACCTCCGCACCGTACCTGGCCGCGATTTTTTCTCCAATACCCTTGATCTGCCGCAGGGCGGTGATGGAATCGGGAAGCTTGAGAGCAATCTGCACGATGGCTTTCAGATGCATTACCTGAAAGGGTTTCAGGTCTTCACTGTCTGCCTTTTGCCTGCGCCAGTCCTTGAGCTCTTCATAGAGCCCGGCATGTTCAAGATCAACGGTTTTGTGTGTTGGCCGTGCGGTTTTGCCCCGCTTTTCGGTTACCTCCAGAACTGCCCTTGTCACGGTTTTCAGATATTCTGCGCTGGCAAAGCCATGCGCACAGTGCTGTAGCCCGGCAAGTTTGGCGGCAAGTTCTTCTGCCAGGCCAGTCAGGAGTTTTTTACTGGCCTTTTCCGTCTCCTTGTTGTCGGTTTCAATCCCTGCGGTAAGGTGGTTGTCTATGATTCTTTCCCTGATTCTGCTGGTAAAGTATGCCGATGCCTTTGTCAGACGATCGAGAATGTGGGGATCACCGGCCGGCAGTTTCTGCGCCTCGAACAATCCCTGGAGCTGGCTGCGGAAACGGTTGCCGACTGCGTATATTTCTTCTGTAAGCACAGCCTTTAATCCGGCAGGATCCTCTATCTTTTTCTCTGTGACTGCCCCGGGATTGTACTGTAACAGCGAGAGCAGCCGGCTGGCATAGGAGTGCAGCCTTTGGAAATCAAAACAGTCGAGCATCAGCTCCTGCTGGTAGCTGGCCCTGGCCAGGTTAAGCTGGCGCTCTGTCGGCGGATTGTAGTGTGCCTTACGGGAAAAGGCCTGTACGGCAGGATCCGTTTTGATGGCCTGTCTGGTAAGAGGGCTGGCAAGAATCATTCCCTCCAGGCTCCGACAGCGGCTGAGAGCCACATAGACCTGCCCGTGCGCAAAAGACGACTGTGCATCTATTATGGCCCTGTCAAAGGTAAGGCCCTGACTTTTGTGGATGGTAATTGCCCAGGCAGGCTTCAGCGGATATTGACTGAAACTGCCGGTGATCTCCTCTTTGATTTCCATACTTTCCTGATCCAGGACATAGCTGACGTTTTCCCAGGTGGCTTGTTCGACCTCTATCTCGTTTGGGTCCTCGTCGCCCTGGACATAGACTTTATTTGCCGTAATGCGGGTTATTACACCGATCTTACCATTAAAATATCTCTTTTCCGGAGAAATATCGTTGCGAAGAAACATCACCTGGGCCCCTTCTTTCAGCTCAAGATGTAAAGGTGCTGGATAGGCCTGTTCCGGAAAATCACCGTCAACCCTTGCCTCGAAGAAATGGCCTTTCCCGGGCAGCCTCGTCAGTCTTTTCGCGTTCAGTTGGTCGGCATGCTGGTTATGGGTACACAGGGTGATATAGCCTTCGTTATCACGGGAGACGAGCCCGTTCTCGTAGCGGGCGTTCAGCTGGTCGAGCGTGGTCTGACTGACCTTGTTGTCGCGCACCTCTTCAAGGAGGTTGATGAAATGCCGATCGCTCTGCCGATAGATATGACGTAATTCTATGCAGACAAGCTCTGTTTCGGCCAGCACCTTGCTGGCAAAGAAGTAGGGGCTTTTGTAGTAGGCCTTGAGCAGCTGCCATTCGTCCTGCTTTACAACCGGCGCCAGTTGGTACAGATCGCCGATCAAAAGGACTTGTACCCCGCCGAAGGCCTTGTCAGGATCCCGATAACGTCGCAGTACGGCATCGACCGCATCAAGCATATCGGCCCGTACCATACTTATCTCATCGATGATGAGAAGATCTATACCTTTGATAAGATGTATCTTGGTCTTGTTGAAGCGGAGCCGTGTTGTGCGCTTGACCTCGGGAAGAAAGGGGCCAAAAGGTATCTGAAAAAAAGAGTGCAGGGTAACGCCACCGGCATTGATGGCGGCAACACCCGTCGGTGCCGTTACCACGGTTCTCTTCCCACTATCTTTTTTTATCTGGAGGAGAAAAGAGGTCTTTCCCGTCCCGGCCTTGCCGGTTAAGAAAATATTGCAGCCGGTATCGCGGACAAACGAAGATGCCAGCTGCAACTCAGGATTGATAGGGAGCATTCTTTTATCTGGAAATACCTATGGGTTCGGGAAGGCCCTGCAATTCCCTGTTGGCCTGTCAGGCCGTGGGGCAGCGTTCGACTCTTTCTACGCCACGTTGGATCTTGCAAGGGCCGCGGACACGAAAGACAGATGTACATTTTTCAAGCTCTCCAGCCGCAACTGGTCTCAGGCGCCCCGAAGTCGAGATGCAGGAGCCTCTGCGAGCAGGCCTCTATGAAAAATTGCAGCCTTTGCAAGAGAGTTCTCCCTTGGGCATTCAAGAAGAGAGACCGACGCAAGAGAACAAGCCTCTGGCTTCTTTCTGCTGACAAAACTCTATCCTGTCAAAAACACTCCCAATCTCGGACGGCCTTTTCCCTGCATCTTGAGCGTGAAGGAGCAGGCACTGCTCTCGAACAGCTCTCCGATCTGCTAGAGATGGAGCTCGACCCTGCGGTTTTTCTGACGACCCGCCTTGGTATCGTTTGGCGCAACCGGATTCAGTTCACCAAAGCCTTTGGCAGTGAGCCTGTCTCTGCTCACCCCATTTGCCACCATATAGTTGAGGACAGCGGCAGCCCTTCTTTCAGAGAGCCCCTGATTGTACTTGACTGTTCCGGTACTGTCTGCATGGCCGTATATCTCTGCGGTAACCGAAGGGTTTTCAAGAAAATACTGTACCCAAAGGTTGATTTCCGGAATAAAAGCCTCCCTGATAACCGATTTGTCAAACTCAAACAAGACATCGTTTGCCTCGATAACCAACGGCATATCTGTAAAATCTTGCTGGTTTGCCATCTTCGGGATCAAGACCTCTGTGGGCCTGTCTGTCAGACGAACCGGGCGGATATCGTTGTTTTTCTGTCTGTACGTATAGTGGTCGGTTGCGCCTTCGTAACGGCCGACCTTGTAGATTTTCGAACTGGATGTCGGGTTGCCGTCGATGCCCGCATTGATGTTCTGGTGTGAAAACCTTGTGTTCTCAGAGTAGCGTACCGCTGGATATGAGCAGCTGCTGAGCAGAAAGGCCAATACACATAAGATACCAAACCGTCTTGTTGATGCTGTGCCGATGCGTCTCATAGAGGTCCTCGTTACATAGTACAATTTTGAAAAATCCTCAAAAACCACGCTCTCAAATTTCATTTCTCGTATAAGTCTAGCTTTTTTTTGAAGTTTTTTCAAAGAAATTATTATCAGGGATAGGTTAAACGACTCCATAAAGCAACCTGACACAGGCCATAAGAACCAGCAGGTAGATGGCTGACATCCCCACTCCAGCACGGATATAATCCTTTGTCCTGTAACCTCCAGGACGCATTACCAGGGCATTGACCTGGTGGGTAGGAAGAATAAAGGTGTTGGAGGCGGAAACGGCAACAACCAGGGCGGCCACCGTTGGAGAGGTGTTGACTCCTGCCGCCATACTCATCGCCAGAGGCACCATAAGCACCACCGCTCCAACGTTTGAGGCCACCAACGAAAAGAAGGCTGTGAGCAAGGAAATGACCACCATAAGCAGCATTGGGCTTGGGGTGCCAAGGGCACTAAGTATCGTCTGGGCTATGTAGGATGCCGTTCCGGTGGTTTCGAAGGCTGTGCCGAGGGGAATGAGCCCGGAGAGCAGGAAAACGGTTCTCCAGTCAATGGCTTCGTAGGCCCTGTCGGCCGGAATGATGCGGGTGATAATCATCCCAAGGGCCCCGGTGAGCAGGGCGATTGACAGTTGAACCTTGACAACGAGGGCCAGTACCAGTGCCATAAAGAGGAAGAAAAGCGCGCATCTTGTTCGTTCCGGTTTCAAATCCTCACCCTGAATATCATGGAGAAGAGCGATATCCATTTGATTTGCCAGAAGTTTGAACTGTTTCCATCTCCCCTGCATCAGTATTGTGTCGCCCTGTTCCAGCTTGGTGACGTTGATGTTTTCGACGATCACCTCTTCCCGGCGGACGATGGCAAGGGGATTGATATGGTAGAGCTTGCGAAACTCCAGCTCTTCCATCGTATGCTGACTGAGATTGGAATGGGCGATGACAACACCCTCTATAACCCCTGATTCATCGGGGCTCTCTTCTTCTGCAAAGACCACGTGGTCTTCCTTGATAATCCAGCCCAGTTCCTCGGCAATTCTCTGTATATTTGTTTCTGAACTGATTATCCAGAGCGAGTCTCCAGCCTCGACAAGAGACTCTTTCGTAGGCGACAGATCCTTCTGATAGGTATGGTGCTTTACTATACCCACCACTGTTGCGTGATATTGAGGCCTGATTTGCAGTTCTGCGAGGGTCCTGGAGGAAAAAGATGGAGGGACCTCAAGCTCCCAGCTGTCACCTATTTCTTGTCCGTATATCTCCTGCAGTCGTTTGTCCATAAGGTTAGTATCCAGACCCGAACAGTCACTTTTCGGGAGGACATATTTCCCCAAAAAGTAAAAATATAAGAGTGCTGACAGCAGTAAGGAGATACCGATGGGGGTGACCGCAAAAAGGCCGAGCGGAGTAAATTCCTTGCCCTGAACATCTGCCTGGTGGAAGTTCCACCAGCCTTGCATCAGGTCGTTGAGCATAATGAGCGGGCTGGAGCCGATGAGTGACAGACAGCCTCCGATGATGGCGCAAAACCCCATCGGCATAAGGACGTGGGAGGCAGGAAAATGGAGTTGGCGGCTTATCCGCATGGTCGCGGGCATAAAGAGGGCCGTTGCACCGATGTTTTGCATAAAGCTGGATATGCAGGCTACGGTCATCGATACGACGCCGACGATACTGCGTTCCCGGCGCCCGGCAATTTTGATGATTTGAGAGGCCACGTTGTTCATCATTCCCGTCTTGTTGAGACCCGCGCCGATAATCATAACCGCGATGATCGAAACCACCGCGTTTGAACTCAATCCGGCGACCGCCTGTTCAGCCGAGATAACCCCGGTAAGCGGCAGCAGCGTCATGATCAACAACCCCACGAGGTCAACCCGTAACAGCTCGGTAACAAAGAGAAAAATAGCCATCCCGAGCAGGCAAAAGACGATTATCATATCCTGGGTGATGGCAAGCGGTTCCATATATTTTTCCTTCTTGTCTTTTGTTGTCTGTAAAGATCCCAGATAGGGCTATCACAGTAGGTTCGTCGGTTTGCCGTTGAGGAGTGGCGGTTTGGTTGAGAACATAGCCAGTAGAGTATGACTCTGTCAATTAAAGATGGTACATCTTGTAACATCTGCATATTTGAATCCGAGAAAACTCAAAGAATTTTCGTCGAATAATTACCAAATGTTCCTTTTGGGCTTTTCAATAAAACCGGGAATATGCCAACGGGAGAAGTTCCTTTTGGCAGAGACGTCTGGGCGTTCCTAAAAATGGACAGGCGGCGACTGGGTTTCTCGGAGAAATTATCCTCACTGGCTGTTTGCAAACAGTTTCGGGATAGAAGGCGGAGCCGGTTTATCAACGAAGAAACGTCTAAAAGGGAACTTCACCTCAAAAAACCTGGAGAGAAAACAAACTCTTGCAAAATAAGGTCAATCGTAACGTCTTCAGGTACTACGGACCCCTTGAATAACCAGCCTTTTGCCGATCTTCTTCGTTGCAGTCAAGAATGTATTTTCGGATACCTGTATTGCGAGGTCAAAAAAAAATCTGCGGAGACGGTGAAGCCTCCGCAGAAGTAATCCGACGGCTGTCGTTCGTTATACCAGATAATCGGCAAGATTTTTGCCTTTTTCTTCCAGTTCAATAATCCAGCGGGGACGACGTCCTCGCCCGGACCAGCTTTTATTGCCGTGTCTATACTTGGCCTTGACCTTTTTGGTGGCTGATTTTGCCTGAATAACCTCGTCAATTGACATTCCGGCTTCTTCGGCCATTGCCTGGAACTGCTGCTTTAATTCCTTTTTCTTTTCTTTTTGTTTTTTCTTGATAAGCGAGGAAATCTGCTTTTGAATTTCCACCAGTTCTTCGATGTCTTTTTCCTTTAGTTTCGTGAGCATGTTTGACTCCTTTTAAAATTTAAGAACAAATTAAGCCCTCGTTCTTTTGGGCTTTTCCAATTTTTTCTCTCTTTTATTCTGGGCTCTCTATACCTCAACCTCCAGCAAACGGGCTAAAAAACAGTCATCTGTAACAATGATAAGCCAGACAAGTTTAATTCTCCCTGAAAGGACGACAGTAAAGAATGAAATCTTTTCTATACAGCTTCCTTATCTAATAAATCAAAAAAAATAGTAAGTCAATGTGCAGTTAAAAAAAAATCTTAAATATTTTTTTTAAGACCATTTCAATTTTGCTTAATAAGCTCTATTGAAATTCTTATGGCGCATCTTTTACAAACAGATTAAGCCTGTTTTATCTTTTCGGGGTCAAGGCATAGGTAGAAGATCTTTTCTCGGCGACGATGGGCAATCTCGCAGCAGAGCAATACCTGGTCTTGCAAATTTTTTCCTGCCAAAAAACGTATATGATTGTTAATTCTTGTATGACCGGATGGCTCCTTGTTGCCTCTCCTGTTCGATTGCGTAATAAAGGTTAGAGGGCTGTGGTATGCTTGTGCCCCGGCTGAGACAGACTCCGAGGAGAAAACCTCCTGAAAGAGGAATAATGAAGAGGATGCCACTCCACTCAGGCTACCTGATATCTGAGGATTTTCCACTGAAAAGAGCGGGTTTTCTTGGGAAAAACCTTGCTTTTTCAGCCAGTTTTTTTAAAAGAAGAGGGCGTCAGGGAATATTCCCCTTTGTATCTGCCTGACAGAGTTTTCACGTGGAGGTTTTTTTCCTCTGAATGTTGCTCGAGGCAGGTTGAATCGTATTTTTCCGGGAGAACTGGTATGAGCGTACACGTGGCGGAACACCCGCTTATCAAACATAAGCTGGGGCTTATGCGTCAGCATGATATTTCTACCAAAGATTTTAGGGATCTCTCCTCAGAGGTGGCACGTCTTCTGACCTATGAGGCCGCAAAGGATCTACCGACTGAGAAGAAGACTATCCAGGGCTGGGCCGGGGCAGTTGAGGTGGAAAAACTCAAAGGCAAAAAGATCACCATTGTCCCGATCCTCCGCGCTGGTCTGGGTATGATGAATGGAGTTATTGACCTTATTCCATCGGCCAAGGTCAGCGTTGTCGGCTACTATCGGGATGAAGAATCCTTGCAGCCGGTCGAGTATTATGTCAAGCTTGCGCGTGATATTGAAGACCGGATTGCCCTGATCCTCGATCCGATGCTGGCAACCGGAGGCACCTTGCTGGCGACCATTGAAACCTTGAAAAAGGCTGGCTGTAAAAAAATAAAGGGGCTCTTTCTCGTTGCTGCGCCGGAGGGTCTGGAAAAGATTACAACGGCACATCCGGATGTGGAGATTTATGTGGCAGCAGTTGATGATAAACTCAACGATATCGGGTATATCCTACCCGGACTCGGAGATGCTGGAGATAAGATCTTCGGCACCAAATAAGGTTTGGGCAGAGACCAGTTACCTGTAAATCTGTTTTGGCCGGAGGCCTTTGTAGCTTCACCGTTTTGAGGCGTAGTGTTTCGGCAGAATATCTCGCATGTCTCTATCGTACGTTGGCAAAGCAAGTGGTTCGGGTTCTTTGCCTGGTCTTCTCTTTTTGTTTAGATGTTCAGTCCATTTTTCTTTGATGATGAATGAGCCGTCTCAGCTGTGGCGGTAAAAGTGAGGGAGTTTGCATAATGTCTACAAATCGACAGAACACTGAATACAGTTTCCATCTGCAGGACTGTCTTCTCGGAGGACAAATGCTGTTTGTTGCCTTCGGGGCGTTGGTGCTGGTACCCATACTCACGGGGCTTGACTCAAACGTCGCTCTTTTTACCGCCGGTGCGGGAACCTTGATCTTCCAGATTGTCACCAGAGGCAAGGTTCCTGTCTTTCTTGCCTCATCCTTTGCCTTTATTGCGCCGATTATCTATGGCGTCGAAAAATGGGGCATTCCCGGCACGCTTTGCGGTCTTGTCGCCGCCGGTTTCTTCTATATTGTGCTGAGTTTTATTGTCAGATTCTTTGGGCCCGGAGTTCTGCATAGATGTTTACCACCGGTGGTAACTGGTCCGGTCATTATGGTTATCGGTCTGGTTTTGGCTCCTGTTGCCGTTCATATGGCGATGGGCAGGACCGGTGACGGTAGCACCTGGCTGGTACCTCAGACCTCTGCGGTCATTCTTGCCGGTGTGGCCTTGGTAACAACGGCTGCTGTTGCCCTGGTCGGCAAGGGCTGGTGGCGGCTTATCCCGATCCTCTGTGGAATCATCGCCGGGTATGCTGCCGCATTGTTACTCGACACAACGGGCTATGCCGCATCCCTGCAATCCGGCTTTGATCCCGGTGGTCTGAACAACTTGACGTCTCCGGCCTTGATATCCTTTGCCCCAATTATTGAAAAGGCCTGGTTTGCGATGCCTGCCTTTGTTTTGCCCGAGTGGAACTGGGAGGCCATACTGTTCATCGTACCCGTTGCCATTGCTCCGGCCATAGAGCATTTTGGTGATGTTCTTGCCATCGGCTCTATTTCAGGCAAGGACTATGTCAAGGATCCTGGTATCGAAAACACCATGTTGGGCGATGGTATTGCCACCTCCCTGGCCTCTATGCTTGGTGGCCCACCCAATACCACCTATTCAGAGGTAAGCGGTGCCGTGGCCCTGACAAAAGCATTTAACCCTGCTATTATGACCTGGGCCGCCCTGGCCGCAATTCTTCTCTCTTTTGTCGATAAGATTGGGGCCATTCTTGCCACCATCCCTACACCGGTGATGGGAGGGATTATGATCCTCCTCTTCGGTATGATAACCGTCGTCGGGATAAATACCCTGGTTCGTTCAGGTGAGGATCTTACCACACCACGAAACCTTATCATCGTTGCCGTAATTCTGGTCTGTGGCATCGGTGGCATGAAATTCTCGGCTGGTTCCTTCGCCATTGAAAAGATAGGTCTTGCCGGGCTTGTCGGACTGTTTCTCAACCTTGTTTTGCCAAAAACAGAGCCAACCGATGAAAAAGAGTCCTGATATATTATTTCCGGATATCTGGGGGTAATGACAGTTGAGAAGTCTTGAAAAACCAATTTTTTTGACCCATTTGCGTCGTTTTTATTGTGAGGAGAAGAAATGGAATTTCCAATAGATCTGAATGATTTTACTCCACTGCAGTTTGATATCAGCCAGGATGAACTGACAATAGAGCAACTCACCGTCTTGAAAAACAATATTGCCATAGCCCGTGACAGCATCGTTTTTTTTACAGCCCTTGCCAACGCCAAAGGTCTGGGCGGACACACCGGAGGGGCCTTTGATATTGTCCCTGAAGTCCTTATCGTGGATGGTTTTATGAAGGGGGCAAGCTCTGTCCATCCAGTCTATTTTGATGAAGCGGGGCACAGGGTGGCGATTCAGTATTTTATGGCCGTAGTCAATGGGCATCAGGCGTCTGAGTCGCTGCTGCACTACCGCGAGTATGATAAGGGGTATTACGGCCATCCCGAAAGAGATGATAAAAACGGTGTCTTTTTCTCGTCGGGTCGGCTTGGACATCTGTGGAGTTATGTCAACGGAGTGGCAGAGGCCGACAAAGACAAGGTGGTGGTCCTTTTTGGGAGTGATGGTTCTCAGATGGAGGGAGACAACGCCGAGGCCGCACGTTACGCGGTGGCAAGGAACCTCAACGTCAAGCTGCTTATCGATGATAACAACGTTACCATTGCCGGGCATCCGGATCAGTACCTCCAGGGGTATGATGTCGTAAAAACCCTGGCAGGGCATGGACTGGATACCGACCCGGGTGACGGCGAGGATCTTCAGGCCCTCTACCGCCGCATACGTTCTGCGATTGCCACAAAAGGTCCGGTTGCCCTGATAAACAGGAGAACCATGGCTGTGGGTATCCCGGGTATAGAAGGCCTGCCCAAGGCGCATGATGTGATAGCCGTTGATCTTGCCATTGACTATCTCAGGGTCAAAGGCCGGAGTGTTGCTGCGGATGTTCTTGCCGATTTTACACCCCAGAAGGTAAAAAACAGTTACCTGGGTTCAACCGACAAGATGTATAAGGTACGCGATGAGTTTGGAGTCGTGATCAGCGATCTGCTCGATGCCGAGGAGGATATCGAAAACAAAGTGCTGGTGGTCGACAGCGATCTTGAAGGCTCCTGCGGACTGCACCATATCCGTAAACGCCACCCTTCGGTATATGTTGCCGGTGGTATCATGGAGCGCAATAACTATTCGGTTGCGGCCGGTTTTGGCAGTGAAGCGGGGCGTCAGGGAATCTTTGGTACCTTCGCAGCGTTTCTTGAGATGGTCGTGTCCGAGATTACCATGGCCCGGCTCAACGGGGCCAATGTCCTGGCCCATTTCTCACACTCCGGCGTTGATGATATGGCCGATAACACCTGCCATTTTGGAATTAACAATTTCTTTGCCGACAACGCCATTGCTGAAGGTGATCAGACCCGGCTCTATTTCCCGGCGGATATTCTGCAGCTCCGCGCTATGCTCGGCGTCATCTTCTTTGATCCCGGCCTTCGTTTTCTCTTTTCCACCCGTTCCGCAACACCTTGTCTGCTCGATGAAGCGGGCGACACACTCTACGGTGATCGTTACACCTTTGTTCCCGGCAAAGACGAAATTATTCGTAAAGGAAGCGCCGGTTACGTTGTGACCTACGGTGAGATGACCTACAGATGCCTCGATGCGGTCGAGCAGCTGAGAAAAGAGGGCCTCGATGTTGGGCTGGTCAATAAACCAACCCTCAACGTCGTTGATGAAGAGATGCTGACGCAGCTCGGTAGCAGCCCCTTTGTTTTGGTTGTAGAGAGTCAGAATATAAAGACCGGTCTCGGTAGTCGTTACGGTACCTGGCTGCTTGAGCGAGGATTTGCACCCAAATATGCAACGTTGGGCACTGCTAAAATAGGCCATGGCGGTATCGTCGAGCAGCTGCCGCACCAGGGTCTTGGGGTTGCCGACATCAAGAAAAAAATCCTCTCTCTGTAGTTTTTGCAGGTTTGCAAGGTTATAGGTCTGTTGCTTCTATGACAGTATCGTGCTGAACGCTGCAGACGGTCAACCTCAACAAAAGGCTATACCAAGAGATCAGATACATGCCTTGCCTCTTTTTAGAGGTAAGGCAAAAAACTTTCAGAAGCAAGCTGCCGCTCTATACTATTATTTTTTCCCTTTTATAGCGGGATGTACAGAGCAGGGCACTTATTATGCCGAGGCAGGCCCCTGCAATTGTTGCCGAGATGGTATGTGCATCGAGCATAAATCTGGCGTACATGGTCAAGATCAGAACGGGCAACAGGATATAGAGCCATTTTGAGCCATATCTTCTGCCGACAAAGCCTAATGCGCAAGAGGCCATCGAAGAGTGACCGCTTGGCATGTTCTTTGAGCTGCCCGGGTTGCGGGGTCTCTGGCCGAGTCGAGTATTGCCGATTCTTACATCGTTGAGGGCAAATTTGAGGGTGTGCGTTGATGCGGTGGTTAAGATGCCAACGTTTATGGCCTGCATCACTCCAACCGGATCTCTGAGAACAAACGGTAAAAGGGCCTGGATTGCGGTGTTGGTAAATCTTCCATAGTCTTCTACAAAGTGAATATAGCCGGGGGCTCCTTTTTTTCTGTTTTTATTGTAGAAGTTGTTCATATCCGATTCATAAAAAGTACTGACGAGCATCACAACAGCCAAAAGACAGAGCGTCCTTTTGGGGATCTCTACGTGAAGACTTTCGCGGAATATCTTTTTTATGTTCATCTCTTATTCTCAAAAATATCTAACTCTGGATTGTAGTCTTGACTCTTTCCGGCAAAGGCTCCTAGGATGGAGTGAAAAATAACGTCTTGAGTATATTCCTTTTGTCGTGGTTTTAGTTGCCTGGTTTTTCTGAATTCTTCGTTGGTCCATACCAGAAAAGGTATTTCATATTGATAACGTGGAGCGATTTGTTTCGGAGTACCATGCAGGTAAAAACCTTTTTCTCCAAGACTTTCTCCATGATCACTCATATACAGCATCAGTACTCTCTTTTTTTCCTGTTTCAGTATTTCTATAAGGGCGTTAAGAAAATGGTCGTTATATAATATTGTGTTGTCGTAAGCATTTACCAGCTCCTCTTGAGAACATTTTTGCAGCTCCACAGTTTTACAGGAAGGTGTAAAATATTCAAACTCTTTTGGGTATTTTTTACTGTACAGAGGGCCGTGGGAGCCGCCCTGGTGAAGAACAACCAAGGTCCTCTTTCCATGTAAGTTCTCTATCTGTTCGGCTAAACTACATAAAAGGGCCTCGTCATAGTGCATATTTTTGCATTTTTTGTCATTTATGTTCGCTATCTCCCTTTTTTTCTGAAAAAGATCGACCTGCATCTCGGGTTCCCCCCAGTTTGCTGTTCTCCACAATACCTTGACACCAAAGCGGTTCAGATAGCTGGGTAAATTTTCATAGCGTGTAAAGCCCTTTTTTGATCCTTGGTGAGAGAGCATACATTCAATAGAGGCTGTTGTGTATGTGCTGCAAGAAGTCGCCTTTAAGGCTGTAAGCGAATCTTGTTGCGACAGCTGTCTGTTTGTCGGTCTTTGATACCCGTAAAGAGAGAAGTTTGCCCTGCGAGCCGCCTCCCCTATAACCAGAACAACCAAGGTATCTTCGGTTTCCTCAAAATAGAGGTCCGATAGCAGCTTTAGCTTTGGTTTTTCTCGCTGCTCAAGATAATATCTAAGGCTGTTTATCGTATAGTTCCAGGGCAGGATTCGTGCGCCCAGGTGTTTGGAGTGCTTGTCGAACCAGAGCCAGGTGCTGGAGTTTAAGAAAGCCCAGATTACAGCAATAAGAAGAGCACAGATAATGATGATCAGTTTTTTCCATAATCTTGTCTTTAATATCTTGAAACGGTACAGATAAAGGGCTGGGAGAATTCCGAAAAAGATGATGTAGAGAAAGATTTTTGGATGATAAAGATCAAGGGCTTCAGCACTGTTTGTATTAAGGACATTGCCCATCATGGTCTTATCAAGCATAATGTTGTAGGAGACCATGAAGTAGAGGGCTATCGAATTACCGATAAAAAACAGCGCACCCAAATGCCTGGGAACATTTATTCCTGACAGGGATATAAAACTCAAAAATATAACATTTATGCAAATATGGGCGATAAGAACACTTGCGATCAAGCTAGAAGAGCCGGAACTCTTGTAATCAACATTTTCAAAAACATAGGATACAAGCGGCCAATGATACAAAACAAGGGAAATAAAACTATAGAATAGAAGGTAGTTGAGTAAACTGACAGAACGCTTTCGGGTAACTCTTTTGAAAAAGTTCAGAACATATGTCATGGCGTAAAAGATCAAAGATTTTCTCTGAATCTAAAAATGAAGAGTCACGTTTGTTAGAAAGAGCTGCTCCTTGTTTTGCTTTTTCTCTTTTTTCTCGAGTGAGAATCTGTCTCTCGGATGTCCTGTTTCTTTGCAGGGGCCAAATGTCATGCAAAAGCAAAGACATTCTTTCTTTAGAATATCTCGAAAGAACAGAGAGAAAACTACACAGTAAAAACAGGGTGATGCAAGAAAAAATATGGTAAAGACTCTGTAAAGTATCTACAAAAAAAGACCCTAACTCTTTTGAGAGTTTCGGGTCTTTTTTTGTGTAAAAGAAACGGCGATGACCTACTCTCCCACACAGTCGCCCGTGCAGTACCATCGGCGCAGAAGAGCTTAACTTCCGTGTTCGGAAAGGGAACGGGTGGATCCTCT
>PDQQ01000014.1 GCA_002747825.1 Deltaproteobacteria bacterium
TTTGGCTCTGGGGTGATTGGTTTTTTACACTCTAACCCACGTTGGCAAGGATGGCAGGTCTTTCTCATCTCTTAATGACTACAAACATTATGTCTAGCAAACTCAGCTACCCTTCGTAGTTGCTCGAAGCCGTTTTCCCACCGTGTCCGGTCCAGTTGGTGTGAAAGAATTCATTACGCGGCCTGTCGATCCGCTCGTAGGTATGGGCACCAAAATAGTCCCGCTGCGCCTGGAGCAGATTCGCAGGAAGTCGCTCGCTCGTATATCCATCAAGAAAGCTGATGGCCGCCGTCATTGCCGGCATCGGCAGACCGATCTCTACGCCCTTGGCCACAATACGGCGCCAGGAATCCATACTCTGGATCAGAATATCTCTAAAATACGGGGCAAAGCCCAAGAAGGGCAGGTCTGGCTCCACATCGAATGCTCTATTGATGTCAGCGAGGAAGGTGCTGCGGATGATGCAGCCTTCGCGCCAGATCATGGCAATATTCCCGAGATTGAGCTGCCAGGAATAGGCCGCCGACGCCTGCCGCAAAAGCATAAACCCCTGTGCATAACTGATGATCTTCGAGGCAAGCAAGGCGTCGTGCAGGGCCTGCAGCCATTGCGATATATCCTCCTGGAGGTCTACTGTCGGAGTAATCGTTTTCTTGAAAAAGGCGGCAGCCTTGACACGCTCCTGCTTGAGGGCGGAGAGGCTGCGGGCAAATACCGCTTCTGTTATCAGGGTCAGCGGAATACCCTGATCAAGAGCGTTAATACCTGTCCATTTGCCAGTTCCTTTCTGTCCGGCTGCATCAAGAATATTATCAAGCAGCAGAGTACCGGTTTCCTCTTCCCTGTAGCGCAATATATCGGCTGTAATCTCGATCAGGTAGCTGCTCAGTTCCGTATGGTTCCATTCGGCAAAGGCAGAGGCCATCTGCTCTTCAGAAAGCTGCAGCGCGTCTCGCATAAAGTGATATGCCTCACAGATAAGCTGCATATCCCCGTACTCAATCCCGTTATGCACCATTTTCACAAAATGTCCGGCACCGCCTTCTCCCACCCAGTCACAGCAGGGTTGACCATCGCTTGTCTTTGCGGCGATATCCCGCAAAATATCTCGCACCATCGGCCAGGCCTCAGAACTGCCGCCGGGCATGATCGCAGGGCCGCGCCGTGCCCCCTCTTCTCCGCCGGAAATCCCGGTGCCGATATAATACAACCCCCTTTCCGCAAGGGCTTTGCCCCTTCGTTCGGTATCCTGATAGTTGGAATTCCCCCCATCAAGAATGATATCGCCTGTATCAAGCAATGGTGTGAGACGCTCGATAAAATGATCGACCACCTCACCGGCCCGAACCATCAACATTACCTTGCGTGGACGCTGCAATTTATCGACCAGGTCCTCGAGTGAGCTGGCCCCGATGATCCTGGTATCCTTTGCCGGGCCGTTTAAAAAATCTTCCACCTTTGACTGGGTCCTGTTGTACGCGACAACCCTGTAACCATGGTCATCGATATTCAGAATCAGATTCTGCCCCATCACCGCCAGTCCAATAACCCCGATATCACCTTGTATGCTGTCCATTATTTTTTCCTGTCGCTCATGTTCATTAAAGTTGTTCTCTTTTTTAGAAGGCAGCATCTGCCCTCTTCTTTCTTCTGCCGGTCCTGGCAGATGTTCTCAACATACGCTTTCAGGTCTGATCAGCATCAACAAAGGATGCCGCAGCCTGGTCAAGATACCATTCTGTTATACCGTCAATAGATCTGATACGAGCTGCCGGCCAGGGCAGCGGATCTGACAACTGCGCTTTATCCTCAATTCTTTTTTGCATCTGCGCAAGAATTGCCGACTTGCCGTTGCCCAGCAGCAGATAGGTCAGCCTTGTTCCCGCCGCAAGCAGGCTGGCTGTCTGGCTAATACGACGCTGGCCGGTTTCTGGATGTCTGGCGATGGTTATCCAGTTTTTGTCCGTATAATCTGTCTGCCCCGGGAAAAGAGAGGCGGTATGTCCATCACCCCCTACGCCGAGATGTATCCAGTCGAAAACCGGGTATCCCGCCTTATTTTTCGGCAAATATTGGTCGATTTCGTCGGAGTATCGGCTCACCTCCCGCTCTGGAGGCTCTTCTCCCCGAATGCGGTGCAGATTTTTTCGCGGGATATTGATATGAGAAAACAACAGCTTATCGGCGACGCCAAAGTTACTGTCGGCAGCGTCCGGAGGAACACAACGTTCATCACACCACCAGAAATGGAGATTTTTCCAGCAGATACCTCCGGCATATGGCGGCCGGGCGAGAAGCTCGAACCAGAGCTTTGGCGTGCTGCCGCCGGAGAGCGAGATATGCCTCTGCCCCCCACCCGTGCTCAAGGCAAGCAGCTCGTTGGCAAGTGCTTCAACCACCGCCGCGGGAGAGGAAAAAATCTTCAGGTTCATAGCTCACAATATCCGGTATCCGCCAAATTTTTACAGGGGAATCGCCACATCTTTTCTTCCCGTGCCAACAGCTCATCGGCCTCTTGCGGGCCCCAGGTACCGGCTGCATAACCGTAGAGCTTGCCCTCTTTCTCCTTGAAATCAAGAATTGGTTGAACAAACTGCCAGCAGGCCTCCACGGCATCCGTGCGGGTAAACAGGGTGGCGTCGCCGTTGATTGCATCGAGCAAAAGCCGCTCATAGGCATCCAGAACCTCGGTATTGGCCAGGTCACGGTAATGAAAATCCATACCAACCTCCTCTGTCTGAAAGCCTGCACCAGGCTTTTTCAGGCCAAAATTGATACGAATGCCCTCATCCGGCTGGATGCGGATAATAATTGTATTCTCTGGGGCACAAGAGGCAAAAAACGGATGCGGTGTCTTCTTGAAATAGAGAACGATCTCAGTAACCCTGGTTGGCAACCGCTTGCCGGTGCGGAGATAAAAAGGCACCCCCATCCAACGCCAGTTATCAATAAACATTTTGAGCGCAACATAGGTCTCTGTCCGCGATTCTTGCCCAACCCCTTGTTCGTTACGATAGGCGGAGAGAAATTCTCCCCGCACCGTTGACTGGGCGTACTGACCGAGAACCAGATTGTAGAGCAGATCGTTCTCGGTTAACGGCCGAAAGCAGTGCATGATCTTGACAGCCTCGTCACGAATACAGCGAGCATCGATCTTTGATGGAGGCTCCATTGCCATCATTGCCAGGACCTGCAAAAGATGATTCTGCAACATGTCACGTACCGCCCCCACATGATCGTAGTAACCACCACGTTTTTCAACGCCAAGAAATTCGGCGGCAGTAATCTCGACACGATCAACGAAATTACGATTCCAGAGCGGCTCGAACAGGGCGTTGGAAAAGCGCAAGACGAGCAAATTCTGTACCGTCTCCTTACCAAGGTAATGGTCGATACGATAGATCTGATGCTCACCGAAATTCTCGTGGAGCTTCTGGTCAAGCTTTTTGGCAGAGAGCAGATCATGGCCAAAGGGCTTTTCAACGATAAGCCGTTTCCAGCCGTCGCTTTCATCGTGCATCTGCTGTGCCGCCAATTGTTCTGAGATCCTCAGGTAAAGACTCGGAGGGGTCGCAAGGTAATAGAGAATATTGCCCCCGGCCTTATGCCTGCCGGCAAGAACAGCGATGCGCTCCTTCAATGAACAAAAATCCTCTGTATTCTCAGGATCTGTCTGCTGATAATAGAGATGGTTACAAAAATCTTCTTCGGATTCCAAAAGATTCCGGTTGGGGATTTTATCAATACCGGCACAAAGCTTTTCCCGAAATGTGGCATCGGTATAGGCGCTGCGACTGGCGCCAAGAATTGCAAAATTTTCTGGCAGACGTTGATCGGCAAAAAGATGGTAGAGCGCCGGGATGAGTTTTCGCTGGGTGAGATCTCCTGAGGCTCCGAAAATAACAATGATTGCGTTGTCCATGGCAGATCCTGGTAGAAAAGTTTTCATTGTCTATCAGGGTATGCCTTAAAGAGGATTCTGTCAATTGCAATACCCCTGGTTTTCCCCTGTATGCAGTCGATGGTCTGCCCATAGCCTTAAACGGAAAGGATCATTGTCCCCAGGCCCCAAGATGCTGATTCAAAAAATCACCAGAAGAGAAACCACCCTTATATCCAGAACCATCATCGGTCAGGATCCAATAAGACCATAGGCGTACACAAGCCCAGGTTAGCGTTAATATAATTTTCCATGGCGGTTGTTTTCGACCTTGCTCTCCCTCCCGTTTGTGCGTAACCCATTTGCACAAAAAGAAAAGATTTCTCCAGGCTACAGGTATTCTCCCCCTTTACAGCCAACCTTCTTTTTTGATATGGTTGAATGTAAAATTCCTTTACCAGCATGTTGCTGAAAAAAAGGACCACCGTCGTTGATATATTTTTTGGCAAAAAAGGCTTTTGGGATTACACTGCGGGCGATCAGAGAGTATGTGCTTTATCCGCAGTATTAAACACAACTATTCACCACAGGAATGGAGAAATACAATGGACATAAACGAACTGCTTCAATTGGGTGCAAAGGCTTTTAAAGACAGTACATTAAGCGGCGATGCAGGCAGTAATCTCGACCTGCAATCAATCAGTTCCGCAATATCCAATCTCACCGGCGGGGAAGGCTTTGACCTCAGTGCTCTTGTAGGCAAACTCAGCGCCGGAGGCCTCGGAGAGATGGTAAGCTCATGGCTTGGCGATGGCAGCAATAAAGGCATCAGTCTTGATCAGATAACCAGTATTTTTGGCAGTGACAAGATACAGGAATTTGCCTCAGAGCTGGGTGTAAGTACCGAGGAAGCTGCCGGAGGTCTTTCAGAGGCACTACCTCGTATCGTAGATAAAGCCAGCAGCGCAGGTCTCCTGCCAGACTCTCTAGGCAGTGTTGAAGATGTGGTCGGACTTGCCGGAAAACTCTTCTCCAGATAACCTTTGAGAAGATCTTTTGTACAGCCAATGAGAGAAGACCATCGGCTGATCAGAATCACCATATACAATTATGCCTTTTGTCTCCTCAATACACGACCAGAGACCTGGCATGCAGAGTAAGGACAATGCCTTTTTCTCAAAAGGCATTGTCCTCCCTTATAAAAAGACAGGAGAAAATTTATGAAGAAAGGTCTTATTACCATCCTTATCCTGGCAGTCGCATTCCTGGCTGTCATTCCCTGGCTGGGAGGCATGATTACCGAATCAACCATTCAGGAGCAGGTTGCTAAAACCAACCAGATATACAGCGATATAGGACAGAGAACCAATATAGAAATCGTCGAATACAACAGAGGTTTTGGCGCATCAACATTTTTGATGAAGCTTACCGATCCAATTCTCGCAAAATTCTTTGGAATTCAGGAAATTCTTATCGACAGTGAGGCCAAACATGGCATAACCGGTATTGACACCACCAGCAGCCTTCAAAAAAACAGCTGGTACAAAGATTTCATCGACAGCAAACTCGGCGGCAAGGATCCATTACATACGCATACCCGTTACAGCTATCTGGGCAATGTAACTTCAGACGTACAGCTTGACGAATGCTCTCTGGCCAGCGATCGGAACACATTCACAATAAAGGCAGGGAATTTCACCTCCACTGCCGATAAAGAGTTAACCAACTTCACGATAAAGGGAGACTGGAAGGGCCTTGAAGCCGCCTTTGATGAAGGTACGATACAACTTGGGCCGAGCACGCTGAAGGGGGACATGAAACTATTCTCACCCTATATATGGAAGGGCTCCATGGAGTTTGCAGCTCAGGAACTACAGGCCGGACAAGAGGCAGAAACCTTTACCTTGACCGGTCCACGGATAGAGGTAAAATCAGATATAAGTAAAGATGGCGCAACTATGTCAGTCGAAGAAAAGATCAGCTTTGACCAGTTGCAGATTGAAGAAGAAAAGGTAGAAAGCTTTTCCGGCAGTGTGATCATTAAAAACATCAACGTCAAGGCCTACGAAGAATTTATAAAGGCCTATTCTAAGGCTATGGAGCCGATCATTGACACAATGTTGGACGATCCTGAAAAAGACCCCCAGATTGCCGGCGAGGAAGTTGCTGCCACCATGCTGGGGATGTTGCCGCTCGTTGAAAAGTTGCTCTCAAAGGATCTGGAGATTAGACTCAGCAACATTCACCTCACCTTGCCCGAGGGAGAGATCAAGGCCGATGTGCGGCTTCAACTCTTAGAGGACGTCACTCTTACCCAATTTATTTCCATGTCTCAAAAGCCCGGCATGTTTCTCGATATCTTCTCGCTTGCCTCGGATATAAGCTTTCCCAAGGCCCTTGCAGAAGACAATGATTCGAGCCTGTTTCAGCCCCTTTTGCCGGGCATGCAAACCGGTTTCTTCGTTATAAAAGATGATAAGGCCGTCCATACCGCAGAGATCCGTGACGGAAAACTCTACCTCAACGACAAGGAAGTACCTCTGCAGTAGCACGACAACAGCGTTCCCGCCCCCTGGTTGCCCACAATGGCGCCAGGGCGGGGGACCATGTGCATTGGCGAGATCAGGGAGCAACCCGCTCTATAGTCCAGACATTATCCCCACCTCTCGAGTATAAAAAGCGATCGTGCAGTCTGTTTTCACGCCCCTGCCAAAATTCAATGTCATAGGGGACAACCCGATATCCGCCCCAAAACGAAGGAATCGGTACATCACCCTGACCGATTTTTGTTTTTATCTCCTGAAATTTCTGCATCAACAGCTGTCTTGAACGAATAGGGTGACTCTGACTGGAAACCCAGGCAGCCATTTGGCTCTCTTTAGGACGACTCATAAAATACTTTGCTGATTCCAGCGCAGAAATTTTCTCAGCAAGACCATGCACAGCAACCTGCCGCTCAAGCTCAAGCCAGACAAACAGCAGGCTTACCCTCTGGTTTCCCTTCATATCACTGGCTTTCCTGCTTGAATAGTTGGTAAAGAAGACAAAGCCGGAATGATCGTAATACTTGAGCAAAACGGTTCTTTGATTCGGTTGGCCCTGGTCGTTGACGGTTGCCAGCACCATCGCAGTAGAATCAGGAATATCGTTTTTTTGCGCCGTCTCAAACCAGTCGGTAAACTGAACGACAGGATCATCTGCCAGGTCTTTCCGGGACAATCCTCCGACAAGATATTCCCGTCGATAATCTCTTAAATCCACAATAAGATCTTCCCTCCAGGTTCAGGTAAAAAAGAGCACAAATCTCTCTGAGAAAAATCAAAAAAGATGTTCTATACGATGAAAGATTCGGCACCACGTCATCGAGCAATGCAGTCAACCAACTCCAGGGTAAAGCTGAGATCTTTTCCCGCAAGGGGAGGATTGGCATCAAGTGTAATATGGGTATCGGTGATTTCGACCACCACGACTCGCAAGAGTTCTCCATTTACCCCGCCCATCTCAAGACGCATACCAACCTCCGGCGTAAGATCGGGGGGAACCTGGTCAAGCGGAGCCTGAATGACCATCTCTTCGTTTCTCTCACCGTAGGCCTTCGCACAAGGAATCTCAACACGCTTCTTCTCTCCGACAGCCATACCCAGGACGGCCTCCTCGAAGCCTTCTATAACCTGTCCACTGCCGACATCAAAGCCAAGAGGCTCCTTGCCTTCAGAGCTGTCAAAAACAGAACCATCGGCCAATGTGCCAGTATAGTGAACCGTTACCCGGTCTCCTTTTTTAACTTTTGTCATGCTTTCTCCATAATCCTTTCTTCTTTAGTGCCAACTCCGGTCATTGCCAGCCAAGGCAGGAATACCCTTTTTGTAATCCTTGATCTTCGTCGAAAAATCGAATACTTCATAGACTTGACCTGCTCTCGCGAATCTTGCCTCTTTCAGGCCATCACTCCTGCAATATCGGGATACGTGCCAGCAGAAAAACACATCTACCAGACAAGCGCTACATTTTCCAGCAATGAAAAGACAAAAAACAATGATTATCGGTGGAGGCGCAGCAGGTCTTATGGCGGCACATTCCGCCGCTGTTTGTGGAGACAGCGTCCTCGTCCTTGAGAAAATGAAACGGACCGGTCGCAAAATAGGAATAAGCGGTAAAGGCCGATGCAACCTGACCAACAAGGCTCCACTTGCCGAGTTCATCTCCCACTTTGGAGCAAATGGCCGGTTCTTACGGCAATGTTTTCAGCAGTTTTTCCGCAACGAACTGCTTGCCTTTTTCCAAAGCCAAAATCTACCGCTTGTCTTAGAACGCGGCGGCAGGTATTTCCCCGAAACTCAAAAAGCTCTCGATGTGGTCAGGGTATTCAACACCTGCCTTCGGCGGCAGGGTGTCGAGATACAAAAAAACAGCAGGGTTCTACAACTTGTTATACAACAAAATCGAATCACCGGGGTTGTCTGCAACGGCAGAACCGTTGCGGCAGACAAGGTTATCCTGACAACCGGCGGCAGATCTTACCCGCGAACAGGATCAACCGGCGACGGCTACGCCATGCTGCGTTGCCTCGGGCATACCATTATTCCCCCCCTACCGGCCCTGGTGCCTCTCTACTGCAGTGATCCCATATGTAAGATGGCCACGGGTCTGACGCTGAAAAATGTCAATCTTCGTCTTTTTATCAACGGCAAAAGGAAGCGGCAGGAATTTGGAGAACTCTCGTTTACGCCGACAGGTGTCAGTGGACCTGCAGTGCTGACCATCAGCGGTCAGGCAGTGCAAGAACTCGAGCAAAACAGCCGGGTCGACCTGGTGATTGATCTCAAGCCGGCACTGAGTGCAGAGCAGTTAGACGCCCGCATCATCCGCGACTGCGGCCGCAGGCACCAGGAAAACATACAAAACCTTCTCCGAGGCCTTTTACCCCAGCAGCTGATCCCTATCTGTCTCCAATCCTGCCAGATCGCAGGCAATACAAGGGCCGCAGTGTTCCCACGAAAACAGAGGAAACAACTTGTCAACTGGTGTAAGAACCTGCGTCTTGCAATAGCCGGATACGGCTCCTGGGATGAGGCTATCGTAACGGCGGGAGGTGTCAGCTTGAAAGAAATCGACCCTCTGACGATGGAGTCAAGACTTGTCAAGGGGCTGTTTGTGGCCGGAGAACTTCTTGATCTGAACGCCGACACAGGGGGCTTTAACCTGCAGGCAGCCTTTTCCACAGGCTGGCTTGCCGGCAGCAGAGCTCTGTATCACAGATCCTGACCCGACCTTTTCACGGGTTTCTTGCTCTTGCAATTCAACGATAGGGCTTTCTCAAAAAGGCATTCTGTTTCTGGAGAAATTCACAAAGACCGGGCGAAACACTATCTCCCCCAGCCATACTGATAATTGCTGGAAAAGACAACAGCCAGCATTACCGCGACAAGCAGCATCGTAATCACAAGCGTTGCCAGCGTCATTCTCGCACAGCTCTCCCGGGCAGACCGAGAAACGGCAAGAAGTCTTGATTGCAAAAGAAACAGACCTGTGCCGCCGCCGGTCACCGCAGAAAGCCATACTCCGATATACATCAACCAGAAAACCAGGGCATCCGCCTCCTGCAAGAGACAGAACGGACAACGATGAACCGGACTCTCAAAGGCATATTGGGTTATATAGAGGGTTATAATAAGAAGGTGTGCAGGCACAAGCAGCAATGAGAAAGATGAAAAAAAGGCGATACCACGTTTCACGAACAAAACAACAAGACCACAGACAAACTGACAGACGAGTAAGACAACGTAGATACGGACTGTCCATTGATTTTCCAGCCTGTTTAACAGCTGTGGCAGGGAAAAAGAAGACCTGGAGCTAAAGAGATCGCCACAACAGCTCACCAGGGTATCTGGCTGCATTTGCTGTAACCAGACGGAAAAAAAAAGGCTGTCAAAAAGAAGGACCAGGCTGAAAAACGGAATGCAAAAAAATTTCAGCCGAACAAGAGGCTGCTCAGAGGTAAGCCGATCCACTCTATCGAGGATGAGCCAGAGTCCTGTGCCGACGGCAAGAAAAATCTTACAGGCCAGCATGGCAATACCGTAACCACTAAAGGTGAACACGCCAAAGGCACACATGGCGCCGGTGAGAAAGGGGGCAAGACTATCGGCAGTGAATATGGTGAGAAAGAGAGCACAAATAGTCAGAAACATCGTAAAGGGAAGCAAAACAGCCATAAGTTCGGCCAGGGCTTCCAGGCGTACCTGTCGCTCGGCGCCACTTTTTCTTTCCCAGAAACAGCCAATACGCAGAGCGTGCCAGCCATTGACCAGCCAAAGGGCCAAAAGCAATAGCTGAATCAATCCCAAAACCAGCAGGGACGGTGTCCAGATCATTCTCTTCCTCTCAGGCAGTGAACATTACCATCGTCAACAAGCAAACGCTGGTCAAAGGCAAATTCCTCTGAAAAGACCGGATCATGACTGATAACAACTACAGTTTTACCAGGCAAATGGGCAAGCAGGCTGCGGATCTCTGTTGCAGATTGTTCATCAAGATGATTGGTTGGTTCATCAGCGAGAAGAACAGGAGGATCATTCACCAGCGCACGGGCAAGACTGACCTTCTGGCGTTGCCCTCCCGAGAGTTGCTCGACCCTGGTTTCTTGAGTCGCCCCTACCCCGAACGCATCAAGCAGTTGCTGGATTCTCTGGCGGACCGCCCTGGGACGACTCAAACCTGGTAAGGCTGCAAGCATAATATTTTCAGAGATACTCAGACCAGACAGGAGGTGATCTTCCTGAAAATGATACCCAAAACTGCGATGTCGAAAATGGGTACGGAAAGGCTCTCCAAGGCCACTTATTTCTGTCTCATCACAATAGATCCTGCCGGTCGTTGGCCGGATGATTCCTCCGAGTAAGGAGAGTAAGGTTGATTTTCCCGAACCATTCGGACCGGTAATCAACGTGGTACTGCCCGAATCGAGAGAAAAAGAACTCTCTCTTAAACCCCATATTTGCTCGTTATTCCGCCGGTATTTTTTACAGACTTCCTGAAACGAGATATACATCAGAACGCCCCCGGATCAACATTGGATATCTTCCAGATAGGCAGCAGGGCAACGGCGATTAAAGGAATAACGGTTATACAAAACAGCAGTCCAAGACTGCCAAAATCAAGCATTGGCAAAAAACCTCCTTCTGGAAAAATTGTTGACCAGCCCCGCAATATTTGCGAAATCAGGCCTCCCCCGAACAGGAAGATATGACACCAGGCCAACACCACTCCCCAAAGCCAGGAAAAAAGGACAACAACACCAACCTCGTAGAGCCGGCAACGAACGACCATAGTCGTCGTCCAGCCCAGACAGCGCAACAGGGCAATCTCCTGACGCTCCCCACTCCACAGCCCGGAGAGTTGATCGATGGCAAAGGTGAGTAAGGCCACAAGACCAGACAAAGAAACGATCAGGAAGATCGAGGAACGCCAGCCAAAAATCATCGTATAGGTGTCCTGCAGATCCTCCCTGATAATCACACGGCTTGAGGGATAGAGCTCTTTTATTTTTTGGGCGACATTTACCCGCTCCAGGCTCTGGGGAACCGTCAGCCCCACATCGGTAACCATCCCCGAAGGCATCTGAAAAAGACGCCGGAAGGCCTCTGGAGAAACCTGCAGGAGATCAGCCGTAGCCATTTCAGTTTCTGGAGGGAAGAAAGAGACGATACGAAAGGGTTCAGCCTTGCCGGCAACATCGTAAAGAGCCAGCCTGTCTCCGGGCTCCAGCTGCCAGAGACGAACGATCCCCTGTCCGACAATCGCCTCGTCGGGCTTGAGATCAGTCTCTTCTGGAGCAATAACCGTATACGCCGTGCGGGTTCTCGAATCATAATAGTAGCCCCAGAGCCGCCCCTTGCCATCGGCAACACCCCGCAGCGCTGTTATGGTCTGCAGCATCTCTGGATCAAGCTCCACCTGTCGTCCGCCGCGCTGCATCTGGACGACCACATCTGGGGCCATTGCCAGCCATCTTTCTGCATTTTGCTCGAGGACATCGGCAAAAAAGAACAAACTGCCATAGCAAAAGGTTATCAGGATAAAGAGAAAAGAGAGGCCAACCCATTTCAATAGACTTCTGCGCAACCGTGAATACACATAATCAAAAAGCAATACTTCCCGCAAGAAACTGACATTCATCGTCTTTTTCCATCCTGAGGACTGGGCATAAACAGACTACTGAGGCTATGTTCAAGGGCCCCAGGCCCCTCTCGATAGGCACTCTGCAAGTCACTCAGCAAAGGGTGTCTGGTATGTGGGGCCTCACAAAACAGGGCAAGATCAGTCAGATAAAACGAAGTTTCCGGAGAGAGGGGGGGAGCTTCCGGCTGATACCTGCAAACAAACACAACTCCCGCCGAAAAAAGCAAAAAAGGCAGGGCAACAAGCCCTGCCAGAATCCTGTGTCCCTGGTTCATCCAACACCCCGTCAATCAGAGGAGACAGCCTTCTTATGCTTCTTATGATGTTTTTTCATAGGCAGCAACTCTTTGACCTTTGCCAGGGTCAATGCAGAATAAGGGTAAAGGCCGGATCCCATATGCTCTTTCATAAACGCCTCGGCATCCTCCTTTTTTTCGAAAGGAACAAGATCTGGACCCATCGGTCCCATAACATCACTGCCCGCGACATACCAGGCCTGAGAGGCGTCTATATATTTGGTGCTATAATAGTCTTTTATTGTGATCGTAAGATCCTTTGCGTCTGCATCGGCAGG
Organism: Deltaproteobacteria bacterium; assembly: GCA_002747825.1. GTDB lineage: Bacteria > Desulfobacterota > Desulfobulbia > Desulfobulbales > Desulfocapsaceae > Desulforhopalus_A. Next base: position 12,636 of record PDQQ01000014.1, read on the forward strand.
GTTGGTCAGAAGCAGGCATTTCGGACTACAGTAGGAGAGCTGCTCATCACCGCGCTGCGAACGGCCTTCCCACTGAGGCTGTTCGGCAACCACCATCCCACAACGCATGCAACGGCCAGAGTCGGCAGCAGACAGCAGCACTGGCAGAGCGATCAGGGAAAAAACGGCCATAAAAACAATAACAAATCCTTTTATATTCATGATGTATCTCCAGTATATAGAAATCGAATAGTACAGAAGTAAAAAAACGCTGTACCTCCTCAAAAGCTTACAAAAATTCTTTTCTTACCCTTTGCTGTCGGTCTTTTCCAGCATATCGACAATCTGTTTGCTGACCTGCTCAAAGGGAATCTTGCCGATAATGCGCCCGAGTACAACGCCATCCTGTCCGACAACAAAGACAGTGGGCACGGCCATCAATCGATAACGGTGTTTGCTGGTAAATATCGGATCATAGGCCATTGGAAAAGAAATTTTCTTTTTCTCCGCAATCATTGCCACCTCTTCAGGGGTATCACCAACGTTAATGGCGATAATGTTCCAAGGTGGTTTTTCCTGGCTGGAAAACAAGAGCTCAAAACTGTCGAGTTCTTCACTACAGCAGGAGTTCGCAAAAAACAACAAAATCAGGGGCCTGCCTCGATATTTTTCCAGCTCAACCGGTTGGTCGCCGTCCACATACAAGGCTCCAGGATCGGGGGCCGTTGCCCCCTTATGCGCAAAAGATCCCTTTTTTTCATCGCAACCTGCCAGGGCAAACAACAAAAAAGCCCCAAGACAGGCGCTCAGCAGGCAGCGAAAACTCATTCCACTATCTTTCCAAAATTCAATCGAATGATACGTTCGGCCTCATTGCCCAAGTCTGGATTATGGGTAACCATAACAATAGTCCGACCTTTGGCATGTAGCTGTTTAAACAGGCCGAGCACAACCTTTTCATTTTCTTCATCGAGATTACCGGTCGGCTCATCGGCAAGAATAATCGTCGGATCGTTCACCAGCGCCCGGGCAATACATACCCGCTGCTGCTCCCCCCCTGAGAGCTGGCTTGGCCGATGGTCATAACGGTGACCAAGACCAACCTCATCGAGAATCTTTTTGGCCATCGCCTCATCCTGCATCGAATGGAGGTACTGGGCAAGCATGATATTTTCCAGGGCCGTCAGATAGGGCACAAGATGAAACTGCTGAAAAACAAGACCTATTTTTTCGCGCCGGACAACGGTTCTGCCATTATCATCAAGGCCCGCGGTATCAGTACCGCCAATCAGATAGGAACCGGAACTGGGGGCATCCAGCAGAGAGAGAATATTAAGCAGGGTCGTCTTACCGGCCCCTGATGAACCCATAATAGCGACCCATTCCCCGGTAGGTACCGAGATATTGATGTCAGAAAGGGCAACAACTTCACCAAACTTCCGCCACAGGCCGATAACCTCAAGGGCATTACTCTGTTCGTTCATTATTCTCCTCCCCGCAGTACCTGCGCTGGATCGATCCGCACCGCCTGCCGTACCGGCAGCACAGAGGCAATAAGGGCACTGAGCAGTGAGACTGTTATGGTTATTGGAATAACGACCCAGCGAAAACTGATAGATGAATGGAAAACCATTTCACCCAAAAACTGAGCCAGAAAAAAGCCTACAACAAGCCCGAAAATGACACCAAAGGCACTCATAATCAAGGCCTCCATCTGAAAAAGGCGTTGAATAGTGGCCCCTTTGGCCCCCAGGGCCATAAGAAGACCGATTTCTTTGGTCCTCTCGGTAACAACCGCCATCATGGTGGTCATCACACACAGGGTTGTGGTAGCAAGAATGAGGAAAATAACCGTGGCAATAAGCCCCTTGATCTTATCGACAACCTTACCCTCGGATTGACTGATTTTTCGTATCGGCCGGGCATCAATCTCCGGGAGCTGCTTTTCTATACGACTGCCCAGCTGATCAACATTAATTTTGTCTGCATACAGACTCAACATCGCATTGCTCACCGTATCACCGCCGCCAAGCAGTTCGCGGGCCAGAGCCATCGATACAATTATCTGATTGTCCGCATCCTGTCCGGTCTCAACAATCCCTTTGACGCGCACGCTGCGCCGCTCTCTATTCGCCTCGTTGACCACGTTTATTCGACTGCCAATCTTCAGCTCCATGGTAGCGGCCAGGGTTTTTCCCACCATACAGTTCTGATCGTCAAAATCCACCGAAATCCAGCCCCCTTCTACCTGCCAATAGGAAGAAAGCTGCCTTAATCCAGAGAAGTCAACACCGGCCATTATCGCATTACCCTTGTCAAGATGCACAACCCCGTACAGATAGGGGCTCGAAGCGTAGATTGCATCGGCCGGAATCATGGCCATTGCCTTGTCAAGCACAGAGCTGTCGATATCTCTCTTGTTGGAATCACTGGCCGGAGCCAGGATAAAGTTCGCCCCATAGGTACGCAATTCTTTGTGCATTTTCTGCGAAATATCAAAATACAACAGAGACAAGGCCGTCACAATGACAGCGCCGATGGTGATGGAAAAGACCGAAATAGCAACCCGATTTTTACGCACGGTCAACGAGCGCCCAACCAGGATGTTCAGCATATTTTTCATCGTATTTTTACCTCAGATACAACATTATCGCAGGAGCCAACAACATGCTCGGCGACAGTGAAAAATGAAAACTGGAACTTCTGGACAACAAACATCTTCTCCGAGCCAGGTTTCCGATAAACAGGCCTTTTAAGCCCTTCCATGCAGCACTTCCGCCGGGTGAAGCCTGGCAATAAGACGGCAGGGAAGGATCGAGCCCATAATTGCCACGAGCATTGAAATACAGACGACCACCGGTAGCGTAATCCAGCTAAAACCAACCGCCGAACCAAACAGTGAATAGCCGACAAACTGCGCCAGAAGAATGCCCGCTGCAAAGCCAAGAAACCCGCTGATCAGACCGACCAGCGATGATTCGGCAATAAACTGGATAAAGACCAGAGAATTACTGGCACCAAGGGCCTTGAGCAAACCGATTTCCTGGGCTCGTTCCATAATAGAGCTGCTCATCAGCGATGAGATACCAAGAGCCGAGGCCACCATCGCGGCAACGGTTACCACCAGCAACAAGGCCTGCAGCTTGTTAATGACGGCACCTTCACTGGCCGCCACCTGCCAGACCGGCTTGGCTGTGGCATCCTGCAGCTCTTCCTCGATCTGGGAGGTAATCGAACTGACGTAGGCGGTACAGTACCAGACGTCGTATTCGGTCATATCAAGGGAATCAGGATCCCGATGGGCACGCCTGGAGAGGGCATCTTCTGGAACGGTCAAAGCACTGACACTCACCGACCCCACCTTGCCCGGCGTGTCAAGAAGCTGCTGAGCCAGCGCCAGATCACCAACAATAGAATTATCCTCGCTGCCGCCGGTGGTCAGCACACCAACAACGGTCGCCAGAAAAACCCGGGCCCCTTCAGGATTGGAGAAGCGAATACTCTGCCCCACCTTTAGCCCTGTTTTTTGTCCTGCCAACACCTGAGAAGGCTCCGTTGGCCACTCCCCTTCCACCTTCCAATAGGGGTTGATATGTTTGGTACCGGTATGAAAATCCTTTTCCGATTCCAGAGGCAGATGGTGATCGAACCAGGTTCCGATGAAGGCAACTGTGCGCTCACTTCCCTCCAACTTGACATGCGCCTTGAGATAGGGAGCAAAGCCCATAATATTGTTACGCCAGAAGATATCCATAATCCTGGCAAGATCTGCCTCTTCAAGATACACCTTCCCCTTCAAGGGGTTATAATCAACCCCGCCAATTTCAAGAGAGAGGCTGTCACTCTTGGGAACCAGCTCGATATTGGCGCCGTAGGTCTTCATCTCTCGGGCCATCTTGTCGCCAATATTCACCGAGACACACATCAGTGCTGTAATGAGGGCGGCCGACAGAAAGACGGTAAGAACCGCAAGCCTGTTTCGTTTTCGTTCGCGTGTAAAGGATCGCAAAATGATATGAAAAAACATCTCTTGCCTCTTCAGTTTATTCCTTATAGCCGTCTATCCGTACCGACCTGCGACCGACGGAGGTATAACTCTCCGGTTCATTGATAAAGGTCTTCATGCTCTCCTCCGACTCAAAGCTGAACTCGTGCCCTTTGTAGGAGTAATGGTAAGGAGCCGCAAGGTTGGAAATCTGCGCACCTGTCACAGGATCACTGACCATAATCTCGACTTTTTCAGAAAAATAATTGGCGCCATCCTCAAGCTCACTCTGCTCAATGACGATCTCATCACTGGTTGTTGTACTGGCAAAGGGAATAGGATTACAGCCCCCGGGCTTTCCGATGGACGGAATGAAAATACTCACATTACAGGCGATACATATCACATTATTATTACTCTCGATATAGCCATCGTCCCCGCAGATCTGGCAGGCATCAAAAACAACCCCATATTTTGAAGAGTCGGCATAACGCTGGATGATAAAAAACCGAACCCTGTAACCGTCACTGGTAATATACGAGTAACGATGCAGATGACCGTCATTTATATCAGCAATCTTTATACGGACACGCCCATCCTCACCAACCTCTACAGGGATGGCTGGAGAGAGTTCCGGCGGACTTGCGACCACAATATCATACCAGGCCTGTGCGATCACTCCCAGAAGCAAAAAAGAGACGACAGCTGTCATGTAGCGTTTATCAACCAGCTTATACTTTGTCCTTTTTCTGCGCTCCGGCTCACTCAACAGGTCTCGCTGCCTGCGAGAAACACCTCGATGCCTTCGCAGATAAAAAAGAAAGACGACAGCTGCCGCCAAGGCAAAAAAGATATAGTTCCACAGTACAAGCAGATCATGAGCCTTTGCTACATAGGAAATAAGCCCTCTGCTTGCCTTGAGATAATCGAGTCGAATCAGATTGATAAAAATATCGGCCAGCCATTGCACTGCCAGCAGCAGGTAAAAAAGGACAAAGAGAATCCGGGCGGCTGCAAGAGAGAGACGATTGAAGAAAACGGTAAAAAGGATACCGAGCAGCACAACCACAGAGAATCCAGTCAACAGGGCACCGCCATTGACGATCAAGGTTGTATTGACAACGCTCGTTGCCGTCAAGGCCTCATCGGCGATGAATATCCAGAGATCCACTGCGCTGCGAACGGACAGCAAAAGCAAAAAAGGGACAACAACGAGGTAAAAGACACCTTCGGTAAGCGTTCTGCGCTTCAAAAAGGAAGCCAAAAAGGTCAACAGACCAAACAGGGGCAGAAAAAACGAGAGGAAAAGAGAAAATTCGCTGAAATATTTAGTTGTTATCGCCAATTTAGCGGCTGACACACCGCAGAGTGCGGCAACAACGACCAGCACGACAAGCCGCAGATGCGCCCGTGGGCTTTCCCCTCTCTTCCAAAGGGCACAAACCAGAGAAAATACAAGGATAAAAGGAAGATACGACCGAACAACAGCGGCAAAAAAGGTAACAAAATCCGAAAATGGTGTCAGCATCAGCTCTTCACTCACCAAAAAAGAAGAACGGTGGACAACACAGCACTGTCCACCGCTCCTTGAATTATACCGGTCTTAAGCGACTAGCACCATTACTGCTTGATTCCAGAATAGGTGAATTCGTAAGTTGCACTGGTAGGTGCCCACCATTTACCAACACCGGTAGCCTTGTCAGAGTGACGGCCAAAACCTTGCTTACTGGGAGGTTCGAGGAAATAGGTAAGCTCATAGTTACCAACGCCAGGCATCTTGATATTTGCACCGTAGTGTGGTCCATCAGCTGCAACCATAGGCATCAGGTTTCCACCAATCTGCTTACCGGTATCCTTGTTCTTCAAGGTATAGGTGACGGTCAGATAAGGAACCCACTCACCGGCACCAAAGCCATTGGTGTTTCCTTTGATTGCGTGGATATCAGCTTCAAGGTGGATATCTGCCTGGGAGGCTGGCAGATCGATGCCTCTGGGTTCCATGGTGATCGGCTGCAGATAGACAGCGGCAACTTCCATTCCACCCATTTCCTGAGCCTCACCGATCGGATATTCTTTAAAATCAGCGGCAAAGGTGGTGGTTGCACTCAACAGAGAAACTGCGGTTGCGGTCAACAATAACTTCTTCATGGTATTAACTCCTAATTGTTAAGGGTTGGTTTAAAAACCGTATGCGACCTCGCATACAGCGTCGTCATCATTGTATACTATTTAAGGGACTGAAATCTCTTCAAACACACGGGAAAGAATCTCAGAGTCCCGTTTCAAGCCTCTTTGTTCCTTTTGGCGTAGAACCAGCCTCCAACCAGCAAAGCAATCAGCAGTGCCTGTGGTATAAGGCTTTCCACATACGGATAAATGCCCAACAGGGTAATCTGGGGAACGCCAGGAACAAGGGTCGGCTCAAACAGCTTGCCCTCGACAAACTCCATAATGCCCTTTCCAGCAAAAACAAAGGCCATAAGATACAACAGGCCTCCAGTAAAGAGGAAAAAGGCGCGGAACGGCAGGCGTACCGAGGTAAAACGCATCACCAGATAAATGACCACCAGGGCAATACAACCGACAACGAACCCGGAGAGTATCGCAGCGTTGGCATTTGCCCCCGTTGCCTGGGCCATAAGAGCCACATAAAACAGAACGGTCTCCGCACCCTCCCGGTACACGGCAAGAAAGACCACAAACCAGAGGCCCCAAAGCGATCCTCGAGACAGAGAGTCGCTCATCTTCTCTTTAACGTACGCATCCCAACGGGCTGCCTCGGCCTTGGAAAGGAGCCAATGCCCGGCAAAAAACAGAACCACCACAGCAATCATCATCACTGCGCCCTCTAAGATCTCCTGCCCTGCACCGTCGATATGGAGAACACTCTTGAGAACCCAGGCCGTAACAAAGGACAGAACAATGGCCCAAACGCAGGCACTGTAGATGGTTTTCAGCTTATCTTTATTATTGGTTTTCACCATGTAGGCTATAATGGCCGTGATAACAAGAATTGCCTCAAAACCTTCCCGCACAATAATCAGCAAAGAAAGCAGGAAACTTTCGAGAAAGCCGGATTCGCCCTTGCCTTTGAGGTCGGCGGCAACCTTGGCAAATTTTTTCTGCATTTCCGATACCGTCGCCTCAATCTCGGACTGGGATTTCCCCGCCTTCATCTGGGCAACGAGTCTGGTAAAATACCCCTCCATTTCAAGCTTGAGACCAGAGTCAACTATCGCTACCTGCTGCTCCATACCGGAGGCCTCAAAGATATCAAAATAGCTGTTCTGGACCGCCATCTTGGCCTTATCAACCTCGCCCTGTTTGTACAGTCCTAAGGCTGCGTTGATACTGGTAAAGAGATCTCCGTTGATCTTCTCCCAGTCTTTGGCCGGCTGACCGGCATTCTGACGCTCTTTGCGCTGACGATCATTCAGGGCCTTGTCAACCATCGGCAGACCCTGGGTATCGGCCAGAAGATCAGACAGGACGGTGGTTACTTTTTCAACCACCTGCTGGTCAGGCGCAGAGTCCTTGACCATTTTATGCAGTTCGGCAAAGGAGTTGTTGTAGTAAAAATCGCGTTTGGTCGAAATCCCTCTGCGAATCCCGGTTTCCAGAAGACTGTTCTTATAGCCAGTGAACTGGGCCTTTGTCAGGGCTTCATCGGCCTCGTCGTAACTTCCCCTCGAATAGGCATCAAGAAAATCATGCAGCAGGGATTCAGTAAGCTTGTAGGCATCAAGCCATACAGGATCAATTCTATCGATATCCACGGCCGTGACATTCTGCACCCCGCTCACCGTATGGCCAGAGGCCTTAACCTCCTCAAGGGCTTCGGCAATCCCGGCGTTCAGGCTATCGACGGCGGCCTTTACGGCTTCAGGAGGTTCTCCGGCAACAATCATCTTTCGGATCTCACCAAACTGGCTTTCCAGATCGAAACTCACTGCGGCTGAGACGTTTATGCGGATGGGCCCCTCAAGGTTCTCAAACACCTCAAAATAGGCCATCTGCACAGCCGTCTTACCACCCTCCACATCGCCCTCCTGGTAGAGCCTAACCCCCGTATTCAGACGCGTATTGATCTCTTCGGCAAGGCGATCATAGTCGGGGGCGGCAATGACAAAAGGAGCGAGAAAGAAAAGAGATACAACAATCAAGATACTGAAGATATATCTAAACATATTTGTGCCACTATGGTTAAGTTTGGATTTACTAACAAAATACTGTGATAAAAATCTCTTGTCAAGAGAGCTTAGGCCATCATAAAAACTTTGTTAAAGAAAGATTGAAAAACAAGGGGAAACCCTTCGAACGAACCTCTTTTTCGATCATTTCACGGGCACAGGGAGATAGACCAGAGTCCCACCTCCATCCATATGGCGATGATCCTAAGACCTGCAGGCAAATGGGCCGCAAAAAACATGTATTCGAAGGGCCTGAAATCGTTTCCTCCTCTTCTATATCGACAGGGTTCTTTTCGCAAGAAAAGAACATCCCGAAAAACATCTCGATTTCAGATCTGCCAACGATACAAGAAGACAAGACAACCCTCCCACCAATACAGCGTGAGGAGGGCGAGGCTCTCTTTTAAAGGCTGCAAACAGAGGGCAAGAAAGATCTGAATTCTAGTCCAGTTCCACAGCCCACATCCTCAAATCATCTCCCGTTTCAATCCCGTTTTGCTCTTTGAGAAAGCGGGCAAAGTTTCTGTAGCGTTTCCGGTCCAGGGCACCGGGCCGTAGCGCAAAACGCGGCACAGTATCACGCCAGGCCAGGCGGTTTAAGGTATCGTCCAGCTCCTCTCTCCCGTTACTGATAAAAAGTTTCCAACTCTCATCGGGATGATTGACCAGATACTGTGCTCCGGCCTCCAGGGCATCGACAAATTTACGAAGATCATCGTCAGCAACCCTGTCCCTATGCGCCACAAGAATAAGTTCATCATATGACGGAACCCCATGCTCTTCGACAAAGAATGCGTACCCAGGATGTTTTTCGATCTCCATCTGATTCAACTCGAAGTTCCGAAAGGCCCCGATCACTGCATCGACCTTGCCGGAAATCAGGGAGGGTGAAAGCGAAAAATTGACATTGACCAGCTTGACATCATCGAGACCAAGCCCTGCCTTGGCAAGTATGACTTTCAAAAGAATTGTCTCAAAACCGCCCACCGAATAGCCGATGGTCTTTCCCTTTATATCACCGATCTGACGGATACCGCTGTCGGCAAGAACAACCAGTGAATTCAGCGGGGTTGCCACAAGCGTTGCGATACGGACCAGTGGCAGCCCTTCAGCCACCTGCATCTGGTGCTGGGGTTGATAAGAAACCGCAATATCAGCTTTTTTGGCGGCAACAAGCTTTGGAGGATCGTTGGGATTGGCTGGAGCGATAAACTCTACCTCGAGACCTCTTTCCTTGAAAAACCCCTTTTCCTGGGCAACAAGAAGCGGGCCGTGGTCAGGATTGATAAACCAGTCAAGCAGCACGGTTAACCGGGTTGCCGCAGATGACGATCCGACAACAGAAACAACCAAAAACAATGCAAGAAAAATTGCTGTAAAAAACCTATTCATGATGGAACTCCTTTATTTTTTCCCAATAAATGACTCGAACGAGCAAAGAATCAACACAATAATAGAGACAGACCGAGATCAATGCCAACAGAAACAAGGCCGCAAACATTCGATCAATCTGCATCCTGGCGTTGGCATGCAGCATATAATATCCAAGCCCCTCACTGGAGCCCACCCATTCCCCGACGACTGCTCCGATCGGAGCAACCGCAGCGGCCACCCGTAATCCGGAAGCAAGTGCCGGTAGTGCCCCGGGAATGATGATACAACGTATCACCCGCCAGGAGCTGGCACCCATAATACGGGCCATCTCCAGAAGATCACCCTCTATACGCCGCATCCCGTGGTAAAATGCCGATGTAACCGGGAAAAAGATGATCAGAACAGCCATTGCCACCTTCGAGGCCATACCGTAGCCCAACCAGAGAACCAGGATCGGAGCCAGGGCAAAAACCGGGATAGCCTGACTGATAACCAGTACAGGAAGCAGCCAGCGCTGTAAAACCGGCGACAGAATCATAACAAGGGCACAGAGACAGCCGAGTCCGGTTCCCAGAAGCAGTCCGAGCAGAATCTCGGTCAGGGTAACCATGGTATGGTCGGTCAGAATCTGAAAATGCGCAACAACGGCAGTAAAAACCGTAGCCGGACCAGGCAGGATATACGACGGGACCCCGCTGATAATGACAATCAGCTGCCAGAACAGGACCAGAGATGCCGCCAGAATCAGGGCCCGTAATATCCTCATACACCCTCCTCGGCAAACAGGGTTTGCAGCAACGCTGCATGCTCTTGGGCAAACTCGGGACCATCGGTTGTTCTTGGAATAGCACCACCGGGCCTTAGCTCGGCGACCACATTGGCCGGAGACCCTCCAAGAACAACCACCCTGTGACCGAGGCGCAGGGCCTCGAAGGGATCATGGGTGACCAGCACAACTGTTTTTCCGCGGGCAAGTCGTGCCGCAAGGTTTTGCAGTTTGAATCGGGTCAGGGCGTCCAATGCCGAAAACGGCTCGTCCATAAGCAGGACAGGCCGTTCCTCCATCAAGGTTCTGAGAAGGGCAACTCTCTGGCGCATGCCACCGGAAAGGGCACCCGGATACAGCTTCCCACAGCCCGCCATTCCGACCTTTTCAAGCAAGATCTCTGCCTTTCTCAGGCTGTTGGCATCAAGCTCGCCCCTCAACCTTGCGCCGATGACAATGTTATCGAGCACCCTCAGCCAGGGCAGCAGCAGATCCTTCTGACTCATCCAGGCGATCAGCCCCGTCGTTTTGCAGGTGCCGGAAAAACAGACCGAACCGGAAAAACAAAAATCTTGCGTCTCTGTCAGGATGCGGAGCAAACTTGACTTCCCGCAGCCGCTTGGCCCCAACAGACAGGTCCATCTCCCGGGCTCGAAATCCAGCGCAAATTTTTCAAAAACGGTACGTCCCTCGAAGGAGAGGTCAATATCATGGCAGCACAGGCCAACGCTGCCAGTACCCGTAGTACCGGTGTCTTGCCTGGATAGATGCGGTCCCTGCCTGTCCATCTAAAAGAACCTGTAGAAATGGTTCACCGGCCCATTTCCACCGCCGAGACGATATTCTGCCCCCGAGCGTATGGCCCCGGTTATATACTCTTTTGCCGCTTCTACGGCCTCGTTGATCGGCATATCACTGGCCAGCTTTGCGGCAATCGCCGAAGAGAGGGTACAACCGGTGCCGTGGGTATTGGCGGTGGCGATCCGCTCTGCCGGATAGGAATATAGAGTATTGGTCCGAGCCATATAGAGGACATCAGTACAGGAGGCTCTCTCCAGATGGGCCCCTTTTACCAAGACATTCGCGCATCCCAGAGCGGAGAGTTCTTCTGCTGCGCCCTCCAAGCCGGCAACATCGTCAATCTGCCTTCCCAAGAGGGCTTCGGCCTCCGGCAGATTGGGCGTAATCAGATCGGCCAAAGGCACAAGGCTCTCTTTCAATGCTGAGACGGCATCGTCTTCGAGAAGCTTATCTCCACTGGTTGCCACCATCACCGGATCAAGCACAATACCAGACAGATTACGCAGGCGGAGGACCTCAGCTATCGTCTCGATAAGTTCGACCGAAAACAACATACCAATCTTCACGGCGTCGACACCAATATCGTCGAGGACCACCTCAAGTTGCCGTCTGACAAAGTCCACGGGCACTGAATGTATCGCAAAAACCCCTTGGGTATTCTGGGCGGTAAGGGCGGTGATCACAGAGAGACCATAACAACCATTGGCCGCTATGGCCTTGAGATCCGCCTGAATTCCGGCCCCTCCGCCGCTGTCGGAACCGGCGATGGTCAAAACACGACGATAGCGTTTGTTTGCTTGACTGTTCATAGATTCCCCCTGATGGTGGTTGGCAGGCCGGCGGCACGACGAAGCGCAAACGCGGCCTCTCGTGGAGAGGGTGCGCTGACAATGGCCGAGACAACGGCAATACCGTCGGCACCTGCAGCGATAACCTCCGCACAATTTCGATGGTTTATACCGCCAATGGCCACCAGCGGGAGGTCCACGGTCTCTCTGATTGCAGCCAGACCGGAGAGCCCCAGGGCCGGAGCCGTATCTCTCTTTGTCGATGTTGCAAAGACAGGACTTACCCCAAGATAATCGGCGCCACCGGCCTCTGCGGTCAGGGCATCTTCGACGGACTCAACAGAGATTCCGATAATGAAATCTGCACCGAGGATTTTCCTGGCATCCCTGAGATCTATGTCCTGTTGACCGAGATGGACACCGGCGGCCCCGACGGCCATTGCCACATCAATCCTGTCATTGACGATAAGGGGGATGCCAACGGGCTTCAGGAGGTTCTGCAGGCCTTTGGCCTCGCCAACAAACTCCCTTGCCGAACAGGTCTTTTCCCGTATCTGCACACAGGTGACGCCGCCGCCAACGGCCTCTTCAACGATATCGAGGCTGCTTCTGCCCAGAGACAGCCCCCGGTCGGTTACCAGATAGAGCGTATAATCATGCTTCATTACAGCTACCGGACAACGATCTTGGCCGACTGGACAAACTCTTCAGTGGAGAGCCCATACAGGGCATCAAGAAAATGGACGGCAAAAGAGCCCGGCCCCGAAGCCGAACGGGCTGCGCGTTCACCGGCAAGCCCGATAAAGGCCAGAGCGCCGGCCGCGGCAACGGGCATATCCTCTTCAACCGCCGCAAAAGCACCGACCAGAGCGGTTGCAGTACAGCCTGTACCGGTAATATATGGCATCATTTCGTGCCCATTGGCGACCTCTATCACCCTCTCACCGTCGGTTACAAGATCGATCTTGCCGGTTATGGCAAGTGTTGTTTTCAGCTCCCGCGCCATCTCCACGGCAACGCCGGCCGCCTCATCTACCGCATTGGCAGCGTCGACACCGCGGGTTGCGGACGAACCTCCACTGAGCGCCAGTATTTCAGAGCTGTTTCCCCTGACGATGCGCACCGCCACCTCCTGCAGGATCCTTTTGGCCGCATCCGTCCGCAGGGCTGTGGCACCGGCACCTACAGGATCGAGCACCACCGGGGTCTTCAAAGATGAGGCCTTCTGGCCGGCCAGCACCATCGCCTCAACCCAGTCATCACTCAAGGTGCCAATGTTTAAGACAAGGGCGTTGGCAATTCCGGCCATATCCTCAACCTCGTTTATCGCATGTGCCATCACAGGAGAGGCTCCGGCGGCGAGAAGCGCGTTGGCGGTAAAATTCATGACCACGTAGTTTGTGATATTATGAACAAGAGGCTTGCTGGCTCTGATCTTTTGCAGATTTTCGGCAGACTGACGGACAATTTGAGACATAGCTCCCCCTTATCGAGCAAAATACGATTGATAGAAAAAAGGAAAAGACAACAGGATACAGCCAGGAAGGACAAACTCAAAGAAGAACTACTCTCTGCAATTCCCTACGCTGGTATTAACCAGGTCAGGTTCAATGGGTATCATCTCAGGCCTGAGCCGCCCCTGCAAATTTTAGGTTAACGTAAACAAAGAGATCAATAAAGTCAACAAGCATCTGAAAATCGGTCGCTCAATCCTCAGCGCAGAACTGGACAACCTCTCTGTAGGTCAGGCCCTGCCCGCCAAAGATATCAAGCGCGCTGCCCACGGTAACATCGACTCTTCCCTGACCGAGATCGGCGATCATCTGCAAATCTGCGATACTCGCAACACCCCCGGCATAGGTTATCGGCAGCGCAGAACAGCGTGCAAGCAGAGAGAGAATATCAGGTTCGATACCAGCGCATTTTCCCTCGACATCGGCCGCATGTACCAAAAACTGATCGCAATAGCCAGCCAGATCCTCGAGCACATCTTCCTGCAGGCGCACCTCGGTGAAACACTGCCAGCGGTCTGTGACGATATAGTAATGCTCTCCCCTTTTCCGGCAGCTCAAATCGAGGACAATATGCTCTTTTCCGACCAGAGAGACAAGATGCCTGAGCCGCTGCATATCGACATTACCGTCATTGAAGACATAGGAGGTAACAATAACGTGGGAGGCGCCGCGGTCCAGCCAATCTTTGGCATTGTCAGCCGTTATACCGCCGCCGATCTGCATCCCTTCCGGCCAGGCAGCAAGGGCCTCACGGGCGGCAACGGCATTGCCCGGCCCCAGCATAATGACATGGCCTCCCAAGAGATTATCCTTTCGGAACAGCGAGGCATACCAGGCAGGAGATTTTTGACTGACAAAGTTTACCGAAAGCGACGAAGGATCTTCGGACAGTGTGGAGCCGACAATCTGCTTGACGACTCCCGAGTGTAAATCTATACATGGTCTGAACTTCATAGGGGACAATCCCGAATCACCATTGTCTGGGACAGGAGCCCGACGAAGACAAGGGCCGGAAATGGCTCTGCCTCCAAAACTCTCAGAGATCTTCTGCCTGAAAACCTGAACATTGCACAACCAGCCCTCTCAAGACCTTCTCTGGCGCTGTACCAGAAAAACGGCCGAAATAAGGGAATGTTGTCCAGGTTGAGCTGAGGCTCCCTTGTTCTCTTTTCGGCTCAGATTTTTTTGATCAGCATGGTTGACGGATCCAGAGCCAGGCCTGCGTCCGGATCGGTCGCACAGAAATCACAGCGCAATATGTCCAGATGTATCGCCTCACCTTCAGGCCGTATCAGCAAAATTGCATCAAAGAGATCATCAACCTCATGGCAGGGCGCCGGAACCCCGGCCTTGCTCGTCCGGGTATCATCACGATGGCTTATCGCAGAAAACCAGATCATACGCAGATCCTGCTCCTGCATAATCCGTTTAAAATCTTCCAGAGATTCTCGAGAACTGCCTGTAAAATCGTACCCGTCAACGATAAGACATTGCGGCTTATAGATATCCTGGGCAACCAGATCATCGAGCCGTTCCTTAAAAAGACTGGTTGAAAAGCTGCTCTCCTTAAAGGTCATAATCATACGATTTTTCATGACCGCAGGAATGTTGCCAATCTTCTCTCCATCGGTGAAAAGGGACAAGATATCATCATACCAGGTACGGGTCTTCTCAAGACCTTCCCCGATAGAGACATGTAATACCTTATTCCCCAGGAGCATGTAATCCAGGGCAAGCTGAACCAAAACGGCCGTCTTGCCAAGACCGGCCCTGGCCATGACCAGCCCCATGGCCCCTTTTTCTTTTTCTTCCGGGCCAAGGGCACGGACCGGATTATTCGCAACCAGATTTTTTTCCATGAAAATTCACCTTTTCAATCCTTATCTTATATGCCAGATCAAAGATCCAGACAATATCTTACACCTCGACATCTCAGCGCATTATTACGAATACTAGGCGTTCTTTTTTTCTTCCTGGTAGGCCTTGACCAGCTCCTCACTGACACCCTTTGGAACCACCTTAAAGGTTGAAAATTCCATAGTAAACTCTGCCTTTCCCTGGGTCAGCGAGCGCAGCGTTGTTGAATAGCCAAACATCTCGGACAGGGGCACCTCCGCCTCAATCACAGAGTAACTTCCCTCCTCGGTTGTACCGATAATCATACCGCGACGCTGGTTGATAGAGCCCATAACGGCTCCCTGAAACTCTGATGGCCCTTCGACTGCGACCTTCATGATCGGTTCCATGATCACAGGCTTTGCCTTGAGATACCCTTCCCTGAAAGCACCAATAGAGGCCAGCTGAAAAGCCACGTCAGAGGAATCCACCGCGTGGAAGGCCCCGTCGTTAATAGTACAACGAACACCGGTGATCGGCGCCCCGCAGAGAGAGCCTTTTTCCATGCTCTTCTGAAAACCCTTATCACACGAACCAATAAACTCGCGGGGGATGACACCGCCAACGATACTGTCAACAAACTCGTACTCTTCTTCGATGGGCTCCATAAAACCGGCCACACGGCCAAACTGTCCGGAGCCACCGGTCTGCTTTTTATGGGTATAGTTAAACTCGGCCCGCTGCGATATGGTCTCCCGATAGGCAACCTGGGGCGCCCCAACCTCGACAAGGGCGTTGTACTCTCTCTTCATCCGCTCGATATAGACCTCAAGATGCAATTCACCCATTCCCGAGATAATGGTCTCACCGGTTTCATGGTCAACAAAGGTCTTGAAGGTTGGATCTTCTTTTGTAAAGCGGTTCAAGGCCTTGGACATATTCACCTGTGCCTTGTTATCCGCCGGAATCACGGCAAGAGAGATGACCGGCTCCGGGACATGCATCGAGGTCATCGAACAGGACAGCTCCTCAGAGGTAAAGGTATCTCCGGAGGCACAATCAATACCAAAAAGAGCGACAATATCGCCCGACCCACAGGTCTCGATCTCTTCCATCTCGTTGGAATGCATACGACACAAACGGCCGATTTTGACCTTCTTGCCGGCACGACTGTTATAGACCGTATCACCTTTACTCAAGACACCCTGATAGGTACGCACATAGGTCAACTGGCCATAACGACCGTCTTCGAGTTTAAAGGCGAGCATAATCAGAGGGTCTTCGGGGTCGTTGCTTACCTCGAACTCCTCTTCCTCGTTTTTAAGATCCAGAGCCATATTGCTGATATCGGTCGGACAAGGCAGATACTCGGTGACCGCATCGAGCAGCAACTGTATCCCTTTGTTCTTATAGGCTGATCCCATGAAGACCGGAGTAAATTCCAAAGACAAAGTGCCTTTACGTACCGCATCATAGATGAGCTGAATATCAACCTCGCCCTCCTCGAGAAGGGCCTCCATCAACTCTTCTGAAAACATCGAGACTTCCTCGACCAACGCTTCACGCCGCTCTTCGGCCTCTGCCTGCAGAGATTCGGGCACCTCTTCGATACGCAGCTCATCACCGTTGGGACCATCAAAATAGACCGCCTTCATCGTAATCAGATCCACCAAACCTTGCAGATCATTTTCCAGGCCGATCGGTATCTGCATCATATGTGCATTCAGATCCAGCTTATCGCGGAGCTGCTGGGTCACCTTTTCCGGATTGGCCCCGGTACGGTCACATTTATTGACAAAGGCGATACGCGGCACGTTGTAGCGGGTCATCTGCCTGTTGACGGTAATAGACTGGGACTGTACACCACCCACCGAACAGAGAACCAGAACCGCACCATCAAGCACCCTGAGGGCCCTTTCCACTTCAACGGTGAAATCAACGTGCCCGGGGGTATCGATGATATTGATTGAATGCTCCTTCCATGAGCAATAGGTCGCAGCGGACTGGATAGTAATACCACGCTCCTTTTCCAGCTCCATAGAGTCCATCTTGGCTCCGACCCCATCCTTGCCGCGAACCTCGTGTATGGCGTGTATTCTCTTCGTGTAATACAGAATACGCTCGGTCAAGGTCGTCTTTCCCGAATCGATATGGGCACTGATACCTATGTTTCTCACCTTTGATAAATCCTTTTTCATCACCGCAGTCCTCTACAACATCGTCAATCGAAAGAAATCCGGACCAGCCGAAGCCGGCCCGGCAATCATAAAAAATAAGGAGCCACAGCAATCTGCACCCCCTTGACAAGACAATCACATTGAATACCCAGAAGACAAACCGCAAAGATATGCCGCCTGGCAAAAAGGCCTCTTCGCAGGAAGCCTAATATTTAGGTAATCTTTCATTATAACACAACATGGGCTGTAATGCGAGACAATTTTCTATAAAAACCGCAGAAAAAACGCTGCAGAGGCCGGGCGGCGGTCTCGTATATTCGATCAAGCGTGGTACCCTTTCGCTTCTTTTTCGTCAAAGACTCAAATATCAGCGATAATTTTCATTGACATCGGCGGAGACTCATTTTATATATACTTCAGGAGGTTTAATATTGATAAAGTCAAGGCTCAAATATACCTTTGGCGCCAAATTGCGAACGGTACGCGAACGTAAAAGGCTGACCCTCAAAGAGGTTTCCCGGCAGGCTGGCGTCAGTGAGAGCCTTGTTTCGCAGATAGAAAGGAACAAGGTCTCTCCCTCGATCGAGACCCTGTTGCAGATCGCCGATGTTCTTGATCTGGACTATGAATATCTGTTCAGTGACTACAGACAGAAACGCAAGATACATATAGTCCGCAGCGATGAACGGCAGACGATTGTACGAAATCTGGTGACAATCGAACAGCTCTGCCAGCCGGGAGACGAACGGGGGGCACCGGCCATTGAAAGCTTTTTGCTGAAAATCGACGAAGGCGGCGAGAAGGGAGATAAGGAATACGGTCATCCCGGCTGGGAATTCGGTCTCGTTCTCAAAGGCAAGGCCCAGCTGTTCTACGGCAAGCAGGTGTATGAGCTCAGCGAAGGGGACAGTGTCTCTTTTCCCTCAGACACTCCACATGTTTTCAAAAACAGTGGCTCCGGGAGCTTACAGGCAATCTGGGTTGTCTCCCCTCCCCGGCAGGTGTTTCAGGGCTGAAGGAGAGGACCGCCTGATTTGTGCTCCAAACAAGGGGTGTCGAGTTTTTTGACGTTGAAAGAGATAACAGGCAACATCCTTACAATTGATAGAGAGCCAAAAAACCGGCGAAAAGACAAAGAACCTCGCCAGAAGAACAGGACAAAAAAGAGCCAGGAGGCAGCATGGGAAAAACTATTGCGGAAAAAATCTTTGCTTCTCACAAGGTCAACAGCCCCTTTGCAGACATCCATGTCATTCGTCTTGACGCGGTGTTCTGCCACGAAATAACCACCCCTATAGCCATTAACGATCTGGTTACACGGGGGATGGACCGGGTTTTTGATCCGTCAAAAATCAAGGCGGTGATCGACCACGTGACCCCGGCAAAGGATTCCAAGACCGCCGAGCAGGGCAAGATTCTGCGGGAGTGGGCCCTGCGTCATGGGATAATTGATTTTTTTGATATTGGCCAGAACGGGGTCTGCCATGCCCTCTTTCCGGAAAAAGGTTTTGTCAGACCGGGCTACACGGTTATTATGGGAGATTCACATACCTGTACCCACGGTGCCTTCGGGGCCTTTGCCGCGGGAGTCGGCACCACAGATCTTGAAGTGGGTATTCTCAAAGGGGTCTGCGCCTTCCACCACCCCGAGACCATGAAGGTGGAGATTTCGGGAAAGCTTCCCGAAGGGGTCTATGCAAAGGACGCGATTCTCACCGTTATTGGAACGATCGGCGTCAACGGTGCAACCAACCGGGTGATCGAATTCTGCGGTGAGGTGGTTGATGCGATGTCCATGGAATCGCGCATGACCCTCTGCAATATGGCCGTCGAAGCGGGCGGCACATCCGGGATCTGCGCGCCGGATATGACCACCGTTGACTATCTCTGGGAATTTATCAACGGGGAATTCAGCTCCAAAGAGGAGGCCCTGAAAAGCTACCGGCAATATACCGCCGATGCTGATGCAACATACATCGAGACAATCAAAATTGATGCCTCCCGGCTGGTACCTGTAACAACATACGGCTACAAGCCCGACCAGGTCAAGTCAATCCGTGAGATGGAGGGGGAAAAAATAGACCAGGTCTATATCGGCTCCTGCACCAATGGACGAATCGAGGATCTGCGCATTGCCGCCAAAGTCCTCGAAGGCAAATCCATACAGCCTGGAATCCGGGGTATTGTCTCCCCCGCCTCACCGAAAATCTACAGGCAGGCACTCGAAGAAGGCCTCATCAAGATCTTTATGG
Organism: Deltaproteobacteria bacterium; assembly: GCA_002747825.1. Lineage (GTDB taxonomy): Bacteria > Desulfobacterota > Desulfobulbia > Desulfobulbales > Desulfocapsaceae > Desulforhopalus_A. Next base: position 32,298 of record PDQQ01000014.1, read on the forward strand.
ACGCTGGATTTTGCGTGACCAACCCCACCTGCGGGGCCTGCCTCGGAATGAGCAACGGTGTTCTTGCCGACGGTGAGATCTGCGCCGCAACGACCAACCGGAATTTTAATGGCAGGATGGGCAAGGGAGGGACTGTCCACCTTATGAGCCCGGCGTCCGCTGCAGCCACTGCAATACAAGGGTATATTACAAATTCCAATCTCTATGCAGGAGACCAATAATGAAAGACTTCAACGGCAAGGTCCTTTTTCTTGACCGCTCGGATATCAACACCGATGAGATCATCCCGGCAAAATACCTGACAGAGATAACCAAGGAGGCCCTGCGCCCCTATCTGCTCGAAGACCTTGCCTTGCCCGGATTCAACCCGTCCCGGGATATCAGCGACTGCTCGGTGATCGTCACCCGTGCCAATTTTGGCTGCGGTTCATCCAGAGAGCATGCCCCCTGGGCCCTTGAGGTCAACGGTATCAACCTGGTGATTGCCGAGAGTTATGCCAGGATCTTCAAACAGAATATGTTTAACTGTGGCATGATGGCCGTGGAGCTGGAAAAAGAGGATGTTGATTTCCTCTTTGCAACATTTGCCGGAGCAGAGACAAATCTCATCACCGACCTCGACAGCAAGACCCTGCACTTCAGCTCTGCAGCAGGCGAAAAAACCATCGCATTTTCTATTTCAGAGTTTGAACAGGCCCTGATCGAGGCTGGCGGCTGGGTGGGCTATGCCGACCAAAATTACGAGTAGAGATTCCTGCTGAGCACATCGAGCAGTATTTACCTTCCTGAAAAGATCCTATTTGTACGAAGGGAAATCTTAAAAGGCTGGCCCGAGATCGACTTTTATTCCCTTTACTACAGATTTATCCGAAGGGGACGGGAAACGCCCTCTCCTCCCGGATAAGCCAGAAAGAGCTCCAACTCCGCAATATATGCAGATCAGATATTCACGACTCTCTCTGCAAAGGTCTGTCCATCGCTCGCTACCGTGTATTTTTCGTACACTCTCACGAATGCGTCTTGCCTGCGCAAGAGCCCTGAGACAACAACCGGGTCAAAATGGACGCCGCTGAGGCTATTGATATAGGCAATAGCCTCACTATGCGAACATAAACCTTTCAGGGTGTAAAAACCCGTGACAAGCTCTTCATAGGCGTTGGCAACGGAGACGATCCTTGCGGCAAGAGGAATCTCCTCTCCTGAGAGTCCGTGAGGATAGCCGCTGCCGTCCCAGAGTTCATGGTGAAAGTAGGCTATATGCTTTGCCATTGTTAAAAACCCGCTGTCCGGGCTTTCCCGCTCCATATCCTTGATAACATCCCCACCAATTATCGTATGCTGTTTGAGCAGATCATCTTCTGTTGCTCCCGACGCCTCTGCCTCCAGTATATACTGATCCGGAAGAGCGACCTTACCAATATCGTGGAGAATAGAGGCATTATAGATATCTTCGATAAAGGTGGCTGTAATAAGACTGTTCACAGATGGAGAGCCGGCAATGTCTTCAGCAAGAATCTTACAGTATTCCCTGAGCCTTCGCAGATGATTCTGAGAAGCCGCAACCTTGAACTCAGACAGCCTTGTCAAGGCCATAATGGCAGCGTTCTCTGTCTTTTTTCGTATCTTGAGGGCCTCGATAATTTCAGCCTTTATCTTTTCCCGTGGAAGAATATCCCGTATTGTCAACAGCAGCCTTTTCTCTGCCGGCCGGTCTCCGATAACAGTCACGTTGACATCTGCCTCCATCGTAAAACCATTTGCCGCCATAAGTAACACACGAATATCGTGGAGAGTTATATCACTTTCCAGGGCATCAAGAAACAGGGGCACAAGCTTCTGTCTGGTACCCGAAACAAGCAGCTGCCAAAAGGCTCCTGGCTCTTGAGGATTTGGCAGATCAAAATGATTGCGAAAAGCTTTGTTTGCCTGGACAATAGACCCATTTCTGGCGACCACGATAACATCATCAGCGATACTGTTGAAAAGTTGGCGGTACCTTTTCTCAATCGAGAGTTGTTTGTTGTAGTGCCTGCCGACCTCTGATTCAAGTTTTGCTGCCTGTATTGTCAGCTCTGAGCTTATTGTCTCTTCCTCTTCACGCAGCGCAAGATCACGCTTTCTGAACCGGATATCAAACCAGCAATTACAGATAGCAATACCTGTAAAACAGGTAAAAGCAAAAAGATTAGGGTAATAATTCGGGCATTGAAAACCATCGGGTCTCTTAAGAAAATGCACCAGAATAAAGGAGAGAAAGGGAAGACCTATTGCAGCCAGGGCCTCCCCGAGATGAATCGGAATGCACACCACATACAGAACCATAAGTGTCACCAAACTGACAAAATAGACTTTGCTTCCGGTGGAAGAAACGAGAAAAGGCAGAACAAGCCCCGCATTCATAACAAAAAAGCCAATCAAGCCAATGATCTTCGAATACCGGTGTCTTTGGTCAAAGGAGTTTACAACGAATAACAGTGCACAAACAAAGGCTGCGCCAAGTCTGCAGGTGGAAAAACAGGAGATACTCTGTGCCTGGAGAGGGCGATCAAACACAGAGAAAAACAACATCAAAAGGACACCACAAAAAAGGACCAGACTCACTCGATGGTGATAGATCTCTCTCTGCTCTTCCCTGTAGCTCTCTTTTACGACCATATGCCTCTTCTACTCCTCAAGCAACTGTTGTAACCGACTTTCTTTGAACAGAGACTCCAGAGCGAGAAAAGCATCGACAACGCCTGGATCAAAGTGTTTTTCCCGGCCTTTACAGATAAGGGTTTTTACGAGATCATGGCTGTAAGCTGCTTTGTACACCCTGGTGGATGTAAGTGCATCATAAACATCGGCTAGAGCAACAATACGGGCGGCAAGCGGAATCTCTTGTCCAGCCAGCCCCATGGGGTACCCCTGCCCATCCCAACGCTCATGATGGTGCATTGCAATATCTCGGGCCAAAGAGAAGAAGGATGACTGCCAATCATCACCATCAATGGCAGCACTCTCAAGAATAGCGGCGCCATACTGACAATGTCTTTTTATGATATCGTGCTCGTGACTCTCGAGCTGCCCCGGTTTGAGTAAAATATTATCAGGAATTGCCACCTTGCCGATATCATGCAGAATTGAAGCATCTCTCATCTGTTCAACAAAGAACTCAGTAATAACGTCTGTATAAGCAGGTTGGGTGGAGAGATACCGTACCAGCAAATCGGTATAACGACGTATTCGCTGCAGATGCGCTCCAGTGTCACCATCCCTGCATTCAGCAAGCTTTGCCAGACCAAATATAGCAGCCTGTCGAGCACCACCAACCAGACGCTGCGACTCCAGCAACTGCTGTTCAATTATCTTTACAGGCGTAATATCACGAATAACAAACTGATAAAAGACCTCATCAAGATCAACACGCCCTCCAGATACTTCCACATGAACGATACTACCATCGGCTTTTAGCAAACGAATACGCCGTCCATAGACAAAGTCACCAGAAGAGAGTTGCCTGACAAGATTGTCAAAACGCACGCTGTGTATCTCTTTTCTCTCCTCTTCGAGTATATCAAGAAAAGGCCTTCCCTCCAGCTCACGAGGGGATCTTCCCAGCAGTGTAAGGCACTGGGGACTGACGTTTCGTATCACCCCATTTCTATCAATCAGCACCAGTATATCTGCTATCGCGTTATACAGTTCAGCAAACTGGATATTTTTCTTCTCCAGCTGCTCGAGCCTTCTATTGGTTAATTTTTGCAGACCCTCGGTAAAACGAGCCAATTCCTGCCGGGTATCAGACTGACGATTGACCGTTTTCGCTCTCTCCAGAAAACCTGCCATCTCGTTGTGGCTCTGCAGGGCACATATTCCGATAAACGATAAAAAGAAGAAACTGTTGTTGCACATTGAGGCGAGGGTGTCACTCTCCAGGCTGTCGGTTCCGTAGAAGAGGGTTAAGAAATAAATCAAATATGTGGAAAAACCCAAAAACACCGCCTGCGTTGCCGTTATTGGTAAAAAAGCCATGCCTCCTACCATCATAAGCAGAATGCCAATATAGTAATCCGACTGGAAGGCTCCCTGCAAAAGCGCCATCAGAGAAAGCGCAAAAACCCCTACAAACCAAGAAATATAAAAGAGAAGAAAAGAGTATTTTTGATATCTCTTCTCGTTCAGTAAAGAGAGACAAAACAGGGATACAAGGGCGACAACCAGCCTGCAAAGAAGAAAAAGGTCCTGATGTTCATTGCCTACCCAGATATCGTAAAAATAAAAGAGGGGGAATAAGATCGTGCCATACCACAGACAGATACGAGCCCGAGTGACAAACAGCTGGCGTGCTTCCTCTACGGGCCGAGTTAAAGCCGACATACATTGCAATGGCATACAACCCTCCCGTACATTACTGTCAATTCCTCACCAGGAAAAAAGGCAGCGTAAAGCAAAACAATCAACCTGCTCAAGATCGATAAGAAAACTATCAGACGTGCATCCATCGGTTCCAGAACACCAAAAATGCTCTCTAAAATCCGGATTACACGCCCTGTGAAAACGAAGAAATGGCTGCTATTGCCAAAAGCTCCCAGAAAAGGGATATCAGCAAGAACTACTCTTCAAAGGCGTTTGCCTGATAAACCACCCTGGTCGTTTCCGCATCAAAGATATGAAGCTGCTCGAGATTGAAGGCCAGATCAACGGAGTCTCCAGCTCTGACTTCCCGGCGTCCGGCGCAACGTGCAATAAACGTTTCGCCAGAGAGATCAACAAAGAGATGATTCTCATTGCCAAGTGGTTCCACAACCTTGACCACACCAGGAAAAACCCAGTCAGCAGGCGTAGAAGCGCTTTCATCGGCAAGGGTTATCTCTTCGGTGCGGATACCGGCAACAACCTTTTGCCGGTGCTGGAGGTCTGTCTCACCAGCCCGGGGGATCGGGATGCGCAGATCTTTGGAAAACTGCAGCCAGCTCTGCCCGTCTTTGACATCGACAACACAGGGGATCAGATTCATTGGAGGTGTTCCAATAAAGCCTGCGACAAAGACATTCGCCGGCCGCAGAAAAAGCTCGAGAGGCGTTCCCACCTGCTCAATATAACCGTTTCGCAAGACGACAATTCTATCGGCAAGGGTCATTGCCTCAACCTGATCATGGGTCACATAGACCATGGTGGACTGAACCCTCTGGTGCAGCATTTTTATCTCGGCACGCATCTGAATACGCAATTTGGCATCCAGATTTGACAAGGGTTCATCGAAGAGAAAAACAGAGGGTTTGCGCACCATGGCCCGTCCCATGGCAACACGCTGACGCTGGCCACCGGAAAGTTCGTGGGGCCTCCTCTGCAAAAGCTCGTTGAGACCAAGGATATCGGCAACAGCCTCTACCCGCTGCAGGATCTCTTCCTTGGAGGTCTTACGCTGTCTCAGGCCAAAGGCCATATTATCAAAAACGTTCATATGCGGATAGAGCGCATAATTCTGAAAAACCATCGCCAGCCCCCGATCCTTGGGAGCCAGATCGTTAATCACCTGATCATCCATGGAGATGGTCCCTTCACTGACCTCCTCAAGACCGGCAATCATACGCAGCAAAGTGGACTTACCACAGCCTGAAGGGCCAACCAGGACGAGAAACTCCTTATCGACGACCTGGAGGTTGATACCATGGACAACTTCTGTTTTTCCGTACCGTTTTATTACGTTTTCAAATCGTAGTTCTGCCATACCGACACACCATTGCATACAAGAGCATCATTTAAAAACTTCTCCGTTCAGAATTTTACCCCTCAACACTGTTGACAGGACATCGCAGGTCTGTTGCCAGACAAAAGAGATACAAGGCTCAAGCGACCGGCAGGCAAATGAAAGAGAGAAGTCATTTCGAGATCAAGCACCAGCAAACTTTTCCGACACAAGCAAGACCCTACTACAACTGAGAACAAAAAGGAACCCCAGGTCAGAAATGTCGTCAGGAAAAGCATATCTGCGACGTGACATATCCGTGGACCCTCTTTTAACCTTTTTTTTACAGGAATTGTCAAGAAAAACCCACGATCGGAAAAACGAGGACAGAGCGCCCTCGTTGAAAAGGCTGGTAATTTTTCACCCCTTTTGCTGCTGAGAGAAAAAAAGAAAAAGTTTCATTCAGGATGATCTGAAAGGACAAAATTTCTTGACTCTCCAAAGAGAACCTACTAATTGGTAGAGCCTAAGATGTTTCAACTTCTCCCCACACGCCGGGGATTATCACCCATACACATTCGGAGGAATTGTTATGAAATTACGCCAAATGCTTGTCGTGGCCGTTACCGGAATCACCTTAAGTGTTCCCGCCACAGTTTTTGCAAAACCTGTAACCATCCACTGGTGGCACGCCATGAGAAGTGCCAGAGGGAAGGTTGTGGACACGATGATTGAAAAATTTAATGCGTCACAGTCCGATTATGTCGTTGTCGGTACAAACAAAGGCAACTACGACGAGACAATGAACGCAGGTGTCGCCGCCTACAGAGCCAAGCGGGCCCCACATATACTGCAGGTTTTTGAGGTTGGAACGCAGACGATGATGCAGTCCGGGGCCATCTATCCGGTATACAAGCTGATGGCGGATACCGGCCACAATATTGACTGGTCAAATTATCTCCAGGCCGTTCTCTCGTACTATATGGATGCAGACGGGAACCTGATGTCCATGCCGTTTAACTCCTCGACCCCAATAATGTACTACAACGTCTCGATGTTTGAGAAAGCCGGTCTACCAATGCTTTCAAAGACTGAGCCAATCACCTGGGATGAACTCGGTGAGATTACCAAGCAGCTGGTCGACAAAAAGATTGCTCCAAACGGTATGGTAACCGCCTGGCAATCCTGGATCCAGGTAGAAAATTACAGCGCCATCCAGAACGTCGCCTTTGCCTCGAAAGCCAACGGTTATGAGAGCCTGGACTGCGAACTGCTGATCAACAACCCAACGGTCACCAAACATATAGAACAGCTCCAATCCTGGACCAAGGACAACCGTTTTATGTATGGCGGACAGAAATATCAGGGACCAAAATCTGAGTTTATTGCCCAAAATGCCGCTATATACATGGATTCTGTCAGCGGGATTGCCAAACTGAAGAAGGCGGTAAAAGATTTTAAATGGGACGCCGCGCCGCTGCCGGTAGAGGCCAGCATGAAAACCCCTCAGAACAGTATTATCGGTGGTGCGTCCCTGTGGGTATTGAACGGACACAGCAAGAAGGAATATGAGGGTGTTGCGGCATTTCTGTCCTTTTTGGCAAGCAACGAAATGCAGAAATATTGGCATAAAGAAACCGGCTACTTCCCGATCACCCTCAATGCCTACAATGAGCTGAAAGAAGAAGGTTACTACAAGGAGAATCCGCTGCAAACTGTCGGTATTGACCAGCTTAACAGGGCGAAACCGACCAAAATATCCCGTGGCTTACGTCTCGGTTATTTTGTACAGATCCGCAATATCATCAACGAAGAGCTTGAGCTTGTCTGGAATGGTAAAAAGACACCCCAGGAGGCCCTTGATAATGCGGTCGAACGAAGCAATATCCAGCTCAAGACCTTTGCCAAAACCTACAAATAAGAGGATCATCCAGATGGACTGGAAACGACCGTCTGTCGGCTGATTCTCCCGACTGAAAGAGGAGCCCTATGTCAGAAGGGCTCCTCGCTGGCCTGTTATGATTAAACGATCGACCTTCAAATCGCCCTATTTACCATACCTGCTGATCCTGCCCCAGATCGTCATAACCCTGACGTTTTTTTACTGGCCGGCAGTGCAGGGGCTGATACAGTCCACCCTCCTCAGTGATCCTTTCGGGCAAAGCAGCAAGTTTGTATGGTTTTATAATTATATCGAAATATTTACGGATCCGCTGTATCTCCAGTCGATTCTTATAACCTTTATCTTCAGCCTCTCGGTTGCCTCCGTCTCCATTGCTCTGGGACTGTTCATTGCCACCATGGCCAACAGGGCCCTGAGGGCCACGGCACTTGTGCGAACCCTCCTTATCTGGCCATATGCGGTTGCTCCGGCAATCTCGGGGATTCTCTGGCTGTTCCTTTTACACCCGTCCTACGGCATCGTGGCGCTGGCGATAAACTCCTGGTTTGGTCTGGACTGGAACCCGGTTCTCAAAGGAACCGATGCGATGGTCATGATTACCATGGCCGCAGCCTGGAAACAGATCAGCTACAATTTTGTCTTCTTTATGGCCGGACTCCAGGCCGTTCCCAAATCCCTTATCGAGGCCGCTGCCATCGATGGAGCCAGCCCACTCAAACGGTTCTGGAGGATCACCTTTCCGCTGCTCTCTCCCACCTTTTTCTTCCTGTCGGTGATGAACGTCATTTACTCGTTTTTCGAGACCTTTGGCGTCATTCATACCGTGACCCAGGGTGGGCCGGGAGGTTCAACAAATATTCTCGTATACAAGGTCTATCAGGATGGTTTCGTTGGCTTGAATCTGGGTTCTTCATCGGCCCAGTCCGTTGTGCTCATGTCATTAATTGTTACGATCACCGTACTCCAGTTCAGATACGTTGAGAAAAAAGTTCAATACACCGGATAGTTCCCATGGTCGAAAAAACGCCTGTGCTTGACACATTTACCTACGTCTTCCTCATTGTCGGCATTCTGATCGTTGGTTTTCCAATGATTTACAGTCTGATCGCTGCGACCCTGCCCCTTGAGGATGTCTCTCGGGTTCCGATGCCGCTTATCCCGGGGGATCAGTTCTTCGAAAACATGCGCGAAGCCTGGACCAGGGGCAATCTGGGGCGTCAGATTTTGAACTCCTTTATTATGGCGGCCGGTATTACCATCGGCAAGATAACCATCTCCATTATCGGTGCCTTTTCCATCGTCTATTTTAACTATCGGCTTCGAGTAGTCGCCTTTGCCTCGGTTTTCTGCACCTTGATGCTCCCGGTCGAGGTACGGATTATGCCAACCTTTGAGGTGGCCTCAAACGTTTTGGGCCCTCTCCAGGCGACATGTACCTTTCTTCATCTGGACAGGCTTATCGCCTGGTTCGTCGGCAACGACTTTGAGATGCATCTCAACTGGTCTCTGCTGGACAGTTATACCGGTCTGATTATGCCGCTCATCGCTTCGGCCACCTGTACCTTCTTGTTCCGCCAGTTCTTCCTGACCGTGCCCGAAGAGCTCTGTGAAGCGGCAAAAATGGATGGTGCCAGCCCGATGACCTTTTTCAGAAAGATACTGCTTCCTCTGTCTACCACCAACATTGCGGCACTTATTGTTATTGAGTTTGTCTATGGTTACAACCAGTATCTCTGGCCTCTTCTGATCACAACAGATCCCAATATGACAACTGCGGTCATCGGCCTTCAGGATCTGATCCCCCAGGCGGATGACCTCCCGGAATGGAACGTTGCTCTCAGCGCAGCGCTTCTCGTCATGCTGCCACCTGTCACAGTGGTTTTGTCGATGCAGCGCTGGTTTGTTAAAGGACTTATCGAAAGAGAGAAGTAAGGGATTGCGCCTGAAAGACCGTTACCATCAGTTTTCGAACGCCGTGAGGATTACAAGAGAGAACAAGCCATAGGAAAAGGAGCTTTTTATTCCGCTTTCGGCCAGGCTCTGTAACAGCTTCTGCCCGCCTCCTTTGCCAGATACAGTGCCTGATCAGCACCGTGCAGGAACTGCTCTGCCCCGTAGTCTGGCTTGGAAAGACAACCACCAACACTGACACTCAAACGGATCTCCCCCTCAAGACAGCCATGCTCGCTCACCTGTTGACAAATCCTTTCCCCAAGGATCTTCAGATTATCTCGACTGATCGGATGCAACAGTACGAGGAACTCATCTCCTCCCCAACGTGATGCCTGGTCAAAGGATCTGATATTTTCACGAATAATGTCGGCCACAGCCACCAGGACCTGGTCTCCGGCCCCGTGGCCGTGTTTATCGTTTATCTTCTTGAACCAATCCACATCAAGGCACAGCAGTCCCGCTGTGTTCTGTTCACGACGGGCTTGATCAAGGCGGTTTTCGATACAGCGCAACATACCGCGTCGATTCAGCAGCCCCGTCAAAGGATCAAGACTGGCGACCCTTTCCAAACTGAGGGTACGCTGCTTCACCTTCCTTTCAAGATCGCGGCGGGACAGAAGAACAACGTTTGCCATCTCCTTAAAATGTTCAACAAGCTGTGCAACCTCGCCTATCCCTTCTGACTGTAACTCTTCTTCAGGGGCCTCACCATCCTGCACCCGACCCATAGCAGCTGTCAGAGAAGCAATTGGATTGATCAGAAAGTGGTTGAGTGCCAGATTAAAGACGAGAATGGAAAGCAGCAGCACACCAATAAGAACAAAAATGAGTGTCGAGAATTGGGAGAGAGGGAGTACCGTCTGTAAATTGATCATCGTCAATTCAAACCAGTCGATCTCTGGCAGATAGACGATTCCAACCAGGTAGGGATGCCCCCCGGACCTGACCAAAACGGTAGAGACGGATTTTCTCCGACTTTTCAGTTCGCCAAAAGCCTTCTCAAGCCTTTCAAGGGTGCCAGAATCTGCAAAGATACGCTCAAGCCCCCTATCCTTAGCATCCTTGTAACCTGCATCAACAAGAAAACCGTCGTGACTGAGCTGAATCTGGCCATACGCATCGACAAAAAAACTCTGTATCCCGGACTCCTTGTTCAAGGCCAGCTGCTCGGTAAAGAGCGTCAAGTCCATTCCTGTGCCAACCAGCCCCAGCACCTCGTCACCATCCCTTATCAAGGAATTGATCCAGAGTCGGGTAATACCCAAGGCCCGATCCAGAGAAACGTTAAGCTGCAGCGGATCTTTTCCATTGACTGTTCGGAAAAACCATTGATCTTCAGTCGCTTGAGAATTCAGAACGTAGCGAAGCTGCTGTCCATCAAAATCATTATTGGAATTATTGTAGTAATACTGTCTGTTGGCCAGAAAAACCGCAAAATAGTTATTGTCTATAAAATTATAACGGAAATTTTCCAATAATCGTAAGCCACTCCTTTTCAACACCGGATCTTCCGGACTGCGGGCCCATTCAATTAAGGCCGGAGATTTGGCCAACTGCCTGGCAAGGGTGATTTCACGATAAATTGGTTGCAGGATTTGCGTCTTGTCATAGAGGACCTGTTTCCAGATAAACTTCGCCGCCCACTGCTGAGTGATATCGTTTGCATTGGTACGCACGGACCAGACAATAGCTGCTGTTGCTATCAAAAACAGAAAGACAGCCAGAAGCAGAAAAGCAAACTTGAGATTCATCCGCCTTCTAGGCATCAATACTCTCCGGCAATAGACAATACTCCTCCACAAAGCCCTTCAAAATACAAAAGATATGTTAAAAAAAAGAATGCAGCCGAATACCCTCACAAAAAAGAAAAGGCCGCAGATCTCAAAAGATACTGCGGCCTTTACGCTTATGAAACATTCATAAACCTCTGGTGCCGGGACCAGGAATCGAACCAGGGACACACGGATTTTCAGTCCGTTGCTCTACCGACTGAGCTATCCCGGCTTCTTTTGAAGGAGCCTTTTTACTCGACTTCCACGACTGTGTCAATAGGCAACCTTATACTCTCCATAATTTTCTACCATTTACTTCCCGTAGAAAATCTCTCTGCCGCTATCAATGAGCCATCCTTATGGGTTATCGCTAATATCAAGATCGAGATCCAGATCGAGATCCAGATCATCAATAAAGCCATCAGCAGTATTGTCACTGGCATCATCGCCTGAAAAATCAAGCTCATCTAAAGAGATCTCTCCCTCCTGAATCGGCTCAAGATTTTTCTCTGCGCCAAGATCCAGATCACCTATATCAAATCCCAGGTCAAGATCCTCCAGTTCTATTGTAGAGTCTGCATCATCTCTTTGCAGGTCAAGGCGTTCTTCCTCACCCGATGTGTCGTCAGGCCGGGCATAAGCGGCTGGGGCCTGCAGATCAGACATATCCTCAAGTTCTTCAGGCATTGGCATGTCAGGAAGCTGTTGAACGTCCTCTTCAACTTCAAAAACCTCATCTACAGCTGCCTCCTCCTTCGCCAAAGAAGAGATCTTATAATGCTCTGCGTCAACCTCGATATCTCCTTCCAGAAAATTCTCATCCTCAGAGGCATTCCCCTCTTCTGCCACCTCCTCAAAATCATCGGCGTATATTTCCGTATCATCGACATCATCGACAGGTGCTGTCTCTTCAGTCCCTTCAAAGATATCGACATCATCAACCTCCTGATCCGCCTCTTCAAGAGTATTTTCCAGCTCGCTCTCTCGTAAAACAGCGCTCTCTTCTTCTGCACCAAGGCTTTGAATGTGCAAGAAACTCGGCGGTACGACATCATACACCGAGCCCTGAACAAGCTCCGATGCAGACTCGATATTCTTTTTACATCTCCCACAGTTGGTAAGGGCATCAAATGAAATATATCCACATTTAGGGCAACGCATAAAACAAAACCTCATTTTTACTTTCTTGCACGGAGGAATCTTGAAATCCCGACTCCTCATCCCGCTCCTTTTTTGCCGTCGCAAAGCTCTCCGCACAATGCCATGACAAACGAGCAGATTTTCACAACATCGCCAACAGGAGCAAAATCTGGGATTCCCTGAGACTCCCATACAACGAATCCAGAGATCTCCGATCTAGAGTCTAATTATCTCACACAATTAGCCCACGAATCAAGCTTTTTTTTTCTTAAAGAACGGAACTCTTCAGGCCCGAAAAGGAGTAAAATATACAAATTCAATCCAGAAGAGGGGCCCCATATCTGCGTCAATAACGTTGTTCGGGTGCCTGCATATCCTTGTCAGAGAAAATCCTACAACCAATCCAAGCCGATATCACAGGCCAGAGCAGAATGCGTCAGTGCCCCAACAGAAATGATATCGACACCGCAACGGGCGATATCCTCGACCGTCTCCAGGCTGACACCGCCAGATGCCTCAACAAGGGCCCTGCCATCAATGCGTTGTACGGCCTCTCTGAGCATCGTTGTATCCATATTGTCGAGCATAATGATATCAACACCGCAGGCAATACTCTCTTCGACCTGCTGCAGCGTATCGGTTTCCACCTCTATGCGCATGGTGTGGGGAACCCGACGGCGAACCCGGGCTACCGCCTCGCTGATCGAGCCACAGGCAGCGATATGATTATCTTTTATCAATATACCATCGGCAAGGTTAAATCTGTGATTATAACCGCCACCGACAGATACGGCATATTTTTCAAGCATCCGCAAACCCGGTGTCGTCTTACGGGTATCGGTTATCTGCACCCGATATTCACGAACCCTGTCCACGAACTGCCGGGTAAGGGTGGCAATACCAGAGAGACGCTGCAGAAGATTGAGGGCCACCCGTTCCGCCTTCAGCATATCGACAACGGGGCCACGCACTTCTAAAAGAGAGGTACCCGACTCCACATGCTGGCCGTCCCGGATGCCATTGGCAAAGGAGAACGCTGCATTTTGTGCTTTAAAAACTGCTGGGACAACCTCCTCCAGCCCGGCGATCAGACATCTGTCACGGGCAACAAAACGCGCCGTTCCGCCCTCCTCTGCTGTAAAAATGGATTCACTGGTCATATCTCCCCGGCCAATATCCTCTTCCAGAAAGCCGCGGACCAGTCTTTGCAAAATATTCTTATCCATACCAGAGAGCCCCTTTCAGGCTTTGTCTTGCAGGTTCTTGCGAACCTCTGCAATTTTCAACAGCTTGGCATCCAGGGCCGATTTTTCCTGGCGTACCTTGTCAATAACCTGGGCGGGTGCCTTGGCCAGAAATTTCTCGTTTGCCAGTTTTCCGGCAAGCTGAGTGTGTTTTGCAGCAATCTTTTTTTCTTGCCTTTCAAGCTTTGCCAGTTCAGTCTCAATATCTATCACCCCCTGCAAAGGGATCAATATTTTGATATCCTTGTAAATATAGGTTGCAACATTCTCCGGTGGCTCAATATCACTGCCGACCTGCAGGCTGCCAAGGCGGGTCATGTCGACTATTGCCGAGGCCTGGGACTGCAAGAGCGTAACCTGACGTTGCTCGCCACAGAGAACCACCGCATCCAGCCTGAGCGAAGGGTGCACCTCTTTTCCCGAGCGAATATTTCTGATACCAACCATAACCCCCATAAGAAGGTCCATCTGCTTGTCAACCTTGTTGTCTTCCCATTCCGGTCGAAGCTCCGGATAGGAACTGGTCATCAACAGCCCCCTCTTGCCCGGGAGTGCCGACCAAATCTCCTCGCTTATAAAGGGGATAATTGGGTGAACAAGCCCCAACACGGTCTCCAATACAGAAAAGAGAACACCTTGGGCCTGGCGTTTTGCCAAAGGATTATCGCTGAAAAGATCTGCCTTAATCCACTCAAGATACCAGTCACAGAACTCATGCCAGATAAATTGATAACTGACGGAGGCGACATCGTTGAAACGGTATTCATCAAGTGCAGAGCGAACCTGCCGTGTGGTCGAGGCAAGACGACTCAAGATCCACCGGTGAACAAGAGGAAGTGCCGCAGGGTCTTCGATTACCTCTTTCACGCCTTCATCGCACTGCCCTATATGCATAAGCGCAAAACGGGCAGCGTTCCAGATTTTGTTGATAAAATGTCGATATCCCTCAATCCTCTCTTCGTCAAGTTTGATTTCCCGGCCCTGGGCGGCAAAGGCCGTGAGGGTAAAACGCATGGCATCGGTACCATACTGCTGCATGACCACAAGAGGATCAATCACATTGCCCGTCGATTTGGACATCTTTTTGCCGTCTTTATCGCGAACCAAGGCGTGCAGATAGACATCCCTGAAGGGGATCTCATCCATAAAATGCAGACCCATCATCATCATCCTGGCAACCCAGAAAAACAGGATATCAAAACTGGTCACCAGAATTGACGTGGGATAGAAGAGTTCGAGTTCCCGGGTCTTCTCCGGCCAGCCCATAGTCGAAAAAGGCCAAAGTGCAGAAGAAAACCAGGTATCAAGGACATCGGTCTCCTGAACAAGACGGACGGAAGCGCATTTGCTGCAACTCTCCGGCGTAACAGTATCAACAACTATTTCACCACAATCCTCACAGGTCCAGGCCGGGATACGGTGCCCCCACCAAAGCTGACGGGAAATACACCAGTCTCGGATATTGTCCATCCAGCTGTAAAAGGTATTGTACCAGTTGCGGGGATAGATATTGATCCGCCCTTCCTGTACGGCAGCCACGGCCTTTTCGGCCAGCGGCTTTACAGAGACAAACCATTGCACGGAGGTGGTTGGTTCACAAACCGTCTTGCAGCGGTAGCACTGGCCGACAGCGTGTTCATAGTCTTCACATTTTTCAAGGAACCCCAAACGCTCAAGGTCTCCGACAATCCTTTTTCGGCAATCAAAACGATCGATTCCGGCATACGGGCCGGCGGCTTCATTCATAATGCCCTTATCGTCCATAACCTTGAGCAGGGGGAGTGCGTGGCGCAGACCGATCTCATAATCATCCCGGTCATGGGAGGGGGTCACCTTCAATGCCCCGGTACCAAAGGCACGATCAACATGTTCATCCAAGACAACCGGTATAATACGCTCTGTCAGCGGCAGTCTGATACCAACCCCGACAAGATGCCGATAGCGTTCGTCTTCAGGATGAACGGCCACAGCGGTATCTCCGAGCATGGTCTCCGGCCGGGTGGTCGCCACCACCAGATACCCCGAATCATCGGCATAGGGATAGCGTATATGGTAGAGTTTTCCATTGGTCTCTTCGTGTTCGACCTCGTCGTCGGCAAGAGCGGTATGACAGCGGGGGCACCAGTTCACAATATAATCGCCTTTATAGATCAGCCCTTCCCTGTACAGCCGCACAAAGACCTCACGAACGGCCGCAGAAAGACCCTCGTCCATCGTAAATCGTTCCCGCCCCCAGTCACAGGAGGCTCCCAGCCTTTTCAACTGATGAACGATGTTGCCACCCTTATCTTGCTTCCACTCCCAGACCTTTTCGATAAAGGCCTCGCGGCCCAGATCATCCTTCGTTTTTCCTTCTGCCAACAGCTGACGTTCGACCACATTTTGTGTTGCGATACCGGCATGATCAGTTCCTGGCAGCCAGAGGGTGTTATATCCGCACATCCGCTTATAGCGGACAAGAACATCCTGCAGGGTATTATTCAAGGCATGCCCAATATGCAACACGCCGGTAACATTGGGTGGAGGGATAACGATCGAATAGGACTCTTTGCCGTCGTCCATAGAGGCCTTGAAGCTTTCGGCCGCTGTCCATTGGGCAAGCCATTTTTGCTCTACATCGGCAAACTGATACCCCTTCGTCAATAGTTTTTCGTTTTCTGTTGTCATAATCTACTGGTAATACCTCTTCTCTTTTCTCGCTCAACGATAAAGCAACATTTTTTCTGTAAATTTCCTTAAGCCTTCGTATCCCCCAAGATTCCAGTGTCGCACTGGAAGATAACGAGGTTGTCAAGGCCAAGCCTTCGATACTCGTTCCTTGCAGTCTTGACACCCCGGCGACAGCACCGACCGATACGCGACGATGACAGAAAAAGAGTCACACTACCGAGGCAAGAGGAATAAGACTGCAGGATATTACAGACAATATACCTTGTACCTTGGCCTTACGAAAAACCTTGCCCATGAGAAATCCAGGCTACCCTATCTCAAGTCAGGTGTCAGTCCCATACCTCCAGGTTAATGCCCTTCCGAGACATGGCCCCGAAAGAATCTCTCTCCAAGCAGAAAGGTCATCCCGCACATGGCGACACCACCGAGTACAATGAGATTCTCATGGAGGCTTGGAACGTAGGTTAGCAATTCAGGATAGTCGACCAGCCCCATGCCATGATACGAGGGGATGAGCTGCCCAACAATGACCAGATCATAGCGCATAAAATAGATACCAATCATACCAAGAAAGGCCGCAACAAACAGCGCATTCATGTTACGCCCACGAACCAAGAGAATAATTGTAAAGGGAATGACCATTCCCAGCATGACCTCCCCACCCCAGAAATTCAGGGCGTAGTGCCCAGTCAACAGGGCCATCATCGACTCATATTTTCCAGGCGGATGGCCGGTAACACCGGTGATCATCTTCCAGCTGGTAAAGAAAATAATAATCGCCATCATCAAAGCGCCCATCTTTGCCACACCTTCCATTGCCTTCTTCATTCTTTCATCCATCGACCAGCCGTTGGCCTTATAGGCAAGATAGGTGAAAAAGATGATGGCAACGCAGCCGGACATTGCAGCAGAGGCAATAAAATAGATCGGCATATACGGGCCATGCCAGAATTCTCTGCCATTCAGCAGCCCAAAAACCGCGCCAAGGTTTGAGTGGGCAACAACACCGGTGAGAAGTCCGGCAAGCCCACAGGATGTAGCAATCGTATGTTTATCAAGCTGCAGCATAATAAATTCGGCTATCATAAAGCAGAGGTAGGCCCCGTACAGGGTTCCCATCCACCAGATATTAGAGCTTAAATTCGCACCGACAACGTTACCGACCGGCATTCGCCATGAATTCTCAATCTCAAAGGCGATGACAAGAAAACCGGCCACGATCGTGGCAATCGACATAAAAACAGCCCGCTTTGCAATGGGGTTGAAATTCTCAAAACCAAAAACGTGTCCGACCGAAGAAACGATACAAAGACCGGTGGACGTCACGACAAAAAAGACATAGGCGGCAATCAAAACTCCCCAAGGAACCTCACGGCTGATCCCGAAGGTATGTTCGTGTCCGACATACAAAGAGTGAACACCGGCCCCAACACCAATCAGGGTTAACAGTCCCAACAGGACTATTGCGACATTATAAGTGCCTGAATTGCTTGCCTCCAGTCCGCCTTCTGTGGGAAGAATCGCTGCTAGATATTTAATCATGGTTTGCCTCGCAATTATACTCATTTATTTTGTAGCTACATCGTCTCAACACAATGCCAGACGGGGTATCGACCAGCTGCCATCGACCTCTTCTGATAAAACAATCAAGGATCGAAACCGGTCTTTCCGAAGAAAACGCCCCATCGACTCTGCAACCGCTCCTAATGGGCTTCTTCCTCTGCAGGAGCTCCCTCACCCTCCATTCGCGCATGACCTCGCACGCCAATATGGCATAAGGTGCAGCGTTTCTCAGCGGAGAAGGCGGTAGACCCGTCATGACAGGCACCGCAGTATCCCCCCTCGTAGATAGTTTCCATGATAAAATCTTCATTCTCCTGGGCCAGACCAGCCTCCATCTCAAAAAGGTCGTCGTGGCAGGAGTCGCATTCAAGTTCAGCGTCCATCGTATGTATTTTATGAAAAAAGATAACTGACTTAACCGGCTGTACCCAGACTATTGGCTCCTCCGGGCCATAGGTGTCTTCATCGTATTCTTCGTCTGCGCCTTCATCTCCACTTGCACACAACATAGACGTGGAAAGCAAAAGGACAGTGAAAGCCAGCAGAATTTGAATAATCTTCATAATCTTCTCCATGTATGAATCTTTCATCCGTTAGCGAGGCATGCACCTCGGCTTTCCTTATCTATTGATGTAAAACACGTTAGGAATCGCTCCTGTTTCAGGGCGTAGAACCCAGACAATCGTCTCAGGGGCGTGTACAAGTTGTGATACCCTGCTTGCAGGATCGGCAAGATCACCAAAAATACGAACATCGGCAGGACAGGCTTCGGCGCAGGCAGTATTGTTTTCGCCTTTGGAAAGTTTGCTTTCCAGACAGAAATCGCATTTGTCAATGGCCCTGGTCTCTTCCTTAAAATAACGGGCATTGTAGGGACAGGCAGTCATACAGGTCTTACAGCCGATACAGCGGCCGGGATTCATGCGTACAATACCCGTCTTCTCGTCTTTCCAGGTGGCCGTGGTCGGACAGACGCGAACACAAGGTGGCCTGTTACAGTGATTGCATAAAACAGGCATGAAGATTGTTTCATAACTGTCTTCGCCAAGAGACCTTCTTTTTTCCAGGATAGTCGTTCTAAAGCCATAGGCCGGCACATCGTTTATCTTGACGCAGGCGTCTTTACAGCGTTCACAGTCAATGCAGAGATGCTCACGAAACACCATACTGTAATGAGGGGTATAGGGATATTTCCCCTGAGGTGGAACAACATCGCCCAGACCGTATGCATCCGTGGCTGAGGTCAACGAGAGGATATTCCCTCCAAGATAGAGGCCGGTAACAGTCAAGCCCAGTTTTAAAAAATTTCTTCTCTCAGCAGAAGACAGACTATCAAGGTCTTCGCTTTCCATTTTCTCCAAGTCACTAATTTTCATAATTCGCCTCTTTTAGTCCTCCGCTGGAACGCCACATTTCACATTGCACACCACCACAGGCTCACCTCTTTACTTCAGATTCCTGTAATAGGTCCATCCCAGCAAAAGACACCGCCAAAAAGAATCTTGAAAACCGGTAAACACAACCTAAATCAAGCCCCTAAAGGCCTAACATCTCAACACATTAGCTTTATCGGCCCTCCCATACCGCAATGCGTTTTTCATTGTAAAAACAACACAATAACAAGATAAAATACTCCTATAACTAAATGATCGTCTCGTATTTGTCAATAGCCGCTCCGGAGCAGGTAAACCCGGACGTATCGCTCAAAATTAATCGCTGTTCCTTCAAAAAACGAAGGGGCCGTAGCAGTGGGCAGGAATTTTTCCAGCACCTCTTCTTCAGCCCCTTTTTTCTCAAACAAAGGCGTTGAACAACAGTATTCTACATACCCGGAAAGGTATTGCCCTCACCCCGGTTCTCTATCTGTACCCCGTCATCAGGAAAGATAATCACATTGTCATTGCCCAGAACCTGGATTCGCCCAACACCGTCTGGAAGCACAATACGGTTGTCCTCACCTTCCACAACCAGACGGGACGGCTTGCCCGTGCATGTCACCGCATTATCATCACCACGGACAACGACAGTCTGACCAGCAGCAGCCATGTTTATCGTCGCACCGTTGCCTTCGATAACAGCATTTCCAGCAGCACTTTCTTTACCGCCTGTGCTCACCGCAACTCCAGGAGCGGTGATTGAGCCATCTGCATCAATCATCACACCCGGGGCGGAAATGCTGCCATCGCTTCGTATCTCAACGCCTGGCGCACTGACAACGACATCCGATCCAGCAACAGCGCCATCAATCCAGCAAAACAACACAAGAAAGAACCCTAAAAGTATTTTTTTCATCGTATCCTCACAGCTATTTTGAAATGGTAAACAAAACTCGGCAATCCCAGATTGCCGTAGCGGCTTAAGAGAACAAGATAGAGTTGAACTTACAGGAATACAAGGGTAAAATCTTTTCTCGTCTCTGTGGGGAGCATGAGTAAATAAACCGGATTTGCAAACATTCCACCCATATAATCTCGGGCAAAGAGAGCCACGAATAAAGCTGAAAAACCAATTTATCCGATTCTGCGCACTCTTTTCGTGGGAAAGATTACGTTACTGTAGTATAACTCCTAGCCTGAATTGATCTACGTCTCTTCGACTCCAATTGTAAAAACATTAGCTGCAGGTTATCAGATGAAAACAGAACGAAAAAGGGTTCTTGTAACGGGCGGGGCCGGTTTTCTGGGTTCCCATTTATGCAAAAGGCTCCTGGACGAATCCTGCGAGGTTCTCTGCCTGGATAATTACTTTACCGGCAGTAAAGCAAACATAGTCTCTCTGATACCCAACCCCTACTTTGAGATGGTCCGGCACGACATAACCTTTCCCCTGTATCTTGAAATAGACGAAATTTATAACCTTGCTTGCCCGGCATCGCCTATTCATTATCAGCATGACCCGGTCCAGACCTTAAAAACAAGTGTGCATGGTGCCATAAATATGCTGGGCCTGGCAAAACGGGTTAAGGCCAAGATCTTCCAAGCCTCAACCAGTGAAGTCTATGGAGATCCCAGCATCCACCCGCAACCTGAGCGCTACTGGGGAAATGTCAATCCGATCGGTGTGCGTTCCTGCTACGATGAAGGAAAACGCTGTGCCGAAACCCTGTTTTTTGACTACCATAGACAGCACAAGGTCAATATCCGGGTTGGCCGACTGTTCAACACCTATGGTCCGAATATGCACCCCAACGATGGCAGGGTGGTCTCAAATTTCATTATTCAGGCCCTGCAAAATCGTGACATCACTATTTACGGTGACGGTCAGCAAACCCGCTCTTTTTGCTATGTTGATGACCTCATCGAACTCATGGTACGTTTTATGTCAGCCGATGACAGCTTTACCGGACCAATGAACATGGGCAATCCTGGTGAATTCACGATAAAGGAACTTGCCGAAATAGTTATTGATATGACCCGCTCTTCCTCTCAACTCTCGTTTGTAGAACTGCCCCAGGATGACCCCAAACAGCGCCAGCCAGACATCACTCTGGCAAAAGAAAAACTTGGCTGGACGCCGAAAGTGAAGCTTGAAGAGGGGCTGGTAAAGACCATAGATTATTTTGACACCTTGCTCAGCAAACAAAATGAACATAATACCCGATAATCCAATACCTTCTCGACAGACAACAGCTCTGTAGCGGTAGACGTTTGCCCTCTGTTACAATCTGGTCTGCGGAGTGTTGTTTTTACCTTGGGCATGAGCAGAAGAATCTTTTGCCCCGAGCACGAAAGATATGAAACGATACAGTCCCGACACAAACAACTCCTATGATCTGCTTATTGTCGGCGGTGGCATCTATGGTGCTGCTATGGCCTACACGGCCATATTAAACGGGTTGCGGACACTGCTGGTTGAACAAGATGACTTTGGCCAACACACCTCGGCCAAATCGCAAAAGGTGCTGCATGGCGGTCTGCGCTATCTGCAAACCCTTGATATAAGACGTGTCATGGAATCGATACGCGAACGGCAACGCTTCTATCATCTCTTTCCGCACCAGGCACAACCCCTCCCTTGTATACTACCAACACAGGGCTATGCCACAAAGGGAAACGAGGCCTTTTACCTGGCTTTTCGGATCTACAGGCTCCTTGAGAGGCTGGTATGCAAAAAGAAACTCGACGCAAACCGCGACAAACGCCCCAGACTGCTCTCAAGAGACGAGGTCTGTCAGCGCTTTCCCCATATGCAAAACAGAAAATTTCGTGGTGGAGCCCTCTGGTATGATGGCATCTGCCTTGAACCAGAACGGGTTATTCTCGGCCTTATTGGCGGAGCCATGCGACTGGGCTGCGATGCGGCCAACTATATGAAGGCTGGGCCTATCAAACGTCTGGCAACAGACACACTTTCGGTGCAACTGCAGGACACACAGACAAACACCGTCCATAGTGTGAGCTGCAAAAAGATTGCCCTGTGCACCGGGCCCTGGTTCCAGGAAAGGATGCTCGAGGCCCCTCTTCCCAAGGCCCTTGCAGAGCTCAACCTCATTCGAGGAATGAACCTCGTCGTCCCTGCCCTGTTTGACTCTGCAACCTCTTTTGCCACAAAGGCCGTGAGCCAGGCCGGCTCCAGATTTCTTTTCACTGTGCCCTGGAAAACATATTCCATTGAGGGTACAGATTGGCAGGAGTGTCACTCGCGAGAGGAACTCAAAGAAGGAATCGAACAAACCACCGAGGAATTTCATCACCTGACCTGCGGAATCCTTGGTTTTTCGGGGACAGACATTCCGGTACTCTCAAGGCATATTGGCCTTGTTCCGGGCTGTAAAAAGGGCAAAGAAGAGGCGGCCGAACAGATTTTATCTCACTACAGGCTTGTTGATCTTGAGGGGAGAAAATCCGGAGACATTCTGCAGGTGCTGGGGGTAAAATTCACCACCGCCTTTGATGTCGTCCTCAAGGCCCTGCAAAGACTCTTTCCAAAACAAAAGATACAGGATATTCTCGCGTACGATAACCTTCCCCAGGGCAGTCCGGCACAAGAGGCTTTGAGCGTTCTCTCCATATATCAACAACGCTATACGGGAATTCTTGATCCCGGGCAATGCCAGACACTTTTCCGTCTCTTTGGAATAGACAGCCCGGCCATCATCAAAAAAGAGTTTATCTCCGTCGTGGAACATCGGCAACCGGTTTCAACAGAGCTCTTTTACAGAGGTCTGGCAAACCACTGCATAGAAAAAGAGATGGTCTTCCATCTTGATGATCTGATCTATCGCAGGATTTTTCCAGACCTGCCGGGACTGCCCGACAAAGAGATAATCGACATTCTCGCCGATGTATTACGCGAAAAACTCGGCTGGACGCAGGAAAAGAGATCCGAAGAGATACAATCCCTGAAACAGAGGCAACAGAATCAATGAAAGAGATACTGATAGCTGGCGGTGCCGGATATATTGGCTCCCATATGTGCAAATACCTGGCCCAGCACAACATGCGCCCTGTGGTGGTGGACAACCTGAGTTCAGGCCACAGAGAGGCCGTCCAGTGGGGCCCGTTCTACGAGGGGGATATAGCAGATGCCGATCTGTTGAGAAAGGTCTTTACCCAACATAACATCGAAGCGGTGATGCATTTTGCCGCCTTTTGCTATGTCGGAGAATCCGTTGAAAAACCGCTCAAGTATTACCAAAACAACATCGCCGCAACCCTAACCCTGCTCTCGGAGATGCTGGCGCACGATGTTTTCAAGTTTATCTTCTCCTCCACCTGTGCCACCTACGGAGAACCGGCAACCCTGCCTATTCTGGAAGATTTTCCGCAGCAGCCGATCAATCCCTATGGCCGATCAAAACAGATGATGGAACAGATCCTCGACGACCTGGATCGAGGGCAGCAAATGAAGGCGGTTTGCCTTCGCTACTTCAACGCGGCCGGAGCCGATCCCGAGGGCCAAATTGGAGAGGACCACAGGCCGGAGACACATCTCATCCCTCTGGTCTTACAAACAGCTCTCGGACAGAGAGAGGAAATTACCATTTTCGGCGATGATTACCCCACAGATGACGGGACCTGCGTTCGCGATTACATCCATGTGGTCGATCTTGCCCAGGCGCATTATCTGTCACTGCTCCACCTCCTCGACGGTGGACAGAGCCGAAAATACAACCTTGGCAATGGCAATGGCTACTCGATCCTCGAGGTCATTGACGCGACAAGATCGGTTACTGGAGCTGCAATTCCGCTGCGTTACGGAGAGCGCCGCCCCGGTGATCCCGCAGCCCTGGTTGGCTCATCAGCGCTGATCACAGAAGAGCTCAACTGGCAGCCACAGCACCACCGTCTTGAAGAGATTATACAGACGGCCTGGCGCTGGCATAAAGAGAATCCGGACGGATTCAAGGAAGATTAGATGCAATCAACGACCAACGGCGAAAAATTAAAGGTTCTTGTCCTGGCCCCCCATCCTTTTTTTATCAACAGGGGCACGCCGATCGACGTTCTTCTTGTCGTCAGGGCCCTTTCAGAGCGGGGTGACACCGATGTCGATATGCTTGTCTACCCGGAAGGAGAAGATGTTGATCTGCCTCGAGTGCGGATCAACAGGGTGCCATTCTGTGGCTATATAAAGAATGTTCGTCCTGGATTTTCGTTGAAAAAGCTCTATATAGACTTCTTTATGCTCTTTTCCACCTGGAAGCGGGTGCATCAAAAACGCTACAGCCTGCTGCACGCGGGCGAAGAGTCTGTGTTTATCGCCATGCTGATGAAATGGATATACGGCATTCCCTATATCTACGACATTGACTCTTCGATTGCCCAGCAACTTGTTGAAAAGAATCAACGCTTGAAACCCCTTGCGCAGTTGTTCAACTGGTTCGAAAAAAAGGCGATGTCAAAGGCGCTGGCCTGCGCTCCGGTCTGCCATGCCTTAAGAGAGTTATGCGAAAAGAACAAGGCGGCAAAGATTGTCACCCTCCACGATATCAGCCAGCTTCGCAATCCAGACCTGCAGCCAACCGGTCTTCTGCGCAAAGAGATACAAAAAGAAGACCTGGCGGAAGAGAGTATTATCCTCCTCTACTGCGGGAATCTGGAGAGATACCAGGGGATCGATCTTCTCGTGGAAAGTCTGCCCCATGCCATCTCCCAAGAGGCCAATATTGAACTGGTCATCATCGGTGGTGTTCAAGAAGATATTGAACGCTACAGGACAAAGGCAGAGGGGCTTGGGGTGGCCAGTAACATCCATTTTCTCGGGCCCCGGCCCTTTGAGCAGCTTGACAGCTATCTTGTTGAGGCCGATATCCTTGTGGCACCCAGGATCAAAGGCGTCAATACCCCGATGAAGATTTTTCCCTATCTGCACTCCGGAAAACCGGTTCTCCTGACAAAACTCTATACCCACACCCAAATCGTAACCGACCGGGAGGCCTTTCTCGCAGAACCGGATGCAAAGAGTTTTGGCGCAGCCATCCTGCAGCTGGCAAAGGACCCCGACCTGCGAAACGCCCTTGGCGCCCGGGGGCGGAGCTTTGTCGAAAAGGACCATGTATATTCCGCACATAAAAAGAGGGTTGACAAACTCTACAACTGGGTGAAGATGCATCTGTACCCGAAAACCTCTGAACCAGAAGAATAAAACGAACTGTTATCTCTACCATCGGTAAACAGCGCAGTTCAGTCAAAGCCAACAAGATCGCCAGAATATGCAAAAGACAATACAACCAGGCAGCAAGGTTCTCGTTACCGGAGCCACCGGATATACGGGAAGAGTTCTCACCCAAAAACTCCTGAAACAGGGCCTCAAGGTACATGCTATTGCCAGGCAGTCCTCCAACCTGCAGCCACTTGCAGGCCTGGATATTTCCTGGTTTCGGGGCGACGTCTTCGACGAAGAGACGGTACACGCCGCCATGCAGGGAGTAGAATACGTCTTTCATGTGGCAGCCGCCTTTCGCGAGCCGCAAAGCACTGAACAGGACTACCGGAACGTTCATCTACTCTCAACACAGCTCATTGTCCAGGAGGCCCAGAAAAATCCCGATTTCAAACGCCTGGTTCACGTCTCAACAATGGGCGTACATGGGCATATAGCAGATCCTCCGGGCAGCGAAGAATCAGCCTTTTCACCCGGCGATGGCTACCAGAGAACCAAGGTCGAGGCCGAAAAATGGCTTGCGGAATTTGCAGCTCCCCAGGGTTTTCCCTACACAATTATTCGTCCGTGTGCCATTTATGGTCCGGGGGAAAGACGGCTTCTCAAGCTTTTCAAAATGGCTGCAGGACCAGTATTTCCGATCCTTGGCCGCGGAAAATGCTGGTACCATCTCGTGCATGTAGAAGATCTCACCAACGCCATTATCCTTGCGGCAACGGCAGAGACAGCCCTTGGCCAGGCCTTTATCATTGGGGCAACAGAGCCTATTCAGCTCGAAGAAATGGCAACCATCATTGCCAGGGAATATCAGAGCACCCCCAGAATTATCCGCCTGCCCATAGGCCCCTTTTTCCTGCTGGCAGATATCTGCGAAGCCGTCTGTAAACCCTTTAAAATCGAACCACCGATCTACCGCCGAAGGGTCGCTTTCTACTCAAAAGACCGTCATTTTTCTACACAAAAAATGCAGGAAGTGCTCGGTTACCAGCCTCTTTGGAACAACCACGACGGCATTGTTGAATCAGCCCGCTGGTACAAGGAAAATCATTGGCTGTAGGAGCAAGAAACGATGAAAGAACAAGCGAGCGAAAAAAAAGCCAGAGTCGAAAAGCAAAACCTCGCCGAACAGCTGCATAGCGAAGACTCTTCACTTTCCCGTTATCGCAACAAGGTGCTCGGCAAAAAAGCCAGCCTCGTGCAGCTCCTTGGTTTTGAACTCGGCCAGATCATCTGCTCCAACCTTGGTGGTGGACTCGGTTATCTGCTCAGGAAGCTCAGCTTTTCGCCATTCTTTCGCTCCTGCGGTACCGGACTGATCCTCGGCAGAGGTATTACCCTACGCACACCAGGCAATATAGACCTGGGTGAGAATGTGGCCATAGACGATCAGACCTTGCTTGATGGGGGGACAGGTCCTGAATGCACAATGTCAATAGGCGACCGCAGTCTTATCAGCAAGGGCTGTGTGATTCAGGCCAAAACCGGCTTTCTGGTCATCGGAAAGGAATGTGACATAGGCGCCCATGTCATACTCACCAGCACCGGCGGCCTGACACTTGAAGACAACGTTCTCATCGCTGGAAACTGTTATATTGGAGGTGCCCGCTATAACCTGGATGAGTTGGAACAACCCATTATGCATCAGGGCATCTACTCGAGAGGAGCAATTACCATAGGCAAAAACAGCTGGCTTGGGGCCTCGGTGACGATCCTTGATGGCGTGAAAATTGGCAGAGGCTGCGTTATCGGCGCTGGATCCGTGGTCACAAAAGACATCCCGGACTATGCAATAGCAGTTGGCAGTCCGGCACGCGTCAGAGGCAGCCGGCTCGAGCAAGAAAGCCGATCACAGGACCAATAAACCTGTCACCCGGCACCTCTTTTATCGTATACCGGTTTTCTCTCTCTCCCGGGCCATCTGAGTCTTGAGCTCTTCATACTCTCTGACCGAACGACGTATGGAGTTGTCTTGTTCCTGTTTCATTCGGGCAATCTTTTCCTTGATCTTCTCTTGTCTG
The DNA here is from genome assembly GCA_002747825.1 of Deltaproteobacteria bacterium. Classification (GTDB taxonomy): domain Bacteria; phylum Desulfobacterota; class Desulfobulbia; order Desulfobulbales; family Desulfocapsaceae; genus Desulforhopalus_A. Next base: position 59,837 of record PDQQ01000014.1, read on the forward strand.
ATGGTCAGGGTATTGGCACCAAAAAGGGTTGACGCCAGATATTTGAAGGAAAAGAGCATAAGCTCCACATCGTCTTCTTTCAGCGTTTGTATGGTCTCTTCATCCAGGACATAGGTATCGAGAAAAGAGCTTTCAAAGATAAATCTTCTAAAGGTGGCAAGATCGGTCGAGGCCATAAAAAACATACGTTTTGCCTGCTCAGAGAGGGTCGCCTGCAGACCAAAAGACTTGCGCCGCATCACCAGACGCAGCCACTCCTTGTTCATCTCATCGCGCACATCAACGCCCTGATCTTTACGCCATTCACCAACGGTCCAGAGCGTATCCTCTTCAAAGCCCTTACAGTGGTCTTCCCGAACAGAGAAAAAGAACTTCTCTTCCCTTGAAGGGTTCTCGGCACCCGATTCATCATAACTGCCGCCTTCATGGAAATCCGCCATACCAATGGGGTAATAGCGGCAGGCAGTGGGCCTGTCGGAATAGACGGTACAACCTTCGGGAGTGACAAAGGGACAGCGGTTATCTTCTTTTCGTAATTTTAACATAACACCCGGCATATCGGTCTTTTCCAGATAGGTGGGCTGGGCGTACCGGTGTAAAAAGTCATGGGCCGGCATATCGAGGCGCTGGGTAAGCTTCAGTATGTCGTAAGGTGTCAGAACAATTTTTATTCCGCCACAGCAGGCGGTAAAGCAGGAGACCCCGGGATGACAGCGAAACTTGATCTTGCTGTCCAGCGTCAACTTTTTGGGCTCTATCGAAGATGGATTTTTTTCTTTTCCAAAGAGGATATTTGTCTTTGCTTCACCGCACCCTGCTTGATTCATTCCCGTTACCCCCGCTGCATCAAAAACCATGATAAAATTGGAAGAACAACAAATAATAGTATCCCTTCATGTTCTCTTGCCGAACGTCTGCGGGCACTATAATAACAAACCAATAATTTGTGTAGACCTCTTTACGAAAATCTTTCCTCAAGACCAGCTCATATAAAGTCACAAGAGGCTCTTTCACGACAACTGTAATCGTCTGCCTGTTACAACTGTGTAAAAAAACACTCACAAATGTATTGCCCAGGCGTTAATGCTTGCAGTTTTTACTCGTATTGCGTATATCACAGACTGCTCGTTTCGGAATTTCGTACAACAGAAGGGCCTCAAAGGACGTGCATAATGATTTTTTACAGTAAGATTGATTTAACCGATGTGAAAACAGTGGTTTACCATCTCCCCGATGGTCCGGTGTTGTCACTTCCCATTGACGGAGTCGAAGAATACCTTGATTTTGAACTGGAACAAGGCCATTTTTGCGACACCTCCGATATTGATGGCACCCTGCACTTCTTTCCCAAAGGCAATGCCTGATTTACCGGATTTTTCCCCGTTTACTTTCAAAACATCCCCCAAGAGAGAGCCATCTGTATGCAATACAGCGGCCTTGTAGAGCCTTCCGATCTCTTCTCCGACCATCATGTGCACACCTTTCTCTGCGGGCATGCCCAGGGCTCGATGGAAGAGTATGTCCTGGAGGCGGTAAAAAAAGGTCTGCGGGTTATCACTTTTTTGGAACATATGGAAGAAGGGATCGTCAGCCGCTGGCCGTCATGGCTCAGTGAAGAAGATTTCGACTACTATTTTAGCGAAGGCAGACGCCTGCAGCAAAAATATGCGGACAAAATCAGGATCAGATTGGGGGTTGAATGTGGTTATAACAGCGACAGCAGGGACAGACTGCGGCAAAGGCTTGCTGCCCGCGAGTGGGATGAGATAGGGATCTCCTGCCATTTTCTTTTGCTGCCCGGCGAGCGAGAACACATCAACCTGCTCAGTAAAAGGGAGGAAAACCTGCGCAGATTTGCCGGACTGGATTGTTCAGAGCTTTTCAGAAGGTATATTGCCAACCTCAGCGAAGCCGTTACTTGCCTGAACGGAACCGTCCTCTGCCATCTTGACGCAGCCCTGAGATGGGTTCCCGGGCACCGGCTCAACGACCGGCACTACCAGGAAATTGACGACCTGCTCGCCCTGATCTCTGCCCGAGGAATGGCTCTTGAGATCAACACCTCAGGGATCGCAATCCGCGGCGAACCATTCCCGAACCGACAGATTCTCGGGCTTGCAAAAAAGCACGACCTGCGTTTCGTTCTCAGCTCAGACGCCCATAAACCTGAAGATGTTGGCAACCACTTTTCCAGATTTCAGCCAAAAACAGCTTCGCCTAAGACAAAGCGCTGCTCAGGGTAGCCAATCCTCACCCATACGACGGATGATGTTGAAACCGCCCGGTACAACCAGGCTGTTTTTTAAACCCACGGCATCCAGCATGGTCTGAACCTCAAAAGACCGTGAACCAGCATTACAGAAGATAATCAACTCCTTGTCCTGTGGAAGCTCGCTCCACCGAGAACGGACCTGTTCGTAGGGCAATGATAGCCAACGATCGGTACCAAATTTTTCAACAAACGGCTCTGCCTCCTTGGCGTAACGTACATCGACAACCACCCGGTCCTCGTAGCGCTGAGGAGCTGACATATATTCATTAAATTCGTGAATATCTATCTGTCGCATTATCTTCGCACAGAGATTATCGGCAATATAGGCAGCCGCGTTTATCGGATCGATCGCCGGAGAAAACGGTGGAGAATAGGCCATTTCGATACGACCAACGTCATCGATGGTTGCTCCGGCAGCAATGGCTACAGCGGCGGCATCTAATCGAACGGAGAGTCCATCGTTAACAGGCCCAGATCCCTGCAGGCCAAGCACCCTTCTGCTCTTCTTATCAAAGACCAATTCCAGGGCAATAACGGTCTGGCCTGGATAAAAATGCGCCCTATCTGACGGCGTTGACAAGGAATAACCGGCATCAAACCCCTCCCGCAGGGCTGCGGCGTAACTGAGCCCCACTGAGCCAACAGCCACGTCAAAGGCCTTGACGATAAAACTGGCGACCCCGCCTCTGAAAACACTGGGCAAACCGCACATATTGTCAGCGGCAACCCGTCCTTCCCTGTTTGCCATACTGCCAAATGGGGCCATAAACTTCCTGCCTGAGACCAGATGGGTGATCTCGACACAATCACCGGCCGCATAAATATCTGGATCGGATGTCTGCAACCTCTCATTCACGGTAATTGCCCCGCGATCTGAGACCTGAAGACCAGCAGCAACGGCAAGCTCACTTCTCGGTTGAATTCCTACTGCCATGATAACGATATCAGCGTCATGGGTCTGGATTGCGGTGCGCACTCCAACCGCCAGGCCATTTTCGACAACTATCTCCTGCGCTCCTTGACCGAGAAAGACATCTACCCCGCCGTCACGCAGGCCCTTTGCCATTATCTTGGCAATCGGTTTATCGACAATTCCGGGCAGAAGCTGGTCCCGAAATTCGACAATTGCTGTCGGGATACCCCATAGATCGGCAAATGCTTCTGCCATCTCAATGCCAATGGCCCCGCCGCCGATGACCACGGCCTTGCCCACCTTGCCCCTGGCAATCAGATCCTTGATCTCTATTGCCCTGTGCAGATTGTTGACAGAAAAGACATTGGCTGCATCGGCTCCGGGAATCGGCAGACGCACAGGGCTGCTGCCTGTTGCCAGCATAAGGCTATCGTATGCAAGAGTCTTTTTCTCATTTGTTGCAAGATCTTCGACCATGACTGTCTTGTTTTTCCGATCAATGGATACAGCCCTCGTCCTGGTCAAGACTGTAACGCCCTTGGCCTTTTCAAAAAATGAGGCATCACGGACCATATGAAAACTGGTTGACCTCAACTCCTTTTCATCGGCGACATCACCCGCAACAAAATAGGGTATCCCGCAGCCGCCATAGGAGATAAGGCTGTCTTCATCGATAAGTGTAACCTCGGCCTCCGGCATAATTCGCCTCACCCGGCAGGCCGCTTTCGGCCCTGCCGCCACAGCCCCTACTATAACAATTTTCTTGCCCATAGGTCCCCCACAGAGAGTAATAGAATACTGATCCGGCAACAGCAAACCCAAAAGAAAAACCGATCTCAGGGGCAGGCCGGAAATACAATGGTAAATGCAGCGCCTTCTCCAATAACACTTTCCACCGAAAGTTCAGCGCCGTGGAGCTCAACAATATTTTTGGTGATGGCAAGGCCAAGACCGGTTCCTCGGTTTTTCTGCGTAAAAAACGGTTCAAATATTTTTTTAAGATTTTCAGCGGCAATACCCGGGCCACTGTCACGCACGGTGATATAGAGCCTTTTCTCTGCATCCAGGCCAGAATGTACAGAAAGAGTACCACCCTTTTCCATAGCCTGCAGACTGTTGATACAAATATTCAGCAAGGCCCGGTAAAACTGTTCTGCATCGATCTCTTTTTTGGGCAAATCAGGACTCAGATCAGAAATCAAGTCTATATTGTTGACCTTGAGTTCCTGCGAGAGAAACTCAACAACCTCACAGATTATTCTATTGACATCTACAGATTTGCATTTCAGACTTTGCGGCCGGGCAAAGTCGAGAAACTCAACGACGATGGTATTCAAGCGGCTCGTCTCATCAACAATGATACCGGCAAGATGTTCGTTGCCCGGCGCGATCTGCCGGATACGCTTTTTTAAGATTTCCGCTGTACTGCGAACTATGCCTAGCGGGCTTTTGATTTCATGACTGACGGTCGCCACCATTGTTCCCAAATGGGCCAGTCTCTCTGTCTGATTCAGCTTCTCCTCAAGCCGCTGCTGCTCAAGTGCCCTCCGCTCGATCTTCTCACCAGCCCTGGAGACAATCAGGCGAAGAAACAAAAAAAGGACGGCCATCACAAAACTGGAGACAATAATTATCCATCCCTGGAATTTGAGGATATGGGCATAATTTTTCGACAGATCCTTATCAATCTCAATAACACCCATTATAAGATCGTCCTCTCCATCGGTTCGCACCTGCTTGAAGGGAATAAAGGTCTTGAGATCGCATTCCACCCCCTTTGTTATATGCAACAGACTCAAAACCGAGCCGCTATAGGTTAAACGAGAGTTGGGATTTCCGGCCAGAGCGACCTCGTACTCCTGTTTTCCAAGATCCTTTTTGCCGATCAGCTCGGGGATCGTCGAATACGAGATGATATTTTTGGAAGAGTCATAGATGGTGACAGAACCGATCTTCATTCCCTGGGTTACACTTTTTACCACAGAATCCAGAAGTTCAAACTGTTCTGGTTTGCGCAGGGCAATAGCACCATAGCGGACAAGAACCGGCAGTACAAACCGCCGATAGACCTGCTGATTGATATTTTCAGCAATGAGCAGGGAATACTCTTCGTTCTGCTCGAGCATCACCTTGCGGGCGTTATCAGAAATAAGCCAGGAGAGAATCAGCGTAAAAAGGAGAAAGGCGCCAATACTGGAAAAAGAGAAGTATTTTACAAGCTTAAACGAACCAATTCCATCCCCTAAATCGCCTCGAACATGCTGACCGCCCTGCTCACTCATCAACAATACTCCGCAAACGGAGAGAACTGCCAACGACCAAAACCTGCGCCTTTTTATGTCTGGCACTCCATTTTTGATATTGGCCGTTCGTCATGCAAAACCACCTGGCCTTTTCCCCCCGGAAAACTCGGCGCCAAACATTTGCAAGAAGTTGTTAATTAGCCTTTTTTCGCAGATATGCCGGACGCTCAAACATCTCACTATTTTGCTTGTACATATCCAAACTGCGCCCGTTTGGGACATCTGAAGATCCAAGGACATCATAATTCTCAAACTTGGAACTTGGCAGCTTCGGCAGAGAGGGACGCACATTCGGGGAGGCGGAAACACTCCTGGATACCCCCTCAGCTCCATGTGAACCCTGGTTCATAGCCTTCTGCCCCCGACCTTCAAGGGGGTTGATCGTGTTCTTTTTCTGAACATTTCCGACTCCGGTAGCGACAACGGTTACCCGAAGTTTATCACCAAGATCATCATCGTACGAGGCACCGATAACAATCTTGGCACTCTCATCCACCTTCTGCTGAATACAGGTCGATGTCTCTATAAACTCGGCCATGGTAAGGGTCTCTTTCGATGCAGAAATGTTGATAATCAGCCCTCTGGCACCGTCAACACCACACTCTTCAAGCAGCTCATTATCAACGGCCATTTTTGCCGCTTCTGAGGCACGCCCTTCTCCAGACGCCAAACCGGAACCCATGACCGCTGGTCCGACCTCTTTCATAATCGTTTTCAGATCGGCAAAATCAGCATTGATCAGGCCGGGGACGTTAATGAGATCGGTTATCCCCTTTACAGCCTCCAGCAGAACATTATCCACCTTGGCGAGCATATCCTCAAACTTATCATTTTTATCCATACATACCAACAACCTGTCATTTGGTATGGTGATAATCGTATCAACATGCTTTCGCAGCTCCTGCCAACCGGCCTGCGCGTTATTTGCCCGGGCCTTTCCTTCTGCGGCGAAGGGTTTGGTCACGACAGCAACGGTGAGGGCCCCCAGACTCTTACTGATCTCGGCAACCACAGGAGCGGCTCCTGTTCCGGTACCGCCACCCAGACCGGCAGCGATAAACACCATATGACTCCCCTGCAGGGCCTGTTCGATAACCGCCCTTGACTCCTTTGCAGCCATAAGACCGACCTCAGGGTCAGCGCCGGCGCCGAGTCCCTTTGTCTCTTCAGGGCCAAGATGCAGACAAAGATCCGCCCGGGACTGGTCGAGTGCCTGTTTATCGGTATTTGCGGCGATAAAATCCACCCCTTGCAGCTGATTGTCCACCATCCGATTAATGGCATTTCCGCCAGCACCACCAACACCAATAACCTTGATCACAGTGACAGTTTTTGAATCCGGCATCCTAAAAGGCATACACACCCCCGAAGCAGAATATCGATAAAATAAAATGTTTTGTTACCATGAAAAACGGCCAAAATATCCCGAAAGACATGCTCAAGAAACAGAAACTCCGCCCGAAGAGACAACGACAGCACCTTCTGAAAATTGAACATTTCCAGAAAAAGCTGGTCTACAAGACGAAGAAAAAACAAGTTTTTGACTGCACTAAGATACCACGTTGGCAGGTACAATCAACAAGAAAGACCTACGAAACGCTTTTAATCCAATTCCAGAATTTCTGAACGAATGAGGTGTTTGTCGGCCTCCGTTCTGCACTCACCTGTTTTGCGTAAACAATCAACCCTGCAGCAGTGGTGCATCGAGGAGAATAAAGCCCCTCAGTTTTTCCTTTAATTTCTATAGGATAACCAATTCTCACCGGCAGATTAAACACCTGCTCTGCAAGATCAACCAGGTTCTCCAAAAGCGCCGTTCCTCCGGTAATCACTATTCCGGCATTGATCTTGTTTTTCTGCCCGGATCTGATAAGTTCTTTATCGACAATCTCAAGGATCTCCTCAATGCGGGCCTCCAGCATCTCTACCAGTACTTTCTGTTCGACCCTGCGTGGATTCCGATCCCCCACCGTCGGTACCTCAACATAGACGTTTGGTGGTATGGCAGCAGCCACAGCCCCGCCATAATCTTCCTTGAGACGCTCTGCATCCTGAAGCGGAGTGCGCAGTCCATGCGAAAGATCGTTGGTCAGGTTATGTCCGCCAAGAGCAATTTCACTGGTATGGCAAATATTACCATCACAAAAAACAGCAAGATCCGTCGTACCGCCACCTATGTCAATAAGTGCGACCCCCTGCTCCCGTTCATCTTCAGACAGTGTGGCAGAAGACGAGGCAATTGATTCAAGGACGAGATGGGCAACCCGAAGCCCTGCATTTTTACAGCAGGTTACCAGGTTATTGACTGCCGCAATATCCGCTGTAACAATATGTACATTGGTGACCAGTCGGACACCGGACATGCCAACAGGGTTCTGAATCCCAACATTATCGTCGACCATATAACCCTGGGGCAGAACATGAATAACCTTTTGATTTTCAGATATTTTTACACATTTTGCCGCGGCGATCACATCCTGAATGTCGGATTGTTTAATCTTTCTATTGTTTATCGGAATGATACCCGGACTGGTAAAGCCCTTAATATGATTACCGGCTATGCCGACAAACACCGGCTCGGATTGCAGAACAAAACCGACATCGTCCTCGGCGAGTCGTACGGCCTGTCTGATTGAGGCAACGGCGCTTTCGATATTGACGACGATACCCTTTTTGATGCCAAGAGATGGCACAATGCCAAGACCGAGTATCTCGACACCATCAACACGAACCTCGCCGACGACACAACAAATTTTCGTGGTGCCGACATCCAGTCCCACGACAATCTCCCCCGGCTCTCTGGGTTCTCGCTCCGCGCTGACCGCCTGTTCCTTGATACCGACCACGCCATCTTCAACCTGCTGTTCTTCAAACCCGTTCTCAATCCTGTCCATTGTTACTCACCAACACCTTATCCTGAAAGTAATCCATGTTTATAAACGCGACCTCTGAAATGCCCTCTTTGCCGTTTTTTCTCCTGTACAAATCCTTGAGCACGTAGACCAGTCTGTCAAACTTTTGCTCCGTCTGCCCCTTACCAAAATAAATCGGGAACGAATACTCAACAAGATACAAGGTGAGTTCCCCCTTCGCATTTACATGGATTTCAGACAGAGACTGCGCGGGAAGATAAGGATTATTTCTCTGGGCCCTCTTCAACAGGATCAGGACTTCCTTAAAGGCGCTGCGGTAAATATCCGGATCATTCACATCTGAGATACCGGTTATTACAGGGAAGTCGATCCTGCTCTCTGGACGAACCGGAAAAAACGCTTCTCCATCTCGATCGACATAAGAGAGAACCGGTTTTTTATCCTTCAGGCTATGTACCAGGGCTATCGGCTGGTATTCAATCACCTCTATCCTGACCGTCGACGGCCAATCGCGCTTGACAGCGGCCCTCTTTATCCATGGGATACTGACCAGCCTTTTTTCCACAGCAGCAGGATCCAGGTCAAACAGGCTGGATTGGTGCAATAGAATCCCGGATGAAGACTGCAACAGCTCTCTGGGGACAACATCCTGCCCGGAGATCATGATCTCGGTAACCTTAAAAAACTCTGTCTCCCGCACCCAGGTTTCCACGATCTTCTGCCCGCCTCCCCAAAGGCCGGCAAGTACAAGCAAAAGACCAGCAAGAACGCAAATCTTCTTTCTGTAACGTTTCCTCTCAATCACCGGAGAATATACATTCGGCCTCTTTGGAAGAGAGCTTCCGCGCAAAAACCGCAACAGCCTGAAGCCTGGCTTCCTTGGAAGATCAAGGCTTTCAAGATGTTCCGGAAGCTTCAAGGAGACAGTCTCTTCAGACAAATACCCCTCTTTTGCCCCAGGCGAGAAAAAACCAGGTTCTTTTTTTATCCAACGAGAAAATTTCATAGCTCACAAACGAAAAGACAAGACCACTGTATACCGCAAACACATACCAGAGAACCTGCCCAAAAAACAAGACAAACCTAGAGAATATGAACCTCGGGCTCCAGATCTATGGCAAATTTTTCCCTAACGGCCTTCTGGATCTCTGCCATAAGCGCCAACATATCCCTTGCCGTCGCCGAGCCGGTATTCACCAGAAAATTTGCATGCCTTGTCGACACCATCGCGCCACCAACAGAGAGGCCTTTCAGGCCGCATTCATCGATCAACTGCCCGGCACTGTGACCGCGCGGGTTCTTAAAAAAAGATCCCGCGCTGGGCTGTGTATAGGGTTGACTTAGTTTTCTTTTCTGCAACAGCTCCCTTGATCTGGCTTCGACCTTTTGACCATCATCTTTCTTGAGAGCAAGAACAATATCAGCAACAAGCCAATCTTTCGCATATAGTCCATAGTCAGGCCACCCCCTGTAACAGAAACGCAGATCTTCTTTTTCCAACACACGCTTTTCCAGAGCACTGAAAAGAGCAACCTCCCGCACAACTTCGGCCATCTCCCGTCCCCAGGCTCCGGCGTTCATCAATACCGCACCCCCGAGCGTCCCGGGTATCCCGTAACTGAATTCAAGACCGCTTAAGGAGTTCTGCCAACAAAACCGGTTGAGTCTGGTCAGGCTGCACCCGGCACCCACCTGTAAACTCACCCGCCCCGAACGATCAGAGATGACCTCAATCGCAGAAAACATGCCGTCCAACTTGAGAACAAGGCCCCGATAGCCAGCATCTCTTACCAGGATATTGCTGCCCTTGCCGATAACCCGCCAGGGAATCTGCTGCGCCCGAGCAACCCCCAGAACCAGCCTGAGTTCATCTTCATCTTCAACGACAACCAGGGCATCCGCCGGACCGCCGATACCAAGAGTGGTATACTTTTTCAGCGGGCAGTCATATATCAACCGCTCTCCAAAGACCGGCTCCAATACCTTTTGTATCTGAGCGTCCATCAAGCCAACCCCCGGGAAGCGATCAAGTCCAATAGCTCTTCACCGACCTGAACAATATTTCCGGCACCAAGGGTCAACAACAAATCTCCTTTTTTCAGAAGAGGCAAGACATCCTTTGCCATGGTTGTAACATCCGGGATATAGGCGGTCTGCCCTTCTATCCTTATTGACTCAAGAAGGGTTTTGCTGCTCACCCCGGCGATAGGCTCTTCCGAGGCCGGATAAATATCGCAAAGAACAAGCACATCGGCCTTATCGAAACAGGTCTGAAACTCCTTAAACAACGCCTTGGTTCGTGAATAGCGATGGGGCTGAAACAAAACGACAAGACGCCTCTCCGGCCAGGCCTTTTTGACAGCATCAAGGGTTGTGCGTATTTCGGTGGGGTGATGCCCATAATCATCAACAATTTCTATTCCACCAACCTCGCCCTTCTTCTGCATTCTGCGCTGCACACCGGCAAAACTCTCGAGCCCCCGCTGTATCTCGCGAAAGTCAAGCTCCAGCTCAAGACCAACACAGACTGCAGCAAGGGCATTGTAGACGCTATGTAGACCGGGGGGAACAACAGAGATATCCCCCAGCCTGCCGGACTGGTCCTTTACCGTACAACAGACCCGCTCGTTTTTATAAGAGATATCCTCCGCATAGACGTCGGCCCGGGAAGTCAGACCGTAGGTAAGCGTCCTCTTGCGGATGTGAGGCAGTATTTCTGCAATATACGCATTATCAATGCAGAGAATGGCTCTTCCATAGAAAGGAATTTTTTCGATAAACTGGAGAAAGGTCTCTTTGATATGTTCAATATCCCGGTAATAGTCGAGATGCTCGAGATCGATATTGGTGATAACCTCAACGACTGGAGACAATTTCAGAAAAGAGCCGTCACTTTCATCGGCCTCGGCCACCAGAAACTCACCCTCACCAAGCTTGACATTGCCTCCGAGGGCATCCACCCTGCCGCCAACAACAACGGTTGGATCAAGATGCGCTGCGGCAAGCATACAGCTGACCATTGATGTTGTCGATGTTTTGCCATGACTTCCGGCAATGGCGATACCATATTTTTTCAGACGCATCAGCTCCGCCAGCATCTCCGCCCGCATAATGACCGGGATACCCGCCTCACGGGCCCGAAGCACCTCTGGATTTTTCTCGGAGATCGCAGAAGAGGTGACGACCACATCGGCACCGGCACCCCAGGCACGATCATGGCCCTGGTATATCGTTCCGCCAAGTTCTGCCAGCCTCTTCGTCTGCGATGAAGACTGGATATCCGAACCAGATACAGTGTAGCCCAGATTCAGCAACAGCTCCGCGATACCACTCATGCCAATACCGCCAATGCCGACAAAATGGATATGTGTTTTTTTCTGGTACATAGTTATTCACAGGCTTGAATACACTCAAGACAACAGGCAACGATACGTTCGGCCGCATCCGGAGACGACAGTTTTTTCATCGCAGAAGACATCTCATCGCGGAGTTTGGCATCGACGAGCAGCCGTTCAATTTCGATGGCCAGTTTTTCTGGTGTAAGCTGCTCCTGAACGTGCAACAGGGCCCCTTTGCCCTGCACATAACACTCGGCGTTTTTTTTCTGATGGTTGTCGGCTGCATAGGGATAGGGGATGAGTATTGCCGGTTTTCCAGCCACCGAAAGCTCGGCAAGGGTTGTTGCACCGGCCCTTGAAACAACAAAATCAGCCTGGGCATATACCTCTGCCATCTCTTTGATAAAGGGCTCTGCCAACGCCTCAACCCCGCTTTTTTTGTAGGCCTCGGCGACCCCCGCCTCTCTTTCAACACCGGTTTGATGGATCACTCGCAACCGGGCCTTCTGAGCAGCAGGCAGCAGGGCAGCGGCTTCGGGCAGCAAACGATTCAGGGCCTCTGCCCCCAGACTACCGCCAAGTACCAGCAAACAACATTTTTCAGCGTTTCCTGGTCTTGTTTTTTTCGCCAGTTGACGGATACTCTCCCGCACCGGATTTCCGGTATATACAATCTTTTTCGCATCAAAAAAATGTTCTGGGCCGGGTAAAGAGAGACAAACGCGATCTGCAATTCTGCCCAACTGCCTGTTTGCCAGACCCGGCAGCGAATTCTGTTCGTGGATGATACAGGCAACACCGAGTGTTTTCCCGGCCGCAATCACCGGGCCGGTAACATAGCCGCCCACCCCCAGAATACAATCCGGACGAAAGCGTCGAACCAGCCACAGGCTCTGCATATACGCCCAGGGAAGTGAGACAAGGGCGAAGACAAGTTTCAACAGACTCTTCCCCTTAAGACCGTAACAGTGAACTGCCGCACTGTTAAAACCGTACTCGGCAAGAATACCCGCATCCATCTTCCTTTTTGTACCAACAAAGAGGATTTCGGTATCTGGAAAACCTTTTACAAACTGCTCGGCCGCAGCCACGGCAGGAAACAGGTGTCCTCCAGTGCCCCCTCCGGTGAGCAGAAGTCGAATTTTTTTCTCTGTTTTTTCAGGTTGTTGTCGTTTCTGGATGGTTTCTGCCAGTCGGCCAACCGCTTCTCTGAAACGGATTCCCCTCTGCGCATAACCGGTAAACATATCAAAACTGGCACAGGCTGGAGAGAAAAGAACCGTATCTCCCGGTGCAGCACACTCGAAGGCAAGGCCTACAGCTTCGTCAAGAGTGCCTGCCCTCAGGCAAGAGACCAGATCCCCCAGATCGGCCGCCAGGGCCTCAGCCGCCTCACCAATGAGAATCAGAGCGCCGACCCTTTCGCGTACACATTCTCTCAGAGAGCGGTAATTCTCACCCTTACCACGCCCGCCGGCAATGAGGATCACGTTGCCCTGTATGCGTTTCAAGGCACCGATAACAGCACCGGTATTGGTTGCCTTTGAATCGTTCACAAAAGAGACACCGCCAATTTCAGTCACCTGCTCAAGACGGTGGGGAGGCGCTTGAAACTCCTGGAAGCCGCGGGCAATTGTCTTGCTATCCACAGAAAAATGCTGCAAAACAAGGTAGGCCGCAGCGTAATTCGAGGCCGCAAAACCGGTCAAGCGATCGGAGTCATAGGCAAACCGCTGTTTTTCCCCAGACCCTTTTGAGCAGACAAAATCCTTTTCACCGATACGCAGGCTGCAGTCTGCCGAAAAGCCAAAGGTCTGTCTCCGTACCCCCGAGGGCAGCTCAATATCCCGGCAAAGTCGATCATCACCCGAGATTACAGCCAGCCCCCCTTCTTTCATATCAGCGAAAAGAGACGCCTTTGCCGCAGCATATTGTGCAATAGAAGAATATCGGTCCAGATGATCGGCTGTAATATTGAGAAGAACGGCTGCATCCGGGGCAAACCCTGCGCAGCATTCAAGTTGAAAACTTGAAACCTCAAGAACCGCGACATCGTACTTCTCAGGGCTCAGACAATATTCATACACCGGTGTTCCGATATTTCCGCCGACAAAAACCCGTTTCCCGGCAGCTCTCAAGACCTCCGCCAAAAGGGTGGTTACTGTGGTCTTTCCGTTGCTTCCTGTAACGGCGATTACCGGAGAATCCAGTTCACCGGCGACCACCGCAAGTTCCCCCAGAACCATAGGCTTTTCAAGCGCAAGCAGAGAAAATGGTTCCTGTCGCAGATCAACACCCGGGCTTGGTAACACGACGTCGCAGCCCGCGAGAAAGGCCAGACGATGCCCCCCACACTCATAGGCAAGCTGATGTTCTCGCAGAAAGTCTCCTTCTTCTTGTAACAGCTGGTTTTCCGGACGCATATCCGAGAGACAAACCTCTGCGCCTCTACTCTGACAGTAGCGGATCGCAGCCTTGCCTGTTACTCCAAGCCCGACAATACAGACCTTTTGTCCTGAATGGATAAGCGTCTCTTTCATCAGCGTAATTTCAGGGTTGCAAGGGCAACAAGAGCAAGCATTATAGAGATAATCCAGAAGCGGACGACAACCTTGTTTTCATGCCAGCCCTTTCTCTCAAAATGATGGTGAAAGGGCGCCATACGAAACAGTCTTTTGCCCTTTGACCATTTGAAGTAACCGACCTGAAGGATCACAGATACGGCCTCCATAACAAAGATACCGCCAACAATAACCAGCAAAAACTCCTGCTTGGTGATAATGGCAATTCCTCCCAGGGCCCCACCCAGAGGTAAAGAGCCGACATCGCCCATAAACAGTTGGGCCGGATGCGCATTGAACCACAAAAAACCAAGACAGGCGCCAAAAATTGTGCCACAGAAGATGGTCAGCTCACCGCAGCCAGGGACATTAGGGATATGCAGATACCCTGACAAAACCGCATTGCCGGCCAGATACGAAAACAGAAGATAGACGGCTGTGGTTACAATCGTTGGCCCGGCGGCAAGACCATCCAGACCGTCGGTTAAGTTTACGGCATTTGAAGCGCCGACAACGACCAACACCGTAAAAGGGATATAATACGCACCAATGTCTGGTCTGAAACTTTTTACAAAGGGAAAACTGAGATGGCCATCAAAACCTGGAGCCCAATAGAGAACACAGACAAAGGCCAAGGCTCCAACAGACTGCAACAGCAGTTTGCCTTTGAAACCAAGCCCGTCACTGTTATTTTTCTTCAGCTTTTTGATATCATCAATGGCCCCGATTGCACTGTAGGATACAGTGATAAAGAGACAGAGCCAAACGAAGAGGTTATCCAATCTGGCCCAGAGAAGGGTTGCCGCAGAGACAGCGGCCACGATAAGCACACCGCCCATAGTCGGCGTACCGCGTTTGCCTTCATGATCCGGGACATCCTTTCTCACGACCTGCCCGACACCAAAAGAACGCATGCTGCGAATGAACAGGGGGCCAAAACAGATGACGAGAACAAAGGCCGTAAGGGCTGCACCAATCGAGCGAAAGGTGATATACTTGAAGACGTTGAAAACGCTCAGGCTGGTATGCAGCGGATATAGAAAATAGTACAGCATGGATGCTCTCTCCGAAAATAGACTCAGCTCCTCATTGTATCCGAACAATCCGCAAACGAGAGGTCCTATCTCCCACCCTTGGGGCACAAAATTTTCCAGATGCAAAGAGGAACTTTGCATAAGGCATTTTTCTCAAGGCAGCAACGATATTTTATTCCATAACCTTGACAATTGTTTCAAACTGTAGTCCCCGGGATGCCTTGACCAGAAGCGCATCTCCTGTACCCAGCTCTTTTTTTTCAATCATTTCGGCAAGACGAGAGACGATTTCATCTTTTGTTGTCGCGACAGAACACGAACCGTTTGTCTTCTCGGCATTAAACCCCTTCATCATATCCACAGCCCATTCACCATAGCAGATGAGCATATCTACACCCAGGCGGGCAACCAGGGCGCCGATTGTGTAATGGGCCTTGGGAGCTGAATCGCCAAGCTCAAGCATATCTCCCAGAACCGCCAGACGCCGCCTGCAAGCAAAAGAGGCAAGCGTACGCAAGCCGGCCTCCATCGAAGCGGGATTTGCATTGTAGGTATCATTGAATATCGTAAACCCAGACCGGGAAAGGATGGTCTCCATCCTCTTCCCGATTGCCCGTACATTCGACAAACCATCTGCAACCTCTGCCATCGAACAGCCAGCTGCTATTGCTATCGCCGCAGCACAGAGCGCGTTCAACACGTTATGCTCACCGGGGAGAAAAAGAGCAATTCGTTCCGCATTGTTCCGATAATGCAGCATAAACTGGCTTGAGCCATCATCCCTGTAACAGACGTCATCGGCCCAGATATCCGCCTGGAGCCCCTGCAAATGGCATTTGATACCAAAGGTTATTTTTTTCTGAGGGTATTTCCCCGCCAGACCGGCAACTCTTGGATCATCAAGGTTTACGACAAGGACTCCAGAGGCCTTGGTCGCCGCAAATATCTCCTCTTTGGCAGCGACCACACCCTCAATGGAACCAAGTCCTGCAAGATGGCCCCCACTGATGTTGGTAATACAACTGATATCAGGATCGGCTATCGCAGCCAGAGCCGTTATCTCACCGGGGGCATTCATACCCATCTCCAGAATGACCGCCCTGTGGTGTACTCCAAGGGGCAGCAGTGACAACGGCAGGCCGATGCTGTTATTGAAATTTCCGCTGGTTTTCAGGACAGAGTTGGCAGGATAATCAGGTCCTGGAGGATATCTGGCTGTAAAAATTGCTGCGCTCATCTCCTTGACGGTCGTTTTACCGCAGCTTCCGGTAATACCGATAATCTGTGGACCGGTTTCCCCTTGAAAGGCCCGTCTTCTATACGCCGCAAGATCGCCGAGAGCCTTTGTGGTATCGTCAACGACGATCTGTACGACATCTTCGTCAAGACCGGCGAGGAGACGCTCAACAACAAGACAACTGGCACCACTTGCTGCAGCCTGCAGGGCAAAAGTATGTCCATCCTTTTTTTCACCGCGCAGGGCGACAAAAACACCATTTCGACTCTTGATCCGGCTATCGGTGATAACCGTCCCCAGGAGCCGATCCTTGTTTGCCGCTCCAGAGATAATTCGCCCCCTTGTGGCATCGGCAACGATCTGCGGCGTCCAGGAAAACAGCGCATCCTGGGCCTCTTTATTATCAGCGAAAAAGATTTTGTCTCTGCCGCGTATCTGATAGGCTTCGTGCCCTTTACCGGCGATTACCACGATATCTTCAGGTCCTGCGCTGCGTATCGCACAGAAAATGGCCTCACGACGATCTTCTATTATCAGGCAGCCTCGTTCCAGATCGCTTCTTTCAGTCAACCAGGGTCTATCATAGACGGGAACCTCTTCTTCCCGTACACCGTCGAGTATCTGAGCGATGATTGTCCCGGGATCTTCGGTTCGCGGGTTATCGCTGGTTATAATTCCCACATCGGCAAGTCTTGCGCCAACGCCACCCATCAAGGCCCTTTTACCGGGATCCCTGTCGCCGCCACAGCCAAAGACGGCAAACACATTCCTGTGCGGCAGGGTCCTTACCGTAGAGAGGACCTTCTCCAGGGCGTCCGGGGTGTGGGCATAATCGACAAAAACTCTGGGGCAGCGGGGATTCCACTGGTCAACCCTGATTCTCTCGAGCCTCCCTGGGGCACCTTCGGTCTGAGAAAGTCCCTGAACAATTGCCTCTGTCGATATGCCAAGGGCCTTGGCCAGCCCGATGGCTGTCAGCAGATTTGCCCTGTTAAAGGCACCGGCAAGTTTTGCACGAACCTGGAGAGATCGCCCCTCAACCAACAGATCAAGCCTTGTGCTGTCAACATCCGACGTATGGGAGACAAGCTGAAGATCTGCCTTTTCGCTCTCACCCCAATATATGATTTGTGACTCTCTTGACTGGCAAAATGCATCCAAGGCCTTTCTGCAATCTTCTTCACCTTCAAGAATGTCAGGCAAAACAATACGACCATCTTCGTTGAGATACTTGCTGAAAAGAAGCAATTTCGCCGAAAAATAGGCCTCCATATCACCGTGATAATCGAGATGATCCCGGCTGATATTGGTTAAGGCCGCCGCATCATATCGAAGACCTCCCACCCGGTTTTGCACCAGGGCATGGGATGAAACCTCCATCACCAGATATTCAACTCCGGCCTCAACCATCTCGCTGAGAAGAGCCTGCAGTTCATAAGGTTGCGGGGTGGTAAGACTGGCAGGCAAAAGCACACGGCCCGTCTGCTCTGTTGTGTACCGGTTGTTTACCGTCCCAATAACACCAACGTTTTTCCCGGCAGCGATCAGTATGTCTTCAACGATATAGGTTACCGTTGTTTTGCCGTTGGTGCCGGTAATGCCAACCAGCTTGAGATGCTCGGCAGGATGAGCAAAGAGATTGGCGCAGATCCCGGCATAGGTCTCAGCGGTGTCGGCAACGGAGATGATGCACAATGACGGAAAAGATTCCCGCAGAACGTCTGCCTTTCCTGCGTTACAGACAACAGCACCCGCCCCGGCCGCCTCGGCCTGGGCAATAAAATCATGGCCGTCAACCGTCTCACCTTCAAGAGCGACAAAAAGAGATGCCTGTCTGACCTGCCTGGAATCAGCAACAACATCGGAGACAAAAAGAGACGCCAGCTCAACCGGCGAGGATTTTGGACCAAGACTGTAAGTAAGCCCCTTGAGCAGTTTGGCAAGTGCTATGTGTCGATTGAAGTTGCTCATGATTCTGGTGAAATAACAAAACTGGCCCTGAATTGGAGACTTTTTTCATCACCGGCTACGAGACAGAAGAGCCTGGCACTGATGCCAAATCGCCTCTCTGCAACAAGCCCCGCAGAATTACTGCGTGTTACGACCAAGCAAGAGGCGGCATTCCATATCGGGAACAAGAGGGGTTCCCGGTGGAGGCTCTTGTCGAAGAACAACCCCGCTCCCTTCTATACGAACAGAAACCGGGGCTTTATCCAGCAAACGAAGACTTTTACGCAAACTCAGCCCTCTCAGATCCGGCATAATTCTTCGTTTGACAAGTCGGTTTGCTGTCTCTTCATTTTTTACCGGCGCCGGCATATTTTGCTTCTTTCTGTAGTTCTCGTCAGGTGCCGATTCTGGTTGCATAACATCGGCAATCGCCGGGAAGACCTGATACAAGGCAGATATTTTCATCGCTTTTTCGTCAACCAGCTGCACGACAGAAGGCGTTCTCTGCGCCTTGAAACAAGCCATGTCAGGACGACGCTGCACCAGAATCAGCATACTCAGATCCTGTCCAAGCGCCGGTATCGCCACAAAGGTAAGGTCGTTTTCGAGTAATCTGCTGCCACCAGTGCTCTCGTCAACGACAAGGACAGCATCCCGAAAATAAGAAAAAGAGCCATCACCCCTTGTGGACATGGCCATAAAAAGCTGCTCTAATTCTGACCGGTTCTGAATAATGCCTCCCTCTTCTGCTCCTTGATTGATAAGCTCAGCAGATGGAACCTCAATGTTCTCAATCGAGGGAGCCTCGACTTCTCTTGAGACCACCTTGTTCACCGCATGCGGCAAGCCGCCCTGCCAGCCAATCAGCAGGGACGAAAAAGCCGAAAGCAACCGGATAGGCGTTGTTTTTTTGGGCACAAAATTCAAAGAGGCATCTGTTGCAACAGGCCTCCTCTTTGCAGATGTAAAGATCAACGCCTGCTCCGGACTGCAGATATCGGTCTGTACATGTCTGTCCAGATTGAGAGCTTCGTAAAGCCCGATCTGTCTCGATGGCGAGGGATCAGGGCGCAGACTCCAGGGAACAAACGCGGATTCCGGAGTGATCTGACCGTAAAACAAGGCACTGTCTCTGAGAAATCTTCGAAATTTTTCCGGCAAAACAAATGGCGTAAAAAATTTATTTTCCAGTCTTTGCCAATCGTAGAGTGAGGTGTGGTTCGGGTCAAAGCCCGGATATTGGGCACCCGCGATCAAGGCCCCGGTGGCCGCCTCCATCAGATAGGCCGAGGCGGTTACCACATTCTCATTTTTCCCGATGACAGAGACAAGCTCCTCAAAAATTTCCTGGATTTGCAGATCAACGGTCAGAACCAGATCCTGCGAACCATTGGCAGCAAGGTCAGCAGACCTGCCAGAAACAAGGATATTTTCATAATACAGTTCAAGGCCGAACAGCCCGACATCACCGTCAACAAAGCCAACGAGATATGCGGCCTTTTCTCCATGGGGATAATAGCGTCTTTGCACCTTTTTCAGATACACACCGGAGAGATTGACAGCCCGTATCTGTCGCTCCTGCTCCTCGGTTATTCCACGCGCCGCCCAAAAACGTAAAACCCCGCTTTTCAACTTGCTGACAAGCCCTTGCTGGCTAACAGATAAGATCTCTGCAAGCGTTTTCGCCGTCTCAGGGATCTCTCGAACCTCCCGACAACGCACAAGAACACCGACTTCCTCCATATTGACGGCAAACAGCTGAAGTTTACGGTCATAAAATACGCCCCGCTCCGTACCGTACCCACCCAGATCACGCCCCTCACCAAAACCGTTGAACCCTGTAATAAAAGCATAGAGATCAAACCGATACTGAAGATACAACAAGATACAGAGAAGAAGAAGGCCAAGAAGTCTCAACCAGATCCGTTTTCGTTTTCCCTGTACCCTCAGACCTGACTGTTTCAAGGGCATGATATCAGCCTAGATAGGCTCAAAAGGACCTTTCTTTCGATCGAGCCTTGCCACTTGTCCGCTCTCAGGCACAGGCTCAAAACGGCCCGTCTTTCTGTTGAACCTTACCACCTGCCCCCTCTCGATACCGTTGACCAAGCCAAGCTGTTGAAAGGCGAGTCTTTCGATACTCGGTTTAAAATTCAAAACAACTTGCTCAACAAGCAGATCTGTATTTCTGTCTTCAAGGCGATTCTTGACCGACTGCAGACCTGACAGAGAATTATCGATGCCCTGTATCCCGAGGCTACAGACAAAATTCACTATTACAACAGCAAAAAGAATCAACGAAGCCCCCCTGACAACAGGCATCAGCACGCCCGGATTGAAAGTAGAAAACCAGAGATCACTTCTCCTCTTCACGCCATAATGGACTGTAGTCTGTGCGAAAAATCCGGCAGTATTGTCCATAACTCACCTCTTATTCTGTTAATTTCTCGGCAACCCTCAATCGTGCACTTCTCGACCTGGGATTTGAACGTATCTCACCTTCACCTGGAACAACTGGTTTTTTGGTCAGTATTTTCAGCTTTTCGCAGCTCTTAAAATGCGATTTCACAATGCGATCCTCTAAAGAGTTAAAGGCTATCACACAAAACCTTCCACCCGGCTTTAAGTACCGAACAGCCCGCTCAAGCAGAAAGCTGAGATTCTCGAGCTCTTCGTTTACCGCTACCCTGAGGGCCTGAAAAACCTTGGTGGCAACATGGATCTTTTTCGGGTGAAACCTTTTCGGAATCACCTCTGAAACAAGCTCCGCCAGCTGGCCCGTGGTCTCTATTTTCTGGATCCGTCGCCTGTCGGCAATGGCCGCTGCGATCGGCCTGGCCTGCCGCTCTTCGCCATAATAGTAAAAAATATCGGCAAGCTCTTCCTGCGATGCCTTGTCAAGAAGATCTGCCGCCGTAAGCTGACGACGGTTGTCCATACGCATATCGAGCAACTCATCCCGGCGAAAACTAAAACCACGCCGGCCCCGATCCAACTGCAGAGAGGACAAGCCGACATCGGCTATAATCCCATCCACCAGAGTAACGCCGATACTTTCCAGCCCCTCCTGAACCTCAGAAAAATTGCGCCGCAGTATCTGAAGACGCCCGGCAAATCTTGAGAGCCTGACCTGTGCCTTCTCCAGCGCTTCGACATCCCATTCAAAGGCAATGACTCTGCCATCGGGTTTTGAGCGCTGCAGGATCAGCTCTGTGTGGCCACCAAGCCCCAGCGTACAATCCAGATAGAGCCCACCCGGAACGGGGTTTAAAAACTCTACCGCTTCATCGCCCAATACCGAGATGTGAATTTCAGATACACTCTCCACAACTAGTTGATGCCAAGACTTGACAGATCCGCATTAAAGCTCTCAAAATCCTCATGGTTGGCCGCGTGCTCTTTTTGCCAGACCTTCTTGTCGAGAATATTGACGTATTCAATACCTCCGAGAAAAACGACCTCCTTTTCGATGCCAGCCTTCTTCAAGGTATCACGAGTAATACGGATACGACCTTGATTATCAAAGGTACAACGGACTATCCCGCCGGATGCATAATCAAGAAACCGCCTCAGAGCCAGACCGCTCTGCAGAATCTTGGTCTCAATCTCGGCCCATTTTTCTATCGGGTAGGCACGCAAACGGTCTTTCCAGGGAATAACCATAAGAACACTGGAGCCAAGCAGTTCCATAACGTTCCGGAATGCAGCAGGAAACTGAACACGTCCCTTGTCGTCTATGACGTATTCATAGCGCCCTCGAAACCGATCTTCTATGCCTGCCATCGACCCACTTCTCAACACTTTTCTCCCACTTTTATACACTTTTTAACCACACTCTCCTTTTATCCGACCACTGCATGGCTGTCAAGGAAATAATTACCCGCATTCTCGAGAAGATAGATGAAACAGACAAGCCACTACATATAGCGGTATGCAAATAGATCAGCCTATATACAGATGTATAATCAAGGGTTTATATTTTCAGAAAGAGAAGAACAGAAGCTTAAATATTATCAGGAGAGTGCCAGAAAAGAGCTTTTGCCCTATAAAAATTTATAATTTCAAGTAGTTATACAGTGGGAGAGAGTGGGGAAGAAGGAATACCAGAAAAAAGCAGGCCGATTGCAGGATATGAGACCTTCGCCCCTAACAAACTGCAAAATACAGTAAAAAGCCGTCATTTTTCTCCGTTTTGGACATCAGTATTTACAGAGTTTTCCTCTATTCAATCAATCGATTTAATCTCTTGAATTGTTCAATCGATTGAACTATACTGGAGGTAATCTACAGATAATCGGAGAGCGTATGGATAAAAACAGGGAAAACAAAACTGCTCGCGAAAGACTCGTAGAAGCAGCCATCGATATCTTTGGCAGAAACGACTACAAGACGGCAACCACCAGGATGATTGCGGCCCAGGCAAAGGTCAATATCTCTGCCATCCCCTACTATTTCGGCGGCAAGGAAGGTCTGTATCACGCGGTGATAGAACATATTGTCGCGGCACTGCACGAGGCCACAAAGGGGTTTGTCGTGTCGAAAGAGGCGCGACCTTTTTCTGGCGAATCTGGCCAGCAGATGGCCGCAGCGGCCCTTGAAAAGGTTCTCGGCAATATGGTCGACCTTCTCATCGGCTCCGCCCAGGGGCAACGCTTTTCCCGTATTATCCAGAGAGAGCAGATGTACCCCAGCAGCGCCTACGATATCATCTTTTCAAATTTTATGGGCCCCTTCCTTGACGCTCTGGCAAAACTCATCACCATAGCGGGCAACGAGAGGTCACCGGAAAGGGCAAAGCTGCGGGCAATTGCCATCTTTGGACAGATCCTGGTTTTTCGGGCAATCAGAGAGACGGTCGTTCGTTCCCTGGATTTTCAAGGCTACAGCGACAGGGAGATAGAGCAGATTCGTGAGGTCATCATAGACCACACCCGCGCAGCACTTGAGTAGATGAAACATACGGCCATACAAAGGGAGATCTACGGAGGGGGACCATCTATGCAGCGTTACACGATCGGCAACCACTTTTTCCGGATGCTTCTGCTCCTGGCAGCAATACACTGCCAGCAGGCCTGCACGGTTGGTCCGGACTTTGAACAGCCAGCGTTCACGGGTTTGCTGCCGCCGAAATGGCAGCAGGCATCGACTGCCCAGTTTACAAACGAAGCCCCGCCTGCGGAAAACTGGTGGCTGCAGTTCCATGACCCGGGGCTGACCGCGCTCATTGACAAACTGCACTCCTCGAACATCCCCCTTGCAAAGGCAAGAGAGCGCATTGTCGAGGTGAACGCAAGGCAGGGGGTCATCGGGGCAGGAAAACGGCTCCAGCTGGCCGCCGCTCTCGGCTACACCCATGTTGACACAGGAGACGAAGCGGTGTCGCTGCAGGGGATTCCACCCGGTAAAAGCCTTGAT
>PDQQ01000004.1 GCA_002747825.1 Deltaproteobacteria bacterium
ATTTTCGCTCTGATATTTTACTGCACTTTTGGTATCTATTTTTTAATGGCATTTTAGAAGCTTAACACATTTTTTGTGTTTTTTGCTTCCTAAGCCCCTTCATAAAAACAAGAACAAAGTCAGCTCACGGCCAATCAATGCATTGACGAGCGAGGAATCTGCTATATATTTTCAAAGCTACAGTGGCGCAACTCCTCGCAGACAGCGCCTCCGACGACAATACGCACAGTCAAGCCGTGAACGTTCCGGCTATCGCTTCTGCAGGAGAAAATATGACATTACTTGAAGGATTTTTATGGCTCACGCTCAACGTTTACCACGAGGCCAGATCAGAGCCACAAATCGGCCAGGTTGCCGTGGCTCTGGTCACCTTGAACAGGGCCAGTCAGAGAAGTCTGCCGGTAAAACAGATTGTTCAGGAACCCTACCAGTTCAGCTGGACCCTGCAAAAAGAATCTTACACCCCCCAAAATCCCAAGGCCTTTCTCGACTGTATGCAATCAGCCTATCTGGCCCTGGAAAATGAAGATTTCACCGATGGTGCAACCCATTACCACCTCAATACCATAGCCCCGTACTGGATCAGCCAGTATACGTATCTCGACCAGTACGGCTCTCATAAGTTTTACAAATAAGCCTATTTTACTGTACTTTTAAGGCTACACCTCTGCCGCTTTTTTCAGGGCGGCTGCCATGGCCTCTAGACGCTCTGTATCCATATTGATCGATACCGGATAGACCAGTGTTCGCTCGATAATTGCACTCGATTCAGGCAAGGCATCCTGGTCGTATTGTATCCTTCTTTTCCCGCCGGGTTCCATAAAAGGATAACCAGAACGTATCGGAGTCTTGCCTTCGAGCAAATGCTCCCATTTGGGAAAATAATGCCAGGTGTTTTCTGCAAAATAGATCGGTGGAAAACCTGCATTTCGCAGAGAATCGAGCACCCGTTGGCAATGTTTTTTATCCTGCAGCATAAAGGCAAAAAAAGTCGCGGAATCACCCTTTTCATCAATCAGGGTTCTGAACTGGACACCAGGTATTGCCGAAGCCGCCTGTTTGAGCTGAGCCTTGTTGCCCTGCTGACGTTCAACGATCGAGTCCAACTTTGCCAGTTGAGCAAGGCCAATGGCTCCCTGGATCTCCATCATTCGATAGTTAAAGCCGATAAAACGTCTGCCCTCGCCTCCCCGGCCTCCCGGGTTTTCTCGATGATCGTGTCCATGATCGTGGTACTCAGACATGGTTTGCCACAGATTCTGATCGTCGGTAATAATCATCCCCCCTTCGCCGGTGGTCATGGTCTTGACAGAATCAAAAGAAAAGGTCCCGCAGCTACCAAAGCTGCCGAGATGTCTTCCATCAATACGGGCTCCCGCAGCCTGTGCGCTGTCTTCGAGAACCGGAATAGCATGCCTTTGTGCAATGGCAACGATCTCCCGAATCCGGGCTGGCGCCCCAAGCATATGCACCGGAATGATACACCTCGTCTTCGGGGTGATTTTGCTCTCCAGATCATGCGGATCCATATTCAATGTGGTATCCACTTCACAGAACACCGGGGTAGCACCAACCTCAAGAATAGCCTCCCAGGTGGCAACGAAGGTAAAGCCCTGGGTAATAACCTCGTCTCCAGGACCAACGCCCAGGGCAGTCAAGGCCACCTTGAGTGCCGTTGAACCAGAGGTTACCGCCTGAGCATATTTGCTGCCGCAATAACGGGCAAAGGTATCCTCAAATTCCCTGACCTTATAGATTCCTTGACGCTGTTCAGTAAACTCGTAGCGAAACAGGACTCCGGTATTGAGAACCTCCATCACCTCTTTTCTTTCCTCATCACCAAATATTTCAAAACCAGGCATAATGGGACTCCATTTTGTATTTCCCGTTTT
The DNA here is from genome assembly GCA_002747825.1 of Deltaproteobacteria bacterium. GTDB lineage: Bacteria > Desulfobacterota > Desulfobulbia > Desulfobulbales > Desulfocapsaceae > Desulforhopalus_A. The sequence continues at coordinate 1,893 of PDQQ01000004.1, forward strand.
TTCAATGTTGACGGGTCATTTGCGAAAAATTCCTTTTTAAAAGCTGGCAGTAATAAACACACAGGTGCTGTCTATGTACATACCACTGGTTACGATAAACAAAACGATGGCCTGATGACTTTCTTCCTGTTGTCTCCAGCCAGGATGGGACCGCGAAGATTATGGTGCAACTTTTAATCGAGCAATTTTTTTCTCAATTTGAGGTCGAAGCTGCGACAGGGATACATCATTTTCCACGACAAGGAGAAAATTATTTAACAGAGCAATTGCTCGATCGGTATTTCCCTGCGCCGTTTCAAGACGACTCAAACCGTAGAAACCGATTGCCTCATAACCTTTTAAATTTTTCAGATATTCGTACTGAGCTGTCGCTTCTGCATAGTCGTTTTCTGCCTCATAGGCCTGGGCCAGACCATATACCACCAAAGGCTTTGCCGGATTGTTTTCTTTGAGCTTTTTTGCCAAGGCCGCATACTTTTTTGCAGCCTCGTCAAACCTGCCGGACTCCATAGCAAAATGGGCCAGCTCAATTTCAGCCCAGAGGCTGGAAGAGGTATCCTTATACTCCTCTGCAACCTTTACAAGGGCCGCGGACTTCTCCGCATCGGGAGCCGCGTCGGCCAAAAAAAGTGCGTTTGCTGCGGCTTCTTTCCGTTTTTCAACATAAGAGCCATAGAGTGACCATGCCACAACTGCGACAACAATAACGGCTATAGACGCCTGTATTGACCTCTTATGCCGGCGTATAAAAGTGATGGCTGCGGGCGGGATATTAAACTGTTCGAGCACCCCTTCCACCTTGTCCATGGTTGTTTCTTCTGTTAAACGTTTATTAAACACAGTCTCTTTGGACATGCCAGACCTCCACGATCTTTTGTCTTTGACTTTTTTCTATCTTTTTATGTGATTACTCAATGGCTTCACCGACTTTACAAACCTTTTGCCCATACTTTTTTCAGGAAACCCCTGTTGAGACAAGCGCGATTTTTCGATATACTTTCCCTCTACCGAAAATCATGTTTCCCGAGGAAGAACCCATCGCGTCTTGCGCAAAAATTCGCAATGTACCCATTGCAGAAGCTCTCTTCAACCGAAAACATATACTGTAAGCCTGATAATATTCAATCACAATGTTTCTGAAAAAAGAATCAACACCCCTCACGGTAAGCCAACTGACCCTGGGAATAAAAAGGATCCTGGAAAATGAGTACAAATTTGTACGTATACTCGGGGAAATTTCCAACCTCACAACCCCCTTCTCCGGGCATTCCTATTTTACATTAAAGGATGAAAAGGCCCAAATACGCGCCATCCTCTTCAAACAACAAAAGCGCTTTGTTTCCCTGCGTCTTGAAAACGGTCAAAAGGTTGTCTGCTTTGGGCGTGTTTCGGTGTACGAGCCCCGCGGTGATTACCAGATCATACTCGACAGTGTCGAATTATACGGCACGGGTAGATTGCAGCTGGAATTTGAGGCATTGAAGGCAGAGCTTGCGGCCAGGGGATATTTTGATGAGAGCATGAAAAAACAACTGCCGCTGCTGCCAAAACATATCGCGGTCATTACCTCGGCAACCAGTGCAGCCCTGCAGGACTTTCTCAAGACAATACGCAACCAGAAAGCTCCACTGCATATCCTTGTTATTCCGGTTCCTGTCCAGGGAAAAGAAGCACCGGAGGCAATCAGAGAAGCCTTTGCAAGCCTCTCAGACCGCCCAGAGATTGAGACGGTAGTTCTTTGTCGCGGCGGCGGCTCTATCGAGGATCTGCAACCGTTTAATACAGAAACGGTTGCAGAGGCCATACACAGCTGTCCCCTGCCGACTATCACAGGGATAGGACACGAAACAGACTACACAATTGCAGATTTTTGTGCTGATGAGAGAGCAGCAACACCGACAGCAGCGGCCGAGATGCTCTGCTCAAAGGTGCTGTCCCTGAAGCAGCACATCGATCAGTTGAACAAGCGCCTGCGGCGTAATATGGAGCTGCAACTCTCCCTGCAATCGACACGACTGATGCACTCCACCAGACACCTGAAAAACCAAGGCAGTCGTCTGCAGGTGGTAGAACAGAGACTTTTGTTGAGCACCTCCTCGCTACATCAAGCGATGCTATCGTATCTGCAAAGGCAAACTGACCGACTGGATTTGCGGCGGTCCAAGATGGAAATGCAATCTCCACTGCGAAAAATAACTCTGCAAAAAAACCACCTCGCTCAACTAAGCAAAACGCTGGAGAAGTATATGTTGGATAAACTATCCAGCTGTGAAGAGACCTTGCAGAGTCGGGCAGCGATACTGCACAGCGTAAGTCCTCTCGCAACCCTGGCAAGAGGCTATTCAATCGTCAGAAAAAAGGAAAAGAAGAAGACGGCACCGACCGTTATCAAGTCCTCCACTCAGGTTTATCAGGGTGATAGACTCAACATCCTGCTCTCAGAAGGAGAGCTTGACTGTGAGGTCGTAAAAAAATTGTAGAAAATGCAATTTTTCAAGCATGAGTGCAGCCATGCAGGCAGACCGCGGACAACAGAATGATGGCTCTCAAAAAAAGGTCGGTTAACGTAATTCCAGACCCGAAAAAAAATAACCGATCTCAAAGGCGGCAGCTTCCGGACTGTCCGAGCCATGGGTGCCATTTTGTCCTAAAGATGCACCGTAGAGTTTACGCAGCGAGCCCTCTGTCGCATCTGCAGGATTGGTTGCGCCCATCAACTCTCGCCATTTTTTAATCGCATCTTCGGCCTCGAGCACCATAACAATACAGGGACCGCTTGACATAAAGTCGATCAAACTATCAAAAAAAGGCTTGCCTTTATGTACAAAATAAAAACCTTCAGCCTCGGACTTATCCATAAACAGTTTTTTCAGCCCCACAACGGTAAAGCCTTCTTCGTAAATGCGGCTTAAAATTTTGCCCGCATTTCCTTCGGCAAAGGCATTAGGTTTTATTATTGCAAAGGTCCTCTCCATTTTTTCTCCCCTTCTCTAAAAAACAGCTCACTCGCATCAAAAGAAGAATTCATAGATGTTGAATGATTTTCGTTTCTGTAAAATGATAAACGACCCGGCACTCAGCACACTCGGGGCCGAGTGTACAGGAAAACAGGAGCGGTTTCAATATGTAAAGAAGATAATGGTCCTGGCTTTAATGGAAGAGGCTGAAGATATTTTCTCTCTGACGCTGCAGCGCATCCGAGCATAATTGCGACAAAGGTATTTTGCAGCGCTGAAGACAGAATCGCCTCAGGTGCTTGAAAATCCACCTGGCAATCATACCACATCCCATAACAGAGCACCAGGCTATCGATACCATAGACTCCTGGCTGGCCCGGGAACTAACTCAGATCATCAGGACAACGAACCGGCACTGGGATATTGTAAAACAACTCATCACGCAGACAGGCACTGCCGCCAACCTGACACCCATATCGCGGTACTGGCCATTGCAAAAGAAGATTTTCCAACTTGAAATGGATAAATCACCTTACGGTGAAGACCTGAGGTAAAGGGAGATTACCGTTTTTACAAAAAAAACACATATACCCTGGTGTCCACAGGCATCATTTCGTTTGTTGATCTGTCTTTGCAAAAGGTCGAAACCAGTCCAGCAGCACCGGCGTCATAAAATAATCCGCTGCCAAGGCAGCAAGGATACCGGCGGGTACCAGCATTCCCATATGGATATAGGCCTTGGCAAGTGAGGCCAGGTAGGCCGAAAAGTTCAGTACGAGCACCATCGAGGTGAGAAACAGGGCAACCCCCACGGTCTTGAAAACCTTGCGTGTACTTTCGGTATAGCTTCCGGTACGGGTATATTCCAGCTGATAATGGTTGATAAAATGAATGGTATCATCCACGGCCAGACCTAAAAGCATAGGGATAATGGTCACGGTCATAATATCGAGCGGAATACCGGCAAAGCCCATGATACCGCCGACAACAAGCGCCGGTGAGATGTTGGGGAGCATCGCGATAAGACCCGTCTTGACGCTGCCAAAGACCACGATCATCAGCAGTCCGATAACCCCCAGGGCGATAAAGAAAGAACGCACCTGCCCCCAGGTGACATAATCCATCATTACCGAGAACTGGGAAATCGAGCCGATAAGCAAGACCTTGGCATCGGGGAAGAGTTCTCCTGCTCGCTGCTGGATCAAGCGTAACTCCCGGGTTGCCTCTTTCGAGTTGTAGTCAGTAATCTCCACCATAAGCCGCAGACGCTGATAGTCGTAATCCACCCATTTCTCCGCCTCGACACCACCAGCGTTCTCATAGAGCAGCAACAGCTGGGCGATCATCTCCCTGCTTTCAGGGATACGGTAAAAGGAAGGATCTCCATTGTTCAATACCTGGTTCATATCCTTGATGATATCGAGCAGCGAACTGACCTTTTTGGTCAATTGGAAGGATTTGACCTCAGCGACCAGCTGTTCAAATTTCTTGAGATGCTCTGGATCCTTAGCCGTATCCGGCTGGTCAAATTCAATGGCCACATCATAGGCGTAGAGTGAGCCCACCGGGGTGTTGCCGATATAGTCAACCCGGGCGATATAGGGGATTTTCAGCCCCATGGTACGGCGGTAATCAAACGAAACCTCAAATTTGGAGATACCCACCAGGCAGACCGCGGCAAGTACCGCAAAGATCACCATAGTGGTTTTGGGGCGCGATAATACCCGGCGGCCCAGAGCGTCCATCATCCGTTCGAGCAGACGTCCGCCTTTTTCGGTATAGACGGTATCGGGTTTTCTGTCTTTGCCGAAACTGAGCAAGGATGGCAGCAAGACAATTACCAAGATATAGGTAACGCCGATCAGACAGGCGGCAGAAACGCCGACCCAGCGAATGGGCCGCATCGGTATCAGCAGAAAGGAGAGCAATGCCGCCATGGTCGTCAAGGCGCTGAACAACAGCGGCCAACCGGTTTCTTCGATGGCCCGCACCAGCGCGTAACGACGTTGGCCTGTTTGCAGAAAATCCCGTTTAAAGAAGTTGAAGATATGGATCGAATAACCAATGGAAACCGCCAGGCTCAAAAATATCGGAATAAAGACCATCGACGCATCAAAGACAATGCCTAAGAAACCCTGAAGACCAAAGACAATGACAATGGCGCTGACAGCGGTCACCAGCGGAAAGATAACGCCGGTCACACTGCGCAGCGAAACCGCCAGGATCAGTATGGTCAGCAGCAGCGATATGCCAAATAACTTGGGGGTTTCCTTTGAAAAGAAGCCCATTTTGTCAACATTGATGACCGGCAGCCCCGTGGTTTTTGGATTGAGAACCTGGTATTTCTCCTGAGAGACGATTTCCTTGAAGACCCGGCCGACCCCAAAGACAGGGTTCTCTGCAGTCTCCTTTTCCCAGTCATCGGGAATGGTCTTCATGCGCAGCATAAGCCAGGTATACCGGCTGTCCTCGGAGACAATACGGTTTTTCATGGCCGGTTTGGAAAGGGCCATCTCTCGTATCTTGTTCAGGGCATCGGGCGAGGTCGGCACCGGATCGGGTACCAGATCAATAATCTCAAGACCCTCCTCTGTACCACGGGTAAACTCAATATCGGTTAACGAGATTACGTCATCGGCATAGGGGACCTTTTCCAGCAGTTCCCGGCCCAGCTCCTTGATTTTCGAGAGAACCTCAGGGGTAAAGACATCGTCCACCTCGATCAGCACCGCACAGAAATCATCGTTACCAAAGATCTTTTCAAAACGATCCCGGGCAGCAAGCAGGGCGTCATCTTCGAGAAACCAGTTTTCGGCATCGACATCGGTCTGCACCTTGGTCAGCCCCACAACCGAGACCACCAGCAGCAACAGAGATATCCCAATATTCCACCATCTGAAACGGAGGATGGTTTCAGCGGCATTTTTGAAACGACTATTGATTTTTTCAATATTCAACATGGCAACTCCAGGTACTTACGCACTGTATTTTCTAGAAAAAAGAATCAAGGATCACATGATAAAATAAAAAGAAATAGCCTTCTACCAAATATGGGAATAAAAATACCGCAATCGGGAAACTATAAGGAAATATGACACATTAGAAGTCTGCACTCATTCAAACTGCAACAAACAACAGAGCTGGCCAGATTTTGCAGCCACAGGCCGCCTGCATCAATTCTTCAGAGGACCCTCTAAAACGATTCGGGAGGGGTTGCAGTGATACGTGACAGGGATACCTTTGTGACCAGAGGGCGCAAGCCCGCTTTTCTCGCTTCTCTATAGACCTTTTCCACGTTGTTTTTTTCAATGCAGTAATCGACAGAAAAGACCGGAAGGCCGTGTTGCAGATATTTGTTATACTGCAAGAGCCTGTTTTCTGTGGTCCAGTCATCATCGTGCCGATTGCGAAGATCACCGGCCCCGGGGTCATCCCAATCGACATCACCTTCTCCATGAAACCAGGTATCCTCAACAGCAAGGGCATCGATGGCCCGGAGATAGCGTTCCGGCGCCTCATCAATCAGAAAAGGCGCATTTTGGACGACAACAAGAAAGTCCGGAATGATCTTTTTACCGACCGCACCAATCTCCTCTATAAACCTGATCATTTCCTGTTCAGGATTAATCTTCGCCCGCTCTGCGCTTTTACGGACCTGTTCATCATCGTAGGCTTCAACCCAGTCGAGGTAGACCCCATCAAAACCCATCTCTGCAAGTGTAGCGACAATACCATCAGGACCGACCCAGATATCCTTCCAGCGTCTATCCCAATAGGCCACAAGATAACAACCTTGCCATCCATCGGGATCAACGGTAATCAAAAAATCTGGGAAACCACGTTTTTGGGAGGTGGGAGCAATCCAGTCTTCTTCCCAGTATGTTCGCCAGTCTTCGGCCTGGCCGATGTCGATATAAGCCAGGACAAGACGCCGTCTGCCATCCGGCATGGTGTGTAAAACTTGCAGCATACGCTGGCTGTCAAACGAGATCTCTTTCTGGTTATGCCCGGGCTCGACAACAAGCAGAGGATATTTTGTATTGGCCAGGGCCTGAATCGCCCGATCACTTTCAAGATCCTGGAGCTGATACATCCAGGTCTGGGCCTTTTGCAGTAGAAGATGTCTATCCTCAACTGTTGCAGGTTCGCCGCAATCCGCTTGCCGTGATGCCGAGATGGCCAAGAACAATACAACAGATGCCAGCCGGACAATTTTCGATGGAGTCATTATCTTTTCTCGGTAGATTCTGATACATCAGGAAGATGCTTTATTTTCCGGGTTGATCTGAAGATGTTAGCGTATCACCAGCATATCCAATTGCAAAGATTTTTTCCTTGAATCACGATGTACTGCGTTGTAAGCCGCGAGAGACTGAAAGCAAAGCTGATGGCCTTTTTTATCTCTGAGAGAAAAATGCTGAAAGATCCACTTGCAACGACCTGATCACAGAGTTCTGGTATACACATTGCTGAGAAGTGAACTGTTTTAAGCCTAAAGTCCATTTTTTAACGTCATGACTCTTGATAAGAGAATTATTATAGTGCCTGGAAAGAAGCTTTTATTGGCGGAAATACCTGGCTGGAGGAAAAATGATGAGCCAGACCCTATCGTCTGCTCGGCTGTCGCTTGCCATCGATGTCCATTGGCAATCACAGAATATTGACCATCACGAGCATTTTTTTATCGAAAAACTCAACACCTGGCGGGATCTTGACCCGTCCAACGTCCTTTTTCCGGTTGCCCGGGCTGTCCAGGGCGAAACCATATCCGTACAGAGCCCGGCCGGCGACATTACCGGCAGCTATGACCCTAAAAAGCGTATAACAATAAGAAATAATCAATTGGGCCTTGACCGACAAGAGCTGATGGTCGGTCGGTTTTATCCCCAGGGGATTATTTCTGGAATTCCCGGTGTGTTCAAAGAAAATATCAACCCTTTCCGGCTTGTTGATATCGACGAGTTGCAAGCGGTTGCT
>PDQQ01000008.1 GCA_002747825.1 Deltaproteobacteria bacterium
GCGTGCTCTGTCGAGTTTTGCGCCAGGTTTTAACGGGAGCAGTATCACTGAGGAGATCTTTACCCGTCTGTACTTGAGTATTCCAGTGAATCAGAGGTCACTTGCCCAGCGGCGTAAGATAAACGAGTATTTCGCGCAGATGGCGCAGAAGGAATCCCGGGCGCAGGCTCAGGCCCAAGCTCAGGCTCAGGCGCAGGCTCAAGCCCAGGCGCGGGCTCAGGCCCAGGCCCAGGCAGAGTCGCAAGTGCAGGTTCAGCAAGCCCAGGCGCCGGCCGAGGAGCGGGCACAGGTGACCCCGAAGCCCAAGAAGTTTGGTCGTCAGCTTTCCGATGATGACTGGTAGTAGTGGGTTGTGTTTCTTCTGTGAAATTTAGTGGTGATTGTTAGAAATTGTAGTTGTGAGAGAGTCTGTATATTCTGGTTTTTCTTGCCAAGAAGGGAAGTGTCCAAGGGTAGAGCTGGTGTTTCAAAGAAACTCCTTTGGGAAAAGGGGATACGACATTGTGCTAAAGATTTTTTATTTTAGGTTTGGTTATGTATAAATCTGTTCTTTTGCTTTTTCTTTTGCTTTCCGGTGCAGCAGTCGGCGTACAGGCAATAGAAATCAATATCGGTTCAGGAAATACGGTGCATACTGGTGAAATTGTCGGGCTGGATAACGTCGTCATGCGGGGAAACGGTATCCTCAAGGAAGAAAAACGAAATATACGTACTGTAAACAAGATAGATGTCGAAGGTGTTTTTGTCGTTGAGTTGGTCTACGGTGACCCTTCGCTTTCTGTTGTTTGCGAAGCCAATCTTTTAGAACAGGTTGGCACGAGTATCGAGAAAGATGTATTACGTATTTATCCCAAAAGCTCTTTCTCTACTCGACAACCTGTAAACATAAGAATCTCATTACCGGATATTAAATCTCTAGCTATTTCGGGAAGCTCTGAGTTTGTGATGCGTTTTTCTGAAAAACGGCTTGAACAGCTCTCCGTAGATTTAAAGGATGCAAGTACAATAGAGATCTTTGGTGAGGTTGGTATCCTCTATCTGCATGTACAGGATTCCGCTGAGTTCCATGGATACTCTTTTAGGAGTCAAACAGCTCAGGTTGATGCAAGTGGTTCAGCGGATGCCGAGGTTTTTGTTTCTTCTCAGCTTTCAGGTACAAGTACTGATGCAAGTTCAGTTAAATATCTTGGTAATCCCCAGTCTATTGCAATTCAGGAGACGGAGGTAGGTGAATTTGTTGTCGGAGAATAACACAACAATGAAATCTTTTGTTTTCTCTGTCTCTCTTCTTCTTTTCTTTTGTTCTGGTATTCAGTTGCTGGCTGCGGACACCTTCCTTTTTTCTCCTTCGAAGGCTGTTGTTAAGATCCTCGTTGTTGCAAATCCTCCAAGTTTCCATCAGCCATGGCAGAACTTGGGCAAATACTCTGTTAATGGTTCTGGTTTTATTATTGAAGGCCAGAGAATTCTCACTAACGCCCATGTTGTCAGCGATGCAATGTTTATACAGGTTCGCAGGGCTGGAAAAACAGAAAAATATGCAGCTGAGGTCGAGTTTTTCGATCATGAGAGCGATCTTGCGCTTCTCAAGGTTGAAAACGCAGCTTTTTTTAAAGGTTCTGTGCCAGTGGATATCGGAGAGCTTCCCGATATTCGAGATAAGGTGGCTGTATACGGTTTTCCTGACGGTGGTGAAAAGATATCTATTACAGAGGGGGTCGTCTCAAGGATTGAACATATCAACTATTCTTACTCTGGCGCCTTTCTTTTGGCCTGTCAAATTGATGCCTCAATAAATTCTGGGAATTCAGGTGGTCCTGTTGTTATGGACAACAAGGTTGTTGGAATGGCCTTTCAGGGGATGGGACTGAGCTATGAGAATATAGGCTATACTATCCCTGCTCCTGTTATTAAGCAGTTTTTGTTGGACTGTGAAGACGGTAAGATACAAGGCATTCCGGATTTGGGTTTACTGATGCAGAAACTTGAAAGCCCGTATTTACGGGAGTATTACAGGCTTGATGCAGACGAAAATGGCGCTCTGGTTAATAAAGTTTTACCAGGATCTTCTGCCACAGGGTACATAGAGCCGGAAGATGTGCTGTTGCAAATTGACGGATATGATATCGCCTATGACGGAACTATTGAGTTTCGCGAGGGCCAGCGTACGTTTTTTGGCTATGCTTTTCAAAACAAACAACTTGGTTCCTCTGTGCATTTTCTTGTAAAAAGGTCTGGAAATCTTCTACGAATCGAAGTTCCTCTGTTTGCATCTGTAGGATTTGATAGACTTGTTCCGCTCGTTCATGAAAAAAAACCGAGATATTTTATTTTTGGCGGTCTTGTCTTTCAGCCGTTGACAGAAAATTATCTCCACGAATTTGGCGGAGGTCGAAGCTGGTTGCAGCAAGCACCGATTGAACTACTGCATTTTTTTCTCAACGAAGAACTCGAAAGCTTAGGAGAAGAGATTGTCATTATCTCAGAGGTCTTGGCAGATCAAATAAATACTGGCTATCATGACTTGGGAGATAATGTCGTTCGGAATGTCAATGGTAAAAGTGTAGAAAATTTTGCTCAACTGGTTCGCTTGTTGGATCGAGGTTCTTCTAAGTTTGTTGTCCTGGAAGTGGAGTCCGGTTTAAAGATAATACTCCGTCGTAAAACCATGTCTCAAGGAACCGAAAAGGTTATTCAGGGATACTCTATTCACGAGGATCGAAGGCTTTGATGTATCTCGTTGCCCCTGGTTGAAGGGTGTCTTTTTTACGATTTGCAACTCATCCATATTGTTCACAAACAGATTTGATTGATAGTTCAATAAAAGATAGATATGAAATTTTATCGCCTTTAGTAGGGTATCTTGCCTTTTTCGTTGCAGTTGAAAATGTATTTTGGCAATATTAATTTCGGCTCTGGTACTTTTTTCTTTCTCTGTTCTGCATGTGCCCCAAGGGCCTGTGTAATCTTTTGGAAACCCTTGGTCTTGGCTGAAAAGTGAATCACTCAAGATCCTCAATGACCGGAGGCTCCTGTCGTCGAACAGGAGTGTGGCTTGAAAATGATACAAGAGGACTTTTCGATGAGGGTAAAAACAATGGATATTTCAGGGCGTCTAACCAACCAACGCGGCAGCAGCACTTTAGTTGTTCTTTTGTTGCTTTTGATTCTTGGGGTATTATTGATTGCCACTAACCCAGATGAAGCGAAAATGAGAAGCGAGATCTCTGCTGAATTTTCTTCTGTCGAGGAGATGGGTGATCTGGCCGTTCGTCTCAATGAGCTTTTAGGTACGCTTGAGGTGGAGTATAACGATTACTTCTTTTGCTCGACACTTTTTGTCGGAGAAGCGGGCGAAGAAAAGAAAATGCTTGCCGTAGGGGTGGCAGGGCAGGTTTTTACCGAGGGCAGACTCGATAACATAAAGGAAACAGTGGAGAAAAAAATTCGACAGTGGACAAAATGATCGCTCTTCAGGAGGGCTTCTGTCCTGGCTGTTGAGAGAGGATTTTCACCAGGGCCCGGTTGCTGTGTTTCCGGTAGAATACCATTTTCTCCGCATTTTAAGAGCCCGATGTCGTAAGGTATGATAGAGGTGATACATTGATTGAGATACTAAAGGTGTCGACCCCGCAGGGAGAGGCTGCCGTTCAGGAACTGGTTGATAGATTTACAGCTGCCGATGATCGTTGTCGGGAGGCGGTGGCAGAGGTCCTGGCAAGGGTTAAAGATACAGGCGATGAGGCGGTTCTCCACTACGGGAGAAAGTTTGATGCCCCGGAGCTGAGCCTTGATGACCTGCAGGTCGACAGCAGGGATTTACGAACGGCCTACGACAAGGTTGAAGACAATTTTCTGGAGAGTCTTGCCCTGGCCATCGACAGAATCCAGTCCTTCCATGAAAGAGAGATGGAGGATTCCTGGCTGCAGACCAGAGAAGACGGCAGCATCGTCGGCCGTCTGGTGCGTCCTGTTGACTCTGCCGGATTGTATGTTCCCGGAGGGCAGGCTGGTTCAACACCGCTTGTCTCTTCGGTTTTGATGAACGGTATCCCTGCGGCCATCGCCGGGGTGCGCGAGCAGGTGATGGTCAGTCCTCCTGACCGGAGTGGCGCCATAAGTCCCTACCTGCTGGTTGCGGCCCAGGAGATTGGTATCACCGAGATCTTTAGAGCAGGCTCTGCCTGGGCCATAGGGGCACTTGCCTACGGAACGCAAACCATTCCCCGGGTGGACGTTATTGTCGGGCCGGGCAACCAATACGTTGCCGAAGCCAAGCGCCAGGTCTCGGGTATGGTGCGGATCGATATGATTGCCGGGCCTTCCGAGGTTCTTATTGTGGCCGATGAGTCAGCAAAGGCATCCCATGTCGCAGCAGATATGCTTGCCCAGGCAGAACATGATACCCAGGCTCTGCCGCTTCTGCTCACCACCCATCCTGCGTTGGCCGAAGAGGTCAACCGGGAACTTGTGCGTCAATTACCCGCCTTGAGTCGTGAGGATATTGCCCGAAAGTCTCTGATCGATTTTGGAAAGATCCTTGTGGCCGATGATCTTGAGCAGGCCATTGATATTGCCAACGCCATCGCTGTCGAACATCTGGAGCTGGCGATTAAAAATCCATGGGAACAGATACCAAAGATTCGGCATGCCGGTGCCATTTTTCTCGGGGCCCATACTCCAGAGGCGGCCGGGGATTACCTTGCAGGGCCAAATCATGTTCTGCCGACCATGGGGACAGCGCGTTTTGCCTCCGCGCTCGGTGTGGAGAACTTTCTCAAAAAAAGTTCCATTATCAGTTATTCGCAGTCTGCAATCCGGGAAGATGGCGAGCATATCATGCGGCTTGCCAGGCTCGAGGGCCTTGACGCCCACGCCGGCTCTGTGGCTGTTCGCTTGCAGAGAGATGTTTGATTTTCGCAGATATCTGCGTATCTGTCTTGACGGGCTTGATCTTGAGGTTACTGTTGAGGCTGAGGATAGGCTTGCTCTCTATTTCAGCGCATTGGAGAAGTGGCGAAAAAAGGTTAATCTTGTTTCCCGGCAGACAACAGAGAGGGAAATTGTAGAAAAGCATTTTGCAGACTCTCTGATGCTTTTGTCCGTTCTGCAAAAACCTGGCTGTCATCTTCTTGACGTCGGCACAGGCGCAGGTTTTCCCGGGCTGGTATGCAAGGCGGCCGATCCCTCGTTGCAGCTGAGCCTGGTTGAGCCGCGTTTGAAGAGGGTGCACTTTTTACGCCATATTACAAGGCTTCTTGATCTGCGGGATGTTTGTCTCTATTCAGGCAGGTTTGAGGAGATCGCAGAAATCAGAGAAACACCGTTTTCACACGTTACCTGCCGGGCCTTCACCTCTGCTGGTGCATTTTTGCAGATGCTTACACACCAACTGCCGGGCGATGGCCTGGTGGTCTTGATGAGGGGGCCCCGTTGGCGCAAAGAGATGCAGGATGATGTCGTCAAGGCATCTTGCTATAGGATGCTCGAGGTGAAGGAGTACGTTTTGCCCGTATCCGGTGGCAGGAGGGCCTTGCTTTTTTTTGTAAGGGATGATCTCTCCCGGAAGCGTTGTTCTGGGAAAAACAGGAGTCTTGCTGTTGAGTGTGAATAAGGCTGGAGGCTCTATAAATAGCAGAGAACAAGGGTGCTGATATGAAGAAAGTTGCCATCCTGGCCGGTGATGGTATCGGTCCGGAAGTGATGCAGGAAGCGGTTAAGGTGTTGGATGCGGTACAGAAAAAATTTTCCTTCGAGCTCTCCTACCAGTACGCCGATGTTGGTGGGGTCGCTATAGATAATCACGGTCAGGCCCTTCCTCCGGCGACACTTGCCCTGTGTGAGCAAAGCGACGCCATTCTTTTCGGTTCTGTTGGGGGCCCCGAGTGGGAAAATCTGCCTCCGGAGCAGCAACCTGAGCGGGCCGCCTTGCTGCCGCTGCGCAAGCATTTTGATCTGTTCTGTAATTTTCGTCCTGCCAGGGTCTTTCCTTCGCTTGTTGCGGCGTGTCCCCTGCGTGCCGATATTGTCGGCAATGGCTTTGATATTCTCTGTGTGCGTGAGTTAACCTCGGGTATATACTTTGGTACCCCCAAGGGGCGTGAAGATGAAGGTGGTGAGACCCGGGCCTTTGATACCATGGCCTACAAGCGTTCGGAGATTGAGCGTATCGCACGGATGGCCTTTGATGCGGCGCGGCTGCGAAGGGGAAAGGTGACCTCTGTTGACAAGGCCAATGTCCTGACCACGATGGTCCTCTGGCGTGAGGTGGTTGTCGAGGTTGCAAGGCAGTATCCTGATGTCGAGCTTGGGCATATCTATGTGGATAATGCCACCATGCAGCTTGTGCGGGATCCCCACCAGTTTGATGTTCTGCTCTGCGGGAATATGTTTGGTGATATCATCTCTGATGAGGCGGCGATGCTGACCGGTTCGATGGGGCTGCTTGCCTCAGCCTCTTTGAATAGCAAAAGGTTTGGTCTGTATGAGCCGGCTGGCGGTTCTGCCCCGGATATCTCTGACAAGGGTATCGCCAATCCGATAGCCGAAATTCTCTCTGCGGCAATGATGCTACGATACAGTCTGGGGCAGGAAGAGGCGGCGGCAGCCATTGAAAAGGCAGTGGCCTTGACCCTTGAAAAAGGGGTGGTTACCGTCGATCTGGCAACCGCGGGGGCTGATTCGGTCTCAACGGCTGGGATGGGTGATGCCATCGTTGCCGCGTTGTAGCTGTTTATCGGTAACTTGATTCGGAGAAAGAGGCTTGTGTTTTGAGGCCTTTTTCGTTTCTTGTTGTGGCTGGCAGGGTATCTGGGCAGCCATGCTGGTGTATCGGTTGGACTGATTTGCAGGAAAGAGAATGTCTGAAAAAAATAGTATAATTCTTATCGCCAACCAGTCTTCGACGCCGCTCGCAGAACGGCTGGCCGAGCGTTTGTGGTTGCCGTTGACCGAGATGAAAAGGCAGCGTTTTTCTGATGGTGAACACTATCATTGCTTTCCTGTTTCGGTCACAGGTAAGGATCTGATTATCCTGGCAGATACCCACGACGATCAGGCGCATCAGGAGCTTATCGATCTGATCGCCGGAGGGCGGTACTGGAACGCCAGGTCGGTCAATGTCATTATTCCTTACCTGGGCTACTCGACAATGGAGCGGGTCAAGCCGGACACCTTCGAGATACCGAAAGGGGTTACCCGTACCCGCCAGATATTCCGGGCCGGGCCCAGTTTTGTGGTCTTTGTCGATCTGCACTCGGAGGCGGTGCTCCACGCCCACAGTGGAGATATCAAAACCCAGCATATCTGGTCGGATGCCGCCGCCGCCGAAAAAATCAGGCGGTCCGGGCTTACCGATTATGTGCTCGTTTCACCCGACTACGGCTTTTCCAAGAGGGTTGCCCGGCTTGCCAGTATCCTTGACTGTCCGCATACCGCAGCGGACAAGGACCGCTACGATACCGACAAGACCATTGTCGGGCAGGTTTCCAGTGTCGTGCAGAGAAAGAATGTCATTATTTGTGACGACATGATACGCACCGGCGGCTCTATCCTGCAGACCGCAGAGCGTTGTCTGGAGGCTGGAGCAAGAGAGGTATATGCCCATGCCACACATCTGGTGATGTCGGGAGATGCACGCCAGCGCTTTGCACAAGGTGCTGTGCAAAGGGTGATGGGCTCAGACTCCTACCCGGGAAGAGCAAGCGACGAACTCCTCGATGTCTACTCCATTGCCCCGCTGCTTGCAGATGTTATCGAGGAACATCTCGGACGAACCTCCTTGTAACGCATTCTTAACCTTTTTGCGAAACCCCTTGCTGAAATTTCCGTACATCCCATGAAACGAGAAACCATCGTAGAATATCTTCGCCAGGCGGTTCTCTTCAAGGATGCCAGTCTGGTGGAGATCGAATCCTTTGTCGGGGTGGCAAGAAACCTCAGGTTCGAGGAGGGGGAGTATGTTTATAAAAAGGGCGATAGCAGCGATTGTGTCTATTTTGTAGTCCAGGGGATGATAGAACTGGTCTGGGAAGGGGAGGCCTGTTCTGCGCAGATTGTTGGTCGTATAACCCCCGGTGGACATTTTGGCGAAACGGGTGTTCTTACGAAAAAAGAGAGATCTCTGCACGCTCGAGCGCTCTCTGACCTCGTTGTTATCTGTTTTGACAGGCGCTTTTTCTGCAACGTGATTCTGGCCAATCCCCGAATTCACAAACGGCTTGATATTGCACTGGCCGAACGCCTCAGGCTTGCCTTTATCGATCAGATTGACTCGCACAGTTCTGTGAATAAAAAAGGAGATGCTGCTGCGGCAGATGACTTTCTCCTTTTCAAAAAACGAGAGAGTCTGCTGCCGATTTCACGTTTTTCGCAAAAACGTCGTCCTGATAGCCGTGAATCACAGACCACAAAGAGGATTCAGGCGGATGTCGAAAAATTTGCTGCGATGAAGACACCCTTTATGGTCAGCGGGGAAGGGGGAACCGGCAAATCGGTCATTTTGAAAGAGATCCATCTGCGGAGCAGCCGGGCAGGAGGGCAATATCTTGAGCTGGATCTGCGGGATTACGATCCGATAACCCTGCCGCAGAAGCTTTTGGGGCTGGACCAGGACAATTCCCCTTTTTCCCAGGCAAGAAGGGCAGGGCTTTTTGAACAAACCTTTGGTGGTACCATCGTTTTTTTACACGCCCACCTGATGGAAAAGGAGCTGCAGAGCCAGCTCGTTGAAATTCTGCAATCCAGCAGCTATTGTCATGTCGGCGGGAGCCAGCGGGTTGCCCTGGAATCAAGGGTTGTTCTGGTTTCCACCTATCCGCTCGAGCAGCTGCGCAGTACAGGACAGATGATCCCCGAGTTGGCCGATATTGTGCAGAATCAGCAGTTGCTTCTGCCCCCTCTCAGGGAACATAAGGTCGATATCCCGCGTTTGGTCACCTATTATCTGCAGCGTTTCAGCAGGGAATATGGAAAAAATATAACCAAGGTTACCCCCGAAACCCTGGGTCTCTTTATGAATTATGACTGGCCCGGAAATCTCTCGGAGCTCTCCAGTGTTATTCGGCGGGCGGTGATGCTTGCAAAAAATGACGAGATTGATCCTGAACAGGTCCTTTTGGGGCTTCCCAAAAGTGAGGGTAAATGGGAATTTAACCTGCTGCGTCTTTCCTGGTTCAGGCGTTTTCTCAGGAGCCCGTTTTTCCCTAAGGTTCCACGGTTTATGGTAGGCTGTGTGCTGCTGCTGACCGTTTTTTTTCTCTTTTGGGGCCCATCTGAGCCTGTTTCGAATATCGGACTGACCATCGGCTGGTATATCGGCTGGCCACTTTTGTTTTTTTCCTTCTTTTTTCTGGCAAGGACCTGGTGCAGCGTCTGTTCTCTGGCCGTACCCGGTACCTTGTTGCAGAGTGTTCTCAAACCGGAAAGAAGGCCACCACGGTTTATACAGGAAAAATCCGGCTGGATTATGGCGGTGCTCTGCATCCTGGTGTTCTGGATTGAAATTGTCTGGAATGCTTATGATAATCCCTATCTTACCGGTGTCATTATTCTGGCGATTGCCAGTGGTTCGATGTTTTTTAGTGCCTTTTTCTCCCGCAGGATCTGGTGCCGTTATCTTTGTCCTCTTGGGGCCGTCAATGCCATATTTGCAATGCCTTCGGTGGTGGAGTTGCGGTCAAACAGCCATGTCTGCCTCAACCGCTGTCAGGAGCATTACTGTTTCAGGGGTGAGGCCGCACATCCCGGCTGTCCGATGTTTCGTCACCCGTATCTGGTGGATAATAATCGTGACTGCATTATGTGCGGTAAATGTGTAAAATCCTGCAAGAACAGTTCGATACAGGTGAATGTTCGTATTGCTCCCCAGGAACTCTGGGCGCTGGAAACGCCACGAAGGGCCGACAGCTTTCTCATTGTTTCCCTTGCGGCGATCTTTTTCCCTTTCGCCCTGCAGAACCAGTTTCGGGATTTAGCCCTGCAAATGGCACTCTCTATAGCAGAGAGCAGTGGTCTCCTTCTACCGTATTGGCTGGTTGCTACCGTTCTTTTTTGCGGATTGATAGGCCTCTTCCAGGTTGGCTACTACGTTCTGGTGACCGTGCAGTCCAGGTATGCGGGGATTGACAGGAATTTTTTACTGCCCATGCTTGGCTATAGTTTTATTCCCCTTGTCCTTGGCGGTTTTATGGCCCTGCATCTGGAGGCCTTTGTCGGCGGTGCCGGGCGCATTGTTCCCAATATCCAGCAGCTTTTGGGTTTTTCTTACAGTTATGAAAATGTGCGGCTTATCAGCACTGATTCGGCGGTTGTCCTGCAAATAATAACTGTCTTTGGAGGCCTTATGGCCGCCTTGTATGCTACCTACAGGCTGACAAAAAGGGCCTTGGCTGATATTCCGTTTTCTTCGAAAACCCTTGTCTTTCCCTTCTCTTTTCTCTGTCTTCTTGCGGTTCTCTATCTCTTTATGGTGTAGACTGCATCTGTTCACCGGAGTATGGGACAAAAGAACAGCAGTCGTCGAGGACAAGGTAACAAAAGTAGAATGTCCCCCTGCTAAGACATTACCGCCACTGCGATCCAGGTAAACAGGATCATACCGAAATTTGCGTGGAAAAAAGTAGGTATCACACTGTCTTTGATATGGTCGTGTTGGCCATCTGCATTGAGTCCTGCTGTTGCCCCCAGGGTAATCGTCGATGCGGGTGAACCGGCATCACCAAGTGCCGCTGATGCGCCAAGGATGGCCATACATGCCAGGGGTGAAAAGCCAAGCGCAACCGCCAGCGGTATATAAATCGGCGCTAAGATAGGGACGGAAGCAAAAGAGTCACCAAAACCGATGGTGATGAAAAGTCCGACAATGAGCATCATGGCAACGCCGAACAGTTGATTGTTGCCAATAAAACCGGTGGCTGATTTTACCAATGGTTCAATATCACCGGTTGCTGTCAGTACACCGGCAAATCCTGAAGCAATGGTCATAATGACGGCAATCTGCATCATCATCTGCACGCCTTTGGTAAAGACGTCGTCCTGTTGCTGCCATTTAAAAATACCGGTAAAACTGAGAATAATAAATCCAGACATTCCACCTATGAGCAGCGAATCAAAGAGGATTTGACAAACGAGGGCAACGATAATCGCAACGATAGTCATCATCAGCTGCACTGGGCTGATTCTTGGGCCATCGCTCAAATGAACCGTCTCTGTATTCTCGATTGTGTTGTACTGTCTTGGTTTTCGATAGGTGACAAAAATAGCGAAAAACATACCTGCGACAATACCCATTACCGGCCAGAACATCGCCTGAGGTGCCATGTTCGCGGTTACCGCAATCCCGTGAACTTGGCCGATCTCATTCATATTGGCGAGGAGTATCTCTTCCAGATAAATTGCCCCAAAACCGATCGGCAGCAACAGATAACTGGCACTGATCGAACAGGCCAGAATACAGGCTACAGCACGACGATCAAGTTGGAGACGGTTCATCAATCCAAGCAGCGGCGGGATTAAAATGGGAATAAAGGCGATATGTACCGGAACAATATTTTGCGAGGCCAGCGATGCAACAATAAAAATCAGGAAAAGTGTCCACTTTAAGCCTTTTTCTATTTGACTATTGGAATGATGCAGCCGGCCTACTAATTTTTTTGCCAATAGCTCTAATAAGCCACTGCGCGACAGGGCAACGGCGAAGGCGCCAATCATAACATAGGTTATACCGACTTGAGCACCGATCAGCAGATTGTCATTAAACGCATTGATGGTCTCTTCAAACGACAGGCCGGCATGTAGCCCGCCCAACAGAGCAGCCGAGAGCAGGGCAATAGCCACAGGCATCTTTGAGAGACAGAAAATTATCATTAAGACGATGGTTAAAGCAACGGCGTTAATATGAATAGCAAATGATATCGACAAGAGGTAGGCAAACAACAAAAATGAAAAAAAGGGGAGAATCCGAGTAATCAAATACGCATTTTCTTTTCCACCTGTCTTCATCATCTTATGCCTCTGTTGTTAGATGTTGATATCGTTTACTGTGTTTAATAGAGCCGTTTCGAGTTGATACGGTAGATCACCACCGTTTTTAGGAAAGAATTTTTCTCTCTCGATAAGGATATCTATTATGCTATGTTCTCAATCATCCGTCAAGGTTGACGGAAATTTTGGCGCTCAATCCTGTTGGAGGCATTTTTGAAGCTGTCCGTTTCTTTACCTAAAAATTGTACCGTGTCTGCCTTGTACAGCATATATTCAAAACGCTTGATGCTGTGATTTTTCCCGTTGTATGGAGAAAGCCTTTGACAATCCACCTCTTGTTTTATAGCGTATATCCTTAAAAAAATGTTATAAATATTTGCGGTGTTGTGGCTTGTAAGAGAGCTGAGGTTGTTTGCGGAAAAATGATTGGCCTGGGTTATTGTTAACGACCTTGTAACGATGTTTTTGTAAATATTTTTCTTAATTTCATATAGTTATATAGATGGCGTTTTGGCTGTTATGGTAAGGAGTGGTATTTTCTATCTGGAGGAATTATGTCACAGGAAAAGTTACTCATTATTTTGCTCATTGTTGCAGTTGTTGTGTTTGTTATCGGTTTTTTAATTGGCAAGGCATTCGGTAATAGTTCTCGGCTCAAAGAAACGCATCGAAAATTTGAGGCTGCTGAAAAAGAGCTCGCCGATTACAAAGCTTCCGTAAGCCAACATTTTGGCCAGACTGCTGACCTGATTGACAATTTAACACGCAGTTATAAGGCTGTTTTTGAACATTTAGGGAGTAGTGCGCGTGAATTACTGACAGAGGAAGAGTTGAAACATCATTTGCAGTCCCGCGCCAACAAGGCCGTTACGTTGACCTATCTTATTGATGAAAGCACAGGGATGAGTAATCCCCAGGGAGAAGTTCAGGCAGAAGTGCAACCAGAGGAAGGTCTCATTGATGAAGTGGAGGCTGCAACCACACAAAAGACGGACGCCATCGATGACGACAGCGAAAAACAATCGGTAAAAATGGCAGCAACCGATGATGAAGATATCGATGTTGCCCAAAAAACTGAAGAGCCTGTCGCCGAAGATACTTCCGTTGCAACAGATCCAACAGAGAACGATACGGTCGCAAAGCCATCAACGGATACTGCCAAAGCCTAGAAGTAAGAGAAAACACTCTATAAGGTGCCTGATCTGGGCTGGATTCTCTGTTTTACCTGCCAGGCTGGTTGCGACCATTTTCAGGGGCTGTAGCTGGCTGAGAATGCAGAGGAACGTTGCGTTGAGAGGATGACACAACACAGGGGCCGGAGGGCTCTAAGTGCAGCAGAAATGTAGAGATCAAGGGTCGTCAATGCTCCCCTTTTGCTGCAATAAAAGGAGCTTGTGATATTTACTCCGCCGCCTGAACTGACCTTTGGTGAACACTTTGGATATTGTAAAACTGTAATGTTCTCGATGTAGTATATTGGAATATCAGCAATGTTTAAAAAATTGACACAATGTTTATGAAATATCCGGATTAGTCCGAACGCCTTTTTGTCAGCTCTTTTTCCAGTATTTGGCGCATAGCCATAACCGGCGGGGTCTTTCCGGTCCAGATTTTGAAAGCCTCTACCCCCTGGTAGAGCAGCATACCGAGGCCTTCCAGGGTTCGACAGCCTCGCGCTCGTGCAGCCGTCAGTAGTGCTGTCTCTTGCGGGTTGTAGACAATATCGGCAACCACTAACCCAGGACGCAGAAGTGCGGGATCAACGGGAGTAGCCTTGGTTTGAGGGAACATCCCGACACTTGTGGTGTTGATCAGGATGTCGCTTTGTTCTATCGCGTCGGCTACAGCTCTGGGGTCTTTGTCTACTGCCCGGGTGCAGGAGCGGATTTTCTGGTTGATCTCTACAGAGAGGTTTACGGCTTTTTTCTGGCTTCTGTTGTGTAAAAGAATTTTCTCGGCATCTTTGGCCGCAAGTGTCATGGCAATGGCCCGGGCCGCGCCGCCACAGCCGAGAACACAAAAGCGTTTTCCCGCAGCCTCTATTCCTGCTTCTCTTTCAAGGGATTGGATGAACCCCTCTCCATCTGTGTTGTAGCCGATGGTTGTATCCTTTTTGACAAGAATCGTATTCACGGCCCCGATGGTACTGGCCAGCGGATCGATTTGATCGATATACTCCTTGATGGCAATCTTGTGAGGGGTTGTTACGTTGAAGCCATACACATTCGTCTTGAGAAGCTCTGTGAATACTGCACCCAGGTCTTTGGAGGAGACCTCAACGGGAAGGTAGAGACAGTCCATTGCAAGCCGCTCAAAAGCCAGGTTGTGCATGGGCGGTGACAGGCTATGCCCCAGCGGTGAGCCTAACAGGACAAAGAGTTTCGTTGTGTTTGTCGGAGGATGAGACAGAGAAAAAAGGGCGGCAGGCTTTTTCATTTCTCGTTCGTAAAACTCTCACACCCTCTTGTTTGCAGAGGGCCTTTTCCAATGTGCCCGGGCTGGTAAAAAGGTCAACAGGCCTTGTTACTGTCGTACAGATCTGCTTCAACAGTGAAAAAACAGTTTTTTCCTGCAGGCCCCGTGTTACGCAGAAGGCCTTTATCCGATAAGGCAGAACACGAGGCCGAGATCACCGGCGGTAGAGTCGGCAGGCCAGATGCTCAATTTGATACATCCTGTTGAGGACCTTGTACAAAAAAACGCTGTCCCGGGCTTTCCTTAATTTTCTTCGTAGCCTTTTCCTTCACAGGTTGGACAGGGTTGATCGGGAGTACAGTGCATTCCATCAATGTCGTCTCCAGATCCGCTCCATTCTGAGCCCGTTTCGCAAACACCTTCTATTATTTTCTTTCCTTGACAGGTCGGGCATGGGGGACGTTTTTCTTCAGTCATGTTGTCCTCTTTGTGTGTTGGTTATGGGGCAGTCCATCCGCACGGTTGGTGCCGTTTGAGACCCCTGATAGCCTTGGCACGGGACTTGGTAAAGCATTCCAGAAATAAATATAACGTTTGTTTGCAAAAAAGGCCACTGTTTACTTGTCAATCTTCAGGAGATGCTCTTTCCTGGTCGACGAAAGACGTAGGAAATATATTCTGAATAATGCTTTGATTTGTGGTAGGATCAAGCCCTGCGAAGGCTTTTTGTTTTGTAAAAATTCTGTGAAAATACGTTGGCCCGAATTGGGGAGCTTCTGTAGACAGCAGAGGGGATAATGCAGGCAATAGAGAGCGGGGATACAACAGTCGATAGACCACAGAGGTTGATGGTGCGCTATGTTCTGGGCCTTGCCGGATGTCTTTTGGCCTGTCTCCTCTATTATTTTTTTGTCGTTACAGCCGCTCGCCTTGATGTGGATATCGTTGTTTACGAAGATTCTGTTTTCAAGGTGTATTGGGCCGCAGATGGAGAGGGCTTTTCTGAATGGAACTCTGCCGGCCTGCGGGTATCTCCGGGCAGGAGTACATATTCTTTGCATCTTCGTGATCTGGCAGATATTGACCGCCTTCGCATCGATACCCATGAATATGCGGGTGAGATCATCCTGCGTGAATTGACCCTCTCTCAGGACGGTTTTACCCCAATCGTCTTCTCTCGGGAAAACGGCTACGCAGGCCTTCATCCTCAGCACGCGGTTGAGACAGTTGAGACAACGGATCTTGGTTTACTTGTCCGATCGACAGGTGGGGATCCTCAACTCGAGTATCAGGTCGTCCTTGTCCGGGAAAAGGCCAATATTGGTTTGCGGTTGTTGCGCTTTTTACTTGTTGCTGGTTTGGCCTTCGTCATCTTCTCGAGCTGCGCAAGATTTTTGCGAGATTTTTCCTTCGTCCCTGTTCTGCTGTTTGGTGCATGGCTTTTGATTGTCGTGATGGCCGGAACCAGCAAGGAAAACGTTCACCCCGATGAGTACGTACATATCGCCGCCGTTTCCTACTATGCTGACCACTGGTTCCCGCCACGGGTGGATGATCCAGAAATTCTCGATTCTTACAGTGTCTACGGGGTTTCCCGTTTACACAGTCTTGAGGTGTATTACTTCTTTGCCGGCAAGATCTGTCGTCTGCTCCAGAACGCTGGTCTGCCTGGTCCTGTAGCCTATAGAGGCCTTAACGTCATATTGTTCGCGTTTCTTGTCCTTTTCGCCATGGGCCACCTCTCGTTGAGAGTGGTTTTGCTTCCCCTTCTGGCAAGCAGCCAGCTCTGGTACCTGTTTGCTTACTGTAATTCGGATGCCTTTTCTCTGTTTTGTTCGTTTCTGGCGGCCTGGCAGCTTGTTGAGCCGAAGAGCTTTCTCCACAGATTCTTACAGGGCAAGGGGGGAGGGCAACTGGCAAGATTGGCGTTACTGGCCGTTTGCTTAGGGATTCTCCTGTTGATGAAGAGAAACTACTACGCATTCCTCGGCCTGTTTTTTGTCGTCCTGGTGCTGCAGATCTTGTACGTCGATGCCTATCAGGGGATAAGAAAAGAGGGGTTCAGGCGCCTGACAGCGGTTTGTCTGCTGGCCTTTTGCGTTTGGGGCGTTCGTGTCGGGACAAATTATCTGGTAAATGGCCTCGATTTTTCCGAAAACCTGAAAAAAATGCAGATACAGACTGCCGATCAGGCGTACCGCGCGGACATCTCCCTCAAGGAGCAGCGTCCTTCCCTTCGATTAAAGGATCGGGGGTATACCTTCAAAGAGATGGAAACCAGGCTGCATTGGGGAATGAAAACCTTTCAATCGAGCTTTGGGGTCTACGGGTATCTCTCCCTCTTCAGCCCTGATAACTACTACAGGGTTGTGCAGTGGCTGGGATTGTTTGCTCTGGCCGTCTTATCGTGTATTGTCGTTGGCCGTGGTGGCTTTTTGGGCATTGCCTCAGGTGCTGTCGCTGCAGTCCTCGGTATAGCCCTCGTCGGAGCCTCCGCATACCACTCCTGGGTTGCTGATTTTCAGCCCCAGGGGCGTTATCTGTTCCCTCTTGCCCCGATGATCGGCGTCGTTGTCGGGATGACGAACGGCAGGAATGTAGCCAGAGGCCTGTTACTGCTTGCTGTTGGATTTTTATATATGTTTGCTGTGTATAGCTTTGTATTCTCGGGTCTATACAGGATTCCCAAGCTGGTGTTATAGTCTTGTAATTGTCCGACGAAACGGTCTTTCCACCTTTGAGGTAAAGAGGCCCTGTAATGAGCAAAAACGGATATATTTTTTTGCTGCTGATTTTTTGCCTGGGAAATGTCGATTCTTGTCAGGCCGTTGGCGAACCTTCGGCGCTTGAGCAATGGACGGGAAGACATTCCCGCCTTGTCTGGGTACAGGATCAGGGTGACGGATCAGATACCTTTGCTCAAGGCAATACCCTCTTGCTCTATGGCTATGATTCCAGAGATGGTCGGGGAGAAAGGGCACTTGTCTCACACGTTGGCAACTATTTCAAACCGTTTTTTACGCCGGACGGAAAATTTGTTGTCTACAGTGACCGTAAGGCGCGGCAGATGTTTCTCCTTGAATGGGATACAGGCAAGGTCGTGTCCTTGGGCTCCGGGGTTGCCGTTGCCGCCTGGGAAGAGACTGGAGCGCTTTCTTTTGTCGAAAAACCCCGTACCTGGATCTATTGTTTTTTGGGCGGACAGCCGGAAAATAAATACGGAACATCACAACCTCTGTTCCGCTTTCCTCTCGACTCTCCGAAAAAAAAGGAACTTGTCTGGGGCAAGACCGGTATGGCCTGGTCGAATGTGCAGATATCCAGGGATGGGAAACTTCTGGGAGGCCTTTTCCCCTGGCCCCATGCCGGCATTGTATCTCTTGATACAGGAAGGCTCAACGGCCTGGGAAGGGGCTGTTGGACGTCTCTGAGTCCGGATAACTCAAAACTGTTCTGGGTCTTTGATGATCTGCACCGAAATATTGCGGTGTATGATACCGTGAACAATACGAGCTGGAAGGTGAGATTGAACGACGCCCCCGGAATAAGAGGTTATGAGGTCTATCATCCACGTTGGTCAAATCACCCACGCTATTTTGTGATTACCGGTCCCTATGAAAAAGGTGAGGAAGACAATAAAATCGGTGGTGGCGGAGAACGGGTTGAGGTCTATGTGGGGCGATTTGACAGTATGGCAAAAAAAGTGGTCTCCTGGCTGCAGGTTACTCAGAATCGACGTGCAGATTTTTACCCCGATCTCTGGATAGAAGGGGGAGAAAAAGCCCAGCTTGCCAACGCATATCGATGATGCACGCTGAAGAGGATACCTTTTTTGTTTCGGCTGCAGATGTGTTGCGATAGCCTTTGCCACCGGTCTGTAGAGGGCCAAAAAGCCGAGGTCTTCAAACGGGTCTTGATTTCCGCTCCAAATCAAGTAATTGCTGCTTGATCCGTAAGCCCCCTCCAAAGCCGGTCAGTGAGCCATCTTTGCCAATGACCCGATGGCAGGGAACAATGATCGGAAGAGGATTGCGGTGGTTGGCCATTCCCACGGCCCGGCTCGCTTTGGGGCTGTTAACCTTTCTCGCGATATCGCTATAGCTTGCCGTTTCCCCATAGGGGATTTGACAAAGGGCGTTCCACACCCTTGTCTGGAATTCGGTACCGTTGAGACGCAGATCAAGGGTAAATCTTTTTCTTTTGCCGTTGAAATATTCCTCCAGCTGGTCGATAGTCTCACGAAAGCCATTCGGATCTTGAACACAACCCCGCAGCGTCTCTTTCGTCCAGCGCTTTGGTAAGTAAAGGTTGCTCAGGAGCTCGTCTTCTCTGATCAGAAGCAGTGGGCCGAGGCTGCTGTCGTAGCTTGTGTAGTAACGCATATCTTTTCTTCTCTGTTTTTACCGGACGGCGGCAGCCCGGATCTCTTACCTGTAGATTCGGTCGTTGTGCCGGATCCAGCCCTCTGGAGAGCGATTGGTCGGGTTGTGGTGTGTCCAGTGGACAACTCCTCCCTTTTTTTGATATTCGTAAACCCCGGCAAAGGCCACCTTGTCTCCTTTTTTCAGATCGTTAATTCTTGGTGCTAGGTCTATATTGTGGGCGATGAGTATGGTCTGATCGGCAGAGACCCTGACCAGAAATTTCTGATGTCTGCTGCCTTCAAGATCATCGGCAAGCAGTTTTATCACGATCCCTTCTCCCTGAACCTGCAGATCTTTTTTCTTCTCCCTGTAGGCCTGCGCCAGCTGTTGTCCACTGCCATTGCCGGCCGGCGCAGGATCGCCGGTATGGGTCTTGTAATAGTCTACAGTGAAGAAAAGCAGGACCAGGATAATGGGGATGATGAGGCGTTTTATTCCTTTTTTTTTGGGCATTATCGATCAGTTCCTGTAGTATTAATGGTGAAGAAGGATCTGTGGAAGAACAACCCTTACAGTATTCATACGGTTTTGCTCTATTGCTGAGCAGATACCTTACAATACCTGGAAAAGTATTTTTTTTGAACCCATAATTTTTGAGAAATCATGTCTTTTGTGCCAGAGGTCGGAAGATCAATCAGAGCCCAGCTGGAAGCCAGAGAGGAACAAATTCTCTCTCCCTTTGCAACCCTGAACAAGAATTCTTCCGGGCGAAGG
The DNA here is from genome assembly GCA_002747825.1 of Deltaproteobacteria bacterium. Lineage (GTDB taxonomy): Bacteria > Desulfobacterota > Desulfobulbia > Desulfobulbales > Desulfocapsaceae > Desulforhopalus_A. The sequence goes on from PDQQ01000008.1 coordinate 19,536, forward strand.
ATCAAAGAAGAAAAGGATACAACAGATATCCGGCTTCCTTTTCAGCGTGATCGTGATCGTATTATTCACTCGAAAACCTTCAGACGGCTCAAGCACAAAACCCAGGTTTTTCTGGCCCCAATGGGTGACCACTACAGAACACGGCTGACCCATGTTCTCGAGGTTTCACAAATTGCCAGAACCATTGCTGCGGCTCTCTGTCTCAACGAGCCTTTGACCGAGGCCATTGCCCTCGGCCACGATCTTGGCCATACACCTTTTGGGCATGCCGGAGAAGCGGCCTTAAATGAGCTGCATCCAAATGGTTTCAGGCATTATGTGCACAGTCTGCGGGTGGTTGATTATCTGGAAAACGACGGCAGGGGGCTGAATCTCACCTTTGAGGTGCGTAACGGTATCGTCCGCCATTCAAAGGGCAGGGGTGATATTCTGCCCAAAGATAAGGCCGAGCTTGCGGTTACCCTCGAAGGACAGGTGGTTCGACTTGCCGATATTATTGCCTACGTCAACCACGATCTCGACGATGCTCTTCGTGCCGGTATCCTGCGTCAACAGGATCTGCCGTCGTTCGTTGACGGGATGGTTGAAGAGCGGCATTCAACGCGTATTGGGGCGATGGTCAAAGATCTTATTGTAGAGACTCTTGCTGCTGGGGATGGTGATTTACATATCAGTAATAGGATGCTTGAGGCCTTGTCCGATCTGCGTTCGTTCCTTTTTGATAAGGTGTACACCTACTACAAGGTGTATGACGAGTTTATCAAGGCCAAGAGGATAATTGGCGATCTCTACGGGTATTTTCTGGAAAATGGTATAGTTCGTATCGATAACGGAGAGTGGGTCAGGGATGCCGGTAAAAATCTCTGGAAGGATGAACGAGAGGCCCATCGTATTGTCTGTGATCATATCGCGGGAATGACAGATCGTTATGCCCTCTCTCTTTACAGGAATATCTTCCTCCCTAAACCCTGGAGTGTGCGGTGAACTGACCCCAGAGAACGGATGTATCGGAACAATGAGAGGCACTGTGATGGTTGGTTTTTCTCGGTTTCTCAACTCCATCTTGGTCGGATTGTATCTGATAAAGCCGGCAAAGGTACTGAATTCTGGGCAAAGATCAGTGTCATGACTCTCTGGCCAATGATAAGGTCGGCAGCCCGGCAGGGTATTGCCTTCATCTCTCTCCAGGGCTATGAGACCTCCTGCAATACCGTCAGACCTTTGAGCGCTTTTTTCAAATAATTAGGCCTTGTTCCGCCTTTCTTGTTTTTTTCTGTACTCTTTTGCTACAATAAGGATGCACGCTTGTCTGCCTTTTGAGAGAACTTCCGGGTTGTAAGCTGTCAGAGGCGGCATAAAAGGCCTGCAGAGGTATTTGAGTCGTACCTTTATGGGTGCGCCAGCACCCTTTAACCAGGGGAAGCTGCCATGTCTTTTCGTGGTTTGTTCATCGATGTTTCTTCTCTCTCTTCTCTCCGTCTTGTTGCGTCGTTTGGGTCCGCCGTTTTTACCGCAAAGCCAGTGGAGTGCGTTATGAAAAAGGATCTTGTCTCTTTGCTGCTTGTTTGTTGTCTTCTCGTTCCCCGGTGCCTTTGTGCAGAGCAGTATCCAGAGCTTGATTATGAAAACAATACAGGCTTTAAGCAAGAGGTTCCGGAAGAGCTGCGCCGGGAGCTGCCGATGTGTGATGAGTTTCTTGATGTACACTGGATCAGGGAGATGCCAGACCGTAAAAACTGGGTTGGCAGGGTTGCCGTTGATATAAAAAAGGATGGCAAAAAAGAGCAGCGGGAGCTGAGAGGTCTAATCAGATAACAGAAACTCTGCATATTTCTGCAGTCACCATTGGCGGCGTAACGGTATATCCTGCCAAGGGAGGAAAAACGATGGCTAAACCTAGAAAAAATACGAGCCATTATCAGTATAAACGATTTTGGAGAAAGAAATGGTTTTGGGTTTTTCTAGGTACCCTGATTTTTCTTTGTCTGCTGTTATGCTGGTATGCCAGAATAACTCCGCTGCCAAAAGACGAAGAAATGATTACCCATCTTCAGGAGCATCGTGCCGAGTTTGAAGAGATAATTCGGCGGCACCGCCTTTTTATCTACAAGGCGTATGACCCTGCTATTCGATTCCCCGCTTACGAAGAAGGCATGCAGGAACTCTGGAAGCAAGCGGGAATTCATGGAGTAAGTGTTATGTTGCTGGGGCTTTGGCTGCCCGACCCTTATAGCCTTAAAACAGCACAGCGGGTGAAAGAGATTGAAAAATCCTGTGCAGATGATTGGAAACAATATCATGCATTGGAGGGCAAGAAGTGCAATCTTCCTCCCCCGCAATGCAGACTGCTGGACTATCAGTACGGGGGATTGAGGATAAAAATAGAACCGTACAGTAAATATTTTGGTTATTCCTTAAGGGAATCTCGAATAACTGGTTTATTACCCAACGTCTTTAATAGTAGGTATAAATTTGACAATCAGACTCAATTCAACGCCTGATTTTTCATGTTTTCATGTACCCAGACGATCCATATTGTACGCAAGGTTTCTCATCCCAATCTTCACCTTCGCCCTTGTCAGGCCGACTGTTCTTATGAGCAAATTTCCTGCTTTCTGAGATTGCACCCCGAAGACATGTTCAACTCTTACCCGAACCTTCGACTTGGTCCTGTTGCTGTGCTGTTCCCGAGCTGTCAGTTTTCGACTTCGATTGCCTTTACGAAGAATGCATTCCCGATAACCTGATTGCTCAAGCGACTTCAGGCGATCTTTCGAATAGTACGCAGAATCCGCCCAAACTGTACGATTCGTGTTTTCCGCCAGTATTTCTTCAAATATATTGCTGTCATGGACAGAAGCGTCAGTTACTTTCCAACCACGAATGAACTTATGCTTAGCATCAATAGAAATATGATTTTTGTAGCCAAAAAAGGATTTGCCGTTCTTCCTGGTCCAGCGAGCGTCCACATCCTTTCTCCGCCGCTTGTTCTCACCCCATTGAACCGGGGCCTTACCGCAACGCTTTATCTGTTCATTTTCTTCACGGCTATTGCGCTGTATCGGAGTCTTCACAATGGAAGCGTCCACAATTTGCCCTTTCATGGCTGTATAGCCACATCCCTGCAGGTGCAACTCAAACTGAGAAAACAATTCTTCGATTATCCCGGCCTTTTTCAGATCCTCACGGAAAAGCCATATTGTTGTTGCGTCAGGAACTTTGCTCCCGATGTGCAACCCAAGAAAACGGCAAAAAGAGTGGCGGTCGAGAATTTGATATTCGGTGGCGTCATCGGAAAGGTTATATAAAGACTGAAGCACAAGAATTTTAAAGAGCAATATGACATCATATCCTTTCGGTCCCGCTGTAGACTTACGGGGTTTTTGCCGAGCCTTTTCAAGTGCAGGACGAAATATTTCCCAATCAACAGCTTGATTAATTTTGGTAAGCGGGTCACCGTTGCTATCGATTTTACGCATCCGATTATCAAGGTCGAAGAATCCTGGCTGAAACATGTCGTCTCCATCAAGTGAAAACTAGTTAAAAATGACGAAGAAGTATAACATAATATCAATATTTCAGATAGTTAAAATGAATGCTGGGCTCGTTATATTGTAGTAATTATTCGAGAAACCCT
>PDQQ01000009.1 GCA_002747825.1 Deltaproteobacteria bacterium
CTGATAATGTTAAAAGTATCAATGTTGAAAAAATCATTATTAACAGGGAAGGTGCGTTTTTTCTTGATATTTACAAACATATCAGCCCGGATATTTCATAAACATTGTGTCAATTTTTTAAAAATTTCTGATATTCCAATATACTACACCAAGAACATTACAGTTTTACAATATCCAAAGTGTTCACCAAAGGTCAGTCCATGCGGCACCATCTTCTTCAGTATTTTTGCAGTAAATATAGTTTACTATTACTTAATGCAAAAAACTTCGAACCTGACACCGCCTGAACTGATGAAATATCCAGGCTAGAACAGACGCAGCTGCCTGTACCCGAGAGAAGATATCGACGTATCGGCGCCGCGCATTGCCGCAACCAGCAGATGATGGGGGATGGTTCCGGCCAATGCCTTGCCGCCAAGAGAGATAAAATATCTTGCCCGTTTCATCACCAGCCCCATCCGGGCAAGATCTTCTTCCCTAATAAACGTCGCCCTCCGCGTCGAGATAATCCTTCTTGCAGAGCGTGGACCGATTCCCGGTACCCGCAGGAGCTCTTCATAGCTGGCCCGATGCAGATCAAGGGGAAACAGATCAAAATTGCGCAGGGCCCAGGCCGCTTTCGGATCAAGCCTCTCATCAAGATGCACCTCCCTGCTGGTAAACAGTTCATCGACCTGGAACTGATACTGGCGCAGCAACCAGTCCGCCTGATAGAGACGGTGCTCTCGCAGCAAAGGCGGAGCACTGGCCGTGGCAGGCAACAGGCCTGGTTGTGAATTCACAGGGACATAGGCCGAGTAATACACCCGTTTCAGCTGCATTTTACGGTATAGAGCCGAACTCAGGGTGAGAATCTGCTGATCAGATTCTCTGGAGGCTCCGACGATCATCTGTGTACTCTGTCCTGCCGGGCAAAAATGCGGGGCCCGTTTTGTTTTCTTTCGTTCCTGCTCGTATCCGGAGACGGTATCGCCAATCTGGCGCATCGGCAGCATAATGCTGGATCTTGTCTTCTGAGGTGCAAGTCTTCTCAGAGAAACCTCCGATGGCAGCTCAATATTGACGCTCATTCTATCTGCCAGAAAACCAGCCTTTTCGAGCAAATCGGCAGGGGCCCCGGGAATAATCTTCAGATGGATATAGCCGTTAAATCTGTAGGTCTTGCGCAGCAGCTCGCAGACCGCGACCATATCCGCCATGGTCTGTTCGGCAGAAGCATAGACAGCGGAGCTTAAAAACAGCCCTTCAATATAGTTTCGCAGATAAAAATTGATTGTCAACTCTGCCAGCTCCAGCGGAGTCAAGGTTGCCCGAGGCAGAGAATTGGAGCGTCTGTTTAAGCAGTAGGCGCAATCGTACAGACAATCATTGCTCATAAGTATCTTCAATAAAGAGATACACCGGCCATCCGCTGACCAGCTATGACAGATGCCACTCTTTGCCGCGTTGCCAATACCTCCGGAAGTATTTTGCCTGCGGCTGCCACTTGACGCGCAGGATGCGTCATATTTTGCGGCATCTGACAGAATGGCTATTTTTTCTGTGAGCTTCATCGCTTATTGCTTTTACGTGGATCTCTTCTATAGTGCAAAGACAACAAAAAACGCATAAGAATTTCAGGTGACAGAGAACCATCATATTACGCCTTACGCCATGCAACCACCGCATCCACCCAAAGATTCCTCGAGCAACGGCTGCATCTATCTCTATGACGGAAGTTTAGAAGGGCTGATTAACGCCGTTGCCACGGCCATCAAAACAAGGGCCCAGATTCTCTCTATTGTCGATCGCCTCCACCACCGACCGCATCTTTTCTGCGAAACTGTAAAGCTTGCAACCAGCAGAGAACAGGCAAAAAAACTCATGGGCTATCTCCATTCTCTCGATCCCGAAATTGCCCAGGTTGTTGTCAGCGCCTACCTCAGTGGACAGCCTGATATCGGTCTGCATCTCTACCATTTTGTACAGCGCTGCCTGCAGATTGGCAAGAAGGTGACCGGCGATTACTCCGATAGTTCTACCCGTTCTCTGCTCACCTTGCACCAGAAGATCCACACGGAGGTTCACCGCTATAAGGGGCTGCTGCGTTTTTATCGTATGGACAACCAGCTACTCTACGCCCCTTTCGCCCCTGAGTATAATATTTTGAGCCTCTGCGTTCCACATTTCCGCAGAAGGCTTGCCAATGAGCGGTGGATTCTCCACGACCTGCGAAGAGATCTTGCCCTGTTATCGGATAAAGAGGAACTCAAGGAGATTGAGATAGATCCGGATTTTTGTCAACACGTCAAACACTATGGAAAGCCGCCAAAACGCAATCTGGCCGCCGGAGAAAAAGAGTATCAACAGCTCTGGAAGACCTTCCACCAGTCAATCGGCAATACTCAGAGACTCAACAGAAAATTGCAGAAAAAACATATCCCACAACGCTACTGGCAATATCTGGTCGAACAGCAATAGCCAGAAAAAAAGAGTAGAGAGCCCTTCAGGAAATGATGCTCAATCTCCTGAAGGACACAACATGCCACTGGTACCGGGGCGTCATCGTCGTTTGTTTCCACTATTCGACTGTAATCTCTTTATCTCCAATAAGTTTGATGACCTTGGTGATCGTAAACGAGACCAGAAAACGAGAGGACTCTTTTTCCTGCTCGCCGGACTTCTTTTTTCGTTTTGAGAGCTGGGCAATCAATTCATCATCCTGCAACTCTTTGACCTTTTCCAGGTACAGACGCACACCGGAATATCCGCCGCCCTTTTCCAGAAAAAGATAGTGGGCATAGGGGTTATCCTGCAGATTCTTTCTTGTCAGCCGGTTGAGCATGATAAAGCTGGCATATCCGTCATCAAGCAGGTGTGGTTTGGAATAGATGGCGGCGTTGACCCTGCCGCTCGCATCGGCAGTTGACAAGACCCCTACACCTTCCGTATCAGTAAAATACGTTTTGAGATCCATTGTTTTCTCCTGAATGTGTTGTTCTGAAAAGCGTTGTTCGAAAAAAAGGCTACCATACATCACCAGAGGCCATAACAGAGCCCAGATTGCGGCTAAGGTCAACAGTGAAATGGCAAGGGGAATGCAGTCAGGCTGTTCCTTTATCGTTATTCTACCTCTCTGCCCTTACCACTGTCTGTCAGTAGTGAAAGCTCTGCCGGAAAAGGCTGGAGTAAGGCCTGATCGAGGAGATACTGCTGGCCAAAACGAAGCGCCTGTCCTTCGAGCAGACGGGTTACCGCCTGCAGCGGGATTCTCTCATCACGGTACTCTTCAATGGTGCTGATGATATATTTTTTCTCCTCTGCGGTCAGCCCTTCCGCGATCAGACCATAGGCATGATACAGGGTATTGACCATCGCCTCCCTGCGAAAAGGTCGACGAAAAAGCAGCGCCATCTCAGCACGATAGAGACCGAAGACCTCCTCGCTGCAACGCTTTTCATGGTTGGCAACAATTCTGCCGCACTGCCGGAAACGTTTCTCGTTATAGGCAAGAAAGAGAAACTTGTAGGAGGCGTGAAAAGAGATAAGGTCTCGTATCTTCCCTGTAGCGGCAATCTTTCGGAAACGGGCACTAGCATAGAGCTGTATAAGAAAATGTTCACGAAGAACGATGTTGGTCAGCCGCATCTCGTCATCGACCGGCCTGCCCGCTGCTGCTGCCAGGATCTTCGTCCCGAGCATGCCGCTGTCCCAGCGAAGAAACTGTGGCTGCTCCCTGCTGCGAAACACCTTTGCATCATACAGACCACAGGAGGGTGATTTACTTTTTAGCACCGCACCGTCACAACCCTCGAACAGTGGAAGAGCATTAGCTGCAGCCGTCTCCAGCTGTTCGGTTACCGTCCGCGATTCGGCCGGCTGCCAGACCTCAAGCATCTCGCCGTTCATACAGAGACGTACCGGCGGTCTCGGTACCCCAAGTCCGGCCTCCATCTCCGGACAGATATCGACGAACTGCACATGCCCCTGCAGCAGCTCAACAATCTCGGCATGCAATCTTTGGCCATCATAGCGACAGAAATCAAAGCCGAGACAACGACTGACAAGCAGGACCGGTTGAGGAAAGGAACGAAACATAACGTCTTTTACGTATAATGTAACAACTCATATAAACATTAAACAATGCGGTTCAATCCTGTAGTTTTCTGATAGAATCTCCTCCATCGTTGTATATCCGATTTCTTCCCGGTATAATTTGAATGTATTGAATTACTCCGCAAGAGTCAAAACATTGAATAATAGTAAAAAATATTATTTTGAGATATCCCCACTCACCGCATGGGTTTTTACCCAATACTCCGGATAATCAATATGATAGATAATCTCAGACATCATACGCTGTAAAGAGATACACCAGAAAAGGAGAACAATATGGCTCATATTACGCTCAACACCCAGGCTCCGGATTTTACGCTGTCAGACTTTAATGGAAACAGGGTATCTCTTGCTGATTTTACCGACAAAAAAAATCTGCTGATAGTTTTTAATCGTGGATTTCTTTGACCATTTTGCCGCAGGCATATGGCGCAGTTGCGCCAGAACTATCAGCGCATCAGACAGCTGAATACAGAAATAATCGTTATCGGGCCTGAGGGGCCAGAAAATTTTCGAAAATATTGGCAAAAGAAAGACCTGACCTTTATCGGGCTACCGGATCCAGGACATACAGTTCTCAATCTCTATGGTCAGGAGGTGAAAATTTTCAAGCTGGGCAGGATGCCGGCCCAGGTTCTGATCGACAGATCCGGGATGCTCCGTTATGCCCATTACGGCAATTCGATGGCCGATATTCCCTCAATCGAAGAGATCATCGATACGATAAAAAAAACGCTCGGCGGTTGAGGGTATCTCCTCTTGCCGGCTGGCTTGCGCTTTTGTCGGAAAAACTACTGTACCGACGATCTATTCCACCAGAGGATAAAGCTCTCGACCTGTGCGTCGTCCGGAATTTTACTCTGATCCACAGTTTTTGTCCTGGCATTCCACCAGCCTTTTCGCAAGACGGTTTTCGGTATCGTGAAACTGGCCTGAATCTCGTCTACAACCAGTACGATATGCTCTCGAGTGGGCTCGACACGGGTAATCGTATAGGCCTTTTTTATATCATGGTACGTTGAACCGCAATGTATGCCCTTTGCCGTTGCAAAAAACGGACTTTTCACGAGGACCCTGTCTATTTTCTGCTGCACATTGCCGGTCTCTTTTGGGGTCAGTGTAAGGAGATGCCGGTTGTCACGTGTATATATCTGGTAGTCATCATACAGGTCATCTTTAAATTCGCCTCTGCCAATCTTTTTTTCGACCTGTGCCAGCGGCAGTGCCTGCAAAACCTCTGCAATCGTCGTTGTACTGGTAAAGACGCCCAGACGACCTGCTGCGATTGTATTTTTGAGATATTCGCCGGTCAGAGAAAGACCATCGCAAGCCGGCCGCATCTGCCCTCCTTCCCCCGGCTTCTGACTACCAACCTCTACACCAAGATTGTCGTGGGAGGGAGTAATATACATAGGCGTTTTTGCCTGCGTATCGTCACCAATATCAAAATACAGTCGATTATCGGCCAGCCGGGCCGTCCCTGAAAAAAGCTGCCTTTCCTGCCCCGATCCTTTTGATATCGAAAATTCAACACGATAATCTTCGCCCTCAGGAACAATAGTGAGGGTCTGCGCACAAGAATCTGCCTTCTCAGAGTAGGCCTTATAACTGCCCGCGTAGTGAAACGTTCTCTCTCTTTTCAACCTATAGTAAGGAGCAAGTTCGCCATCAGAGGGCCGCTTGTCGCTGCCGAGAAGCGTCAGCGTATCTTCGGCTACCGAAAAGGATACCGGGGCAGAATCTTCCTCCAGGCTCAGGATATCTCGATCAATCGAGTATTTACCAGCAGATGAAAAACGGGCACCTTCTCTCTGCAAATACCGTCTTGCATAGACGTAGCTGCCGTCGGGTTTCAAGGTCAGCCTGGTCTCAATACCGGCACAATCGGCACAGGGCAGAGTACCCTTATACACAGCATTACCACCTGAAAACGTCAATGGCTGTTGGTCGACCACCGTTTTCTTTTCAGTGCATTGGCAGAGGACAAGCACACAAAGAAACAGAAAAGATATTTTTTTCGTCATATCAGGGCAGAAAGAAGATCCTTTTTTCAAAACAGCAATAAAAGACAAGAGTCACAGCACAATCTCTGAAAGGCTGCCATACACCTGATGCATGGCAGCCTTCCAAGATGTTATTTTTTGACGATTTCAAGCAGTTCCATTTCAAAAACAAGAACAGAATTCGGCTCGATCCTCGGTGGTGCTCCCATCTCACCATAGGCAAGCTCAGAGGGGATAACAACCCGCAGCTTGCTCCCCGGATTCATCAGGGTCAGAGCCTCTTTCCATCCAGGAATCACCTGCCCCACCGGAAACTCAGCAGGTTGACCATGAAGAGCGGTGCTGTCAAACTCAGTTCCATCTATAAATGTGCCGACATACTCAACCTTGACCACATCTTCAGCGGTGGCCTTTTCGCCACTGCCCTCTTTCAGAACCTGATACTGCAAGCCACTGTCGGTGACAATCACCCCATCAACCTTCTTGTTTTTTTCCAAAAATTCCTGTCCTGCGGCCAGATTCTTCTTTTTCATCTCCTCGAGCATTGCCATCTGCTTGGCCTGCATTTTTTCGGCATACTCTTTTTTCACCGCCAGCATCTCTTCTTCGGTGAGCAGTGGTTCTCCCTCCGCGTAAGCAGCCTCAATACCGGCAAGCAAAAAATCCTTCACGATGTCTTCACCGGTCGTCTTGAAATAATTTCCAACCTCATATCCCATACTGTAGCTCAGCTTTTGCTCAAAGGTCTCGAGCTTTTCTACAGCCTGAGATGTAAGGGGCAAGGCAACGAAGGATGCAAATACAACTGCTGTCATAAACTTTCTCATCAAAATCTCCATCTGTTTAAGATTGTACGTCTCCACCCTGCAACAGACCGTCTGTCGCACGGGTGAAACCGTCTTTTCAAGAACTGCTCATCGGGTGCAAACATATGTATTTTGCAAGCTCCCTGCTATAATACAACCAGAGTAATACCTTTGTTATTTCGGTTAAGATTCTTGTCAGAGCCAAGCTCAGGATAGCGCCGTAAAATGGCCTTGACAGAAGGGCTGCGCCTGCTGAATTTTTCTCCGACAATATAGTCGGCAATCTCGCCCCGCGCTTTCAGGTCGTCGAGCGTCTTTCGGCACTCTACGCGGATAGCCCCGCCCTTACCGCTGGAACCATAGCCATGGATAAGGGTCAGAAGAGGGACATGATTCTTTTTACAGTCGGCAAGAGCCAGCTTCATTCTGTCCAGGGCAAGAGCCACAAACGGCCGCCCCTGTTCCAGACTGACGATCCTATGCGAAAAGACAGGCAGGCAAGACCGTACTGGCTCAACAGACAACCCGCAGAAAGGGCATTTCACAGCAGCGGCATCTATCGCATTGCCACATCTTTCACAATCGATTTCCATAACGCTGCCATAATATCATCTCGGCATCTTTCCTACCATTACAATCGTATTACAATAGAGGATCGGAACAGCCAGAGACTCCCTGCCCAAATCGATCGGTCTCTCTCGGAAGCTTTCAACTCGCTGTATTTACATTTTTTCTACTCCCCTTCAAACTCCATCAAGGCATACACCCCACAGTCGTCAACGCTCTTTCTTCCTCCAAGATCAGGCAGCTCAACAACAAACGCACACTCAAGCACCTCTCCACCACATCGTCTGATCAGCTTCAAGGCAGCGCCAATGGTTCCCCCTGTGGCAAGAAGATCATCGATGAGAACCACCTTGTCGCCGGGAGATACTGCATCGACGTGTATCTCCATAGTGGCATCACCATATTCGAGAGAATAGCTCTCCTCTATCGTCTCTGCCGGAAGTTTGCCCTTCTTGCGAACAGGAACAAACGCGACTCCCAGTTTATAGGCAAGGACGGCTCCAAAGACAAAGCCGCGGGCATCAATACCAACAATCGTGTCAATGTTTTTATCCCGATATCGCTCATAGAAGAGATCGCAGGCCACCCGCAACGCTTGAGGATCTTTCATCAGCGTCGTTAAATCACGAAAAATAACTCCCTTCACCGGCCAATCGACAATAGAGCGAACCGTTTCTTTCAGATCCATATCATTTTTCCTCTGTGCTCAATTGAGAGATGATCTCCACCAAAAATCGTCTCATATTCTTTGCGTTACGTTGAAAGACATCGAGAATCTCCTGCCAGCTCACTGGTGGTTCATCCTCTTTCCAGCAATCATAGTCGGTGGACATCGCTACAGCCGCGTAGGGAATCTGCAATTCGTTTGCCAATGCCACCTCTGGAGCCGTTGACATATTGACCAGATCAGCCCCCCAAAGACGAAACATTTTCGACTCTGCGACAGTAGAAAATCTCGGCCCCTCGATGGTAATCACACAGCCCGATTGGTGTATGGGCAGCTCCAGCTTTTTGCCTACCGTCAAGATGGTCTCCCGTAATTCCGCAGAAAAAGGCTGGGCCATAGGCGTATGTGTTGCGCCACCTGCAAAAGAGTCAAAAAAAGTGCTCTTTCGAAATCTGGTAAAGTCAATAAACTGATCGAGTATGACAAAATGGCCCCGCCCTATCTCTGCCCGCAAACTGCCGCAGGCGGTCGTCGCCAGAAGATGCGTTACTCCCTGTTTTTGCAAGGCTCTCAAATTAGCCCTGTTGTTGACCTCGGTCGGACTGAACTGATGAGCCCTGCCGTGCCTTGCCAATACGACAACATCCACGCCTCCGATCTTTCCACAGGTCAAAGGCGAGGAGGGAGAACCATATTCGGTACGAACCTCGACCTCCACCGCTTCCTGCAAAATATCTGGATCATCAAGCCCAGAACCGCCAATAACACCTATTTTTGGCATACTCTCCTCTCTGGTTATTATTTTACTTCAGGATAAAAAGCTGACACCAAATATCTCTGTTTAAGCTTTTTTGAGCACCTCAACAAGTTGTTCTGGATTCACTCTGTTAAACCATCAATCACACTTTGAAGAAAAGCTGATACTCCAGACAGGCGTTCCTTGAGTGAAAGCAACTCTTATAGCGGCTCATCATCGTTTATGGAAACAACTCTCCTTCACTGCGAAAGACCCTGTCAAGACCTTGTTTGGAAAACACAATCTGCCACAGCTGATTTTTCCGGGCCCTGAAACTGGCTGCGGAGACAAGCAGATAATATGTCCACATACGAAAAAAGCGCAGATCATACCTCTCTTTTATCTTATGATAATTGTTCACAAAATTTTTATACCACACCATGAGCGTAGAATCGTAGTAGAGCCCGAAGTTATGCCAGTCTTCAACGATAAAACGCCGTTCGGCCGCTCTGCAGATCTGAGCAACGGAAGGTATCATCGAATGGGGAAAGATATAGGTGCCGATCCAGGGGTCAGAAGCTGTGAGCGAGTCATTACTGCCGATGGTATGCAATAAAAACAGGCCGCTGTTGTCGAGTACTTGATGCACCTTATCCATAAATCTCCGATAGTTTCTCCAGCCGACATGTTCGAACATTCCGACAGAGACCACCCGGTCATACTTTCCCTGTACTTGTCGATAATCGACAAGCTCTACCGTGACATCAAGTTCCTTGCACACGTTCCTGGCATAATCTGCCTGCTCTTTTGATACGGTGACCCCGGTTACCTTTACACCATAATTTTGGGCGGCGTGTCTGGCAAATCCTCCCCATCCACAGCCGATATCGAGAACCTTCATCCCCGGCATCAGACCTATCTTGCGGCAGATCAGATCCAGTTTTTCTGTCTGGGCCTGTTGCAGATTTTCTGCCTTATGCCAATAGGCGCAGGAATAATTGAGTCCCTTATCGAGCATAATCGAAAACAACTCGTTTCCCAGATCATAATGGTGCTGACCAATAATAAATGCTCTGGTTTTTCTCTGTATCTGATTCTGAACACTGACCAGATAATTTTTTATACTCTTGTAAATCTTTCTCAAACCTGTATCTGCTGTTTTCTCATCGGCTTTGTTCCTCAGCAGGCGATAAAACAGCTCATCGAGGGCATCGCAATCCCACCAGCCGTCCATATACGCCTCCCCCAGACCCAGGGATCCTTGAGTTGCCACGCGTTTATAAAATAATGGGTTGTGTATCCGAACATCCCAGGGTCTCTCTCCATCAACCTGGATATCGAGAGATTGCATTATCTCACGAATGAATCTTTCTGATTTTGTATTGAGCATTGTCGTTCTCCCAAGCAAAATATTCCGCTGAATTGCAAGAACTCTTCAACGGCCCTTGAGAAACGAATGGGGCAACGATAAATGAGAATCAAAATGACCTGCGGATCAAGACGGGACTTACCATAACTGAAGAGTTCCCACATACCATCTTTTTTACCGGCAAACCTCGCCTGCCTTTACTATTATACCCGATCCACACAACCCATCAACTGTTTCCGGCCTCGCATTCGACACCCTCTTTTTGCTTATCCAAGAATAATCAGAATCAGCCCGAAGAAGAGCATCCCTACTCCAATATAGCGGGGAAGTGAGCCTTTTTCCTTGAGGACAAAAATCCCCAACAGGGCTCCAATCGGGATGGAGAGTTGCCGGAGCCCTACGACATAGCTCACATTTACCGCCTGGGTCATGGCAAGCAAAACAAGACCGTATGTTGCCCCTATCGCCAGCCCGGCCTGCAATGCCGGTTTCAACAGTATCTTATACTCTTTTTTGAATGCGGCGCGGGATCGTTTGAAAAACAACAGCAGAAAATGCAGCCATAATGCGGTACTGGCACTTTCAAGGACCAGATACAGCATGGCGCGGGCCCAGTCGGGAGAGGCGTCATCGAGGCCTTTTATCGTATTCATCGCGATATCATCGACGAACGAATACCCGGCCGTACCCAATGCCGCAACGAGGGCAAAGGCACAGGAAGGGTTGAGGTAATTGGCAAGTCTGAAATCCCGAAAGGCGTTCATTGGCAGAATGATCGCACCGCCAACGATAGCCCCTAATCCTGCAAGGCCAGCCGCCGAAAAATCACGCCCCTGACCAGTTATATAGGCCAAGGTCACCAGAATGAAAAGAGGAAAAGAACGGGCAAGAGGATAGGCAATAGAGAGGGCTCCTCGCCTATAGGCACCGGCAAGCCCCAGGTAGTAGATCGACTGAAACAGACCGGCAATCAGTAATTTCCCCCAGATGGCTGCAGAGAAGAGAGGAAGGATATCTATGGTCAAAAAAAATACCGGAGCAAAACAGAGAACCGTCCCCCAGCTTGCCAATAAAAAGAAACCCGCCGTTGGAGAGAGGCTCTTTGAAAACATATTCCAGCCTGCATGCATAAATGCGGAAAAGATAACGAGCAGGGCTGCGGTGGCAGTCATTTTTACATTCTCTCCCGAATATCGTCCAACTATTTTGAATACCTGAAGAACAGGTCGAATTTATCAGAGGCCCCCTCCCGGCAGAACACGCCCTGCCCTCACAACGCAAATATATCGTATATTTTTCTGCAGTTATACCAGATACCGACAAAGACCTTTTCAAAAGCCCGCTGCATTTTGCAGAATTAACCGTTAACAGCCCTTGAAAATGGGAACATCTCTCCCCTCTGAACTGGGTGAATGCGCCACAAAATGGCGGCAAGGACCACACTCTTTCGCAAGGCTCGCAACAAAATTGATTTGACTTTGGAAGTGATCGTTCCTGCGAGAAGGAACCTTTGTTTCAACTCTCTCAAGAGGAGATACAAGAAATCTTCGCCGTCGGAGACTGTAGCATACATCGGAGCAACTTTTCAAGTTTTAACCTTTTGTAATAACGATCTTTACAACAGATTATATTGCACTCAAAAAGGGCTGGAAAGGCCTCTTTAAAAACAGGACATGGCAGGTTTGATCTTCAAAAAGAGCTTTTCCTACGCTGCAGGTAAAAACTGTTGACACGAAAATGCGGCGGCTATAAAAGGATGGAAGTGTAGGTATTGTTTTTTGAGAGTTGGGGACTGCAATAAACAATATTTTCAAAACACAAAAAGGCACGATATCTTGTCGTCGTTGCCGCTATGCGGTGTTGCAAAAAAAGGAGGATGGCATGGACAGGTTGGGCTACAACGGCGGGCCGGTGGCTCATGGCGCCGATATCATTAACAAGGCAGAGAATGTCGGGCTGGATCCGAGATTATTGTATGGCGCTGTTATTGATCTTTCCGGCGAAGGGCTGCTCACCGCCAACGCGATAAACATCGCTGCCGGGATCCTGCTCGAAGACCTTGGGCTGCCTCGATATTTCTTCACCCATATCCAGCGGGATTCTCTGGTACATCTGCTCGAGTCGATTGCGGCCAGTATCAAGATCGTCGATGGCTCGGTAACCCTCTACGAGAGCGTGGCCAGTATCGACTTCAATCTTTCCCACGGCAGTGAAATCCAACGGGTTCGCATTGCCACCGAAGAGACCCGGGATTCGATGGAGGCCCTGCTCGAAGACCAGATCTCGGGGCATCGCCGGGAATATTATTTCAGCCCCGCCTCCCGCTACCATACCTATATCATCCGACCGGAAACCATTCCTGACTATGGCCCCGAGCAATTTGAAAAATCACGCTTTCTTTTTTCTCTTGCCGGGGATTACGTCGTCACCCCGGAGCCGACCCGGAAAAGATACGAAAGATTTCTGAAAAAATGTGAGACATCGGTCCTTCCGTTGATCGAGGTCTTCAACCTGCCCGAGACCGGCGAGACACGGCTGCTGTTTCGCTCGGATTTTGAAAAACCCCAGTTACCGGCCTTACGGCAGATCTTTGAAGAACATGGCCTGACCATCACCCGTGCCTATTGGGAGCCCTACTTCACCAGCGAAGGCCATTCGTCATCGATTTGTGCCATTTATATCGTGGGAGAACTCACCCGAAGCCAGGAGATGGCCCTACTCGGTGATCTCCGCTCGTTTCTCTCCTTTTCGCTGAATAGCGCAAAAGAGCTGTTTGTCGCCGGGAGGTTGAATTTCCAGGAGATGCTCTTTGCCGGCAACGCCATCGATTTTACCCATCTCTTTATCTTTCAGGAAGGAGAAAACGAGACAGACCGGGAGATCCTTGAGAGTCTTGGCAGTAAAGACTTCCAGGACGCCTTTGCCAAGAGATTACAGAGTTCGACCAAGGCGATCTATGAGGCGCAGCTGATAGAGCGATGCGCGATGAACAACATCGATCTGCTCAAATATCTGTTCACCCTGTTTGAGCAGCGCTTCTCTCCGAAGATCCAAAAACGGCCCACCGTCGACGAGCTTGAGGCAAGGTGGCAGGAATTCGACAAGATCATTGCCTCGAGATTCATTGATCATCCTCTTGAGTACGACATCTTCAAATTTATGTTCAAATTTGTCAGTTGTACCCTGAAGACCAACTTCTATAAGGAGGAAAAGCGTTCTTTTTCTTTCCGCTTCGATGCGTCGATTCTTGATCCGCTGATCTTCAGCCAGTTTGTCTATGGAATTTTCTACGTCAATGGGCATTATGCCTGCGGAACCCACCTGCGGGCCGCCGATATTTCCCGGGGTGGGCTGCGACTGATTCGGGTCTCAAAGGCCAATCACGCAACCGAGCTCGATAACGCCGTGCTGCTCAACTATGCACTTGGGCCCAAGGCCCAGCGTCTCAAACATAAGGATATCTGTGAAAGCGGCTCCAAGGGCGTTGTTATTCCTCATCCGCAATACGCCAAGCTTGGGATGGATGCCCTGTTTGATTATACCGAAGGGATCATGGATCTGATGCTGCCTGACTCTTCTGTTGTCGATTATTATGGGGCCTCGGAATTGATCTTTTTCGGGCCCGATGAAGGGACCGCGCCGATGATGGATGCCGTTGCCTTTCGAGCCAAAGAGCGCGGCTATGAGTACTGGAGAACGATGACCACAGGGAAGTCGTTTGGTATCCCCCATGATACGTATGGGGTTCTGGAGAGTGATGAGCTCTTTGGCCTGTTCAACCGTGAAAAAGATGGTGTAGAGTTGAAGATTGCCGGGAAATCGATCTGTACAACCAACGATATGCGGGAAATCTACGCTAAGATCGGCGGCAAAATACGGCTCAGCGGTATGACCACCACCAGCATTATGAGTGCGTATAGAACCCTTATCGCCTCCTGTGGCGCGCGGGAAGAAGCGCTTAACCTGATGATGACCGGCGGCCCGGATGGAGATCTTGGTGCCAACGAAATCCAGTGTTATAAAGGTAAGATCTGCCTTATCATCGACGGCGGCTCGGTTCTGTTTGATCCTGAAGGGCTGGACAGGCAAGAGTTGATGCAGATCGCCTTCCAGCGCAACTCCTCACCCCGGGCCAATTCTCTGGCCTTTTCGCCGGAGAAACTCAGTCGCCGAGGTTTTATGGTACCTCTTGCCGGCAAAAATATTCCGCTGCCGGATGGCTCGATCGTCGAAGACGGGGCCTTGTTCCACAAGACATTTTTATCGAATCCTGCCAATCGTAAATACATTGAACAGGCAAGTATCCAGGCCTTTATTCCCTGCGGCGGCTTTAAGGATACGATCAACCAGGGTAACGTAAAGGGCTTTCTCGCCCTTTTTCAGGAGCTGCGTTTCATCGTTGAAGGCGCCAATGTCTTCTTTGACGATGTGGCAAAAAGACATATCGCAACCGCCTCCGAGATCCTGCATATCAAAGATTCCACAGCCAATAAAGGCGGGGTTTTCAGCAGCTCGGTGGCAGAGGTCCTCACCGCCTTTCTCTTTGGCGATGCGTATGAAGAGGCCCTGCTCAATGACCAGACAACCCGCTGGGAGCTGATTCGCAACATCGTTGATCTGGTAGAAAAATACTCCAGAATCGAGGTCGAGACCCTGCTCAAACTCTATGCGAAAGATCGACAGACCCCGCTTTTTGACCTTTCCGAGAGGACCAGTGAGCAGATCTTTGCCCTGCAGGAACTGTTTATGGAGCGTCTTGACGAGATACTTGCCGATGAAACTCTGGTCTGGTCCGTGCTCGAGCAATATATCCCGGCGGTTCTTGTACAACGCCTCGGCAAAGATCCCATTATGCAAATCCTGGCAGCCCAGGAGCTTGCCGGCTACAGGGCTGCCATTATCACCAAAAAACTCGCCTCATTGGCCCTGTACAAACAGGGCCATGACTGGGAGAAGTTTGTAAAAGAGGTCAAAAAAGATATGTCTGCCACGCTCCGCAAGGTAGCTGTGGATTGACCTTTTTTCCCTGAGTTTCATAAGCCTATTTCTGTCGCCTGGGGACCTCTTTTTTTATAAGAAAAAGAGGTCACAGGCTCAGGTCATTGAGCCACCCACTATTTGACTTGAAATAATCAAGTTCAGTGCCAATGCCTCTTGCTTGTGCCACCTGATACACACGGTGGGCCTCAGAGAGGTCATGAGTGCCCATGCCAATCGGGTTAAAGAAAATCCGCTCATCCTCGGAGTTGCGTCCTCTTTTAATTTTTGCAACAACCTCGCCAAGATTTCCGGTGATTGCAGATTCCGGAACAAGACCTCTTTCCACAGCCCGCCAACTGACATCGACTCCATGATGTTTTACCTGCCACCAATCATCGACAAAGATGCGGTCAAACACGGTAAGGGCCTCAGGTGGCGTATCCCAAAAAGAGATCTCGACATGAAAGGCGCCTTTTTTGTACCAGTCCTTATCAACATAGGGTTCACGGGCCATGGTCGCCGTTGAAATAATATCCATGTCCACAAAGGCTTCCTTCGCTGTTTGTACCGGAACAATATCCATCTGAAGGCGATCTGCCATATCAGCGGCAAATGCCCTGGCCGTCTCAAAATGCAAGTCATACACGTGGAGGCGCTGTAGTCCCGGGACGGCGGCTTTTATCCCCATGGCCTGCGTTTTACCTTGAACGCTGGCCCCAACCAGACCAAATTTTCTGGAATCCGGATTGGCGAGATATTTTGCGCCAACACCAGATGCGGCTCCAGTTCTCATGGCACTGATAACGGCCCCATCCATAACACAGACAGGAATCAGGGTCTCTGGATCGAGAATGACGATAATCGCTGTAGCTCTGGGCAATCCACGCGATGGATTTGCAGGACAGCTGGGTATAAGCTTCATGCCGGAAGTGTTCACTGGCCCAAGCAGATCCCGTGCGTTCAACTCATCTGCATATTGCGCTCCACCCAGATAACAGGGCATGGACATAATACGTCCGGTGGTTTCTTCTGTCTCTGGCCCTCCCCAGCGAATAACCGGTTTTCCCGGCTGAATAAAATCTCCTTTGCCATGCAGAAAAAAAGAACGCTCGACCGCTTTCAGCGTAAGCGACATTTTCCCACCGTCGGCTGCGATATTATCCTCCTGACTGAGATACCGCAATCTCCAACCTTGCCTCTTCATAATAGTCCTCAAACCACTGTAAAAATTAAAAAAGTTTCACCCCAATCGACAGGAACGCCCAAGACAACAGAAGACAAGGTCCGTCTGCAAGCGGGGTTTCGGATAAAAAACAACAGCCCGTACGTTACAGAACTCAAAGAGAAAATACCATGCTTAAAAGACAGAAGACAAGAGAAGGCTTCGGGACACCACTTTCTGCTCACAAAACGGATTTCGGCGAAAATTCCAGATCTTCTAAAAATACCAACAGGATGTTTAGAAAAGACTCGCTTGAGACATAAAATTGTAGTATTCTTAATGTCTTATATTTTAACTTAACGGTATACAGCATAGAGAAACCTGAAAAGAGGCACGGGCTATGCAAGAAATCATCTCTTCAGTCGTACAGCGAGACCCGGATCAAAAAGAGTTCCACCAGGCCGTACATGAGGTTCTTGAGGCAGTGCGTCCAGTAGTGGACCGTCATCCTCAGTACAGGAAACAGGCGATACTCGAGAGAATCGTCGAGCCGGAACGTGTTATCTCTTTCCGGGTTCCCTGGACCGATGATCAAGGGAACATTCACGTTAACCGTGGTTTCAGGGTACAAATGAATTCAGCCATAGGGCCATACAAAGGCGGCCTGCGTTTTCACCCCTCTGTCACCCTTTCGGTTATGAAATTTCTGGCCTTTGAACAGGTTTTTAAAAACGCCCTGACGACGCTGAATATGGGAGGAGGTAAAGGCGGATCGGACTTTAACCCGAAAAACCGTTCCGATGCCGAGGTTATGCGTTTCTGCCAGGCCTTTATGAGCGAACTCTTTCGCCATATCGGCCCGGACACCGATGTACCGGCCGGAGACATAGGAGTCGGCGGGCGAGAGATAGGCTATCTCTTTGGAATGTATAAAAAACTCTGTAACAAATTTACCGGAACCTTGACAGGGAAAAGGCTTTCCTGGGGCGGCAGCCTGATTCGTCCGGAGTCAACCGGGTACGGCCTGGTCTATTTCGCCGAAGAGATGCTGGCGGCCAAAGGCAGCAGCCTGGAAGGCAAGACCTGTCTGGTATCCGGCTCTGGAAATGTCGCCCAGTACACCGTTGAAAAATTGCTTGATATGGGCGGCAAGGTGCTCACCCTTTCCGACTCTTCCGGCCACATCTACGACGAAGAAGGTATCGACCGAGAAAAACTGGACTTTGTGATGGAGCTGAAAAACGTCCGTCGCGGCCGCATCAAGGAGTACAGCGACAAATATCCTCAGGCCGTATATGTAGAGGCTGATCCAGCCCTGGATCATAATCCGCTGTGGACACACAAGGCCGATTGTGCATTGCCAGCTGCCACCCAAAACGAGATAAACGAAAAGGATGCACAACATCTGGTCAATAACGGTATCCAGCTGGTTGCCGAGGGTGCCAATATGCCCAGCTCCATGGAGGCGATTGATATCTTCATTGATAACAACATCCTATTCGCGCCGGGCAAAGCGGCCAATGCCGGTGGTGTGGCGGTATCCGGACTGGAGATGGCACAGAACTCTTCACGTCGCAAATGGTCCAGCCAAAAGGTCGACAAAAGACTGCGCAAAATTATGACAAGCATCCATACAACCTGTGTGGCAGCCGCCGATGAATACGGACTCCCAGGCAACTATGTAGCCGGCGCCAATATTGCCGGATTCACAACGGTTGCAGATGCAATGCTCGACCAGGGTCTTATCTGATCACTCGAAAATCCTTTGTGGAAAACAGCCATCTGGCGCCAGCCGCATCTTCACAGTTGGGCACAGGCTCTCAAGAGCCAATACCTCGCAATCGAGGCAGATCCTGCAATTGCCAGGTGAAGAACCAGCCCGGAGGCTCAGAACAACAGGCCCTGATTATCGGCCTCTTTTCTTTCTGAAAAAGTCCTGGAGTACGCCTGCGCATTCCTCTTTCAACAGACCGCCAGAACACTCGAGCTGATGGTTCAGCCGGTGATCGTTGCCAAG
The DNA here is from genome assembly GCA_002747825.1 of Deltaproteobacteria bacterium. Taxonomy (GTDB): domain Bacteria; phylum Desulfobacterota; class Desulfobulbia; order Desulfobulbales; family Desulfocapsaceae; genus Desulforhopalus_A. The sequence continues at coordinate 18,403 of PDQQ01000009.1, forward strand.
AGCAAACAGAGAGACCGCCGCACCCGACTTCGGGTCGGGAGCAGCAAATACCAGGCGCCCGATCCGGGCCTGGAGTATTGCCCCCATACACATGATACAGGGCTCGAGGGTAACATAAAGCGTCGCTCCGGAAAGACGGTAGTTTTCTCTGAGGGCGCAGGCCTCACGAAGGGCAATGATCTCAGCGTGTGCCGTTGGGTCGTTTGCAGCAATACAACGATTACCCGCCTGCGCCAGGAGTCTGTCACCATCGACAATCACCGCCCCGACCGGAACCTCATCATGCTCGGACGCCTGTTTGGCCATATCCAGGGCAAGGCGCATCCAGCGATAATCCTCAACATCCTGTTCTCTCATACAAGAACCTGTTCAAGCATCTCTTCGATAACAAGCAGGCCCCTGTTCCAGAAGGCCGGATCGTCAAGATCGATGGCAAAGGGTTTCAGCAGCTCATAGGGAGAAGAAGAGCCTCCGGCTGCTAAAAGCTCAACATATTTATCGACAAACGGCGTACCTTCTTTTTGATAGAGCCCGTACAACGCCAAGACCAGCAGCTCGCCAAAGGCATAGGAGTAGACATAGCCAGGGGTTGCCAGAAAATGTGGGATATAGCTCCACCAGAGGCCATAATCTTCTCTGAGATGCACCGAATCGCCAAACATTGCCCGCTGGGTCTCAAGCCAGTAGCCGGAGAGCTGTTCGCAGCTCAACTCACCGTGCTGCCGCCGTCCGTTGTGCATTGCCTGTTCAAACTGATTCATCGCGGTCTGCCTGAAGACCGTGGCAAAGATGGATTCGAGTTTCTGGCAGATAAAGGCCCGCCTCTCTTCCGGCTGCTGCAAAAGGCTGAGCTGGCTTTTGAAAACAAGAAGCTCGGCAAACACCGAAGCGGTCTCTGCCAACGGCAGGGGTGTATCGCTGTTGTAGAGCCCCTGCCGTGCGGCAAGCACCTGATGAACGCCGTGGCCCAGCTCATGGGCGACGGTCGAGACATCGTTGAGGGTACCGTTATAGTTGACCAGGACATAGGGGTGGATCTCCGGCACGCAGGGGTGGGCAAAGGCGCCGCCCTGTTTGCCATGCAGTACCGGTGCGTGTATCCAGGATTTCTCAAAAAAGCCTTCGGCAATCTCGGCCATCTTTTCTGAAAAACCGGCAAAGGCCTCAAGAACGATCCTCCGACATTCGCTCCAGCTGATCCTGAGCTCAGGCAAGGATTCAAGGGGCGCATAACGATCATAATCCTCAAGCAGATCAAGCCCGAGCAGCTGCCTCTTTACGGCATAGTATCTGGCCACGATATCATAACGGGCAGTAACCGCCTGATTAAGGATCTCGACGGTGCAATCCTCAAGGCGATTTTCCAGGTTCATCGAACTTATCCAGCTGGCGTGGCCCCTGAGCCGATCGATGATCATCTTGTCCGCCGCCAGAACGTTGAAGATATGGGTCAGGATGATGCTGTTTTCCTGCAGGCTCCCGGTCATATCGTCTGCGGCCCGCTTTCGCTTTGCCCGCTGACGGCTGTACAGATCAGTGAGTACGTCCTCTTCCGAGCGCCCATCTTCTCCGAATTTGTAGTTGGCAAAGATCTTATCAAAAAGTGTAACCCATGAGCTGTGCCCCACCGGTCCTTTTTCGATGAGTATCTTTTCTTCCGGTTCTGAGAGCAGATGCGGCCGATGTCGACGCAGGTTTGCAAGATAATATCGGTAGCCGGCAAGGATCTCATCGGCCAACAGCAGCGCGCAACGTTCGTCGGGAATCTGGTTCCATTCTAGAGCAAAAAAGACATATCCGGCCGCGCATTCGGCGCTCAACTCTCTGATGCGTTGCTCCAGTCTGCCGGCCTTTTCGTCACCGCGCTGGGTGCAGGCGTGCAGGAAGGCATAACTTTGCAGCTTTTGCAAACAGCTTTCCAGCCTTTCAATCCGGTCGACGAGATCATGGAGCCGGTCGGCTGTCAGCCCGGAAACACCACCGGCAAAAGAGGCTTCAAGGTCGGCAGCCTCGCTCCTGCACCATTCGATATCCGCGGCAAGTTGAGGATCATCTTCGCCGGTATAAAAATCGGAGAGATCCCATATCACCTCCGCCGCTCCATACTGCTTTTCTTCTGTTGTCATAGGTTTTCTTCCAATTTTCTATTAACCGCTAAGATTGCATATTTCATAAAAAAACAGGCAAAAAAAATTTACTCCGCCTCATTATTTATACCTGTCAAAAAAGAATCGACCTAAACAGGATAGCCTTCATTACGCCGATCGTCTTGCCAACTCTATTTTTTTCATCAATACAGTCATTCAGCTGCCAAGCTGAACCATAAAAGAAACAAAAACAATTTTAACAATATGTCGAAATATTTCACCTAACGTAAGTTGGAATCAACAATAAGATGTTTTCCTTGACTCAGAAGGATACAAGAGTCAGGATTTAAAAATAAGGGTCAAGACTAAAACAGAATTACAAAAAATGTGATATAATTCTGTTATGACGGCAAAAAATACGTATGCAAAACGTTCCAAAATTTCTGGGAAGAAAACACGAGAAATAATTAGTCGATACTGAAAAAGGCTCTTATTAAGCGTGTTTCCGAGTCAGTAATCCTCTTAGATTTAAGGACATTTCCGATAAAAAAAATAAAACTCTTTCAATGAACCTCATTAGCTTCATGAAATTCATTCCTGCGGCACTGAGAATGGCATTA
>PDQQ01000005.1 GCA_002747825.1 Deltaproteobacteria bacterium
GGTTATTGCAGCGGTCAGGGTCGTCTTGCCGTGGTCGATATGACCGACTGTACCTACGTTGACATGCGGCTTTGTCCTTTCAAATTTTTCCTTTGACATTTCTCTGTCTCCTCAAACCGTTGAAAGTTTACTCGAAGATTATTAGATGTTTGACCGGAGCCCACGACCGGATTTGAACCGGTGACCTCATCCTTACCAAGGATGCGCTCTACCGACTGAGCTACGTGGGCGACCCGCTGCAACCAAAAAAAAATGGAGCGGGAAACGAGAATCGAACTCGCGACCCTCAGCTTGGAAGGCTGATGCTCTACCAATTGAGCTATTCCCGCTCGACTATCTTAATCTCTACAAAGATGTAATAGAAATGGTGGAGGGGGGAGGATTCGAACCTCCGAAGGCTGAGCCGACAGATTTACAGTCTGTTCCCTTTGACCGCTCGGGAACCCCTCCAGAGAGCTGTCTATAAAAGACAGAACACTAGTATGTAGCTACAATCACTTTGTAAAGTTTCTTTTGGAGCTGGCGATAGGACTTGAACCCACAACCGCCTCATTACAAGTGAGATGCTCTACCAATTGAGCTACGCCAGCTTATAAGGTGAGAGAATATACTCTCTTGACCGGGAGAGTGCAAGATATATTTTGGAGTGTCATAACTTTTCCGGCAACAGTCACCACCCCCAGCCTTTGGGTTTGCAAACCAACCGGTAAAGGGCAGGAACCGGGATCTCAGACCGGATTCCTGCCCCAATCACTGCTTACTCTTCCTGCTTGCCGCCGGCGTATACGCTGTTGTGGTATTTTTCAAAGGTATAGGCGGTTGTCCGATAGAACAGATGCGCAAGCTTTGTGTACGGCAGGTAGAGGAAAAGCATCATCACCGATACAAGATGCAGGAAGTAGACAATATAGCCAAAGGTCGGCATGCCGGACCAGCGAAGAAGCTGTGCCCCGATACCTGTGACCCCAACTGCGGTAATCTCCCAGATCAAAAACCAGTCGTAGAAGGTTGGCTGGGTATTGGCCTCCCTTTCCGATCTCTTTCTGTTGGCCCACAGAACGGCAATGCCAAACACCAGGGCTACGGCACTGACATTTGCCAGGATCTTGAACGGATCAGACAACGGCAGCGGCCCGTGCAGCGAAGGCCAGATAAGCCCGAGGATATCCTGCTTTAACAGAGACCAGCAGGTGACAATAAACAGGCCGATAAAGGCAAACATCAGCGGCAGGTGGCCACGCACGCGATCTGACTGATCGCCACACTCCTTGAAACGGTCGTGTCGTAAGATTTCCAGCACCGAAGGCCATACAAAATCAACGAGAAATCTCAGTATAGACGGCCTGAACTGCTCATTGACTCCGGCATTCTTGGCCATGACTTTCCACATCTTTACAATCCCCATTCCTGCGGAAAAAAGTGCCAGACCGAGCGACGGCAGCATAATGGAAACGATAAAGAAAATATTTTTTGCATACCATTTAAAGTCCCAATGGCCAAAGAAATGCGTGTAACCGTACTGGGCAAAGTATTCCTTCGAGGGGATATGCATGGCCCCGGACAAGAACCACATGACAAGCATAATAACCATCGGGATACCAATCAACATCGGCAAGCCCTTGGCGTTTGCGGCCAGTTTTGCCAGAGGTTGAGGCCATCCATAGAAGGTGTACGCATAGGAACGTATCGCGCTCAGCACATCACCGGGCTTGGCTCCACGAGGACAATTCGCGGTACAATCCCCACATTGATGGCATAAAAAGACATCCGGATCGGTGACAAGTTTATCCTTCATCCCCCAGCCTGCCCAGATCATCTCCTTGCGCGGAAAGGGCTTGCCCTCCTTGGAAAGCGGACACATGACAGAGCAGGTCGCACACTGATAACACTTTTTCAGCGTATCACCACCCGCCTCCTTCAAGATCCGGATAAACTCTAAATCAGGTTGAACGTTCATTTCTTTCTCCTGTTCAATTATCAATACGATTACACATCAGCAGCTTTTCATTCGAGACCCGTCAACTGACTGCACAGCAGGCAGCCCTATTGATAAAAGCAGGTTAGAAGCCTTTAAACGGATTTGGGCCCATCTCTACAATCTCCTCGACAAAGTCGTTGATAATCTGAGGAATCTTATCGTAATCTGTTATAGCCACTTGCTGAGCGGAGCATCTCTCCGGCTCAAGTCCAAGTGTGGACAAGGTATCACCGATATTTTCCATTCGTTTGTGAGCAATCTCCGAGCCCTTCACAAAGTGACACTGATAGTCGTCACCGTAGGAACAGCCAAGCAGCATGGCGCCGTCCATTCCCGCAGACAGGGCATCACGTATCCAGGCCATATTCACCGAGCCCAGACAACGTACCGGAATAAAGCGCACCATATGGTTCAGGCCATGCCGTTTCATCCCGGCCATATCGAGTGCAGGGTAGGCATCGTTCTCACAGACAAAGACCAGAATACGCAGTCTCTCTTCATCGTCCTCGGGAACCTCGATCGACTTGATCATAGAGCCAATCAGATCAATGTTGTAGTCTTTGAAGCCGATAATCCGCTCCGGACAGGCCCCCATACAGGTTCCACAGCGCCGACAGCGTGTCGGGTTCGGCAGAGGGGTTCCCTTTTCGTCATCGTCCAGGGCGCCAAAGGGGCACTCTTCGGTACAACGTTTACACTGCGTACAGCGCTGCATAAAGAATTCAGGATAGGTGGCATCCCCGGACCTTGGGTGTACCGAGACGCCACGATCCGCCGACTCGATACATTGTATCGCCTTCAACGCTGCTCCGGTTGCGTCATCGACCGCCTCTTCCATGGTTTCGGCCTTCCTGACACCGCCACAGGCATAGACCCCGGTGCGTCTTGTTTCATAAGGGAAACAGATAAAATGGGAATCGGCATAGCCGTCAAAGAGATCAAGATCGTTAAAGCGAGGACCCTGACGGTAGGCAAGATTGACCGAGTTTTCATGGAGGGTTACCGGCTCCATACCGGCGGCCAGCACCACCATATCGACATCTATACTGATATCTTCACCGAGCAGGGTATCTGACACGGAGACAGTAAGGCCATTACCTTTTTCCTCGACCTGAGTGACACAGCCCTTGGTCAGGAAAACACCGTCGTTGTTCTGAACATTTTTATAAAACAGCTCCATAGAGCCAGGCGTTCTCATATGCTGATAGAGAATATACGCCCTGCCGTCTTCATTGTCTTCGCAGACATACTGGGCCTGCTTCAGTGTCACCATCGAGGTGACAGAGTTACAGTAGGGGAAGTCCTGATCATTTTCCTTGCCTCCCGGGCTCTGAACGAAGGCAACATTTGCAGGCACCTTGCCCTGCTTGGCAAGTCGTTCAAACTCTGCGTTGGTGACGACGTTGGCCAGGGTTCCGTGCCCAAGATGCGTGTACTGGGAGACATCGGCCGGTTTCCAGCCGGTGGCAAGGATGACGGAGCCAACCTTTATGGCATCAGGGTTAATCTCTGTATATTTTTGCAGACCAGCATTGGGATCTTCCTTTTCGCCCTTGTCGATCAGTTCCTGCTCGTCAACACCTACCTTGGCAGGGGCATCCCACTCGTTTTTTGTCCCGGCCTCTTTCAAAGAGATGCCAAAATCCCCTGGCGATCCGGTAATCCGGGCAACCTCTGTCCCGGTTTTTACGGTTATCCGGGGATTATCAACAACCTCGGCAATCAACGACTCAATCGGGTTTGTTTCAAGTGCCGTCCAGGGAGCCTGGGTCGGAAAAGACTTTCTCCAGCCAAGGGCCTTGCCGCCCAGCTGCTCTTCCCTTTCAACGAGGACAATATCATACCCGGCAAGCGCCGCCTCCTTGGCCGCGGTCAACCCGGCCAGACCGCCCCCCATAACCAGAATGGTCTTGTTCAACGCCTCAAGCTGATAGGGCTCGGCCGGCTCTGTTTTCTGGGCCCGGGTGCAGGCCATACGCATATAATCGGCCGCGGTTTCTGCGAGGAACTCAGCGGCTTGTGCATGCGGCTCTTCGCCCTCTTTCGGCTTTTCTTCGGCCCAGACCACCTGTTCACGGAGGTTGGCACGTACGACAATGGTATCGTCGCCAAAATCAAACCATTCTGTCAAAAGGCGCGGCGAACAACCACCGATAACAACCGTATTTACCCCGTTCTTTACATCCTCTTCAATGACCGCCCGACCTTCGGCACCGCAAAAAGAATCGTGGACCTTACACTCCATAGACATTTCGCCGGAGACAACCTCGGAGAGGGCCTCAAGATCAAGCGCGTCACTAATGCCACAACCAGCACAAATATATGCGCAATATTTCTTATCCATCGATTCTTACCTCCTGGAAGTCTGAATTGCCTTTAATGCAGCAGCAGTTGAGGATTGGGTACAGGTAACAACATCTGCAGCCTTTTTGGCGCAACCAGCAGATATCATCGCCTTCTGGACATTGGAGATGAGAAAGCCGTTGGTATCAATTCCCAGTTCGGCAGGGGCCTGCTGCCCACTGAACGAAGGCTCCATACCCGTTGCCAGAACGGCCATATCAACCCTTTGCGACAATTTCTCGGCAGTGACCGCGTTTTCGGCGATGACGGTGACGCTGCCATCGGCCTCCGGGACGATGTCGGCGACCTTTCCTTTGACAAAAGTCGCATTTTCGTCCTGCATTCTGGCCTCTCTAAACTTCTCGTACTTACCAGGGGTTCTCAGGTCGATATAGAAGACGTAGATCTTTGCTTCCGGGTATTGCTCGCGTACATAGGTCATCTGTTTGAGGGTAGCCATACAACAGATATGCGAACAGAACTCGAGATGGTTTTCATCACGGGACCCGGCACATTGCACAAAGGCTATTGAGTCAATTTCCTTGTTGTCCCCCGGACGCAGAATCTTGCCGTTAGTCGGACCGCTGGGAGCGGCCAGCCGTTCAAACATCATATTGGTGACAATCGACTGGGACTGACCAAACTTCAGATTCTGCATTTTGCTCGCGTCATACGGCCGCCAGCCGGTGGCCCAGACAATCGAGCCAACATGGATGGTGCGGGTTTCAACCTCCATATCCAGATCGATGGCGTCATGTTTACAGGCCGCCCTGATGACATCGGCACCCTTGGCACTCAGATTGTCTTTATCGATAACATAGCGCCTGGGGAAGGCCATAATATGAGGCAAATAGACCGCCTTGCGTTTATCCATGCCAAAGTTAAACTCATTGTCAACCTCGTCAGGACAGGCGTCGGCACAGGTCCCGCATGAAGTGCAGTTACTGTTGATATAGCGCGGCGTCGTCTCCAGCTCGACCTCATAATTCCCCGGTGTACCGGAGATCGACTTCACCTTGGTCATGGTATATGTTCTAATTTTTCGATTGTCCCTGATTCGCCTGAAGTTGATCTCAAGCCCACAACTCGGGGGGCACATTTTCGGGAAATACTCATTGAGCTGGGCAACACGTCCACCCAGGGACGCCTCTTTTTCTACCAGAAAAACATCCTTCCCGACTTCAGCCGTTTCCAAGGCAGCAGTCAAGCCGCTGATACCTCCGCCTACGACCAATACCGCACCCGAGGTGCCTTGCTCGTCAGCCATACCTAACCTCCATAAATAACCAGAATATTATACCCTTAGCAAAGAAGCTGTTTCTCTCAAGGTCTCGATAAATAACCACCGTCGCAACCGTTTGCTCTCCAGGGATTGTATCCTTTGTCTTGCACCTCAAAAAACCATGCCTCACTGACACGAAAAGATACCCCGCATAGAATACTCTATTTCACGGGAAGAACAATTCTTTCTGCAAAACAGCACTGCATGACAAAAAAATCTCCAGAAGCCGAAAGACTTCTGGAGATTACGAAGCTCACATCAAGCAACCCTCCCCGATGTTATATCCAGGGGTCGGTTTCAATGATGTTCAGGCATTCAACCTTTTCACACTTCCACTCCTGGGTTTCAGGATCAAAGGTAGAATTGACAAAACACTTCCAGTTCTCATCATCACAGGTCGGATAATCGGACCTGTAATAGAATCCCGGATAACGGGACTCCTTACGGAACTCAATGTGACGGATATGGGTCTCAACACACCAGATACGGTGGTAGTTCTCCCAGCAGCGCAGCAGCTCGTGCAGATCGCCAGCGGCCATCTTCTCGGCATCCTCGCGCAGCAGGCGAAGCAGGTCAAGGCAGATATTGAGCAGCTTGCCAGAGGTCATATAGTAGGTTGCAACCCCGCCACCATACTCATCGGTGGCCTTCATAAGCCGCATCATCAGACCAGAAGGCTTGCAGTAATTGGGGTTGACATCTGCCATTGTAGAGGCGTCCTTGAACTCTTCATAGCGCTTCACCGGTGCATAGATCTCGTCGGCAATCTCCTGCGCAGTCTGCTTGAGCTCCGGTTTAAAATCGGCATGATCACGGCAGAACTTGACCATCTGCTTGGCCGCAATACGACCCTCGGCATGGGATCCTGAAGAGAACTTATGCCCTGAGGCGCCAACCCCGTCACCTGCGGTGAACAGACCGTCGACAGTGGTCATACGGTTGTATCCCCACTTGTACTTATGGGCACGGGACTCGTGCTGTACGTCGGGTACCCAGTCCTCGTTCGGGCCGGAGGTCCAGATCCCGCAACAGCCAGAGTGGGAACCCAGCATATAGGGCTCGGTGGGCATAATCTCAGAACCAACCTTCTCGGGCTCAATGTTCGCACCAGCCCAGAGACCAGCCTGACCAACGGACATATCAAGAAAATCTTCCCAGGCCTCAGACTCAAGATGCTTCCAGAATTTTTTGAGGCTTCTATCATCCATTCCAGCCTCACGACGCTCATCCAAGAAGGCGTTGAGGGCGACATCGGTGGCCATGTAGATTGGACCACGACCTTCTTTCATCTCATTGATCATCAGATGGTTACGCAGACAGGTCGGGGTGACCGGAGAAGAACCGTAGGGCATAAATTTTTCGAGCTCTTCTTTTACGGCGTCACTGTTTGCATAGAATTCACCAAGACCGTTCTGTACCTTGGCCTTGAACAGCAGGAACCAGGCTCCAACAGGACCATATCCATCCTTGAATCGGGCCGGGGTGAAACGGTTTTCCATCATGGTCAGGGTGGCGCCGACCTGCGCACACATCGTATAGGTGGAACCAGCGTTCCAGACCGGATACCAGGCGCGACCTTTCCCCTCACCGGTCGAACGCGGGCGGAAGATATTTACCGCACCACCGCAGGCAACCAGAGCGGTCTTGCAACGGAAGATGTGTACCTTGTTCTCCCGGGTAGAAAAACCAGCTGCTCCGGCAATCTGGTTCGGCTTGTTTTTGTCGAGAAGCAGTTTGACGATGAAAACACGCTCCATGATGTTGTCGGCACCAAGCGCGGTGGCTGCAGGCTCGGCAACGATACATTTATAGGACTCACCGTTAATCATAATCTGCCATTTACCCGTCCGTACAGGTGTTCCACCTTCACGCAGGGTTGGGGCAGGTTTGGCACCGTCAAGGTTTTCACCATCGGCATCCTTTTTCCATACCGGCAGCCCCCACTCTTCAAAGAGCTTGACAGACTCGTCAACATGACGACCGCAGTCATAGATAAGATCTTCACGGACAACACCCATCAGGTCGTTTCGAACCATCTTTACGTAGTTCTCAATCGGGTTCTCACCGATATAGGTGTTAATTGCTGAAAGACCCTGAGCAACAGCACCGGAACGCTCAAGAGAAGCCTTGTCTACGAGGACAATCTTCATATCGTCAGGTGCCCATTTCTTGATTTCAAAAGCCGCTCCACAGGCCGCCATACCACCGCCTACAATCAGAGCGTCGACATCGTGTTCAACGACCTCGGGATTAACGACGGCTGCCAGTTCACCTTTGGGTTTATTCGGTAATGCCATTTTCAAATCTCCTTACAATAAAGATAGAGAGGAATCCTGAATCCGTGAAAAACAGGGATCCAAGGCTCTTATTCAAACGAAAGAACTTCTCACTTACTTCGGGGTTGGAAGATCTGATTCAAGCAACAGGCACTCGTCGTCGAGGCTGCCCCCTTTCTCGCCAACATAGGCATTGGCAGCGCCTTCTGCCGTGGTGCGAATCGGGAACTTGAAACGCTTCATGTTACCGTTACGAAACTTCACAGTCCACATGATCGAATCGGAAGATCTCATCGGATGTACCTGACCGCCCATCGGCACGAAATCGTCATAGCCGCGGACAAAGATAGCACCCTGAGGGCAAATCTTGACGCAGGAATAGCACTCCCAGCATGCATCAGGCTCCTGATTGTAGGCACGCATCTCCTCGACATTCAGAACCATCAGGTCATTAGGACAGATGTACATACATGCAGTCTTGTCTCCACCCTTGCAACCATCACATTTGGAAGGATCTACATAACTTGGCATCGAACTACCTCCTCAGTTTGTTTTAACTGTTGTGATCCCGTCGAAACAGGACCTACGTGTCAACTCCTTACACCCTAAATATTTTAAAAACTTCATAAAAATTTAGTCAAAATTAATAAACAGTAAGTCGCTTAAAAAACGTTATTTTCACCCTCCAAGAGCGGCTTTTTCTGAATGAGCATTCATTTTTTTCTGACTTTTTTTATAATTCAGTTGGCTATACATTGTCAAGCTATTTTATTGCCCTTACATTCAGGCGTTATTGTAGTCTCTCCTAACAATTACCTTTCTCGGTTTGGCTCCATCGGCCGGTCCGATGATCCCCTCTCTCTCCATAATCTCAATCATTCTCGCTGCCCGGTTATAACCGACTCGAAACTTGCGTTGTACCGAAGAAATTGAGGCCTGCCCCTGCTCAGAAACAAAAGCAACCGCCTGATCGTAGAGATCGTCGTGCTCCCCGTTATCGCCTTCCATATCAAGGCGCTCTTCTTTTTCGATCTCTTCGATCATCGCTGCATCGTAGGAAGAACTTCCCTGGGCTTTCCAGAAATCAACAACACCTTCGGTCTCTTTCTCCGAGATATAGGCCCCATGCACCCGGCAGAGGGAACCACCGTTGGGCAGGTAGAGCATATCTCCCATCCCCAGCAGATGCTCGGCACCGCCGGTGTCAAGGATGGTTCGTGAATCAACCTTTGACGAAACCTTAAAGGATATCCGGGTCGGAAAATTTGCCTTGATCAGGCCGGTCAGGACATCAACAGAGGGCCTCTGGGTCGCGAGAATCACATGCATTCCGGCCGCCCGCGCCATCTGTGCCAAACGGGCAATGGAGGCCTCCACATCCTTGGAGGCGACCATCATCAGATCGGCCAGTTCATCGACCACCACCACAATATAGGGGAGCCTCTCTTCTCCTTGCTCGTTATAAGAGTCAAAACTCTTCACCTTTGCCTCTTCGAGCAGCCGATAGCGGCGCTCCATCTCACGAACCGCCCAGTTCAGGGCCCGGGAAGCCAGCTTGGGTTCGACCACCACCGGGTGGAGCAGATGGGGGATTCCCTCGTAGCCGGAGAGCTCGATACGTTTGGGGTCGACCATCAACAAACGAACCTCTTCGGGTGTGGCATTGTAGAGGATCGAGGTAATCAGGGTATTGATTCCAACAGATTTTCCGGCGCCGGTGGCTCCGGCGATCAACAGATGCGGCATCTTGGCGAGATTGGCCATCACCAGATTTCCTGCCACATCAAGACCAAGTGCCATTGTCAGTTTCTGCCGTTCCGACTGCCTGCGGTACTCCTCCGAGCCGATCAGATCGCGAACAGGCACCAGCTGACGATGTTCATTGGGAATCTCGATGCCAAGGGCCGCTTTTCCGGGAATGGAACCGGCAACACGCACAGAACCCACCTTCAGCCCGAGGGCAAGATCGTCAGAGAGACCGCTGATCCTGTTGATCTTCACCCCCGGCGCGGGTGAGTACTCATAGGTTGTCACCACAGGACCGGGCGAAATGCCTACGACCCGTCCCGAGACACCAAAATTTTTTAACTTCTGTTCCAGTTTTTGTGAAAGACGATAGTACACCTCCTCGCTCACCGATTCCTGGTCATGCTCTCCCTCCTCAAGCAGGGATAAAGGAGGAAGCTTCCAGTCGCCTCTGGCAAGGGGAATTGCCGCAAACTCCTCGTCAACCTCACCGCCCCCGGTACGTACCGGATTCTTGACAATTGGAATAGGCCCGGACTCCACCGCCTGTTCTATCACTGTTTTTTTCGGCTCCGGAGTTGCCGGACGAACAGGACTCTGCCGGCTCTTGGGACGGGGAGTCAGCAAACTTTTGATCCCCCGAAGCATCCCGGCAAACAGCAAGTAGGGTGAGAACTGGGCTGAAAGCATCAGGGAGATGAGAAAGACCATGACAAAAACAAGCACAGCACCTCCGTGCCCGACAACAGAGTCTAGCACTCTGAACTCCATCACCCCCAGGAAGCCGCCTGAATCAAGCAGGGAAGGGTCATGAATCGACAAAGAAGACAAAAAACCACAAAAAGACAGGATCGCCCCGGTAAGCCCTGCCACAACGCGAGGCAAATGCCGAATGCGTAAACCTCCGGTGAAAAGAAAGAAAGAAGCCACAAGCAACAGGGTTGGCAGCAGATATCCACCCCAACCGATAAAGCTGAAAAGCGCCCGGGCGATAAAAGAACCCACCTTGCCCGTTAGATTGGCATCAAAATGAAATGTATCAGCCAACAAACTGAGAAAGAGGAAGAGAGCAATGAAAATCCCGATAACGGCCAGCACTTCCTGTTTCGTTTCCGGTCTTGCGGCCTTAGTATCTTTTGCACCCATAGTCACGTTATCAAACTCCAGTTAAAAGAAAGAGAGACCCGCCCGCCTGGCTGCACGGGACTGCCGAACAGCTATCGAGAAAATTACCAAAGAACAGCCCTGTAGGCAATACAACAGAGAAAAAGCTGCCAGCAAAGACCTGGCTGCAGGCGGTATCTCCAAGATGTCGACGATACCATCAACAGTAAAGCGGGAAGAAAAACAGTCAAAATTGCAACGACTCGCAGTTGTACAAACAAATTGATTTTACGAGACTTTTACCGGCAACTGCCTTGTAGAAACCCAAGATTCAGACAGGCACGATGTTGCGCTATAGTGAGCCCATGCGGGGAATCGTGATCGTTCAAAGACGGGGTGTCTATCAGCCCCCCAAAAGCTATCATTTTTGAGCAGCCACGACCGCATCCGCAACCCCATTGATGAATTTTGGCGACTCATCACCGGCAAATTTTTTGGCGATCTCTACGACCTCATTAATCGTCACCTGAGGTGGGATATCGTCGGAATAGAGAATTTCATAAACAGCAATACGCAACAGATTCCTGTCTATGGCTGCAAGCCTGGACAGCCTCCAGTTCTCCGCCGCACCGGTTATGGCGGCGTCAATGGAGCCGATTTCACGGCAAATACCCTCAAGGAGTGCCAGAGCATAGGCGCGTGCCCTTTTATTTACCTGAAACTGGGCACAAAAAAGCTCAAAGCGCTCCTGAAGATCATAGCCAAAGTCTTGTTCTCCAAGGGTAAAATCTTCCTGATACAGGAACTGGAGGGCAGCCTCCCGTGATAAACGACGAACACCCATTGCTGTCAACCTGCATTTTTCGTGAGTTTTCCGGTTGTATAATTCGCCATCAGATATCCGTGAAATCAATCGTCCCGGGAAACGTTTTATTTTGAGAAAAAACGAACCACGACAAAAAAAACCCGTCTTCCCGTTTCCGGTGGCAAAAAGAAAGGCACCGGAAACTGTCGGACAACGGGCAAACCAGAAAGAATTATTTTCAGACCAGGCTGTCAAAGAGGTTGGCCATCTCAATGGCCGCAACCGCAACCTCACTGCCCTTGTTGCCTGCCTTGGTACCGCTTCTCTCCACCGCCTGTTCAATGTTCTCGGTGGTCAAAACGCCAAAGAGAACCGGAACTCCGGTCTCAAGACTCACCTGGGCCGTGCCTTTTGAGACCTCGTTGACGACTACATCAAAGTGGGGTGTTGCCCCTCGAATAACCGCCCCCAGGACAATGACGGCATTGTATTTTTGAGAACCGGCGAGTTTTTTGGCAATCAGCGGGATCTCAAAGGCCCCGGGCACCTTGACCACATCGATATCATCTTCGCTGGCACCGGAACGGGCAAGGCTGTCGAGAGCCCCTTCCAGAAGTTTATCGACGAGAAAAGAGTTAAAACGCGCCGCAACGATTGCAAATTTCTTACCATCAGCCCTCAGGCCGCCTTCTATTATTTTTGCCATACCGATTCACCACAACCTCATGTTTTTTGACAGGACCAGATCCGGTTTCTTCGATTTTCAGGCAAGAGCAAGCCTTTTCAGACCTCACTTTACCTCGATCAGATGCCCCATACGATCCCGTTTACAGAGAAGATATTCCTTGTTTTCCTTACCTGCCGGCATCTCCAGAGGCAGGCGTTCGACGACCTCAATTCCATACCCCTCAAGGCCAACGATCTTTTTGGGATTATTGGTAAGAATTGACATCCTGCGGACACCGAGATCCCGTAAGATCTGGGCACCGATACCATAATCGCGAAGATCGCTCTTAAACCCCAGGCGGTGGTTGGCCTCAACGGTATCCACGCCCTCCTCATCCTGCAGACAATAGGCCTTGAGCTTGTTAACAAGCCCGATGCCACGTCCTTCCTGCCGCATATAGAGCACGATCCCGCTGCCCTTTTCTTCGATCATCTTCATCGCGGCACGCAGCTGCAGACCACAATCACAACGGGCCGAGCCAAAGACATCGCCGGTCATACATTCAGAATGCACCCGAACCAGGGCAACAGTATCTGGATGAATGTCACCCTTCACCAGGGCCACATGTTCAAGCCGGTCAACCGAATTGGTATAGGCAATGGCCCTGAACTCTCCGGCATGCTCTGTGGGCAGTCTGGCCTCGGCCTCGCGCTGTATCAGCAGATCTTCACGCAGCCTGTAGGCAACAAGATCTGCAATGGTGGCAATCTTCAGATTATGCTTTCTGGCAAAAATCTCAAGATCGGGCATACGGGCCATACTGCCATCTTCGTTCATCACCTCACAGATAACACCAGCGGGCAGTTTCCCGGCCAGTCGGGAGAGATCAACAGAGCCCTCGGTCTGTCCGGCACGCACAAGCACCCCTCCGTCCCGTGCCCGAAGAGGAAAAATATGCCCGGGGCTGACAAGATCATCAGGAGTGGCATCTTTTGCAACCGCCGCCTGTATGGTCCGCGCCCTGTCTGCTGCCGAAATACCGGTTGAAACGCCTGTTTTTGCTTCAATACTGATGGTAAAACCGGTCCCGAAAGGCGAGGTGTTTTTCGAAACCATCATCGGCAACTGCAAACGGTCAACCGTCTCTCCGGTCAGGGTCAGACAGACGAGACCTCGACCATGCATTGCCATAAAATTCACGGCCTCCGCGTCGACATCTTCTGCAGCCATATAGAGATCGCCTTCGTTTTCGCGATCTTCGTCATCAACCAGGATGATCATCTTCCCGGCCCTGATATCTTCAAGAACCTCTTCTATCGAACTTACTGCCATAACACGTCACACCAATTGTATTTAAAGAACCCCAAATGTGTACCATCCAGCCGACATCTGAACCTACCGTGAGCAACCCGAGAATACCGCAGAAAAGCAAAAAAAACAATCCTCAACCAACGGAGAGCAAGGTCCAGATTGTCTAGAGAAAGCCATTTTCAGCCAGTAAACCAAGATTCAAGGCAGATCCCTTGCCATCCGCCTTGCCCATCCTCGAGCCCTGAGAAAGCAGTTTTTCGACATATTTTCCCAAAATATCCAGCTCTATATTGACCCGGCTGCCAACCTTGAGCCCTCCCAGGCTTGTCATCTTCAGGGTATGGGGGATAATCGAGACAGAAAAGCGCGCCGGCCCACAGCTATTGACGGTAAGACTTACCCCGTCGATACAGATTGAACCCTTCTCGATGACATACTTTTCATATTGACTGGGGAAGGAAAAATCAAACACGGTGTAGGCTCCGGCAACTTCTCTGCGTTCTACCACGGCCAGACAATCCACATGCCCGGAGACGATATGCCCTCCCAGTCTGTCAGAGAGCCGCAGCGCCCTCTCCAGATTTACAGCATCCCCGGCACTCAGCGAGCCGAGCGTCGTTCTCGACAGGGTCTCAGGCGAGACATCAGCACGAAAGCGTCTGCCATCGATTGCGTAGGCGGTCAGACAAACGCCGCAGACCGCTATAGACTCGCCTTCTTCGGGGTCGACAAGGTCAAAATCGGCCAGCACCTCAAAGGCAAGCCCACCACCAGCACCTACCTTGCGAACAATCCTGCCCTTGCCTGCGATAATGCCTGTAAACATAGTGAAGGATATCCTTCAGGCTCCCAAAGAGAAAGAGCCCTGAGTTTTACGTGGAAGACCTGCCAGCAAAAACCGGCACAAAGAAAACGAGTCCTCTCCTGAAGACACTATTTTTCCAAGTTTTCTGCCTTTTCCAAATACTGCTTGGCCATCTTATCATGTCGAAAATTTCTATGGATCGAACTGATGGTACGATAGGCATCAGCCGCCTTTGCCGTCTGCCCCATCGAGGTATAGATTTCGGCCATATCCTCAAGAATGGCCACGGCACCCTGGGGGTCACGATGGTCCTGATGCATATCAAGACAATCCAGACAAAGGGTGATCGCCTCCTCGTAATGTCCAAGCTTTGTATTGGCCTCAACCATCTTGTACCAGACAGAGAGTATACTCATCCTGTCGTTTGATTTCTCGCATATCCCGCAGGCCCGCTGATAGTGTTTTAGGGCAGACTCGTAGTCCTCTCTGGCAAAACAGACATGGCCCAGCTGATTGCTGGCATTGGCTATCCCTGTCTGGTTGCTTTTTTCTTCGTAGCCAACCAGGGCATTATGAAAGGCCAAGGCCGCTTCGGCATAGTCCCCGTTTGAGAACAACTGCTTTCCCCGCTCGTAGTCTTTTTTCGCCTCGTCATTGGTCTCTGCCACCTCGGCTTCAGCGATAGGCCGTATCTCCTCCAACGGCTGCACTTTGTTATCTGCCATGATTCTGCCCCTCTTGTATTTGCTGCACCGCGGCCCTGGCTGTCTCTGCCACGGTTGTCTTCACCAGGGTACCATCGACACAGTACCAGAATTCTTCATTATCGTCACTGAGCGCCATCACCTGAAACATCGCCTCTGAGGCCTTGAGCCGCCCCAACAAGCGGGCAACAAGCCCCCGTACCTGGGGTTCAGGATGTTTGAGAAAGTGAAAGAGATTGTAAAAAGGTGTACTACGGATAAGATCCGGCCGGGAACCGGCAATTTCGGAAAGACTCCAGATCACCTGATCCCTTGTTGAAGGCTCACTGATATAGTTGATCAGATGACGGGTAAAGGCACCAAAAACGTCCGGCCTGAGGCTGATGATATAGCCGATTGTCTCGACCATTCCCCAGGGGGCCGCCGCCGAATCAGAGCAGGCGTAAAAAAGCCGGTGTAAAAGCTCAGATACCGAACCGGGCTCGCGCGTTGCCACCCTTTCACAGACCTTACCGATCATATAGGCAGTGTACCAGCGTTTTTCATCCTGTGGATCATAGAGCAGACGCTGCATAAGCCGCAGGGTTTTTTTGTCGTCAAGGCAGAGGCGTACAAGGGCATCAATATCTCCACATTCCATCAGGCGTTTGACCTGGCGTTTATTCGCCTTTTGCCTGACATGCCCCTCCTCCGGATCTGGTTCTACCCTAACCGTTCTCGGCTCCCGAATAGCTGCGGCTATCTGCTGTTGATTTTCCTCCTTCCTTTCCCGGATGCGTTCGGCAATGTCCTGAACGTCGGTATGCAGACGCACAAAAAACAAAACCCCGCGAACGGCACGACCATCGACATTTTTCTTGGCGACAACCGAGTGCCGCTGTTCGTCGTAATTTTCTATTCTTCCTGTGAGATAATCATCTTCGGGGAGCAGTTCCCAGGCAAAATCGGCATTATCCCCACAGGCATAGACAAGGGTTTCCACCATAGCCGCCCCGACATTATGACCGGTTGCATCACTGGCATAAACAGCCCCGCAGAGACAGCGGCCAACCGGGAATTCGGTCATTTTCCGCTCCGGAGTATGGGAGGGTTTACCAACGTTCTGTCCGCAAAAAGGACACCACGGAACTGCTGTATCTTGCTCTTTCGCCATAGCTCACCCGCTTGCTTCTCGCACCGTGTCTTTTGTCAGGCCAGTTTTTCCTTCAATCTGTCAACAAAATTCTGATCGACGGAATATCCCAGCTCACGGGCCTTTTCAAGATGCCCCCAGGCCTCGTTAAATCGATTGGAAAAGTAGAGGGCAACGGCAAGGTTATTGTGCCCAAGAGGAGAATCCGGATCAAGTTCCAGACCCTTCGTGGCGGCCTCCACGGCTCGATCGTCATAGCCTTTCATCGTCAACACCGCGGTAAGATTCATCCAGGTGCTGGCAAGTTTCGGATCACAGGCTATGGCCTTTTCGTAGGCACTGATCGCCCGATCAAGATCGTTACGCTGCTGCCAGATAAGGCCAAGATTGGCGTGCGCCTGAGCGCTGTCTTTGTTTACTTTCAGGGCCTTCTCGTTCATCTCTTCGGCACGCCCGAGATCACCCTGTCCAAAGTAGATGGCGCCCAGATTGATCAGGCTCTCAACCGACTGGTTGTCGATCTCAATGGCTTTTTTCAGCATCTCAATCGCATCATCTATACGTCCGGCCTTCATATACACCAGACCGAGATGGTGGTAAACCATCACCGATTTCGGGTGCTCCTTGACCTTTTCTTCGAGTTCACGGATAACCGCCGGCAGATCCTCTTTTACATTCTCTTCCATACATCCTCCCCTGTGCGTAGACAACAGCCTCTTTACGTCGCTTCGATGGCCCCGCCAACAACAGCCTGGATATGCTGTTTATCGGGCCAAGACAAGAACTCAGGCGATACACTATAGGCACCCGCAGCGATCTTGCAACAAGAAAACCACACCCCTGGCTCAGCAGACACGGTCATGCACAAGAATCTGCGCCTTTGCATCCTCAGGCCGCAGATCTCGTTCCATCCTGCAAATCATCGCAGCGCAAGGCGTGATCATGCAAAACCTTTTTTGCCTGTACGACATCCTTTTCAATCTGCGCAGACAAATCTGCGACACTGTTAAAACGCTGCTCACCACGCAGATATTGCAAAAGATTGATACGCAGAGATTGATCATAGATATCACGGTTAAAATCAAAGATATGGGTTTCTGCAACGAGATCCTGCCCACCAAAGGTAGGATTGCAGCCAATGTTCAGAATACCACCGTAACAGGTTCCACTGTACAGAACCTCAACGACATAGACACCATGTTTGGGTACCAGATCATCTCTGTTGAACAACAGATTGGCGGTCGGAAAACCAACGAGGCTGCCGCCCCGCTGTCTGCCGAAGCGAACAGTTCCGCGGATCTGATAGCTCCGACCGAGCAGCTGACGGGCATTGCGCATTTCCCCATTACGCACCAGGTCCCGGATTCTCGAAGAGCTGACAAGCTGTCCCGCGACATGGTAGCCCTCAATAACCGTTACCGGAAAGCCAAAAACCTGCCCCTGTTGTTGTAAAAAAGGGATATCTCCCCGTCGCCCCTTGCCAAAGGCGTAATCATAGCCAACAACAAGCTCCTGTATGCCAAGCTCGCCGACCAGAAAGTCGCTGACAAACTCTTCTGCCGCGGTTTTGGCAAATTCGGCGGAAAAAGGCAGCAGGATCAAGACATCTATGCCTGCCGCCTCTATCAGTTCAATTTTCTGCTCACAGCTGGATATCAGCTTGATCCCTTCGGGCAAGAGAACCTGGAGCGGATGCGGATCAAAGGTGACCACAATGCTGGTACCGTTATGCACCCTCGCTTTTTCTACAACAGAGGCAAACAACCGTTGATGCCCCCGATGGACCCCATCAAAATTGCCTATGGTAACACAGGGATAAGAAAAACCCGCATCATTCATATGTATAGAACGAAAAATCTTCATATTCTTCATCTCATCGTCAATTTATCTCAAGAAAGACTTGACAAAACAGCAGGCAAAAGCCATATTCATCGTCACTGCCGAAGTGGCGGAATTGGTAGACGCGCCAGGTTCAGGGTCTGGTGGGGGTATCCTCGTGGAAGTTCGAGTCTTCTCTTCGGCACCAGCAAAAGGTTAAGGCCTTATCTCTTGATTTCAAGGGGTAAGGCCTTTTTTTACCGGCGCATTTTTTCACCAGCCATGCCACAAGACTATTCACCCCTGTGATCGATCAACGGGATTATTCGATCCTCTTACAACAAACAGGCTTGTTCTTCCTGTACTCTGCAATCATTGTAAAGGAGTCGAGTACCTTGCGGAGCTTTTGTGTTTTACGCTTCGGAAGATGAAAGAATAACCAGTGGTACTTATGTCCGTTTCACGAAGACCTGACCGGGGTCAATATCCTCACGGATCATACGAAGCTCCTCTTCGGAGGGAGGGGAGAACGATTCGACATGATCTGCAAAGAGCAGCTCAAAACCCGTCTCGGCCTGGATAGATTCCTTTGTCTCTCCAGGAAAGGTCTGAATCAGACGCATCCGTTTGCTCTCTTTTTCAAAGTCAAAAATTCCCCTGGTTGTGATAAGCCGATACGGTCCTTCTCCCTGAAGCCCTGCCTTCCAGCGGGCATCCTTGCTTCCATCGATATGACCGGGAGAGGTAAAATACTGCAGTTTGGGGGTAAATTTACGCTTATCGTGCGGGACGATAAGAATGGTCTTCTCGCAGGAAGCTGCCATGTCGCTGGCACCACCAGAGCCGGGCAGGCGCACCTTCGGCCTTTGGTAGTCTTGCGGAAACCTGCCAATCATCGTTGAATTAAGATTACCGTACATGTCGATCTCGGCACCGCCGATAAAGCCGTAATCGGCAAAGCCTCGCTGGGTTAACTCAAAAGCACTGTTCAGCCCTTTCACATAGGAAGCGGAGGTGTAAGTTTTAGAGTCCCCGACGGAGACGGGCAGTCCAACCTTGAGCTGAGGCCCGACCGCTCCCGCCTCAAAAACCGGAATCAGGCTGGGTGCATGCGTCATCTTGGCGAGAAGAGAGGCCACCATCGGAAGGCCGGTTCCGACAAAGACCACCTTTTTATCCTCAAGCATCCTCGAACCCGCCACAATAATGATCTCCTGGGCATTGTAATCTCTTGCTACACTCATAGGCTTTCTCCCTAAACAATTTTATGCTTTTGCAGCCTTCATCCTGGAAGCAATCCGGGCTAAGCCAAGCGCTCACAATTTTCGGCTTCACGTTTTTTAGCCTCAAGCAATCTGGCAACACCAACGTGTTCAAGAAAACCGCTGAAATCCTCGACGCCCAAAATATATGTGTCATAGTACCTCCTGAGGGCATCTGTGTCTTTTTCCCGGCCCAGAGAGGCTGCATATTTGTGCAACTCGGCGATATGATTCCTGTTATAATAGTAATGGCGGCGGCAGGCGGCAGGATAAGCGCCATAAGGCACTTCAATCACCGCATCGACAGCGAGAAACGGGATGGCAATATCCTTTGGCAAGCTGGTGATCAGCTGATGGGAGACAAGCTGCTCACAGGTAATAATTGTGCGTGCGGAGGCCATGGCGATCTCCGGACAGGTGCACTCCGAACCACGAATTACGCAGTTGCCATAGGCAGTCAATGATTTTTGTGCGATTATGGCTGGATATATCACCTGCCAGAGGGCTGCGTGTCGGCAAAAAGGGCAGGCCAATGGCCCCTGCCTTGAAGCGTGCAGACATGTTGGCGTTTGACCAATCTTCCAGTTCAATCATCCCCCGTTCGGCGAGATAGCGGAACATCGGAGACAGACCGAAGGCCTCATGTGCCCAGTAAGCGAACTCGATACCTTTTATCGAGAAGTGATCAGGATCAAGCATCATTGCACCGCCCAGATAATCTGGGGCCATTCCGGCTGACTGGAACGAGAGCGTCAGTCCTTTGAAACCATGGCGGATCATCTCATGGCTGATGGCAACGGGCTGCCGAACATCAACGAAACCACCAATGCCCACATTGTCCCCATCCTTGATAAAGGTATCCACTGCCTCCTTCAGGCTCATGGTCTTGTCGCGCATGGATTTGTCTTTATTGACAAGTGCTTTTCGTGCTTCATCGGGGGATAAGCCGGTCCAAAAGCTGTTGTCCTCTTTCAATGTTCTGCCTCTCAAGCAAGTTAATCTAAAGCAACTTTTCCTCCAATCGCCATCAATGTGAACAACGCTTCCCCTGCTCTTGCAAAGAATAGACCGTTCCGTATGTTTTCAGTTTCTCCTGAGTGGAACTTTTCCCCAAAAAGGAAGTTCTTTTTATGAAGACGCAACAAGCGACAAGATAGCTGTTTTTTAGGAAACTACTCAGAGGCTCTCTTCGCATGATGACGGTTTCCCACATAGGCTAAGACAGTAAAAAATCCTACTTGTTCAGATCTGGATCACCTTCAAAGCAGTTACCTTTTGTATTGACAAAGGCAGTTGCGATAAATTTTAATGGGAAGGGTGAAAGGTGGAGAGAGAAACCGCTCGCCGGAGGACATAAAAAATGAATGGACTTGCGGGCCATGGCGAGCGTCAAAACCCCGATCTCTGTTCTCTCGTCTCATGGTGCAAAAGCTGAAACGCCTCTTGTCGGTGAGATGTTGCCGTATGCATGCCCACTTCAACGACTATCTTTTACAAAAATGCAGAACATACATCTTGCAGCAATTGACGCTATCACTTTTGACGCCGTGGGAACCCTGATCGTTCCCCACCCCTCCGTCGGTGAAATCTATGCGGAAGAGCTCTCCAGGATGGGACACAATATCTCTCCCAATGTCATTGAAGAGAGATTCTCCCTCTCCTTTCGTGCGTTTAAAAAAGACTATCCGGGGAGGCTCCTCGATCGTGACAGCTGGCGGGAGATTGTCTCCACAACTCTCCAGAATTTAACGCCTGAGGATGATATTGACAATCTGTTTGAGATACTCTGGAATGCTTTCACCAGGGCTGAACGCTGGCGTCTCCTGCCCGGTGTTCTGCCGGCCTTACAACGTCTGTCAACAAAGAAACTGCGATTATTTGTGCTCTCCAACAACGATGAGAGGCTGCACGCTATTCTTGACGGCCTGGGAATCGCCAGATACTTTGAGACAATCTTTGTTTCCGCTGAACTCGGGGCGGAAAAGCCCTCCCCCCTCCTCTTTAAACGTGTCGAGGAGAGTATCCGGGTTGACGCCAAAAAGATTCTCCATGTGGGGGACAGTCTGTCCGAAGACGTGCAGGGCGCATTGCAGGCCGGCTGGAATGCAGCCCTTATTGGCTCCAGGTCCGATGATTGCCAAAGAGCATATCCCATCGAACAAGCCGACAGTATTGATGAATTATTCAACGAAGTGTAACAGACGACAGGGACCCTTCCTCAAAACTCACTCGAGCAGATGAAACTTTTTCAGCTTGCTATAGGTTGTATTCCTGCCAATCCCCAGGGCCTTGGCCACCTGGGTGATATTGCCTTCGTATTTTTGCAGAGCCTGTTTCAGCGCCTGTTTTTGTATGTCATTAAGATCCAATGACGTAAAATGCGTAGTTTCTCCTGAACGGGAAGATTGCGAGAGCTTCGTTGCTGCGCGCAACTTCGCGGGCAGGGAACAACAACGCAGCACATCATCTTCCATCAACACAATTGCCGATTCAACAGTATGACGTAGTTCACGAATATTACCCGGCCAGGAGTACCTAGTGAGAGCTTTGAAAAAATCCGGCTCTACATAGCGAATATTCCGTTTTAAATTCCGAGCATATTCCCTGATGAAAAATTCTACCAGAATCAGGACATCCCCCTCCCGCTCACACAGTGGCGGCAGTGTGAGATGAACGACATGCAGACGATAGTACAGATCCTGTCGAAAACGCCCGTCTGCGACCATCTTTTCCAGATCCTTGTTGGTGGCGGCAATTACCCGTGCATCTACCGAAACCGGGCGTTTACCGCCAATTCTGACGATCTTTTTCTCATCCAGAACCCTCAACAGGCTGACCTGAGCGGCAAGAGACATCTCCCCTATTTCATCAAGAAACAAGGTCCCCTTATCTGCCAGCTCAAACTTGCCGGGCTGTCCACCCCGTCTGGCACCGGTAAATGCCCCGTCACTATAACCAAACAGTTCACTTTGCACCAGATCTGCAGCTATCGCACCGCAATTCACGGCAACAAAGGGCCCCTTTGCCCGCGGACCCGCTTGATGAAGGCTACGGGCCAGAACCTCCTTGCCAGTACCGCTCGGACCAGAGAGAAGGACCGTACTATTCGTGAGAGCGACCCGACGCGCCTTGGCTACCAGCACCTTAAAGGAATGACTTTCTCCGATCATCGCGGCAAAAGGATCTGCCTTGCAGGATTTTTCCACCTTCTCAGGAAATGATGGTCGACAAGGATAGACGCATACCGTCCAGCCGTATAACTGACCGAAGTTTGTCACAAGAGGAGCAGCAGAGATATTCCATGTTGGATTGTACAGGCAAGTCAGTTCAAATATCTCCTCCGCTTCCGGGCAATTCCCCGGTGTCTGGCGACTCAGAAGCGGCGAGAGATTGAACCATCTTGATGCATCCTGACCGCAAAGACTGCCTGATCGGCTGGCGAGTAACTCCGCTGCGACATTGTTAGAGTAGCGCACCTTCCCAGAAGGATCTAAAGTTAACAGCCCGATGGCACTGCTGTTCAGCACCTTGCCAACCAGCCCCATACACTGCTTCTGCAACAGTATTGCCTCAATAGCCCGCGCATAAAAAATGGCCAACTCCAGGCTGCGGCTATGGTCGGCATGGGTGGGGCCCGAAATATCGACAACACCATACAGACTGCCATTACACCCAAAGACTGGCGCCGCTGAACAGACCCATTTTTGGCTGCTCTCGCAGTAATGTTCACGACCAACCACACGGTGCGGCAAACCGGTGGCAAGGGTGGTGCCTATAGCGTTTGTGCCGACACTTTTTTCTGTCCAGTCTGCCCCGGGGCCGAAATGAATGGAACCAGCCTGTCGAAGGGCCTTATACGAACCAATAGATGCGGTGAGAAACCCGTGTCTGTCACAGGCGGTGAACAACAACTCTTTCTCTTTGAGATAACCGGAAAGCTCGGACGTGGTATTTTTAATAACCTCACGCAAGAACTGATGTTCACTGCCAAGCGATTTTTCTTCGCAAAAATCTCTGCATCTCTGCAAAGCCGGGTCAACCCCCATCTGCAGACAACGCTGCCAGGACTCCTTGATACTTGTCTTGATGTTGCTTTGACCGCTGTCTTTACCATTGACAAACCGCCGCCAGCTCTCCCTGTCCGGTTCAAAATCCAGTCTGAGCTGGTCCGTTAAAGCTCCTCTGTCGTGGAAAGGTCTGGTTATTGAATATCTGTTTTTGTACCTTACAAGCTCATGCATATTCTCACCTCTCGTGTACTTGCAGGGTTTAGCTGTTGTTACAACACTGAGAAAATGCCCCCTTCCGACAAACAAGCTTCCTTGCCAGAAAGCGTTGCAAAGGCCCGCAGAACAGATCCATCATTCGACACAGGCCCTTTGAAGACCATTGTATTTTGTTCTATCGAGGTGCAGGAAAATGCAAAAAAAAGAAAAGAGATCCCGAACCATCTCGAGAACTGGAACAGCCCCCTCCTCTCGGATATGAGGTGCTTTTTACGGAAGTATTCAGAGCAAAAGGAGAGAAGACGACTGCGGTTGAGAGTCTAGCACAAAAAAATGGATATTGCTACAATGGGCTGAAAAACTTCTAGCAATCCAGGATTTACTCTAAAGGCCTCTGGAAGCCTGTTCCTGAAAAGACTGCCGTGGATCGTCCTGAAAAGGCCACCGTGGATCGTTTTGTACAGTTATGTTCTTTTTTCGACCAACCATTGGCCCAATGTTCCAATATTGAACAGTCACGCCGCCACTGCCCGGCATTGGCCGGACAGAATTACCTTTTTTGTCCCTCTTCTTCAGATCGCTATCCCTCTCTTTTTGCAACATTCCGACAACGCCCAAAAAAGTCCTCCCGTTTTTCCGCCGGCCCCTACGCCGGATACCGACATAAACCAGAATCTGTCGTCAAAAAGAAAAGGTTTTATTGCCGTAACTGCCTGTTCGGTATGCTATTTGCTGACTGAAAAACAAGACTGTTCCCAAACAGGCCAAGGAGGACAGCGAGAAGCAGACCTGCATTGATTGGTATGTAACAGACTCAGAAAAAGGAGGCAAAGACAGTGGCAACAGACATTCTCATGCCCAAATGGGGCCTGACCATGAAGGAAGGAAAACTTTCAAAATGGTTAAAGAAAGAAGGGGATAACGTCAAGGCGGGCGAGGCCCTCTTTGAAGTGGAAACGGATAAGATCACCAATACGGTAGAGGCCGGACAAGATGGTGTACTTGCTCAAATCCTCGTCCAGGAAGGCGAGACGGTACCGATAAAAACAGTGGTTGGGGTTCTGGCTGCCGCCGGTGAGACTCCGGCCCCCAGAGAGCCAGCCAGCCCGAGGCCCGCAGAAAAACAGCCTGCAGCACAACAAGCTGGAGGCAAGAAGTCCGGAAATGGTGGATTTGTAAAGGCCTCACCGGTTGCCCGCAGACTGGCCAAAGAAAAAGGTATAGACCTGACAGAGGTGGTCGGAACCGGGACGGGCGGCAGGATTACCGAAAAAGATATCCTCAACTACACTCCGCCAACAGACGAATACGCCTCGTACAACGCGGCGCCCCAGGCAATAGAACTCGCCAGGAACTCCGGCATCGATCTCTCAGAAATCACAGGCTCCGGGGAAGGGGGAAAAATTCTCAAGGTGGACGTCTTGCGGGCAATACAACCTTCTTCCGGGCAGAAAAAGGAGATAAAGGCGGTCTCTGAACCGGAAATTACGCCATTGTCTGGAATGCGTAAAATCATCGCCGACAACATGATGGCCAGCCTGCACAACTCCGCACAACTGACAGCCTTTGTCGAGTGTGATGTCACGGCTATGGTGGCCTTTCGTGACAAGGTAAGGGCAAAATACGCCAGACAGGAAGATATTCCACGCATTTCCTATAACGACATCATTGCCCTGGCGGTCAGCCGAACCCTTATGAAGTTTCCGTATATGAACTCCTGGCTTACCGATGAGGGTATTGTCCAGCACAGGCAGGTACATCTCGGCATCGCTGTCGCCCTGGAAAACGGACTGGTTGTCCCCCATGTCAAGGAGGCAGAGAAAAAGACCCTGATTGAACTGGCAAAGGAAATCCGTGAACTTGCAGGGAAGGCAAGAAAAGGCGGCTTGACAATGGATGAGCTGCAGGGCGGTACGTTCACCATCACCAATGTCAGTATGCTCGGTATCGATGGCTTTACCCCCATTCTCAACCCGCCTGAAACCGGCATTCTCGGGGTTGGCAGGGCCGTTGAACGCCCCGCCGTAGATGCTGACGGCAAGATCGTCAAGCGCACAATGATGACGCTCAGCCTCACCTTTGACCACCGGGTAACAGACGGGGCTCCAGCGATAACCTTCCTGCGGGCTTTGGCGGATTCCCTGGAAGACCCAGCCATGATCCTTGTGTAAAGAGGTGACCAGTGAAGAGACAGCGTTTTGTTATCGAACTGGGCTGTGGCTCCGATCTCCACGGCATGGATGTCACCAAGGCCGCATGCCGGGCGGTGCGCGATGCTGTCAGTCGCAGTTGTTTGTGCGGACTGGTAGAGATTCTCGGTCGTAACGATTTCCAGGGCGTAGATGTTGAGGTGCTGCTGGCATGCCCTTTTCCCGACAAGGTTGATCAGGCCGCTGTCCTGGCCGAGCTTCCGGTCGGCAGGCAGAGTATCCGTGTGGTTGAAGGAGGGATGATCGCCGACGGGATCTGTGTTCAGGCCTTCGGGAAAGATTGTTCGGCAATACTCACCGCCAATGCGGCAATTACTGTTTTCGTGGAGATGGAATGAGTGTTGATCATTCTAAAGACACCCTGAAATAAGAGCAATTGCCTTGCAAAGCAGCAAGTTTTTCAACCTGTCTGTGATGCAGGCAGATTGCGGATTGCTACTCAAAATCAGAAACAATTCAAGGAGAAAGCAATGACAATTAGCAAAGAAAAAATGATCCAAATGTATGCGACCATGTACCGGATCCGTCAGTTTGAGACCAAGGTGGCAGAGTTTTTTGCCGCGGGCAAGATTCCGGGTTTTGTCCATCTCTGCATTGGCCAGGAGGCGGTTGCTGCCGGCACATGCTCCGTTTTACGCAAGGATGACTATATCACCGCCACCCATCGGGGGCATGGTCAGATGGTTTCCAAGGGCGGAGATGTCAAGATAATGATGGCAGAAATATTCGGGAAAATAAGCGGTTACTGCAAAGGGAAAGGCGGTTCCATGCATATAGCCGATGTCGATCTGGGCATTTTGGGGGCAAACGGAATCGTTGGCGGTGGTGGTCCTCTCGCCGCCGGGGCCGGATTGTCAATCCAGTACAAAGGGGGAGATCAGGTTGTCGCCTGTTTTTTCGGTGATGGGGCATCCAATGAGGGGGCCATGCAGGAGGCGATGAACCTGGCGAGCGTATGGCGGCTTCCCGTTGTATTTGTCAATGAAAACAATGGGTACGGGATATCCTGTCACACCAGCAGATCGATGGCTATCACCGATATCGCAGACCGGGCAGCGAGCTTTGATATGCCGGGTGTGATCGTCGATGGCAATGACGTTATCGCCGTCTACGAGGCGGTAAGCGCTGCTGTCAAACGGGCGCGTAAGGGGGATGGCCCATCTCTGATTGAGTGCAAGACCTACCGCTGGCGCGGTCATTTTGAGGGCGATGCGTGTGTATATCGAACGCAGGAAGAGGTTGACGAATGGATGAAAAAAGATCCGATCGCCGGTTTTTCCAAAAAGCTGCTCAAGGACAAGCTCATCACCCAGAAGGCTCTCGACAAGATGCACAAGGAAATAGAGGCGGAGCTGGAAGAAGCGGTTCGTTTTGCAGAAGAAAGCCCGTTACCGCAACCTGCAGATATACTGATCGACGTCTATGCCTGACCTGTGAATTAGAACAGCATACACATCTGATATTTACGCAATATTAATTAATTACCCAATGATGGAGGGAAACAGATGGCTCAGAAAACATATATGCAGGCCCTCAATGATGCCTTACGTGAAGAGATGGAGCGGG
This sequence comes from Deltaproteobacteria bacterium, assembly GCA_002747825.1. Classification (GTDB taxonomy): domain Bacteria; phylum Desulfobacterota; class Desulfobulbia; order Desulfobulbales; family Desulfocapsaceae; genus Desulforhopalus_A. Next base: position 27,236 of record PDQQ01000005.1, read on the forward strand.
ATCCTGATGTACTGATCTTTGGTGAAGACGTCGGCCAGTTTGGGGGATGTTTTGGTGTAACCAAGGGGCTTTACGAGCAGTTCGGAGAGAAGAGAGTACGTGACACCCCGATTACCGAAAGTGCTATCCTTGGAGCAGCGACAGGTGCGGCGGCAACAGGATTGCGTCCTGTATGCGAATTGATGTTTGTTGACTTTATCGGTGTCTGCATGGATCAGATCTTCAATCAGGCAGCGAAAATGCGCTACATGTTTGGCGGCAAAGCCAAGATACCGATGGTGCTCAGGGCGCCTCAAGGAGCCGGTATCGGAGCCGCCGCTCAGCACTCACAATCCCTGGAGGCTTGGTTTATGCACGTGCCCGGGCTGAAGGTAGCCCTCCCTGCCACCCCTGCCGATGCCTACGGATTGCTGCTCACCGCTATCCGCGATGATAATCCGGTTGTTTTTCTCGAACACAAGATGCTCTATGGCGTTGAAGGAGAGGTACCCGAGAATGCCGGGCCTGTTCCCTTTGGCCAGGCAAATATCTGCCGGGAGGGAACGGATTTGACAATTGCGACATATTCCCAGATGGTGCATAGCGCCCTTGAGGCGGCCGAAACCCTTGCAGGCAAGGGAATCAGTGCTGAGGTCATTGATCTGCGTACCATCGCACCTCTTGATATCGATACCGTTCTCGGTTCTGTGAAAAAGACCCATAATCTGGTTGTCGCCCATGAGGCTGTTAAATCTGGTGGTGCAGGCGCAGAAATTGCCGCGCTGGTTGCCGAGAAGGCGATTGACTATCTCGATGGGCCCATTATGCGGATTGGTGCGCCGTTTACCCCGGTACCCTTCTCTCCGCTTCTGGAAGAAGCGTTTATCCCGGGGGCTGAAGAGATCGTTGCCGCAGTAGAGAAGATGCAATCTTAAACCGGCAGGGCTGGACCAGATAGTTTCCAGCCACGACAGAGAATACAACCCGGAACCTGGAGACCGCAGCTTTCGGTCTGCAGGCCGGGTTGCCAACAAACAGTATAGAGAAAGCTATCATGACAACAGTCGGTATCATCGCCAACCCGGTTTCAGGAAAGGACATACGACGCCTCGTTGCCCATGGCAGTGTTTTCGACAATCAGGAAAAGGTGCGCATTGTCAGGCGCCTGCTTGTAGGGCTCGCCAGAACAGGTGTCAGGCGGGTGATCTATATGCCGGATTACTATGCCATCGTGCCACGGGCCTGCCGCGGTGTTGACACTCCGATTGAGCTGGAGTCCACACCTATGCGTGCAGAAAACAACCAGCAGGATTCAAGCAAGGCAGCCCGGCTTATGGTCGAAGCCGGTGCCAGTTGTATCTTTGTTCTGGGTGGAGACGGGACAAGCCGGGTTGTCGCAAAAGAGAGCGGGGCAGTACCAATTGTACCGCTTTCCACCGGTACCAATAATGTTTTTCCCTATATGATAGAGGCAACCATCGCGGGTCTTGCCGGAGGCATTATCGCCTCCGGCAAGGTCAAAACAGAAGAGGCCTGCTATCGTTCCCCCTGTTTTGAGATTCTTGATGCAGAAGGTTCCCTGCTCGATATAGCCCTGGTCGATGCTGCCGTCCACACCGATACCTTTATCGGCTCCAAGGCCATCTGGAGTATGGAGCAGATCTCGCAGATCTTCCTCAGCCGCTGCCGACCGGACAGTATCGGTTTATCGGCCATTGGCGGACAGCTCTGCACGATCAGCCCCAGGGAGCAGAAAGGGTTGCACCTTGTTCTCGGCAAAAAG
>PDQQ01000006.1 GCA_002747825.1 Deltaproteobacteria bacterium
AAAGGCGTTCTCTTATTGATTTATTGAAGCCTCCTGACAGGCAACCAACTGTTTCTCCTCAACTTTTGTTGTGGAGGCAACTATGAGACACCACTGAATTATCATAAACAGTTAAAGAAAATCCGTTTTGAAAATATACTCAGAGGAAGTGATGGCCCTGTTCGACGGTCTTGACTTACCTCGTTCTCCAGACATCCGGGTGGAGTAGAACCAGCAACGGGATCAGCTCAAGTCTGCCGACAATCATATCGAAGATAAAGACAATCTTGGTGAGAACCGAGAGATGGGCAAAGGTTCCCATAGGCCCTATTTCCCCAAAGCCCGGACCGATATTGCCTATGGTGGCGGCGGTACCGATAAAACCCAGCATCGCGTCTTTTTCGATCATGGTCACCGTAAGACCCGACAAGACAAGCAAGACAACATAGAAGAGAAGGAACCCCATCATCTGACGCTGGATATCATCCGGGACACTGTTTCGATCAATCTTCACCGGAAGGACCGCCTGCGGATGTACGACCTGTGCAATCTCCCTCTTGAGATATTTGAACGCAAAGAGGACACGGACCACCTTTACCCCGCCACCCGCCGAACCGGCACAGCCCCCGACAAACATCACCAGTATCAGCACCGCCTGTGCCGGTACAATCCAGAGCGCAAAATCGGCAGAGGAAAACCCGGTGGTCGTAACGATTGAAATGACTTGAAAAAGCCCATCTCTAAGGGCGTCTGCAAAAGGGATCTCTTCTGATCCGACCAGCAACAGACAGAGCAAAACAGCAAGCAGAAACACCAAACCACAGTAGAGACGAAACTCTTCGCTGCCGAGCAGGGCCCGTAGCTGACGCTGCACAATAAAACGGTATTGCAAGGCATAATTACAGCCGGCAAGAAACATAAAAACCGTTACAATCCAGGTTACCGTCGAATTCTGATAGCCCATAATGGACTGGGGATGAGGTGAAAAGCCACCAGCTGCAAGTGTTGTAAGACCATTACAAACGGCGTCAAAAAACGGCAGGCCGGCAAGGAAAAGCAGGATGATCTCCACCAGGGTCAGCCCCACATAGATGAGCCACAGGGCCTTGGCGGTGTGGGCAATACGGGGGGTCAGCTTTTCCTCTGTGGGGCCCGGGGCCTCGGCAAAAAAAATCTGCCGGCCGGCGACAGCAAATTGCGGAAACACAGCAACAAACAAGACAATAATCCCCATTCCGCCAAGCCACTGGCTCAGACTGCGCCAGAAAAAGAAGTCTCTGGGATAGAGGGAAAAATCAACGAGAATGGTGGCGCCGGTGGTGGTGATACCAGAAACCGACTCAAAACAGGCATCAACGAAGCTGAGTCCATAAAAGAGATAGGGGATTGCCCCGATGGCCGAGACAGCGACCCAGGAAAGGGCAACGATACACAGACCTTCTGTGCGGCTGATTCTGTCAAAATCATAGGCCCAGCCTCCCCGCCATCTCAGCAGGATCCCCAGCCCAACGCCCACGCTGGAAGCCACCACATAGGGAAGAATCCCGCTGTACTCTTTGTCCAGGATGGCAACCACAACAGGAGTGAGAGCAATCAGACCAAAACCTGTGAGAACCAGGCCCAGTGCCTTGGCAAGGTTACGTAAATTCATAGCGCAAATACAGCCTGAACGGCCTCACTGTTTCCCGCCAGGGTAAATATCTTCAACAGATCCCCGGGGTATACCGTCGTCTGACCATTGGGAACGACGATCTGTTTTTCCCGCTTAATAAGGCCTATTATCGCATTCTTCGGCAGCTTACAATCCATAACCATCCTGGGAACAAACCCGTCGTCGACGGTAAGCTGCAGGACCTCGCCCAGCCCCCCGGCAACAAAGGCGAGAATATCCACGGAGCGCGCCTGGACCAGGTTCAACAGCTCGGTCATCGTAGACTGCATCGGAGAAACAACCACATCGACTCCGACCGCAGCGAAGAGCTTTGCATTTTGTTCACTGTTGGTGCGGGTAATGATACGCTGAACACCAAGCTGTTTTGCAAGCAGAGAGCACAACAGGTTTTTCTCATCATTGCTGGTCACACAGACCACCACATCCATACCGCCTATAGATTCTTCTTCGAGCAGTTCAAGATCTGTTCCATCTCCCTGCAGGACCAGGCTCTTTTGCAACCTGTCGGCAAGAAAAACACATCGTTTTTCATCCAGCTCGACAATCTTTACCTTGATGTCAATCTGCTCCATCTTTTCTGCCAGAGAGTAGCCAACATTGCCCCCTCCGATAACCGCAGCGGATGCTATCTGTGATTTTTTTGCAAAGAAATCGGCGGCCAGAAGGTCAAGCCCCTGTTCTGTTCCCATAAAAATAACCTTGTCATCAACCTGGATCCGATACTGTCCATCGGGCACAGACAAGGTCTCACCGCGGGTAACACCGACGACCAGGACATCTGCGGGAAAGGCATAGTCCATCAGTTTTTTATTGCACAGCGGGGTGTCTTCTTTGATTCGATACTCAAAAAGCTGTACCTGACGATCGTCAAAATATTCAACATCAAGGGCCTCAGGAACCGTCAGAATACGAAAGATATCTTCAGTAAGCAGTCTTTCCGGCCAGAGAGTGGTGTCGACATCATATCTGGTCTGATACGAAGACTGATGCCCCGCCTGCAGATTCTGATAGATCTCCGGTCTGCTGACAAGACAGACCGTCTGCATATCTGAGATCTTTTTGATTGTCCAGCAGGCGACGATATTTGCCTCATCGACCGCAGTACAGGCAACGAACAGGGATTCTTCTTCGATGTTCAGCTTCTGCAAGGCAGCGATATCGGCACCGCTGCCGACAATCTGGCTGATATCAAGGCCTGTGAATTTTTCCGGTAAATGCTCCGCCTCGTCAATCAGAATCACATCATGGTCTGCGCAGAGCTGGCTTGCGATCATATATCCGTTTTCTGTAGCACCATAGAGGATTATCTGCATCTTTCTTTCCCAGGCTAAAAGATATCGACATATAGAAGTGCGACGGCTCAACGCCCCGTTAAACGGGCTACAGCTCTGTTATCTGATCGAAAAGGGCCGAGTCTTTTTCGATCTTATCGCGGTTTCCTATGATTGCCCTGTAACTGTTGGCGGTCATTTGCGCAAAGAGATCGGCAAAGGCCCGCAGATCTGAGGACGTCGTCGTCACGATCTCCTCAAGCCTCTTTTTCTTGAAGGCGGCTGTGATCCCGTTGAGATACTCATTTCTTGCCACAGCACCCTTGACCGCTGGACTCTGCAGAGGATCAAAGGCACCGTAAGTTCCTACAATAAGCTGATCCAGCGCCTTTCTTCCCAGCCTCAGACCGGCCACGGCCTCGGGTACACTGTCGTAGGCCTCATAGGTCTTTCTTACCTGAGGATCCCGATAACTGACATAGGCAAGGTTGCCGGTCAATTGACCAAACTGGACAAAGCAGCCATAGGCACCGCCGATCTGACGCACAGAGTTCCAGAGATAATCCCTGCTCAAATAGGTTTTAAGAACCTCGAAGTGGCCGTTATAGCCATCCCCGTTGGTAAAAATGTTGCCACCCTGGACCGCAAAAACCACCTCAGCACCGGTGATAAAGGCCTCACTTCTCTTCAACGGCGGATCCGGCAGCATATTGTTCTCTATCGGCCTGTCACGCAGGCTGTCAACAATAACCCCCCCCTTCTCGGCAAACGAGTCAATCTCCTGTCGTTCTGCGGTATTGGCAAGGATAAGGTTGGCTCGGGTAAAGATCTTTTCTGCCATCTTCTGCAAGCGGGCAAGAAAGAGTTCCGCGTTTTGCTGGTAATCGGCACACAGCTCTTTCAAGGCAAGATAGGAGGTCACCCCATTGAAGGCCTCGCTGTATTTTCCGGCATCACTGAGATGGGCAAAGACCCTCGACAGAGGCAGGCTGTAGCCCTCACTCTGCACCGAATGCTCGGCCCAGGTGAACTCCCGGGCCACAATCTCGCCAATTCTGGTTTTGTTCTCGAAGGAGACAGAAGAAAAAAGGCCCGCAACAAGTGTCAGTGCCCGTTCAAGATACTCTGGCAGGCACTTGAGATGAATCCACAACACCGGTCTTGTCCGCCCTGTCTTCCCCTTGGGCGAATAACAGGTCAGCGAGTGCGTCAACGCCCCGGTACAGGTGGCAGCCTCCTTGGCAAATTGCTGATAGTCAAGTCTGTCGGTCCCTATCTCGGTTACAATGGTTCCAAAGACATCGAGCAAGGCCAGCTCCGCAGCATTCAGGCTTGAGACATCAAAGCCGATATCGATATAGCTTATACGATTTGTATAGAGCTCATTCACCAGCACCTCTTGACCAAACATCTCAAGCGGAGTGACCGAATGAAAGGCGAGATCGGTTGTCAGATCGTCGAGGGATAACTGGGGCAGCAAAGCCAGGGTCTCATCGCTATTTGGCCGTTGCTGGCCTTCTATCAGTTCCCGGGTGCGCCGCAGACGTTGCCCTTTTTCTTCAGCAGACTCTCCGGCCACAATTGCCAGCAGACGCTCTCGCTCTCTGGAGACGCTCCGGGACTGTTGTTCTGGATCAGGACTCAAGGTAACAACGACCCTGGATGGGTTATCGAGCAGATATCGACGGACGAGTTGTTCAAAGTAGCCTTCGTGCAGTGCCTTGTGCCGCAAAGACTTGAGCAGGGCATCCTTTTCAAGATAGATGAGGGGATCGATATCGTATTTCAGGCCGATCATCGCCTTGCCGATGAAATCAAGACCTCGAAGTGCCTTCGAGACGTCTTCGCGCAGCGAAAACTCATATTTATTGAGCTCGGCAAGAACAAGCTCCCGATCAAGCCCCTGTTCGACCAGCTTTTCAAGAGCCGCCCTGTAGAGATCAAGAAAGGCGTCCCTGTTTTCGACCTCGCTGCCCATCACATAGGTGATCATAAGCGTTCTGCAGGAGGAGCCGGCAAGATACAGCCCTCCAAAATCCTTGCACAGGCCACTGGAGACGATACTGTTCTTCAGGGGCGAAGCATCAGAGTTATAAAGGATATTGGCGATGATCTGAAAGGCGGTATTCTCCTCTCTTGCCCTGTTGTCTGCAACGTTGGTTGCCACGGCGAGCAGGGTCTTGGCCGTCAAATCTCTCGAATCAACGGCATAGGTTCCCTGCCTGAAAACCGGACTCGTGGCGATCTGGCCCGGGACAATCCGCAGCCTGTCTTTTCGCTCCGCGTATCTGGAGAGGAGTTCCGCTTGCAAAAACGAGAGTTCATCTTCCAGAGGGGCATCTCCGTACAGGAAAAACAGCGCGTTTGAGGGGTGGTAATGTTTCTGATGAAAGGCACAGAACTCTTCATAACTCAAGTCCGGTATATGCTCAGGGTCTCCACCAGACTCGTGCGCGTAGGTCGAGCCGGGCATAAGGCCTGCAAAGATATGGTGAAAGAGATGGCGGATCGGGTCAGAAAAGGCCCCCTTCATCTCGTTGAGCACAACCCCCTGGTAGAGAAGGGGCGACTCCTCATCCTCCTGATGCAGATGCCAGCCCTCCTGCTCAAAGGTCGACCGCTCGAGAAGCGGATGAAAGACCACATCACAATAGACAGACATAATGTTGAAATACTCTTTCAGATTACGCGTTGCAAACGGATAATAGGTGCAGTCAGCACCGGTCATCGCGTTGAGATAGGTGGTCAGCCCTCCCTTGTTGATCTCTCCAAAGACATCCTTTACCGGATATCTCCTGGAGCCCATCAAGACAGAATGCTCGAGGATATGCGCAACACCTGTTGAATCGGTGGGGATGGTATGGAATGCAACAGAGAAGGTCTTGTTGTTGTCGCTATTCTTTATTGCCAGAAGAGGACAGCCCAAAGAAGCATGCTCAAACAGAAAGATCGTGGAATCTATCTCTTCGAGGTATTTTGTCTTCTTTAATGTAAAACCAGAATATCTGTTTCCCACAATAAATGCCATAGAGATACGCCTTTTCAGAATTTTTATACAATGTCTCTTCCCCCTTTCCAAGGGAGACTCTGCAATATTCTATTTTTTTGTCAAGATCAAGGCAGGAATCGATTTTTCTCAGCCTCAACAACGCAAGAACCGGAGAGTTGGAAAGCTGCTGCCAGTCATCAACCAAGGGACAAGCGAACCTTTTATCGTGGCTGCCCATTGCATCCAGCCAGCTCAGCTATCCGAATCAACGATCAGAGTTACCGGACCGTCGTTGGCAAGCTCCACCTGCATATCGGCAGCAAATATCCCTGTCGCAACCGACACACCAAGATCCTGCATACGTTCAACAAACTGCCGGTAGACAGGCTCAGCCGACGCCGAGCCTGCGGCCGCAGAAAACCCCGGCCTGCGCCCCTTACGACAATCCCCGTACAGCGTAAACTGGGAGACAACCAGAGCCTCTCCCTCCACATCGACAAGAGATCGGTTCATCTTTCCCTCTGCATCGCTGAAGATCCGTAGGTTGGCAATCTTTTCGGCAAAGGGGGCAACATCGGAGACACAATCTCCCTGCCGAACACCAAGCAAAATAACCATGCCTTTGTCAATATTGCCAACACAGCGACCAGCGACAATGACCCTGGCCCACAGTACCCGCTGCAACACAGCTTTCACATCTTCACCAAAGTTTTATTTTCAACGATAATCAAAAAATCACCAAAATTACCGAATGCTTACTGCAAAGAAAACAACTGACCGTATAATGATCACATCTGGTTGTCACAGGCCACTGCCAGACGACTTGACGGTTTCCAAAAACTCAAATCGCAGCCAGTCGTAAAAAAATTTGGCCCCAAGCATACAGAGGATACAACATTGAATGCTATTTACCAACACAGCAGAAAACCAGAAATGCACAAGAAACGACAAACAGAATTCAAGGAGATTCCTCAACTCTTTCTCAATCTTTTAGAAGGCCTCTCGGCAAACACAAAGATAAACAGCTCCTTTTACAAATCCTGCCCCAAATGTGGGACCCGCTGGGAGAGCCTTGACGCTTTTCTCAAAGACCAGGATCTCCGGTTTAATGGCTACCAGGAAGGGCTTAATCGCCTGTATGGCGGTCTTTTTCTCTTCACCCACGAGGCCTGCGGCTGTGGCTCAACCATCGCCCTGCCAATAGGTGACTTTCTTCCCCGCATAAAAAGCGCAACCGCAGAAAAAGACCAGAAACCTCTTCTAAAACAAGCGGCAGCTCCTGAAGAGGCGGGCTTTTCATCTCAATCTTCTACCGGACAAGAAGGCAAGAGAACTGTACCGCGAAGAGACATACCCTGATCTGCAAAGAACAAAACACCTTCCGAGAAACACCCGACGCCCTGTCACCCGGTTGCCTGTATTGAATAACATGGTTTTCCAGCCGCATCTATCGAGAGACCAGTTTCAGCATAAAATCACGCCATATCGGCGCGGCGGAGTTTCCTCCGGTTTCCGCTCGTCCCATAGGGTGATTGTGATCGTAACCGATCCAGACGCCGGTGGTATATCTGGTATCGTAACCGACAAACCAACCATCCCGGCAGGCATCTGAGGTGCCGGTCTTTCCCCCCCGCACACCGGGCACAACGGCTGCCTTTTTTCCCGTTCCTGCAAAAACGACCTGATACAGCATCTGACGCATCTGTTGATACACCCGGGCATTGAGGACAGGTTTACGGGCCCTTTCTCTTTTGGGAGAAACAACAGTTCCATCCGGCAGCACAATCTTTTCGATAAAGAGAGGGGAAACAGCGCTCCCATCCCCGGAAAAAGGCAGATAGGCATCGGTCATCTCCAAAAGAGAGACATCGGCTGAACCGAGAGCCAAAGAGAGATCCGGCGGCAGTGCGGCGGTTATACCGGAGGCCCGCGCCAGCCGCTCTACCCTGCCGTTCCCCACCTTGCGCAACAAGCGGACAGCGGACACATTGTACGAACCGGCAAGGGCCTCAGCCAAGGTCGTTTGCCCATGATAGCGCCCGGAATAGTTCCTCGGCGTCCAGGGCTTCCCGTCCCTGCCTCTGATGGCAAGTGGAGCATCATTAATCTTTGAATCCGGGGTCATCCCCTGCTCGAGTGCCGCGGCATAGACAAAAGGCTTAAAGGTCGAGCCAACCGGCCGTCTGGCCTGGGTAGCCCTGTTAAACGGAGAGGCTTTATGTGAAATACCGCCGACCAGCGCCCGCACCTTGCCGCTCTTATTTTCAAGACATACAAGGGCCGCCTGCAGCGGTTCATCGACCTTGACACCGGCGGAAATCTGTCTAACCCTACTCTCTTCGACCCCTTTTTTTACTGCCAGAAAGGCATTTTTCTGTATCGCCGAGTCTAGTGTGGTATATATTTTCGCTCCCGCTGTTTGCAGGGGCTTATGCAGATAGGCGCGGGCCTCTTTTTTAACAACATCGAGATAATACGCATTTTCATCATCTGCAGCCTGCCTCTGCGGATTAAGTCGAACCTTCTCGTTAAAGGCCTTTTGGGCATCCTCGTCGGTTATATACCCCTCCGCTGCCATCCTGTTGAGGACATATCTTTGTCTTTCGACTGCCCTGTCCAGATGAGAAAACAGAGAATACCGGCTCGGTGCCTGGGGAAGACCGGCAAGAAGGGCACATTCGCCCAGGCTCAACATCCTGGCACTCTTGCCGAAATAGGTCTGTGCTGCAGCCTCTACCCCATAGGCCCCTTCACCGAGATAGATCTGGTTCAAATAGACGTAGAGGATCTCCATTTTGTTCAGGAGCTTGTCTATCCTGTAGGCCAGGATTGATTCCTTCAGTTTTCTGATATAGGTCTTTTCAGGGGTCAGAAGCAGGGACTTGATTACCTGCTGTGTAATGGTCGAACCGCCCTGACTTCTGGCACCATCTTTGAGGTTATGCACTGCAGCCCGAAGAACCGAGAAAAAATCAAGCCCCGGATGCTCAAAAAACCTGCCATCTTCTGCGGAGACAAATGCGGCCGCCAGGAAAGGGGCCATCTGGTCATGGGTGACCACCGTTCTGTTTTCGACAAAGATCCGGTCGACAATATTTCCCCGTCGATCGTATATTATCGAGGCCTCAGCAGGCCGATAATTGGCGACAGAACGAAGATCTGGAATACCAAGGCTGTTGTAGAAGTACAGCACTCCGGTCAGAAAAGACATCTGCAGCAGGCAAAGACAAAGAATAAAGAGATAGACGCTTCTCTCCCCCAAAACCCGCTGCCTTCGCGGAGCCTTGACCGTCTTTTTGCCCGCAGCCTTTGTACTGCCTGTTGTTTTTTTCTTGCCCGGTGACACCCCGCGTCCCCTTAAAATATTACCATTTCATAGCCATACGGGCCTCTAGCCCTTCCCACGAAAATGCAAACCCGTTTTTAGAATCTTGCTATACTAGCATAAAGCGGTATTTATATAAGCAGATTTTTTGCCCTGTGAGCGCAAATGAACACAAACGAAAAAGACAACAGAAAAGACAGAATATGAGTAAAATTCGTATACTCCCAGAGCAACTGGCCAATCAGATTGCAGCCGGTGAAGTGGTCGAACGGCCGGCATCGGTCGTCAAGGAGATGATTGAAAACAGTATCGATGCCGGGGCAACACGCATTGAGATAGAGATCCAGGGTGGAGGCACCGGCCTCATTCGCATCGTAGACGACGGCGAAGGTATGGGCGAGGATGACCTGCTGATGAGTCTTGAGCGACATGGGACCTCGAAGATTGCTGACGAAAAGGATCTTGCTTCCATTGCCAGCCTGGGTTTTCGTGGTGAAGCTGTACCTTCTATTGGCTCTGTAAGCAGAATGACCATAATATCGCGGCCCCAGGACAACGATCTTGGCACAAAAATCGTCCTCGATTACGGGAAATTGACCAAGGTCCACGAAACCGGCTGCAGCCCGGGAACAACGGTTGAGGTTCGCAATCTCTTTGGCAACACCCCCGCACGAAAGAAATTTCTGCGCACACGACGAACAGAACTCGGACATATCGAAGAGGTGGTTAAAAACTACGCCCTTGGCTGTCCTGACATACTGTTCATACTGCATCTGGAGGGAAGAGAAGTCCTTCGTCTGGACAGCAGTATGGATCTTAAACAACGTTTTGTAACAATACTCCGCTACTCAGGGCCCTTTATCCCGATTTCGGCGGCAGGAGGAAAAGAGCTGGCGGACACCAGCGTACATGGTTTTCTCGTTCCGCCGGAAAAGATTACCGTCGGCCCGTCAAGACTGCGGATTTTTGTCAACAATCGGGCGGTCAAGGACAGGATGATCACCCATGCCGTCGGCGAAGGGCTCCGCTCCTTTCTGATGAAAGGCAAAAGCCCCTCCGGACTTGTCCATCTGCTTCTGCCCCATCAGGAGGTGGATGTTAACGTCCACCCGGCAAAACACGAGGTTCGCTTCAGAAACGCCCAGAACATACACACCTTCATCAGTCAGGCCATTACCGTAGCGATCGAAGAGTATCAACGGGAGTTGCAAACCGCTATCTTCGGAAAAGACAGAAGAAGGCCGGCCAGTGCCGTGCCCATAGATCGAGAAAACCTCTTCGCCAACCCTCCAGCCTCTGCATCTGGCCAGGATAATACGTCGGCATACACGAGGGGAAATCAGAATACACAAGGCTCTGTTCACGTCCCTGTCGACTCGGCACCGACTGCCAGAGACACAAAAGCAGCCTCAACCTGGAGAGTGCAGACATCTGAGCCTGCTCCAGCCGTATCGCAATCGACACAGCAAGGAGCTGGAAGTAGAGAAATTTTACAGGAAAACACCATTCCCCCAAAGGACCTCTCCCTTCCTGCGTCCAGCGCCGGACATCATCTCAACATCATAGGGCAATTTGACAACCTGTATATCTTCTGCCAGGATCAGGAAGGTCTTCTTGTGATCGATCAGCATGCGGCACATGAGCGTCTCCTCTATCAGAAGCTGTACAGACAGTACCACGAGCGAAGCGTTGCCAAACAGACGCTCATGTTCCCTGAAACGGTTGAGCTCTCTCTCCTGCAGAGCCAGCTTGCCATAAAACATCGGCAAGAGATTGAGCGTATGGGTTTTGCTTTCCGCGAATTTGGCGGTAACACCTTCGTACTCTCTTCAGTACCGGCCCTGAGCGCATCCCACAGCCCGAGAGAGCTTTTTCTGGACATACTCGATCAGTTTGGCAGTGAGCAGACAGACGGCGGACATATTCTGGACAATATCCTTGCAACAATGGCCTGTAAGGCCGCGGTAAAAGGGGGAACAAGCCTCTCTTCACAGGAAATCAACAAGCTTCTCAACGATATGGCCGAGGCGGATCTTTTTTCCCACTGCCCGCATGGCAGGCCGGTAATAAAACGATTTTCCTTCGCAGAATTGAGAAAATGGTTCCACCGGACCTGACGACCATGCCAGATATATGCCTTGCGGGTGGAGGATCTCGTTTTACGGTCTTCTTATAAAGATGTAGCCTTTGCCTCGACATTGTGTTAGCTTAGTGCGGTTTTATATGCCTTCCGTTTTCTTTATCGATAAAACCTTGATACTCCTCGAAGGCCACCTCTGACAAGAGCAATGTTGTTTTTTCAAACAGCAACGAATCAGATTCTGTGAAAAAGGATACATACTGAAATCTCCACTGTAGAACGCCATACTCCAAGATTCAAACCGAACCCTTTTGAGCCCATGAAACATATTTCACTCGCCCTGTTTTTTGTTGCCCTCAGCGCCCTGACCATAGAACTGTCTCTGGTTCGAACCTTTGACGTTATATGGCATCCGAACATGGCCTATATGATTATCACAATGGTCATGTTCTGCTTCGGTCTTGCCGGTGTATTTCTCTCTCTGAAGACCAAACTGCTCAAAGACGCTGCCCCGCATAGCCTCCTGACAACGCTTTCCATCCTCTACGGGATTTCCAGTATACTGATCTTGCCCCTGATCAACGTGTTGCCGATAAATTTTCACGGATTTTACTACCAACCGTTCAAGACTATAGCCCTGTTCTGTATCCTCTATTTTGTCATTTCCCTGCCCTTTTTTCTTGCCGGTCTGATCATCACCGTTATCTTCAACGCCTACTCTGCCTCGATACAAAAGCTCTACTTTTGGGATCTACTGGGAGCTGGCCTGGGATGTCTGCTTATTGCCCCACTGACGCCCTTCGTCGGCCCAGGTGGTATAACGATAATCAGTGGAGGTATTGGCTTTGTTGCAGCCGGACTCTTTTCCACAAACAAGAAGGTCTCTGCGGCGCTGTTGATTACCGGATTACTGGTTATTGCCATCCCCTGTGGGAAATCGTATCTGACGGAGGGGTATATCAATAAATATTTTGACTTCAGGCACCACATCACCAAACGCGGTGTGATGTCTGACATAAACCACGGTAAACTGGAAGCATCCTATTGGGATCCGATCAGTAAGGTTGAAATTATCAACCAGGATCGCTGGAAGCATGTAGCCTACGACGGTGGCAATCAATCCAGTTTTATTTTCCCCTTCGATGGCGACTATCAGAAGCTTCGCGCCTCGCTTCCAGCCTCAAGCCCATCACATTTCGGGATTCAGGCCGTCTATCTCGCCGACTCTCTCAAAGAGGGCAGCCACCCCGAGGTGCTTATTATCGGCAGCGCCGCAGGCCAGGAAACCAAGGCCGCCTTAACCTTTGGTGCAAGCCATATCGACGCTGTTGAAATGGTTGGTTTTGTTGTCAAAGCGGGAACAGAGCTCTACAAGGACTATAACGGAGGTATCTTCAACGACCCGAGAGTGACTGCCCATGTCGGAGAAGGACGCAGTTTTTTACGCGCCACAGACAAGAAATACGATATTATTCAGATCTTCAGCAATCACACATCCAGCTCTATTGCCGCGGGAAGCGGGGCGATGGCAACGACCTACCTGCAGACCTCAGATGCCTACAAGGAGTATTTCAGCCATCTGAAAGAAGACGGCCTGCTGCAGATCAACCATCATATCTATCCGCGTATGGTGACCACTGCCGCCAGGGCCTGGAAAGAGATGGGCAGAGGTAACTTTCGTAAACATGTGCTTGTCTTTGGCGCTCCGAATGTCCAGGATAACCTGCCGACCTTTCTGGTGAGGATGACCCCCTGGACAGAAAAAGAGGTCGAAGAACTGCGTACCTGGTTCTGGGGAAGCGTCAAGCTCCTTGAAGACCCCTATCGTCCAGAAGATTCAATGCTGACCGACGAATTTTATTCCGGCAAGCTCTCCCAGGAAACCTTGGATTTTGTACCCTATCGTGTCTCTGCAGCAACCGACAATCTGCCCTATTTTAACTATCTCAGAAAGGAGTGGAAGTTTTACAAAAGGGCATATCCGGAAAAGTATATGGACTACGGAACAGCAGCCCTTCTCTCTTCCCAGTACATCTACCGTGGAACAGACGGCAAGTACCACGAGCGTATGCTGCCAACCGATCTGGCCCATTTGTTTATTACCGGGGCGGGGGCTTTTCTCTTCGCCATGGTGTTTATCTTGATCCCCCTTCTCTTTGCCAGGGTCGGAAGAGAGAAATGGCCACATAAGCCACAGACAATGGGCTATTTTGCCTGTCTTGGCGCAGGCTTTATCATCATCGAGCTGGTCTTTATCCAGATCTTTATGAAACTGATTGGCTTCCCTCTCTACACATATTCCTGCGTTGTCTGCAGTCTGCTCATCGCGGCAGGCCTGGGAAGTTACAGTGCCGATGCCTTAAGGATACGACCAGACAGCAGATGGACCATACCGTTTGTCGGCACCGTTGTCTCGGTAGGCCTGCTTCTCCTCAGCTACCCGTTTCTGTTTAACCAGCTGCTTCCCTTTAACCTGGCAACACGTATTTTTTCTGCGGCCCTGATTATCTTTCCGGCCGGATTTTTTATGGGCATGTGTTTCCCTTTAGGGATCCTGGCAGTCCGCAAGCGGCCTTCAGGGGCCATTGCCTGGGCCTGGGGCATGAACGGTCTCTTCACCGTTATTGGCGGCATAAGCAGCGTGCTTATCTCCATACACTGGGGCTTCAACAAGACCTTACTCGTTGGTCTGGCCATCTACATGCTGGCATTCTTTCTTTTCCGCACCTTTAAAGAAAAAGCCTGAAAAAGGAGGGAAAATATCGAGACACAGAGAAGAAAGGATTGCATATTCAAGTAGTTAACCAGCACTTTGGTCAGCTCCCCTATTGTCTGGTATTTAGCCCGGATATTTCATCAGTTCAGGCGGTGTCAGGTTCGAAGTTTTTTGCATTACGTAATAGTAAACTCTATTTACTGCAAAAATACGCAAAGAAGATGGCGCCGTATGGACTGACCTTTGGTGAACACTTTGGATATTGTAAAATTGTAATGTTCTCCGTGTCGTATATTGGAATATCAGCAATTTTTAAAAATTTGATACAATATTCATGAAATATCCGGATTAGTCTATTCCACCTTAAAAAGATTCAGATGTATTGACTCCCCCCAAATACTCAAAAACGAACTGTTCTCAGCAAAAGATATTGCAGACAGGTTCCTGTACATAATATACAAGCCTGTAAAAAGCCTTTTAACTGATGATTTTCTTTCAGATTATGGGCACTCGCTCAGCTTTCCAAGGCCGCCGCATTTCTTTTCCCAATTGTAACAAGTAGCTTCGCAATAAAATAACTGATGAACTGGGTAGCATCTGTTTATTACTGCTGAAACGACAAGCATTATTTGTTCATCAGTAAATTGGATTTTTTCATAACAAAAGTTTCCTGCTCATAGGGAAAAGGAGTTTGGAGAAAAACTCTAAGTATAAACGGGCCAATTGATTTGGAGAACATCAGCCTGCTATTGGGGGAATAATATGATTTTTCATCTCAATGAATTAGAAAAATGGGAAAAAGAGCCGATAGTATGTAAAAAGAGAATATGTTACTAAAAAAATGATTCCAATTCTACCAAAAGTAATAATTTTCTGTATCAGCAAGTATATTATAATAGCCGTACAACTCATAGGGAGATGCCAGGTAATATCCGGAGAAAAAGGGCCGAAGCTCCCAATTATAATCAAGAGTACAGTGAGCACTTGAGTTATCATAAGTACTCGGGCCTCTTTCTCTTTCCTTTGTGTCAAAGGGGAATAGTCATTCACCGCTTTTGGAAATAAGCGTTTAATACAGCTTAAAAGAAACCATAAAAAGACCAAAGGCGTAAAAACAAAAGCAATATAACTAGTCTCTAAAAAACTCCATATATTTAAAAATCGCTGCCAAGTTTCCTTAGCAAATACTTTCAACAAATAAACAAATTCTTCGACACGAAAACTTTTACCCCCCCTCTCTAATCTTCGATTTACCTGCTCTTTTATTGTGTATTTATTCCCAAAGCTTTTGATACTGCCAACAATACCTGTTTCAGGATCATACTTTTCAAAATCGAGAAAATGCTGCCTAAACAACACATTTGTATCAGGAAAGTGTACTGATTTTATTATTGTCCAAGGAGCATTCATCGCAAGAAAAGCTCCAACTAAAAGTAGAAATGCGATAATGGTCGAGGTAAATTGATATTCACGGGCTTTGAAAAACCTGTATAACAACCAAAGAGTAACAACCGGGTAAGTTAAAGCTAAACTCGGATGAAAATTTGTAGCAATCCCCCAAATAACTCCAGTCAAAAGCCACTGTTTTATGTTTTCTTTATCAACGAGTAACAAGACTATCCCTGATATAACTAATCCAGCAGCGGCTAATTTGAACCAGGTTATATAATAATTTGTTATAATAAAAGCACTTGCAGAAACGAGAAAAACTATGAACAACGGTCTTTCCCCATCTTTGAAAAAATATTTATGCAAGCCAAGTATTGGCAATAAAAACAGTATATTAAAAGCAGAACCAAACAGTGTATAGAATCCGTAACTATTCGCGATAGCAGAATTAATTGGGCTTCCAATTCCTCTGAGGACGGCATATATAACACCTGCCATTATCCCTCTATCTTGAACGCCGTAAAATAGTTTCCCATTTTCGTAA
This sequence comes from Deltaproteobacteria bacterium, assembly GCA_002747825.1. GTDB lineage: Bacteria > Desulfobacterota > Desulfobulbia > Desulfobulbales > Desulfocapsaceae > Desulforhopalus_A. The sequence goes on from PDQQ01000006.1 coordinate 15,966, forward strand.
TATTTTGAAAAAGGTTCTTCTTGTAGAATCGCAATTCCGTTTACGTAATGAAAGACAGGGTCATGCGCGCCAAAAGCCCCATAAGTCCTTGAAAACAATTCATTATATGTAAAAGTAAAGAGTGGCAACTCCAGATCGCCTACTACTATTACAGTGACAACAAAAGTTACGATAAAAAGTGCAAACATCTCCCAGCCGATCAGACGAAAATTTGCGAACAAAGTTCCTATTTCTTTTTTCTGTTTAAGCCAAAGAAACAGTAGTAAATTGAGCGCTAGATAGCAGATCAGCAAAACCCATTTGTCCAACAGAGGAAAATGCGAAAATTTTTGGTTTATGAATAAAATAAAATATAAAAACAGGAAGAAAAAAACAGATAACGGAGTAAGCAGAGCCAAAAGATTTATCTTGTTTCCGCGCCCCTGCATGAGGGTATAGATCAGAAAACCGGGCAAAATCAATAAGAATAATTGTATCTCTGCTAAGATATAGGCGAAGATTCTCGTGTCTGTAAATGTTTTAGGGATAATTTCAATTTTATCTATTTGAACTTTTCCAATCGTTCCAGGAGAAGACTTTCGGCATATAAAATAGAATGAAAGGCCATCGTAGTGTTTGTTCTGCAAAGAGAATTCTACTGGATTATTTTGATAAGCCAAATAATTATGCTCGTACGATGAGGGTATTGGTTGTCCAGATGGGTCTGTTTCAAACTTCCCCATACCTAAAATGTGGTCATTTATTTCTGAAATAGTTACTCTGAGTTTTTGATTATCAACGTTGTATTGTATAGGGATATGAACAGATCTTTGTTTGTTTTCAGTACAATCAAGTGAAAGGACAAAATGAGAGTTAATAACTTTATAACTGTTGATCTCAGGAGCCGAGACGGTACAGATCCTATCCGTAAAATCGTCAAGAACATAGGAGTTCGTTGATGTCGCTTGAACGGAGTTGGGAAACAATAAAAATGATAAAAGGAAGAAAAAGAAAATTTCTCCGCTAATTTTTTGTACAATGTCTTTCATGACTCTGTAAAGTATTTTGTGTAACTGTCATTTTCGTTAGATATCAGAGAATCGGTCTTCATATTCAACAAGAAATCGATTCATTGCCGGCTTCCAGTTCCTCGTCGGCATGGCCCAGTCTTTTGGATTGCCAGCAGCCGCCTTTCGGTCTTTATATGAGACATATTTCAGCGAATTTCTCACCATATCGACAATGCAGAGTTGAAGCTAAGCCCCTGGATACACACAGCATTGACTGCTTCAGGAAAACCAGTTAAACCGTCAACCGCAGCAATAATTATATTCTGAACACATTATTTGCACTTCCCGCTTGACCAGTTTGTTCCTCCATCGTCTGTTGGAATAAAACAGAATGTCATCTCGATTATTTCGTCACAATTTTTAACTGTCCACTGCTCTTCCCAGGCTCCATGAAAAGTTTTTCCATCACTTTTCAATGAAAAAGGCTCTTTTGTCACTTCGGTGTTTAATACGCGAATTTCTTTGCATTCTTTATTTTTTCTCTTAATTTCTGTGACTAAGATAACCCCTTGACTATATAAATCACGCATTAGTTGTGGAGATGTACGTGTATTTCCAGGAACCAAGAGACCAATTTTAGGTTTCTTCCCTTTTTGAGCCATAAATATAGCATTATACACTATTGATTCATTACATCGATCAAATTTAAACCTGGTAGTCCAAACTCCTTGAGTTGGATAAATACTATCTGAATTGAATTCCATAGGCTCTACGAACCCCATCGACAAAGGGAAAACAGAATATTTCCCAGTACAATCCTGTTGTAACGATAATACTTTTCTGTCCCAGTATATTCCTAATTCATATAGTTGTGTTATAAACCCTTTTGAGTTGAAATAGGTTTTCATCTTTTCTTTACTGGCAAAAGCGTTTGAATCAAAGATACATAAAAATAGTACAAGAAATGCTAAGTATTTTTTCATAAGTCATCTCCTTGTCCAGCCCTGCCTCTTTGGAGAGCTGTAGCGTGTCCCCTAAAAACAATGGTTCGTATCTATTCGAGTGTTATCTTCAAGGTCTTCCAGAAGGTATCAATCATTGCTCTGTCTTGTGCAGGAGCATCTTTGTCAATCTGAGTGACGATCATTATACCCGCATCGCGGATTGAGTAACATAGGACATGTCGGGTAGTCTTGTCGCCCCTGTATGTCGCAATGGACTTTTTGCCAGTAAGGATCTTTCCGCCAGCAAGCTTGATCTTTGCAGAAGAGTTTGTGATCTTGTATCCATACTGTTTTTCTTCCTTCGTGAGTTCATTAAGCATCATATCCACAAAATTGCAGGGATCCATGTCGGCATACTCTTGAACAATAGTTGACGTCCCAAGAGAAGTCACCATAAGCGTCTGGTATATACCATCTCCCAGGTCGGTTCGTGATGGTGTAACATCACTGGGATGGTCGAAGGAAAAACTCTGCGTTTCAAAAGAGGCAACGGCCTTCTTTTCCAGCATTATCTGTATTGTCTTGCTATCAGAGAGTTTGATAATAGTTTGTTTTCCAACGTCGACTTCATGCTTTTTCCCATCGATGGTCAATACGTAATTCCCCGCCATAACTTGACCGCAGGCAAGAGCCACACATACAATGCCGATGAATAATGCTGTCTTCATATATTTCTCCCTTTATGAACGAGCCATTAGAGTAACTTGTTAAAAAAAATAATTATCTTTGATTCTTACTATTGTAATGGTTCAACGGGCATCGGAAATTTTCTAAGAATGAGTTAACATACTCAACCTAACCCCGATATTTCATCAGTTCAGGCGGTGTCAGGTTCGAAGTTTTTTGCATTACGTAATAGTAAACTATATTTACTGCAAAAATACTGAAGAAGATGGTGCCGCATGGACTGACCTTTGGTGAACGCTTTGGATATTGTAAAACTGTAATGTTCTCGATGTAGTATATTAGAATATCAGCAATGTTTATGAAATATCCGGGCTAAGGAGGTTTCTATGAAAAAGAGACCCTACAATTACCGTCCCGAAGAAAAAGTGAAGATTTTCCAAGAACATTGTAGAGCATGTTGCAGTCTCCGCTCTATGCGACAAATACAAATGCAGCCTACCGTATTTTATCGCTTGCAGAAAGAATTTTTTGCAAATGTTCTCACAGCATTCACTAAGGAGAATAAGAGAGCCAGAGCAAAAAGATACAAGTACTTGAGACTACATTGCAGAACAAAAATGAAATACTGTCCGAGTTGTTGGAAAAGCTTATTCGATTAAAAAGATCTTGGGGTAATTTGAAAGGACTGTGGGGTCCAGATGATACCCGTGACGCAATCGTCGATTTTATCCGCTATTGGCTTGAGAAAACCAGCGTTCCTGCCAATCGTATGTGTGACTGGATGAGGCTGCCAGCGGGCAAGTAGGTAGCTGGCAGAAACGATACGGCATGGTAAACGAGCACAACGGTTTGCTCCCAAGAGATTTCCGGCTTGAAGACGGGGGAGAGGAACGGATCTTCAACACGCAGTAGAACATCCTGTTGAAGGCTGCCGCCGATTGTGCTTTATGATGCTCGTTACAGATGTTGTTGCTGTCTCACCGAGCAGCGTGTATAGAGTTCTTTAAAAAGCTGGTATACTACAGAATTGGAACAAGAAAAGAAACCACGAAGGAAAAGGTTTCTGCAGCCACTCAAACCACACGAATACTGGCATATAGCGGTTTCGTACCTGAATTAGTGCCATCGGCTATATTGCACCGGTGATAAAGCCTGAAGGACCTGAACAACAGATATTTTTGCAACGTGATAGAAAACTGGAAACAGCGAGGGAAAAAAGAAAAAGACGAGGGTTTTAACCTTGAACAATAAAGTTCCCGTCTGAACCTACACGGTATCAGGCCCTTATTTTTTCGATAAAACTTGTAAAAAGAATCAATAAGGGCGCTTGCTTGGATGATATTACAAATCAATTTCTCTTTATACTACAGGAGTTGAAAAAATAATTTATGAAAGAGGCAACACCACTTATCGTTGATTTAGATAAAACTCTTATCTATACAGATTCCTTAGTTGAGTCTGTCGTTCTACTAATCAAGAAAAATCCCGTCTATTTTTTTATCATTTTTTTTTGGTTATTTAAAGGAAAAGCCCGGTTGAAAACGGAAATCGTTAATCGAGTTTCTCTTGATATAGAGACGTTACCTTACAATAAGCCTTTTATAGAATGGTTAAAAGTTGAAAAAGAAAAAGGGAGGAAGCTTTACCTTGTTACTGCAGCGCACAAAGAAATTGCAAAAAAAGTGATGAACTATCTAAATTTCTTTGATGGTTTTTTTGCGACCGAAGAAAGTTGTAATCTTAAAGGATCTAAAAAGTGCGCTTTGATTAAAGAAAAAATTGGAGATGATTTTGTCTATGCGGGGGATAGCAAAGTTGATCTTCTGATCTGGAAAGATTCTGAAGCAGCTGTTTTAGTAAATGCCCCATCTTCTCTTGCTAATGAGGTAAGAAAAAAAACAATTATAGAGGCGGAGTTTCCCCGCAAGAAAATTGGAATTAGAACCTGGCTTCGCGCGCTACGTATTCACCAATGGGTAAAAAATATATTGCTTTTTGTACCTCTTCTGACCGCTTTTGAATTTCTGAATGTGTTTAAAATCTTTAGTGTAATCTTTGCGTTTCTAGCATATTCACTTGTAGCTTCAGGGACATATGTCCTCAATGATATTTTTGACTTAAATTCTGACCGCGCTCATATGTTAAAGCGTCATAGACCTTTTGCCTGTGGGGACATCCAGATTATTAATGGTATTGTTATAGCAGGAATTTTCTTTATTCTTGCACTGACAATTGCACTGTATATATCTGAAGTTTTTACAGCAATACTGGCTTTCTATTTTATTTTAACCGTTACTTATAGTTTATTTTTCAAAAAACATATAATCATCGATGTCATTATATTATCATTTCTCTATACATTACGTATTATCGCAGGGGTAACCGTTATTCAAGTCGACATCAGTTCATGGTTATTTGCTTTTTCTATGTTCTTATTCCTAAGTTTAGCGCTTATAAAACGTTGCGGAGAGCTCGTTTCTTTTGGAAAAGAGGATCAAAAAAGAACCATTGTCGGCCGGGATTATATGCCTTCTGACCTTGTTGTTCTTTGGCCGTTAGGCGTTGGAGCATCACTTTTAGCTATAGTGGTTTTATCTTTATTCATTAATGCCCCTGAAACACAACAAAAATATGCTTCACCTGAATTACTTTGGGGCCCTGCTGTTGTGATAATGTATTGGTTAGGCCGCATGTGGATAAAAACGTCTCGGGGCGAGATAGATGATGATCCAATTCTTTACGTAATAAAAGATAGTATAAGTTATATGATATTCTTTTTCACTATTTCTATAACAATAATTTCTTATTTCTATACGATTTGAAGGGAAAAAGTTAAAAAGCTACTCAACGGTAACGCTTTTCGCCAGATTACGCGGCTGATCGACATCACAGCCTCTTTTTTCGGCGATACAATAGGCCAGTAACTGGGCCGGGATCGTGTAGAGGATCGGGTTCATGGCCTCTGCAACCCGGGGAAGATAGATAACATCATCGGCTATGGCCTTCAGATGCTCATCCCCCTCTGAACCAATCAGAATAACACGCCCCTCTCTGGCCTTTATCTCTTCAATATTTGAGATCGATTTTTGATAGACCTCATCCTGCGGGACCAGCCCCAGAACAGGCATATCCTTATCGATAAGGGCGATAGGCCCGTGCTTCAGCTCTCCTGATGCGTAACCCTCTGCATGGATATAGGATATCTCCTTGAGTTTGAGGGCCCCTTCAAGGGCAATGGGAAAATTGGCGCCCCGTCCGACAAAGAGAAAATCCCGACAGTCGTAGTAGGAGGCAACCAGAGCGCGTATATCCTCCTGGACCCTGTCAAGTATCTTGTCGATAGAGACTGCGATATTGACAAGCTCCCGGGCAAGCCTTTTACGCTCGACTTCTGGCAGGGTTTGCCGTTTTTCGGCGAGAAAGAGAGTAAGGAGGAAGAGTGCCGCCAGCTGGGCGGTAAAGGCCTTGGTCGATGCAACACCGATTTCCGGCCCTGCATGGGTATAGATCGTACCATCAGCTTCGCGTGTCATCGTCGAACCGACGACATTGCACAGGGCAAGGGTCCTTGCCCCCAGCTCTCTGGCCTTTCTCAGGCTGGCAAGGGTGTCCGCCGTTTCACCGGACTGGGATATACAGCAGGTGAGAGTCCGCTCATTGACCAGCAGATGCCGATAGCGAAATTCCGAGGCAATATCCACCTCAACCGGGATATGCGCAAACTTTTCAATCCAGTACTTCGCGACAAGGGCAGAGTGCCAGGAGGTCCCGCAGGCAACAAAGACGATACGTTCAATATCCGCCAACTCTGCCTCGGAGAGATTGAACTCCGGGAGGTTTACTGTTCCCGATTCCAGATGGATCCGGCCGCTGATCGTATTGGTTATCGCCTGGGGCTGCTCGTGGATCTCCTTGAGCATAAAATGTTTATAGCCAGCCTTTTCTGCCATTGCCGGACTCCAGTCGACGACCTGTACCTTCTTCTTCAACCGTTCTCCGGTGACCGCAGAGATGACCTGAAAATTGTCTTTCTTTAAGACGGCAATCTCCATATCATCAAGAAACACCACCTGGTTGGTGTAGGGAAGAAGGGCCGGAATATCGGAGGCCATAAAGCTGTCACCCTCTCTCCCCACCCCAAGAACCAGCGGGCTCTGGTTACGCACCGCAATCAATGTATCAGGTTCTGCCGCCCATAAGACTCCAATGGCAAAAGAGCCTTCAAGCAGTGGTACAACCTTTTGCACAGCGGCGACCAGACCAAGCTGCAGATGCTCTTCAATGAGATGCGCCAGGACCTCGGTATCCGTTTCAGAAGAAAAACGATGACCTTTTTCGAGAAGTCCCTGGCGCAGGGCGTGGTAATTCTCGATGATCCCGTTATGGGCAACGACCAGCTCACCTGTGCAGTCAGAATGGGGATGCGCATTTTCTGTTGTTGGTGCCCCATGTGTCGCCCATCTGGTATGCCCCAGACCGATATATGCTGGAGCAACAAGTGCCTCGCCGATGATCGACTCAAGCCGGCTCAACTTGCCCTTTGAGCGATGTTTGACCAGGGTATTCTTCTCCAGATAGACGATGCCTGCAGAGTCATAGCCCCGGTATTCGAGCCGTTTCAAGCCCTCGAGCAGTATGGGGACAACACGTTTTTCTCCGCAATAGCCAACAATTCCGCACATAACCGTCCTCTTTTCAAAAAGTAGAAACGCACGTCTCAATCACCGCAGGCTGTATCCAACCAACAGAGACGTATAAACAAATCTATCTAGACCTCTGAACGATTCTACCATAGAGCAGTATAAAAAACAGCCCTCCACTTGCCACCGGCAAAAGCGGTGAAAAGTGAAGGGCTTCTGCCCAAATCCGATCTTTTATCGGTAACGTTTTGTTTGCACAAACGACAAGGCCCTGCGCACAAGAAAAAACGCAGGATGCCTTGCAGAAGCGGCTTAGAACTTATAGTTCAGGCCAAGGGTGAACAGCAGCGCCGAGGCGCCGGAAAAATCACCATACACACGATCGCGCGGATCGGCTTTCACGGCCCTGTCTTCCTTATAGTCGTAGAGCAGGGCAGCACCTATCTCCATCTGCTCGTTGATATCGTACTGCATACCGATGGAATAGATCCAGGCATCAGAATCCGGGACAGAAAAATCAACCTTTTCATCGGGTATCGGGTTCTCATCAAAGGAAAAGCCGAGCAGAAGATCAAGCTGACTGGTCGCCTGGTAGGTCAAGCCAATGCGGTAGGCATTTGTATCATTCCAGTTCCTGACGATGGGCCGCTCAAACGGATTACCCGGGATCTGCGGTTCATAGTTGATATCAAGCGCCTCGTACTCTGACCAGTAGGTCCTGTCCCAGGTAAGCTCGACATTCAGGTTATCCAGGACATCGTAGGCAAAAGAGACAGAAAATATCGCAGGAAGAGGAACAGAGACATTCACATCCCAGTTCGACAGTCTCCGCCCCATAAGATTGAGGTCGCCCTCATCTTCAAAATCAAGATCCACCGTTGAACGATAGGTGACAGCAATATCCATTCCCTCGACAGGTTGTACATCAAGGGCCAGATTCCAGCCCCATTCGAAGGTCTGACCGTTCAGATCTGTTCCCAGCGGGATACCCAGACCGGCGGCATCATTTTTTAAGGTAGCATCCGCATACAGCAAACGCGCTCCTCCAGCCACAGAAACCATCTCTGCAAAGGAGTACGACACAGTCGGATTCATCTCAAAGACCTTAAGAGAAAACTCCTCGGCCACGGCACGGGCGTAGGGAGACTTCCAGCGTTTTGCCAGCCCGTTCGGGGCAACAAAGGCCATTCCAAAGCGCAACCCAGAAAAATCCGGAGAAACCAGAAAACCGGTCGGCAATAAAAAATGCTCCTCTTCCGATGCACTGTTGTACAGTGGAACCCTGGCATCATCGTAGTCAATCGAGGCGAGGTGAATATATGTCAAGTCAGCCTGAACCTGCCACTTATCGTCCATCCAGGACATTTTTGCCGGATTGAAGTACGCCGCATCCGCCCTGGCTGCCGATGCGATGTTTGCCCCCGCCTTTGCGGTCGAATCGACTGACTGTTCCGGAATACGCCAGCCTGAGGCAAAGGCCGAACCGGCAAAAAGGATTGAAAGGGCCGTAACTGCACAAATTTTTTTTCTCATCTTTGTTCCTCTCGTTAACAAGCAATTCTCCTTTATAGGAGACCTCCCACCTGCCATCGTGGAGTTTGGAAGCCACCCAACCAATTACTACCACCGAGTACATTTGACCAATCCGACACCGGATCGGCCATAACAATGCATAACAAGGCCCGTTCTCCTTAATACAGATGATCTATAGAAGTCAACTATAAAGGTACAACAGACAGGCAGGGTCTGGTGAGGAACCACAGGAAAAGTTTTTATATTTCCCTGTGAAAACAGAATGTTTTCGAGGAATACAGGCTAACGGCAGCCTTGTTCATAGACCGTATCAACAGAGGAAGGATTACTCCGGGATGCCGCAAGGGCCAGCTGGTCACATCGTTCGTTATCGGCATCTCCGGCATGGCCCCTGACCCAGTAAAAGACCACGTTTAAAGGCGTCAATAAGGCCAGAAGAGACTGCCAGAGATCAAGGTTTGCCGGTTCGCTGCCGTCACTTTTTCGCCAGCCGTTGCTCTGCCATTTTCTGGCCCAGCCCTTTTCTATGCCATTGACCAGGTAACTCGAATCAGAAAAGAGATGTATCCTGGAGGTTGTTTTACCAAGTTTTTCGAGGGCGACGATCGCCGCGGTCAGCTCCATGCGATTGTTGGTGGTCATACGGAACCCGCCGCTATACTCGAGCTGCTGTCCCTCTCTTTTGATAACGAACCCGTAACCGCCCGGACCGGGATTATTGATACAGCCACCATCGGTATAGATGACGATATCATTGGCCTGCAGGTCAGGAACACTGCTCTCTTTGATCGGTTGTGTTGATTTGGTTTTTTTTTCAAGCACCGGGGCAGACAGCCAGAGGCGGGCCTCTGTTTCCGAGGTAAAGCCTTTATACAAGGCCTTTGGATAGCCCTTGACCAGCTTTTCAACGGTACTCCAGTCAGCAAAGATACCGGTCTTTCTGCCGCAGGCCACCGCATATATTTTTTTCTTTGCCATTATCTGTGTCCCAAAAACTCTGTGAGGGGTATAATACAAGAAAACCGGATCCTCTTTGCAGAAGACCCGGCAACATCGAGGAAGCTTTACACAAGCTCCCTTTCTTTACAACCTGTAAAGATCAGCAGCCTCGAATTCCTCACCCCCCGGCGGGCTTCTTTGCCTCTTTATCGGGTACAGCTTCCTTGGTCAATGAGCCGCCCACCGCATCACGGGAAATCTTGATGGTAATGTCTTTTGCAACCTCGAGGGTAACAACCGTATCGGTAAGACCAACGATGGTCCCGTGGATGCCGCCCTTGGTGACGACCTTATTGCCTTTCTTCAGGTTATTGAGAAAGAGCTGATGCTGCTTTGCCTGCTTCTGTTGGGGACGTATCAGCAGAAAATAGAAAACAACAAAAATCAAAATAAGCGGAATAAAGGAAGCAAACCCTCCAGCCGCGCCTGCAGCCGGTGCACCGGCCGCGTGAGCAACACTTACCATAAGAAACCTCCGGTTAATAACAAAAAACAAAAACGCAAGCCTCGATCAGCCTGCTCCACAACTCGTATATAGACTCTATCGGCAGGGTAATCATTCCTCTGCAAGCTTGCTATAAAAATTTTTTCGAAAGGCAAGAAAGCGGTCCTGTTCAATGGCCTCTCTGATATCCCGCATCAGCTGCAGGTAAAAATGCAGGTTATGTATGGTGTTCAGATGGGCGCCAAGGATTTCACGGGCCTGAAACAGATGCCTCAAGTAAGCCCGGGAATAGTTCCGACAGGTATAACAGGAACACTGTTCATCGACCGGTCCGGGATCCTCCCTGAATTTTGCATTCTTTATCGTGATTTTCCCCGTTGAGGTAAAAAGGGAGCCGTTGCGGGCGTTTCTGGTTGGCATCACGCAGTCAAACATATCCACACCCCGATACACCCCCTCCACCAGATCGGCAGGTGTGCCGACCCCCATAAGATAGACAGGGAAATCCGCGGGCAAGGCGGGGGTTGTCTCTTCAATGATATCGTACATAAGGCCGGGCTCCTCGCCGACACTGAGACCGCCAATGGCATAACCATCAAAGCCGATATCAACCAGGGCAGCCGCATGTCCGCGGCGCAGATCAGGATACATCCCGCCCTGGACGATCCCGAAAAGGAGCTGTTTCCTCTCTGAATGTGCCTCCCGACAGCGCCGGGCCCAGCGGGTTGTCAAATCCGTTGCGGCAATCGTCTGCGCTCTGGTTGACGGATAAGGGATACAGGTATCCAGACACATCATGATATCGGAGCCAAGCGATTGCTGTACCGTAACCGCATCCTCCGGACGAAAAAAGAACCTGGAACCATCAAGATGTGAACGAAAGGCAACCCCATCTTCGGAGACCTTGGCCAGTTTTTCGAGGCTGAAGATCTGGAAGCCGCCGCTGTCGGTAAGTATTGACCCGTTCCAATGCATAAACCGGTGCAAGCCGCCAAACCGTTCGATCAAGCCATGTCCTGGCCGGAGAAAAAGATGGTAGGTGTTACCGAGGATGATCTGGGCCCCCATCTCCAGGAGGTTTTCCGGAGTGACCGCCTTGACGGTACCCTGCGTTCCAACCGGCATAAAAACCGGGGTCTGGAAACAGCCCTGCCGGGTAGAGACCTCTCCCCTCCTCGCCATACACTCGGAGGACTTCTTATGCAATCTAAAAGCGGAAGACGACATAGTATTGCACCTTAACAGGAGATCAGCCTCACCCAACCGATACCGGATACCCCAACGATACGGTTCTTTGTTAACAGGCTATTATAACGGATAAAAAACACCTTGCATTCAGATTCGGGAGAGAAAAAAAACACGGAATCCCTATACACCGGTGCGAGTATACACCAAGCCGACAATTCTGTAATCTGGAAAAGGGCAACGCAGCCTTCACCGGCTCATTTCAAGAAAAAAAGGCTCTGGCAGAAGCTGATACAGCGGGGTAACAGGAGAGAGCCTTTGCCTACGGGGAGCTCTTCCTGCCGCATGTTCACTTTTTCAGGCTGACCCCGAATGCCATGTTATGGTATAATGGAAGGAGAGCATCTTTCCCGCAATCTGCTTCACAGCTCATAAGTCATTGTTATGAAAACGGTTATCATCATAGAGAACCAAACCACTGAGCTTAAGACCCTGATCGGTCTCTTGCGCAGATGGCATCAGGAGGTCGACATACTCACGGTCTCAGGCTATGAGGCGGCTCTTACCTTCGTATCACGGCAGCAGGTCGACCTTGCGATATGTGATCTGACCGTGCCTGAAAAATTTGCCTTGACCGACCTCGTACGACTCTGCCAGGCTTTTCCCCACCTTCCCTGTATCGCCATCTCTGCAGACAAAGGCCCCCAGCCGGAAGAGATCGTAGGCAGTGGCGCCCGATATTGTCTTGTAGCCCCAATCAATCCCGATCAGTTCCTTGACGGTGTCCACGCAATCATGGCCCCGGCCAAGACAGAAACCAATCAAGGCATTCCGATACACAGTCTGCTGCAGATACTCGAAGCCGAACAGCGGAGCTGTACGCTTGAAGTCGTCAGCGAAAACGGACGCGGCTGGCTCCATCTCTCTGAGGGAGAACTGGTTGATGCGCAAAGCGGAGAGCTTACAGGAGAAAAGGCTGCCCGGCAGATTCTTTCCTGGCAGAAAATACGGCCACGTCTACTCGACTTTGATCGACAACGTAAAAGAACCATACACGCCAAAGCACTGCCTCTTATCGTGGACGCCTTTGAAACCGTTCGCGACCGGCAGGGAGAAGAGAACGCCCCGGAAGCTGCCCGCAGTCACCAGTTGCCGCTGCAGCAGAGGTCAACAGCGGGAAAGAGGCTGCCGCTGCAGCTGGAAACTACAATAAAGATGGTCTTTTTTGACCTGGACAAGGTCATACATACCAGTGTTGTTGGAGTGGTAGAGTCAAGCTGCCTTATCGTCAAAAATCCCTCCTCCCCGCAAGACCTGAGAAAGAAACAGGGCCGGAATGTACTCGTCGAATATCTGTACGAGGGCCGGATATGGATGTTTACCTCCCGACTTGTTGCGCTCACCGAAAAGCTTGTACCGCTACTCTTCCTCGACTACCCGAAGGTCATACATTTTCACGAATTAAGAAAGACCAAAAGGGCTGCGGTTTTTATTCCCTCAACCTTCTCCATTGAAGGCAAACATGAGATGTATGGGGCAATGATCGACCTGAGTATGACGGGCAGCCTATGTCAGATCAAGCATACAAGACAAGAGCCCCATCCCGGAATTGAGCTGGGAACATCGCTGATCTTACGTTGTCTCTTTCCGGGGCTTTTAGAAGAGCAGGAGATACAGGCAAAGGTGAGAAACGCCAAAATAGAGAAGGGAGAGACGCGTATCGGCATTGAATTTGAAAATCTGGATCCGCAGCTGACGGGTATAATCGAGAACTATTTATATTCACTGGACAACGGGACAAAAGATGGTGCTGCGTAAAATCACAGACGCCCTCTCTGCAGAGCCGCTGCGATACGTATCGCATCTGCAGCTCTTTTCCCGCCTGGTACCTGCGGCTGAGTCTGATCCCATTTCCTTCCTGATAACCTTCGTCCTTTTTGACAGAATCAACCGTGTAAACGGGGATCTTTTGTTCACCGTCTTCTCCTGCTGTTGAGATAGAGACCTTGAAAAAGAACATCGTTCAATCCAGTAATTTGAGGCCCCGCGAACAAACGACTCAAGGGAAAGGCAACGCTGAAAGGCGATGGAATCCCTTGCAGAGAGAGGACAAATATGCAAAGGTGAGGACCTGATTGCAAGCAGATCTGGAAACCCTGCTCAAAGCGGGCTCACTACTTGATATAACATACTAGCGCAAAGACCAATGTTTGGAAAAAAAACTTCGGGTCCGGAAAATATTTTGATGCTGGGTCTGGGCGGGGTAGGTTTTTATCTCGCCAAACGGCTTATCCATGAAGAGTATGCCGTTACCATTATCGAGCAGAATCAGCAGCTTATTCTACAAGCAGACGGCCAGATCGATGCTCGGCTCATCCATGGGGATGCCATGAGCGTTGCCTGCTGGAAAGAGGCCGAGGCGGAAAAGATGGATTATCTGATCGCTGTAACCAACAACGATACCGTCAATATGGTTACCGCCATGATGGCCGATAAGCTGGGGATACCACAAAAGATTGTCCGGGTGCGATCGTTTGAATTTGGTTACAATGACTCTTTGCTCACTTCTGAAGATCTGAAAGTCGACCTGCTGATCCACCCGGAAGAGCTTGTTGCCCAGGAGATCACACGCCTTATCAAGCTCAATGCCAGCAACGAAATCATCGAGCTAGCCCAGGGAGAAATCCGGCTTCTGGCGACCAGCATTGACGATTCTTCACCGATGGCCCATCACAGCCTGATGGAAATCGCCCAGATGTACAATGAGTTTACCTTCCGGGTCATCGCCGTTGCCAGGGGTATCACCACCCTTATTCCCCGCGGCGGTGAGGTTATCCTGCCCGACGATCATATCTTCATTATGGTATCAGATGAACACCTGCCGCGCCTGATGGAGGTTATCGGGATACAGAAGCAGCGCCAGCAGAGGGTCCTGCTCCTCGGAGGCGGACTGATTGGGGGAAGGGTCGCGGAACTTCTGGAAAACTCTGTAAGTGTTCGTCTTATCGAAAAAAACAGGAAAAGGGCCAAACAACTCTCACTCAACCTGGCCCAGACCGACGTGCTTTTTGGAGACGGCTCCGATGGTGACATCCTTACCCAGGCAGGGCTTCTTGACATTGACACCTTTGTCGCAACCACAGGCGAGAACGAGACCAATATTATGACCTGCCTGCTGGCAAAACATCTGTTTCAGAAAAACAAGTCCAGTGAACAGAGCCCTGGCTGCCGCACGATAGCCCTTGTCAACAAGGAAGACTATCTTGTGCTGGCCGCGACCATCGGCTCCGACATCGCGTTGAACAAGAAGGTGATGGCCGCAAACGAGATTCTGACATTCATTCGCAGGCGTGAATTCATCTCGGTGGCCCATCTCCAGGGCTTTGATACCGAGGTCGTCGAACTCGTTGCCTCTGCAAACGCCCCGATCACCAAAAAACCCCTGTCAAAACTCGATAAATATTATCAGGACAAACTGATTATCGGGGCCATACATCGAGACGGGAAATGGCAGATCGCAGTCGGCGACACCCATATCCGTGCCGAAGAGCCGGTCATCGTCATCTGTCTCTCCAGGGTCTTAAAGGACGTACGCAAGCTCTTTGTCTGATAGGTTATTGACATCACATAAGCCCGAAGATCCGAGGGATAAAAAGAGAGATCTGCGGGAAGAGAACAACCAAGAGCAGGGCCCCTAACATCGCAAGTACCATTGGCCAGACAAAACGAAAGGTCTGCTCAAGGCGTATCTGAGCTAATTGCGCGGTAACATAAAGATTGACTGCTACCGGGGGTGTAAACTGTCCTATGGCAAGGTTGAACGTCATCATCACTCCAAACCAGACAGGATCCCAGCCATATCTCTCCATTATTGGCATGAAAATGGGCAGAAATATGTAAAAAATGGAGATAGCATCAATTAGCATACCTCCAAAAAATATTAATGCATTGATAACCAGAAGCACCATCCATGGGTTGTCACTGATGTTCATGACCAGACAGGCCGCAGAGTCAAGAATCCCCACCGTTGAGCCGGCCCAGGAAAAAAGCCCGGCAAAGGCAACAATAAGCAGGACTATCGCAGAGGCTTCACTGGCATCGGACAATATCTGATAGAGAATTCTTGTATTCAAGGTGCGGTAAACGACAAAGCCCAGAAGAAGGCTGTAAAAGACTGCAACCACCGCCGCTTCTGTCGGGGTAAAGATACCACCATACAGACCGCCCAATATAATGACAGGCGCAAGAAGCCCCCAGAAGGATTCTTTGAATGATTGCCAGAAACCCATCTCCTGCTCGCCTTCGGTATCTCCGCCAAAGCCATTTTTTCGTGCTATCCATACTGCGGGAAAGAGCAGGGAGAGTCCGGCAAGAAGACCGGGGACGGCTCCGGCAGCAAAAAGCGCCGGAACGGAGGTATTGCTGATCGCCCCATAGATAATCAAGGCTATCGAGGGTGGAACAATAATCGCTGTTGAACCGGCCGCGGCAACCAGCGCAGCACTATAGCCGCGACTGTACCCCTGGCTGAACATGGCTGGAATAAGAATTGCTCCGATAGCCGCCGAGTCTGCCGGTCCGGACCCGGAAACACCACCAAAAAAGACACAGACACCAATGGTGACAATAGCAAGGCCGCCGCGCCTGCGCCCAACCAGTATATTGGCAAAACGGATGATCCGTTCGGAAATACCGCACCGCTCAAGAATAAAGCCGGCAAGAACAAACAGGGGGATCGCTAAAAGCGGGAATTTGGCTATCCCTGAGAAAAAATTCGGTGAGATGACCGAGATACCGAGATCAGCAAAGAAGATCACCAAAAACGTTGGAACCGCAATGGCAATGGCAATGGGGACACCAAGCAAGAGAAGAGCAAAAAAGCCAAGAAAAAGAGCGATACCCACCTTACCCCTCCCCGTCCAAGGCCTTGCCCTTCACTGAGCCTCTCAGGTCGGCAAACGAACTTTGCAGAATGCGAACAACAACCAGTGCGCAGCCAAGCGGGATGCCTGCTGTATAATAATGCTGAGAGATGTCGAGTGATTCTGAGGTGATTTCCAGCTCCATCTCATCAACCATCTGCAGATAGCCCAGATACCCCAGCCAGACGAAAACGCCTATGGACATGCAAACAACGGCAAACTGAATCAGGGCTTGTATCCTGGATGGAAATTTTTGCTGAAAAAACAGCATACTCAGATGACGCCGCCGCTTAAACGCCGAGGCGGTACCAAGCATAGTCAACCAGACCAGAGCGTTCACCTCCAGCTCTTCGGTAAAGGCCAGGGGATATTGAAAAATATAGCGGGTAACGACGTTGGCAAAGGCAAAAAGAGCCATGGTCGCAAGGAGAACAACACCCAGGCACTCCTCAAAATTTCTTACAAATCGACGAACTATCAGCACAATACAACTCCAACGCACACCGCGAAGATCTTTTCGCCAGGGATCTTCCCGGTGTACATTCCCTGTAGAATTTCATCTTTTTCTGACAAAAACTGGAACCATCGGCAGGCGCTCAAAAACAGCGCCCAGCAACAGTCCTTGTCCAGAGGCACCCAACAAAGACGCAAGAGTGGCAGGAAAAACGATCTACACGCTCCTTAGCCCGCATTTCTCATCAAATCCAAGGTTGACCATGTTTTCCAAGATAAATCAGTTTTGATTGCTCATTTTCTACTACAAACTGACCATCTGTTGC
>PDQQ01000007.1 GCA_002747825.1 Deltaproteobacteria bacterium
TGCTCGACGAGTAAAAGGAAAACGAGGTCGAGGAGCACAAGGTAAAACCATTGTTTTTGGGATCTTCAAACGCAACGGAAAAGTCTACACAGAGATTGTGCCAGATTGTCGAAGAGCCACGCTACAAGCAGTAATCCGAGGAAGAGTGAACCCTGAAAGCATCATCCACAGTGATGGCTGGAGAGGCTATAATGGGTTGGTTGACCTCGGCTACAAAAAGCATTTTCGAGTCGATCATGGACAAAATGAGTTTGTCCGTGGTAAATCTCATATTAATGGAATTGAATCTTTCTGGGGCTTTTCTAAAACCAGATTGGCTCGCTTCCGTGGAGTTCATAAATCTACCTTTATTTTACACCTAAAAGAGTGTGAATTCAGGTTTAATCACAGAGAGCAAAATCTTTATAAATTATTGCTAAACATTATTAGAAAAAAGCCTCTGTTCTAGTCTTGACCCTTTTTTTAAACTTTTATCTGAAGGATTTTCCAGTGACACAAGCCGTTCCCTTACTTGATGCATCGAACCTTCAGAAACGATTCGGTGGCATTCAGGCATTATCGGACTATTCCCTGATATTGGAGCATGGTGAACTTGTCGGGCTTATTGGGCCTAACGGGGCGGGAAAGACAACCGTTTTTAATGTTCTCACTGGTGTTCTCTCTCTTTCTGGAGGAACCATTATGTTTGATGGCAAGGACATCACTCATCTGCGCGCTACCGATACTGCTCGGTCTGGGATGGCACGTACCTTCCAGAATATCCGGGTTTTTCAGAATATGACTGTACTCGATAACATCAAAGTTGGTTTTCATTATGTTAACGGCTGTGGTTTCTGGTCGACCCTGTTTCATACCACGGGTTTTCGTCGTTCCGAGAGAGATATCGAAGAACAGGCCGCTGAATTGGCAACCATGCTTGGGATTGAAAAGTATCTTTTCCGTGAGGCTTCAAGCCTTTCCTACGGATATTTGCGGCGTCTGGAAATCGCGCGCGCTTTGGCCTTGAGTCCCAAGTTGTTGCTGCTTGATGAACCGGTGGCTGGAATGAATCCAAATGAGACCCGGGAATTGATGCATATCATACAGCAAATCAACAAAGAGTTACATCTTGCCATTCTGTTGGTTGAACACGATATGCATTTTATTATGAATCTTTGTGAACGAATTCAGGTCTTAAATTATGGCAAACTCTTTGCCGAAGGGAATGCCCAGGAGATACAGAACAATCCAAAAGTTGTTGAGGCATATCTTGGCTCAGGCGCGGAAAAACAAATGTTATGAAAAAAGATCGGATACTGGCTGTTGAGTCCATGGATGTCTACCGTGGCAGCACCCATGTTCTTCATGATATCTCCCTTGAGATCAAGCACGGGGAAGCTGTCGCACTGATAGGTGCTAACGGTGCGGGAAAAACCACTACGCTCAAAACTATTTCCGGTTTGCTTGCACCCCGTTCAGGCTCAATCAACTATGTATCGGTGCCTGGCAACAAACCTCTACGGCTTGACAGGCTGAAGGCTGAAAATATTGTGGCGGCGGGTATCTCTCACTGTCCAGAAGGACGTGGCGTATTCAGTCAATTAAATGTGCTGGAGAATTTGAAGGTTGGAGCCTTCCTGCGAAATAATGCCGTTGAAATAGAGCAAGATCTTCGTCAGATTGAAGAGTTCTTCCCTGTTTTAGCTGAACGCCGCCAACAAAAAGCAGGCTCTCTTTCAGGTGGTGAGCAGATGATGCTGGCTATTGGCCGCGCGCTTATGAGCAGACCAAAGCTCCTTATGCTCGATGAGCCCTCCTTGGGCTTGGCACCGCTGGTTGTAAGGCAAATTTTCGAACTTCTGCGTCAAATGAACGAAGCAGGTGTAACCATTCTTCTGGTTGAGCAAAATGCTGTTATGGCTCTGGAGTTTTCGGATCGTGCCTATGTCATTGAAACAGGGAAAATTGTCATGGAGGGCGTGAGCGGTGAGCTGGCCCAAGACGATAATGTCCGTAAGGCGTATTTAGGGGGATAGTCATAGATACTGCATATCTTATCCAACAACTGTTAAACGGCCTCATTCTGGGCTCCATGTATGCTCTGGTTGCCATCGGTTTTTCAATGATCTATGGGATTATCAAGTTGATCAATTTTGCCCATGGCGATATCCTCATGATAGGGGCTTTTACAACACTCGGGCTCCTTGTTCATCTGGGACTGCCCATTTGGGTTGTCCTGATCGGAGTTGTCGCAGTGTGTGGATTCTGCGGGATTCTTGTTGAACGTGTCGCCTTCCGCCCCATGCGTGGTGCGCCGCAGGTTACCGGTTTTATTGCTTCGCTGGGAATCTCCATTGCAATTCAAAATCTTGGCATTCTGACCCTCTCCGCCCAGCCGCGAAATTTCTCCTTTCCTGAGATGTTTCAGCAGAGCGCCTCCGTGGCAGGATTTTCTATGCGTCTGGTTGATGTAAGTATCATCGTGCTTACTCTTGCGTTGATGGGTGTTCTTCTCTATATCATCCACCGTACCAGAATGGGTGTTGCCATGCGTGCCACCGCCGAAAACCTGGATGTGGCCCGACTCATGGGAATAAACATCAATAAGACGATCTCTGTTACTTTTGCTCTCGGCTCGGCCATGGCCGGGATAGGTGGTCTCATGTGGGGTGGTAAGTTTGGGCAGATAGATCCACTTTTAGGATTTCTCCCTGGACTGAAATCTTTTGTGGCAGCGGTCATTGGGGGGGTTGGTTCCATTCCTGGCGCAATTCTTGGCGGGTACATTCTCGGTATGGCTGAAGTCCTGTTTGTCGGACTGCTTCCCCCTATCTATTCCTCGTATCGCGATGCTTTTGTTTTTGGGGCACTGATTTTGATCTTACTCATCCTTCCAAATGGTCTTTTGGGTCATAACGTCGAGGAACGTGCATAATGGAGCGACGCTACTACATCCTTTTCAGCAGTTTCGTTGTCATTGCGATATTGGCACTTATGCAGTTGTTTTTTAGTGATTATCTTTTATCGTTGGTTTGCTTTGTTGGCATATTTGGCATTTTGGCAACAAGCCTGAATCTGACCAACGGTTTTACAGGGCTTTTTTCTCTCGGACACCCCGCTTTCATGGCTATTGGTGGATATACCTGTGCCCTGTTGACTTTTTCTCCTGATAAAAAGCCTCTTTTTCTTCCAGAACTCCCACTGTGGCTTGCCAGTCTGCATATGCCCTTTCTCCCCGCCTTAATCGTCGGTGGTCTTCTCGCCATGGTCGCTGCCTTTGTGATCGGTATCCCTGTGCTTCGTCTCAGAGGGCATTACCTCGCTGTGGCCACCATGGGCTTTCTGATCATCATCCAGGTACTTATCACCAATATGGAAACTATTACCCGTGGCCCGCTGGGTCTTAACGGCCTGGATGAACTGACGAATATTTGGTGGGTTTACGGCTGGTTGGCTGTCACTATCTACGTCTGCTGGAAGGTGAAGTTCTCGTCTTACGGTCGTATGTTTACCGCCATACGTGAAAATGAAGTGGCGGCGAGCTGTCTGGGTATAGCGCTATTCTCAGCTCGACTGCAAGCGCTGGCTATCGGAGCCTTTTTTGCCGGTATCGGAGGTGGTCTGTGGGGACATCTGATTACCGCCCTGACACCTGGTTCTTTTTCTCTAGCCCTCGCTTTTTCAATCGTTGTTATGGTCGTGGTCGGCGGTAGCGGGTCAATTATTGGTTCGATCATTGCGGCTATTTTATTTACGGTAGCACAGGAGCTATTTCGACCCCTTGAAGAGAACTATGCCATATATGGTGTTGGTGAAATTTTTATGGCTCTGGTTCTTGTGTTTATTCTGATCTATAGACCGCAAGGTCTCCTGGGGAACTCTGAACCAAGATTTTTTCTTCCCCAAAAACCTTAATATGAAAGGAGAAGAACATGAAAAAACAGTTGCAGTTGATCACCTTTTTGTCCATATGCTTTGGCTTGATTGTACCAGTTATGGCTGGAGAGCCTATTAAGATTGGTGCACTTTACAATCTTACGGGGGGGATGAGCTCTATCGATACCCCCTCTTTAAGGGGTGCCAAGCTGAAAGCCAAGCTGATCAATGATGCAGGTGGCCTTCTGGATGGCCGAATGATTGAAATTATTGGTGTGGACACAAAAACCGACCAGAAGGCCTCTGCTATTGGTGCCAAAAAGCTGTTGAGCCAAGATATCGTTGCAGGTATCGGTTATTCTGACCCCGCATTTGTTTTACCTTCTGCACCGCTCTTTCAGAAGAAACATATTCCTTTTGTGACATCTGGTGCAACATTGCCGACTCTACCAATGATGATTGGTGACTATATGTTCATGACGCCTTTTGGTGATGATGATCAAGCCTTTGCCATCGCTGATTATACTACCAACACCTTGAAGCTCAAAAAAATTGTTGTCTGGACCGATAACTCCATGGACTTTACCAAGACCATGTCTCGTTTTTACAAACAACGTCTCCTGGGAAATGGTGGAGAAGTTATTCTGGAAGACTTTTTTATGATGGGTGATAAGGATTTTTCGGCCCAGATTGCCCGTCTTAAATCGGCGAATGCTGATGCCGTTTTTATCGCCTCTATTCCTAATGAGGCCGGTTTGAGCGTTAAACAGATCCGAGAGGCGGGTCTCACCCTGCCGATCTTATCTGGTGACGGCTTCGACACTGAACTTGTCTCGACTGTTCCTGGTAAAGCTTTGGCCAATGATGTCTATTTTTCTACTCATACTTATCGTGAAGACAGTCGTCCTGAAGTAATTGACTTTGTTGAGGCGTATACCCAAGAGTACAATACAGCGCCCGAAAATGCTTTTGCAGCCCTTGGTTTTGATGCTGTTGGCCTGATTG
Source organism: Deltaproteobacteria bacterium (assembly GCA_002747825.1). Classification (GTDB taxonomy): domain Bacteria; phylum Desulfobacterota; class Desulfobulbia; order Desulfobulbales; family Desulfocapsaceae; genus Desulforhopalus_A. The sequence continues at coordinate 4,861 of PDQQ01000007.1, forward strand.
CAGATGCGATTCAACGTGCTGGCTCTGTAAAGCCTGCTGATATCAGGGAGGCTTTGGCTTCCACTAAGGGGTATAAGGCTGTTACTGGCGAGATTACTTATTCTCGACCGACTGGAGTCCCTGTAAAGGGTGTTGCGATCATCAGTGTCAATAACGGTAATTACAAAGTTGAAAAGGTCTGGTTCCCCACAACGAACTAAGTGATCATATCTCAGAGCATGTATGCCCGGCTGATACGGTATCTACCGGGCATAATTCTGATTTTCTCCCAAGCTATTTACCAAAGGAGTCCCGATGAAAACTGTTAGACTTGAAGAGATGAACGAGCACAGTTTTAAAGAGGCGAAAATAGATAAGCTGATTTTGCCGATAGGGTCATGTGAATCACATGGAGCCCATTTACCGTATGGATGTGACTCCTTCGTGAGCCATCAGATTGCTCTTGACCTGGCAGAACGCCTTGAGCATACAGTTGCCGCACCGCCTCAGTTTTTTGGGATGAGTCAGCACTATCGCCACAAACCGATGTGCCTCTCTCTGTCAAGTGATACGGTTATCCGGATCATACGTGAGTTGCTTGACTCTGTTAAATTCTGGAACATCAACAAGGTGCTAATTATTAATGGCCATGATGGCAATATTGCACCTATTGAAATAGCGGCCCGCGATTTTAAAATTGCAAATCCCGATTTTGGTTTGGCGGTACTTGATGCCTGGTGGGTAACTGCCGGTAAGCTGTTGCCCAAAGATACCTTCGAGGTATGGAATGGTTTAGGACATGGCGGTGAAGGAGAAACGTCTATTGGTCTCTCCATCTTTCCCGACCTTTGCGACATGAGCAGAGCGAAAGGTGACATTCCGGATATGGACACTAATGTGAAGCTTGTCTGGAACTTCGAAGAGCTGACCCGTTACGGCGCCAGTGGTGATCCAACCAAGGCAACCGCTGAAAAGGGCGATGCAATGCGATCTGTTCTGCTGGACTGCCTGGTTGATTTCGTACATCGTATGGACGAACAGAACTGGAGGTTTGAGATCATTGGCTAAACGGACGCTCTTCGTCTTCTTTACCGGTGGGACCATCAGCATGGAGCATCGGGAGGGTGACATTGGGGTGGTCCCGAGTGATAATTACGATGGCCTCCTTCAAGGGATGTCGCTTGTTCCTGACGTTATTCTCAAACCGGTTTGGTTATCCAACATTCCCAGTCCGCATATGGATTTGGACCATATGCAGCAGCTGTGTGAAAAGGTTGATACCGCCTTGGCCAAACCAGATGTGGCAGGTGCTGTCATTCTTCATGGTACAGATCTTCTTGTCGAGACGGCTTTTGTTATCGAGCAGCTTCTACGTGTACCAAAGCCTGTCGTGCTTACGGGTGCTATGCGACATGTAGGCGAACAGGGGTATGATGGTGTTCGTAACCTGCAAAACAGTATTCAGGCAAGCCTGAACTTACCCCGGTCGTGTGAAATTATGATCCAAATGGCTGATAAATTGTATACAGCTATGGATGCCGAGAAGATCGACTCCCTTTCTGTGGAGCCGTTTACCGGGAAAAACCTCGGTAGCGCCGGCCGGATCACCAACGAAGGTGTGCGGCTTACCAATATGACAAAAGTCAAGCGTCCCAGGCTTGTGCTGGACAGGCCTGGAGCATCTTTCTTTGTGCCGCTTATCACATGTTATCCCGGCATGGATTGTACGCTTATCAATGCTGCGGTTGATAAAGGTGCTTCAGGTATTGTCATCGAAGGTTTCGGGGCCGGGAATGTGACGCCGAGCGTTGAAGAGGCTGTTGTCAGGGCGATAGAGGAGTATGATATCCCTGTCGTTTTGACAACTCGTTGCCTTAAAGGAGGTGTTTCACCCTGCTATGGCTATCCGGGGGGTGCTGCCAGCCTGAAACGGAAAGGAACCATCTTGGCAGGCTCACTGAGTGGAACAAAAGCGCATTTGCTCCTGACTATGGCTCTTCAGGGGGGACTGTCTGGCGAAGAACTGGCAATGCTTTACAAGAGCATCTGACATGACTGCGACCTTGTCATTCTCTTTTACTGACGACAAGAAATGGCGTATCTATACCTCTCTTAGAGACTGGATTCTCTATACCAAGCTTAAACCGGGGCAACGGATCAAAGAGCGGGAGCTTGCCGCGTTGTTCGGTGTTTCCCGTACCCCTTTGCGGGAAGTCTTGCAGCTTCTCGCGTATCAGGGTTTGCTGGTTATCAAGCCTCGTCAGGGCGTTTTTGTTGCTCCAATCGAAGATTCTCTCGTTGTTGAAGTTCTCGAAACCCGGATGCCCCTTGAGATTGCTGTTGCGAGACTGGCTGCTCAACGTGCCTCCCAGGCAGATGTGAAGGAGTTGACCGCTATTGCTGTAAAACTCAATAGTGCTATCCATACTGGTAAGTATAAAAAGGTAATTGTTCTGGATAGCCAGTTCCATGATACCTTGGCTAGGGCTACTGGTAATATTACACTGCGGCAGACGAGAGAATCTTTGCACAACATTTGTCTCAGATACTGGTTTCTGATGCTGGATAACTATATCCCCGGTCAAGAGGAGATCCAAGAGCATCAACGATTGGCCTTGGCGATCAGTCACCATCAGGCCGATAGAGCTGCAGAAATTCAAAAAAAACATATTCTTCGCTTTCTGAAACGTATCCAGCCCTGTTCAGGTGAAGAGTCTTTTCCTTGCTCTGTCTGAACAGTTGTGAGCCGGCGCTTTTTTTGGAAGCGCACAAGGCGTCTCAATGGCTGGGCAGAAAACGACAAGAGATGGCTGTGGAAATTATATTCGGTCGGAACAGGCAGACCTCACTTTGATCTTACCCCGGCAACAGAGAAGGCGCTGATCAGGCTGAAAAACCTGAGTGAACAGGACGTTATTGGCATGGAATCCCTTCTGCTGCCCCTGTTTGAGGTGCTGCGGTAGATAGGCACAGGACAGGTTTTCCTGGCGTCCCCAAAAGATTCAGGTAAGGGAGAGCTTTTTTGTCTATTTGCCGAGCAGCAGGTTTGGAACAAACATGCTGATTGCAGGTATATAGGTGACCAGCAGCAGAGTTATGACCATAACTGCGTAAAAAGGCCATATGGTCCTGGTTGTATCTTCCATCCGTACCTTTCCTACTGCGCAGCCGACAAAGAGCACTGAACCCACTGGCGGGGTGACCAGTCCGATACCCAGATTAATCATCAGAATGATCCCAAACTGGATCGGGTCCATCCCGAGCTGGGTCATGACCGGCAGGAAGATCGGGGTGCAGATGATGATAAGCGGTGACATATCCATAAAGGTGCCGAGAAAGAGCAGGATGATGTTCACCATCAGCATAATAACGTATGGATTATCAGAGATGGACTGCAACAGGGTAAAGAGTCGGTCCGGAACCTGATTGAGGGCGAGCAGCCAGGCAAAGGCGGCAGCCGTGCCAATAATCAGCAATACCATGGCGGTCGTCTTCACCGCGCCCAGAGTTGCTGCGACAAATGTTTTCCAGGTCAGTGAGCGGTAGAAAAAGGCGGTTACCAAAAGGGCATAAATGACTGCAATGGCTGCGGATTCTGTTGCCGTGAAAATCCCTGACAGCACCCCGCCGACAATGATAATTGCAGTGAGCAGACCGGGCAGCGAGCTTGCAAAAAGGAGAAGCAGGGCCGTAAAACCGGGGAAGGTCTCTCGCGGGTAGCCTCTTTTCACCGCAATCAGATAGGTCGCCACCATCAGTGAGATCCCGGTGAGGATACCGGGAACAAAACCAGCCATAAAGAGCGCTGACACGGAAACTGTCCCGCCAGCAGCTATGGAATAGATAATCATGTTATGGCTTGGGGGAACGATCAAGCCGATGGTTGCCGAGGTAACGGTTACATTGACGGCATAATCAGGATCGTAGCCTTTCTCCTTCATCATCGGGATCAGGGTTGAGCCAAGCGCGGAGACATCGGCCACTGCAGAGCCGGATATTCCGCCAAAGAGCATTGAAGAAAGCACATTAACAAGGCCCAGGCCGCCACGGATATATCCGATCAAGGCATTGGCCAGCCTGACGAGGCGCTCGGAAATACCCCCATGGAGCATGAGTTCGCCGGCATAGATAAAAAAGGGAATGGCCATCAGCGAAAACACATTCATGCCGGCAGCCATGCGCTGAAACACAACCATTGGCGGGATATCCATATACAAGACCGTGACCATCGCGGAAGCACCGAGGGTTACGGCAATGGGGACTCCGAGAAAGAGAAGGATGAGAAAGGTGCCAAACAGGACAACGAGTTCCATGCCGTTACTGTGCCTCTGTCGTGAAAAGTTTGATGCTGTTTTCCAAAGAAAACAGCACGAAAAGCGCACCGGCCACAGGAAAGGGCAGATAACTCAGTCCGGTGGGGAGTCCAAGGGTGGGGATCACATGCGACCAGGTTGAAGCGACCATCTGTATGCCGAAGAAAAACATCCCTGCTCCGAAGGCCATGATAATCAGATGGGTTATGGCCATAACTGTTTTTTTCAACATCGGCGGCAGGCTTTCCCGGACAATCACCAGACCGATATGCGAGCCGCTGCGCACCTGAGCGGCTGCGGCAAAAAGGATAAAGTAGAGCATCAGCATCAGGCAGAACTGCTCAGACCATTGCAGGCTGTTGTTGAGCACGTAGCGGGAATAGACCTGCCATCCTGTGACAAAGGTCATCAGCATGAGCCCCAGACCGCTGAACCAGAGACAGAAACGAGCAATATACCGGTTACATACAGAAAATAGAGATAACATGGGCAGAACCAAGAGAAAATGGCCTGACCCTTACACGGTCAGGCCAGAAATGGTTTGCTGTTACTCTACAGCCTGAATACGCTTCACCAGGTCTTTCAGCTCCGGGGTGCTGACAAAACGCTCGTATACCGGGCCCATGGCATCGATAAAAGGCTGCTTGTCAACCTCTTCCACTACCTCGTTTCCATTGGCGAGAACGATCTCTCTGGATTTTGTCACCCTTTTGTTCCACAGGTCGCGCATAACAGCAACCGATTCAGTGGCGGCCTTGCGAATCATCTGTTGGTCTTCAGGACTCAGCTTGTCCCAGGTTTTCTTTGACATTACAAGAACTTCTGGGGAAATTGAGTGTTGGTCAAGGGAGTAATACTTGGCAACCTCAAAGTGTCGAGTTGACTCGTAGGAAGGCCAGTTGTTTTCAGCACCGTCAATTACCCCGGTTTTGAGGGCTTCATAGACCTGGCCAAATTCCATGGGGGTTGCGTTGGCGCCAAGGGCCTCCATAGTGGCGACAAAGAGATCAGAGTTCTGGACGCGGATCTTCATACCCTTCAGGTCTGCAGGGGTTTTGATCGGATGCTTGGAGTTGTAGAAGGAGCGGACTCCCGAATCATAGTAGGCCAGACCGACCAGACCATGAGGGATCATGGCGTCAAGAATTTCACGGCCGATTTCACCGTCCATGACCTTGTACATATGCTCGGTCGAGCGAAAGAGATAGGGCAGAGAGGGGATGGCGGTCTCAGGGATAAAACCGTTGAGGGGAGCCATATTGATCCGGTTCAAGTCGATGGCCCCGGCAATGGTCTGCTCAATAGTGTCTTTCTCTTCACCAAGCTGGCCGCCAGAGAACACCTTGATCTTCATTCGGCCTCCGGACATCTCTTCAAGTACCTTGCTCATATGCATGACAGCCTGAACCGTGGGATAATCTTTATCATGGTTATCTGCACTTCGGAAAACCATGGTTTTTGCATAAACAGGAGCAGCAATCATCAAGCACAGAATGCCGGTGATCAGCAAAGCGGAAAACTTTTTACCCATTGTATTTCTCCTTTCGTTGAGTAGTGAACAAAAACTAAAAACGACACAATTGCCTTTTTCAGTGTACATAACATTCGTTTCAGCGTCAGAGCTGGCCTGCCGCCAGAGGGACGCTCAAACGCGACTGCCAGGCTTTTTTTTCATGTCTGCTAACAATAGAGCGTGTCTTTTTTACAACCTTTTTCTGTAGCGCAGAGATGCCCTTCGTTAAATAAGAGGAACAACCCCATTGGCCGGAGAGTTATAGATTTCCTGAAGAACGAGTGCCCCGGCACCGCGGGCGTAATTACTCGGCTGCCAGGGCTGCACATACAGCCGGACATGGCCGCCTTCTTCAAAGCAAAGGTCTTTATGCAGGGTGGTCTTCATGGGCTCAAATAAAAGATCACCAGCCAGTACACCCTTGCCGGACAAAATGATTTTTTCCGGATCAAAGAGTCGGTAGAGGTTATTGAGCCCCAGTCCGAGTTTTTCTCCGACGTTTTTATAAATGGAGATCAGCACCTCATCCCCTTGTTTTGCCTTTTCCTGGATCTCTTCGATACTGAGTGGCCCGTCTTTGTTCCGCCTCCACTCACCCTTCTCAAGAGCAGCTGCGGCATCACGAAGAATTGCGCTGTTGCCACAGACCGTCTCCAGACAGCCCTGCTCACCGCATCTGCAGGTCGGTCCATCCATGGTGATTTTGGTGTGGCCAAATTCACCGGCAATACCCCGACTGCCTCGGTACATCTTGCCGTCAATGACCATGCCCATGCCGATTCCGTGTTCTGTGGTAACCAGGAGGAAATTGTCCGATCCCCTGCCTACACCAAACCACTGCTCATAAATCACCAGTGTGTTTGCACTGTTTTCCACATAGACCGGTATCCCAACTTTCCTGCGGATGATCTCGGCAAGTCTGATATCTTTCCAGCCATAGTTGGGGATATAGTGAACAAATCCCTTCCGGGAATTGATAAATCCCGGGATGCCAATTCCAATACCTGTCACCTGTTTCCTGGAAAATTCTGCATCCCATAGACAGGATTGCACTGTCTGTACCAAGGCTTCAACGATACTGTCAAGGGCGCGGTCGCCTTCTCCCAGGAGCCGGGTCTTTTCCTTAATAATCTTGGCCTCCAGATCCATTAGCACAACAATGAGGCGATTCGCCGAGAGGTGTATGCCAACGGTATAGGCACCCTGGGGATTTATTGAGAGGGGAATAGGGCGTCTGCCGCCCCTGGACGTTCCACCCTCACGTTCAAAGAGCATGCCTTCATTGAGGAGTTCGGCTGTTATTCCGGTTACGGTTGCCTGGCTCAAACCTGTTGCCCGGGCTATATCTACGCGTGAAATGGCACCAGCATCACGTATTGCATGCAAGATTGCAAAACGGTTTATGGCCCGCATGAGGTCTCTATTGGCAACTGGCATATTTTCCCTGACACGGCTACAGCTCTATTAATTTTATGACCAAATTAATTATATAAAACCAGAGTTCTGTCAACAACAAATCATATTCGTTACAGGACTTGTGTCAATCATATAGGTATTGACATTAAAATCATATATTTAAAATATTTATCGAGTTCTTTCGATGCTGGTGCAACGGTTACATAAAAAAATGTTCACATAAACAGCCTGGTAATTATATTTTTACGTTGAATTTATTTTCTGAATAAATAATTCTAGCGAAAAGCCTTTCACAAGGGAGTCAGGATGACGGTATCTCCACGATCTGTTCGGCCTGGAAAACAGACTGTGGTAATATCCGGAAGAATAGGCGCCGTTGGCATCTCTTCGGCTCTGCTCAAGTTGGAGCGGGTATTGTCGCCTGGAGTCACATCGAGCATTCATTTGTTGTCTCTGCCAACGACTGCACTGATTAATCTGTAATGCAGGAATACACACTCCCGTTTGTTGATGCAGGAGACGAAAAAGCGGGCGAAATTTTCCATCTCGTAAAAACCTCGGCCTGATCGGGAAGAATCATATGCAACCATTTCTTTCAGAAAACTTTCTTTTACAGACCAAAAGTGCTCAGCGGCTCTACCATGAATATGCAGCTGACATGCCTGTCTTTGATTACCATTGTCATTTGCCGGTCGCGGAAATAGCAGACAATAAAAAATTTACCAACCTTACGGCGATCTGGCTTTATGGTGACCACTATAAATGGCGGGCTATGCGCGCCAACGGTATTGATGAGCGTTATATAACCGGGAACGCCTCGGATAAGGAAAAATTCATGGCCTGGGCGGAAACCGTGCCCAAGACCCTGCGTAACCCCCTCTACCACTGGACCCACCTCGAGTTAAAGCGTTTTTTTGGGATCAGCGGCAAGTTGCTTGATTCCGCAACGGCCAGAGACATTTACGCCGTCTGTAGTGATATGCTGCAAGAGGATGGCTTCAGCACCCGCGCCTTGCTTGAGCGGATGCGGGTGAAAATTGTCTGCACCACCGACGATCCGGTGGACAGTCTCAAGCACCATCAAGCCATAGCGGCAGATGCAGATTTTCCGGTTAAGGTGCTCCCCGCCTTTCGGCCTGACAGGGCAATGTTCGTCGAAGATACCTCAGCTTTTAACGGTTATGTTGACCAACTGGCGTCGGTCTGCGCTGTCGATATTGCGAACCTTGATCTCTTCTTACGTTGTCTTGACGAGCGCCATCGCTTTTTCCATTCCAGAGGCTGTCGTCTCTCCGATCATGGCCTGGAGAGGCCTTATGCATTACCATGCAGCAGGGAGCAGGCGGCTGTTGTTTTTGATCGTGTCCGCAGTGGCAAGAATCTGAATCAGGAAGAGATTCTCCTGTTCAAGTCTTTTATGCTTATCGAGTTTGCGGTTATGGATTGGGAGCGGGGCTGGACGCAGCAGTATCATCTCGGTGCCCTCAGAAATAACAACAGCAGGGCATTTACGATGCTCGGCCCGGATACAGGCTACGACTCTATCGGCGACTTCCGCATGGCAAAACCGCTTTCCATGATGCTGGATACCCTTGCATCAAGGGATAAACTGGCGAAAACTATTCTTTATACCCTCAACCCCAGCGACAACGAGATGGTCGCCGCGATGATCGGCAACTTTCAGGATGGTTCAGTTCCCGGCAAGATACAATTCGGTTCAGGCTGGTGGTTTAATGACCAGAAAGACGGGATAGAACGCCAGATTAATGCCCTTTCCAATATGGGGCTTCTATCCCGCTTTATTGGGATGCTCACCGATTCTCGCAGTTTTCTCTCCTTCCCGCGTCATGAATATTTCCGCCGTATTCTCTGCAACCTCTTTGGAGCGGATATGGAAAACGGTGAGCTGCCTGTTGATTTTGACTTGATCGGTGCAACCATAGAGGATATCTGTTTTCATAATGCTGTAAATTATCTGGGTATCGAGCCGAAATGAAAAATGATACTCCTCCCATTGGCGATGATCTGACACCGTCAATGGTGCAGACAATAACAGCTTGTTCGGTGAACGCATCTCTTTTTTTTTGGCATTGAGTGTACGCTTCTGTTCGGAGATTTCTCTTTTCTCTCATAAATATCTTGCCAATATCCTGCAAAACATCGTACATTAGTAGGCTTATCAAAGCGGGAAAGGAACGACTGGTTTGCCTTTTGAGCAGAGCTTGTCCAGGATGGCTACCTGCGCGGTGGGAGGTCTCGGCTCCTCAAGCCGTCAGCCGTATCGGTTTTCTGTCAATTACTGTCGCTGTGTGCAGACCGCTGTTCCCAAACATTTACAACCGGTCGGTAGTTTGGCGGATGGTGCCGGCTGGGAGATAAATCTTTTTATCAAGTGAGGTGTGGATTATGGCTACCCGGGAAGAATTGGAAGACTTGTATGATGATTGTCAGGAAACGCCCGATTATGTTGATGTTGCCTTAAAGGCGCTGGCTGATCTGAATGATAAGGATTGGGCTGTCGAGTTGTATGAGGAGGGCGCAGACTGGGCGGTAACCGGTCTCGATTTTCTGGCGCTGTCCAAAGGCGCCCGGGTTATTCTGGAAGATAACGATCAGGCCGATGAATATTTTGCCCAGGCCCAGCAGGCATGTAACAACGCCGAAGAACTGATGGCACTGGCCGAGTCTGCCGCCGAAGGCGGGCTGAAGGATCAGGCGAAGGAAATCTTTTTGCAGGCCGCGGACAAGGCGAGTAAGGCGGTCGAGTATCTGAGTATTGCCGGTAAGATTAAGGAGCTTCTCGAGGATGTTGAACTGGCCGCAGAGGTGAGTGCGAAAGGGCGGGGAAGCTGCAAGACTCCGGCGGATTTTATCGATCTTGCCAAGGGGCTGATCAATGATTTTGGCGATGCCGAGCAGGCAAAAGAGATCATTGGTGGAGCCCTTGAGGTCTGCCAGACAGGCGATGATTTTGCCCTTGTCACCACAGCGGCCCAGGAGCTTTTTCCCGGTACCGATGTTGCCATGTCCCTCTTTCAGGCGGCCAAGGAGCAGGCCGACGACGGTCTTAAACTGGCAAATCTTGCCAAGGCGGCGATGAGTGCCCTCGAAGACAAAGACTTTGCCCAGGGTATGTTTGTTCAGGCCAGGGAGATGCTGGAGGATGGTGATGGTCTGATGAAACTGGCCGCCATCATCAACGAGGCGACGGATGATCAGGCAATGGTTATGGACACCTACAGGGCAGCCGGGGAAAAGTTTTCTGCCACGCAGGACTTTGTCCGCCTGGCAGACGCGGTACTCAAGGACACAGAGAACAAGGAGTTTGCCGGTCAGCTCTACGTTCAGGCTGCAGAGGCGGAAGAGGATACCACAAAACTGGTTGGTCTTGTCGGCAAGCTGGCTGGAGATATCGGTGATAAGGAGGCCGCCCTGAAGGTGTTGAAGATGGCCGAGAACGCCGTGAAGACCAACGCTGACTTTATCAAGGTTGCCGATGCTGTTCTTGAGCATGCAACCGATAAACAGTGGCAGGAAGAGGTCAACCTGCAGAAGGAAAAACGGGAGGAATTTCCCAAGCTCTATGAGTCTTTTATCAAGAAGGAACAGGAAGCAGAGAGTGGTCCGGCCTTGTATAACCTGGCTCATAGCGTGGTGCAGGAAACAGGGGATGTCCCCTATGCCCGCAAGCTGCTGGCGAATGCCGGCAAAAAGACCAAACAGTTTGCCGAACGCCTAACGCTTGCCGAGTATATTGCCGGCGATCTGGGCGACACAGCCTGGGCGGCTGAGCTGTATGAGGATCTCTTTGAGCAGGCCGATGGTTTTGTTGATAAAAAGAATGTTGCCGGGGCTATGGTGCGTTGGCTTGGAGACCAAGGACAGGGCGGTCGTGCAATCTTTGCCCGAATGGAGCAGGACTGCCAGTCTGCCTCTGATTTTCTCAAGCTTGCAAATGTGATTTTTGACACCCTGCAGGATGCCGACTGGACAAAGAGACTGCTGGGTTCTGCAGAAGAAAGGCTTGATAATACGTTCACCCTGCTGGGGATGGCTGGATTTGTTGTCAACAAGCTCGAAGAGAAACAATGGGGCGTAAAGTTATATGACAAGGCCGTTGGCATGTGTAACAACCGGCTGGAATACGAACAGGTCCTCTCGATTATCGAGACACAGCTCGACGATGATCCTATCTTGCGGGATCTCCATAAAAAGGTTGAAGAGAACCTGGATTCGGCCGAAGATTTTATGTGTTTTGCCGAGACCGTTAAAAGAAGATTTGGCGATGAAGCCTGGGCTGCAAAACTTTACGCCAAAGCAGGCGAGGCTCCAGGGCTGGCAACGATAAAATTCAGGATTATGGAAAGCGTCAGGAAAACCTTGGGTGACAGGCAGCTGGTAAGCAGGTTTTTCAGGGCCTGATCTCTTGAATTTCCCGTTTTGTGAGGAGCTCTATCTCTGGAATAGGGCTCGTTTCTTGAAAAACGGACTCCTTCTCTCGACCGGCCCGGGTTGTCTTGGGCCGGTCTTGTCGTAACAGCCGGTCTACAAATCAATCTCGACGATACTGGCCTCCGGGGCGTTGCGCATAACCGATGCGATTCCCTTGTCCCGAGAGACCGTGGTTTTATACTGCTGACTGCTGCCGACGATCTGTTTGTTGGCCGCTCGCAGACTGAAGGCGAATTTGCCCGCCTTGGTTTCGGTTTTTTCAAACCGCTCGGCTATGGCGGCATTTTTTTGTGTTGATTTGACTCCGTTCATACATCCGGCCTTATTCTTATATCCCTGGCTGGAGAGTATGATCTGTCCGTTGCCTGCCTTCAGGCGAAATCGGAATTTTCCGCCTTTATCCTTGTACATCTCAAATTTTCCTGGCATAAAACACCTCTTTATTGATGAGACCACCGATCTCTATTTCATATACTGTGATCTTGTGGCTCTTTTTCGGGGAAAACTGTAACCATCACTGTATATCGGCTTAACACTCTTTTTCGCCGCATATATTCTTATAAAAGCACAATTTTCTGATGACGACAAGCCCTGGAGATGTTGTTTTACTCAGGCCGTGGTTGATACGAGTATTTCGGAGCTTTGCGTAGGATATTTTCTCATCGGCTCGGGTGAAATTCTGATGAAAAAACATAGTTATTGACGGCGGCAAGACATATCACTGGTCTGGGGGCAGCCTGACCGTTTCCGACGATTCTGGTTCGATAACCATCAAAGGTTTTTCCAACGATGATCTCGGGATTCATCTGGAGAAAAAAGATCCTCCGCCGCCGAAACTGGACGCACCGCCGGCAGAAACAGCAGACCCGCTGGTGCT
>PDQQ01000022.1 GCA_002747825.1 Deltaproteobacteria bacterium
TATTCTGTCCTGCCATTGATTGTGCTGGCATTTTGGAGCCGGGCTTGGATTGGTTGGTGGTGTCTGCTTCCGGGAATAATTTCGATTGTATGGATGTTTTTCAATCCTGTTTTTTTCAAGAGGGCACGTTCAACAAAAAACTGGGCATCCAAGGCCGTGCTCGGAGAAAGAGTCTATCTCAACAGGGACGTGGTTGCAATTCCAGACATCCATAAAACACCGTTGTACGGTATGTTGAAAATGATGTCTGTAATCGGTATGCTGATGGCAATTTGGGCTGTTGTCTTCTATTCCGTTTGGGGAGCTGTCCTTGGGGTGATGTTGGCATATATTGGGAAAAGCTGGTTCTTGGATCGTATGGTCTGGCTGTATGAAACAATGAAGTCGGAAAATGAAGAATATCAGAAATGGGAATACTGAGCGGGACATAACGCGTCGTTTCACCCGGCTCGTTTTTCTCTGTTCTTTTTTGCCTTGTAAAGGCCAGGAGCATATGAGATACTTTTTATAGGTTGTCTTTTTTCTTCTTTCCCTTTGGCATTGGAGGTTACTATGAGCATAATAAACGAGATTCGAAATGTGGTAACTCCGGTTGATTTTTCAGACAATTCCAGACTTATTGCCGAATCGTCTGCCTACCTGGCTGGACGCTTCGGGGCCGTTATGCATGTACTCTTTGTTGTCCAGGACTTCGATGATTATTCCGGTTTTTTTGTTCCGCAGATGCGTCTGCCGCATCTTGAGGGTGAGCTGGTGGAAAGCGCGGAGACAAAGATGGTCTCTTTTTGTGCAGAAATAGAGGATTTTTGCAAGAAAGCCGGTGTCTCTGAGCTCTCACACAAGGTATTGACCGGTGACGTTGGTGAGAAGATAGTCGAATATGCAACGGAGATCAGTGCCGATCTCATCGTTATGGGGACCCACGGCTATAAAGGGCTGGAAAAGATTATGTTTGGCAGTGTTGCCGACAAGGTGGTACGCTCGGCCGTATGTCCGGTGACAACGATCAATCCCTATACCTGCTGTAAATAAAAGAAAGCCGGGGCCGGCAGAAGAGGCGAGCCCCTACTCTACGAGGACCAGAATCCCGTTGTGCCGGCTTTGGCTGTTAACAGGCCCCAGAAGACTGCTTATCGGATATTCCGGGAAAACAAAAATGGTAACCGCTGTCCTGCCGTGTTGTCTCCTCGGAAAGGTTTGTTCGATCTGTTGATTCCAGTCGTCACGGAGACCAGACAGGGCTCCGTGCAGGTCCGGTTCTCTTTGCAGATGGAGGAGCTGTTTCTGGAATTCCTGCTGGATTTGTGCGTTTTTCTCTGAGAAATCCTGTATCCTTGTGATTGCCGGTTCCACATCTTTTCCGATATCTCCGGGCAGTGTGAATCCTTTGATTCTATAGGGCTCGGTGCCCTTCGTCTTTGCCGTTTTGCTGTAGTTCTCAACGAGGATATCAGCTGCATCTTTGCTGGTTGTCAGCAAACACCGATCTGTTTTCTGGCTGCTTTGCTCGTAGAGGCGACGCCAGGCAGTCAGTCGCAGCTGTATATTGCCTGCATGTCTGATTGTTGCTCCGGTTTCTTGACTGTTCTCTGCAAATGTTTGTTCTATCGTAATATCGTCAAGCTCACCTTTCAGGGTGGCAAAGAGATCCTGACTCTCTTTTGCAACCGATGCGATACCCGACTCAATTTCTTCCTGTTCTCTATCGAGGAACTCAGCGAGACAGAGGATAAGTCTTGCCTGCCATAAACGGGCTTCACGTTTTTGCTCTGTTATCTTCTCTTTTTCTCTGTCCGCTCGCAGTAATTGATGTATAATTGTGCGGTGTGTTGCAGGTTCTGCGCTTGTGTCTTCAGCGGATAAGCCGGAGAGGATAAGAGTGCCCAGTTGCGCGGCATAGTCATCCCCTCTCTCTTGTATATCCTCGATAAGCCTTTGAAACACAGAGAGCTTTTCGTGAAGAGGACAGGGTATCTCAGCCTGGCAGAGGCCTGCCCTGATGAGAATATCTGTTGGGCTTTCTCCGCCTTTGACCTGGGATATTTCGCTTGGCCGCAGAAGATGTATTTGTGGGAATAATAGAAAAATCGGGTATTGGCGGGCTGAGTGAAAGCCTGTGGCCGGAAAAAAAAGACTCTGCATTGAACCTCTATGTCTAACGTAAAAAATAAGATTACATTCGCAGCCTCTGCGATACTCTACCTTGTTTTTAACCTGCGTCTTGGCTCAGATCTCTCGTCGAGCCTGGTGGCGACAGGGTGGCAGATCCTGCAGACCATGCCCTATGTTGCCGGTTTGACCTATGTCGTGATTGCCTTTATGCAGTATATGGCCGGTGGGCAAAAGCTGCCCTGGGAGCGTCGTCTCCGACTGTTTTTTGCCCTGGGTATCATCGCCGGCCTGCTCTTTGGCATATACGAATACGCCGGTGTGGACGTGACCGCAAGCAGATAATACCTGGAGTTTATCTTCCTGTAAATTTAAAAAAAGAGGGGCTTTCTCCCTCGGGCGGGTCGCCTATGCTGTATCTGCACGTATCCAACAGAACAGAAAATCTTCTCAGGCATATGGCTGCGGTTATCCGTGCAGACCGCCAGCCTGAGGTCTTTGCGCCGGAGTTGATCCTTATTCAGAGTCAGGGGATGGAGCGGATGATCGCCCAGACCCTTGCCGATGAATTTGGCTGTTTCTGCAACTACAGCTTCTTCCTTCCCATCAACTTTTTTCAGTGGGTTGCCGAGCGTCTTGGCCTTGGCGTCAAGTCAAACGGCTTTGACAGGCAGACGCTCGGTTTTCGTATCGACCATCTTCTCAGAGAGAGAGAGGCTCGGGACTATCCTCCGCTGGACAGATATATTGACGGCAGGCAAAAGGATCTCAAACGCTTTCAGCTTGCCCGCCGGCTGGCAAATATCTTTGACCAGTATCAGGTGATGCGTCCGTCAATGCTGGCCCAATGGGCAAAGGGAAAACGGTGTACCTCCAATCAGGCAGAGGCCTGGCAACTCTTTCTCTGGCAACAGCTTCTCGCCCAGCCGGGGGGGAGCATGCATCGGGGAGAACTGTTTCAGGCAATGATAGAATTGCTGACAGAAGACGGTTCCCAGCCCAGGCTGCCCAGACGCCTGGCCGTGTTTGGTTTACACACGGTGCCGCCCCTGTTCCTGGAATGTCTCAATGCCCTGTCACGGCATATGGATGTCCATTTCTATCTGCTTTCACCGTGCCGCAAATATTGGGGCGATATCCAGACCAAGAGACAGATTGTCCGTGCACAGCTCGTCTCTGAGAAGAGAGACGGGGACTGCCTGGAAGAGAGTTCGCACCCGTTGCTGGCCAGTTTGGGGCGTCAGGGCAGGGAGCTCCAGCGGTTAATGCTGGAGATGGCCGACTTTGCCCTCGAATTTGCCTCCTACGAAGACCCTGGACGAGAGACTCTTCTGCACAGGGTGCAGTCTGATCTGCTCGAAGGCTCTGTTGGTGAGAGGCCTTTGTCTCCCTGCCGGCCCGACGGCTCTCTCCACGTTGTTTCCTGTCATTCAAGGCTGCGTGAGCTGTATGTTCTCAGAGAGAATATTCTCTCCTTTCTCTACTGCGACGACAATCTGGAGCTGCGTGATATTGTTGTCATGGCACCGGACATCCAGGAGTACGCCCCTTTTATCCCGGCAATTTTTGAAAACATCCAGCACTCTATTGCCGACAGAAGCACAAGGCGGAGAAATAGCCTTTTTTCGGCGTTTCTCTCTTTTTTGCAGCTGTTTTCAGGGCGTTTTGGCTGGAGCGAGGTCTTTGATCTTCTGCGGCAGCCTTCGGTCTTTGCCCGTTTTGGTCTGGTTGCCGCCGATCTTGAGACGCTTGAGGTCTGGATAAAAGAGGCGGGAATCCGTTGGGGCCTCTCCGCGGAACAGCGTCGGGAAATTGGTATAGAACCCTTTTCTGCGGCGACCTGGCAGGAAGGTCTTGAACGGATGTTTATGGGCTTTGCCACTGCTGCCGATACCTTTGTTGATGGGGTCCTGCCCTATGACGCCATCGAGGGTAGTGAGGCCGGTGCCCTGGGCGGTCTTTTTCAATTTGTCTCTCTGTTGGATGAGGCACGCCGCAGGTTTTGTTCTGCATATACACTGGGCCAGTGGTCTGAGATCCTCCTGGAGATGATGGAGCGCCTGTTTGTGGACAATGGCGAGAGGGATTACGCGGAGCTGCGTCTGCTTATCTCTGATTTTGCTGGAAGCGCAGAGGGTTTTTCTGACAACTGTTATCGTTTTGAAGTTGTCTGTGAGTGGTTCAGGGATGCCGCCCAGGAACGCAGGACAAGCTCCGGCTTTTTACGTGGCCAGCTTACCTTTTGTTCGATGCTGCCTATGCGATCGATCCCGTTTAAGATCCTCTGCCTGCTCGGCCTCAACGACGGTGTATATCCGCGTCCTGATTCGACTGAACATTTTGATCTGTTAAACGAACCAGACCTCTATCAGCCCGGTGATCGCTCGCCCCGGGCCGATGACAGATATCAGTTTCTGGAGGCGATTCTTGCCGCACGACAGAAACTCTATATCAGTTATGTCGGACAGTCTGCCGAGACCAATGAAAAGATCCAGCCCTCTGTTGTGGTCTGTGAATTACTGGATATGCTCGAGAACCACTACCTGGTCAAAACAGACGACATCGTTGTGCACCACCCTATCCATACGTTTAGTGGAAGATACTTTGAGACAAGCGAAAACAACCCGCTGCAGAGTTATGATGCTGAGGCCTGCGAAGTTGCCAGACAACTCCGTGCAGGGCCTGAGCCTCCAGCCCCCTGGTGGCAGGGCCGGCTCGAATATCGAGGCGGAGATGTGCAGGTCGAGCAACTGCTGCAGTTTTTCAACAATCCGCAGCGCTATTTTCTGGTGAATTGTCTGGGGGTGAGACTCCGCCAGCCGCAAAGCGGGCCGGAGGATGGCGAGATGTTTGATTGCGATGCCCTTGCCTCTTACCAGATCAACCAGGAGATGATTGACCATATCCTGTCGGGCAGGGAGGTCGGGGATAGCTGGCTGAAAAAGGCCCAGGCAGAAGGGCGTTGGCCGGTTGGCGCCTCAGGGCGTGTTGCCTTTCTGCGAA
Source organism: Deltaproteobacteria bacterium (assembly GCA_002747825.1). Classification (GTDB taxonomy): domain Bacteria; phylum Desulfobacterota; class Desulfobulbia; order Desulfobulbales; family Desulfocapsaceae; genus Desulforhopalus_A. Next base: position 5,113 of record PDQQ01000022.1, read on the forward strand.
AAAAACAAGAGATACGCGCCTTTGTTGAGATCCTTCACAAGCAGGAGATGGGCGAGATGGCAGACGGCTTGGAGGTTGAGCTGCAGGTCGATGGACAGCGTCTCTGCGGGCAGCTGGCCAACATCTATGAAAAGGGGGCCATGCTTTTTCGCTACGGTAAGATACGCGGGCGGGATCTGGTCTGCTGCTGGCTGCATCATCTGATCGCCTCGCTGGTACGCAAAGAAACATTATGTTCCTGTCTGGTGACGCCGAAAACAATCCTGCGTTTCACCGGTAAAGATACGGGGCCTGATCTGCAGACATTGTTGCAGATCTTTACTGCCGGACAGATGGCGCCGTCGCCCTTGTATCTTGAGCCGGCCTACGCCTATGCCAATGCGGCCTTGAAAGGAGGAAGAAAAGATCCTTTAGGCGCTGCCGAAAAGGCTCTTTCTGAGGGTCTTGATAAAGGCTATTATCCGGAAACAGCGTTGATTCTGCGTCCTCTTTCCTCTGATTTTCAGCTGGATAAGGCCTTTGAGAAAATGGCCGAAGAGGTGGTACAAAGGATACTGGAGGCCGCAGATGCGAGCTAAATATACCGCTTTTGACGCAGCCCGGCTGCAAATGCAAAAAGGTACAAGCCTGGTCGAGGCAAGTGCCGGAACAGGGAAGACATATGCCATTTGTATGCTTGTTTTGCGTGGCATTGTCGAGCTGGGGATTGCGGCGGACAGGATTCTCGTTGTTACCTATACAAGGGCAGCGACCGAAGAGTTGCGCAACGGGATACGAAAACGTCTTCTTGAGGCCAGGGGCCTGTTGCTCTCCTCGGTGCAGGGAGAAGTGGCGCATGACGTCGACCAAACCCTTCTTCGCTGGTCCGATGGACTGACAGATAAACGGGAGGCAATCAGCAGGCTCGAGCTTGCCCTCTGTGATATCGACAGGCTGGCAATCTTTACCATCCACGGTTTTTGCCAGAAAATGCTTCTTGATCATGCCCTTGAGAGCGGGCAGATTTTTCAGCTTGAGCTGCAGACCGACACCACTCAGATGCAGACAGAGATTGCCGAAGATTTCTGGAGAAATGAGGTCTATACCCTTGATGCCTTCTCCTGTTCCCTTCTTCTCGATCTCTTTCGAACCCCAACGGCCCTGTTTCAAAGCGTTTCTCAAGCCTTTCATCGTGCCTGTCCGCTGGAGCCGGCCCTCTTTGACAAAGAAAAGGTTTTACAGGAGTTGCAGGCAGCCTATTTTACGCTCCGCAACTGGTGGCGCGAAAAGGCCGCCTCGCTGAGGCCAGCCCTCGAAGAAGCCATCGCCGAAAATCATTTTAAAAAAGACTTTCGGCAAGATTTTGAGTCCTGGTTTGCCGGGGTTTCTGCCTTTCTCCTGGAAGAGGGGCACAGTTTTCCGAAGGAATTGCATTTTCTGACAAAAGAAGGCTTTTTGAAGAACATCAATGGCCAGAAGTTCAGGGGAGAAGAAAAAAAACAGGCCTATTATCAGAGCTGGGAGCTGCCCGCATCTGAGGTTGCCAATTTTCTCGGTTGTCGGGACAGGCTGGTTTTGGCCTGGCGGAGGAGCCTGGCAGAGATGCGTTTTCAGATACCCGAGCGGTTGTTGCTCCGGGGGCTGATGGGCTTTGACGGACTTATTCAAAATCTTGCCAAAGCCTTTGAGCTTGATACGACAGGGCAGCTCAAAGAGGCCGTTGGCTCACGTTATACACTGGCCCTGATTGACGAATTTCAGGATACAGATGACCTGCAATACAAGATCTTTTCCAGGGCCTTTGCTGATCGGGGACATTATCTGTACCTCGTCGGGGATCCCAAACAGGCTATTTATAAATTCCGGGGCGCCGATATCTTTTCTTACTTTACCGCACGCAGGGATGCCGATGTCATCTTGACCCTCGACACAAATTACCGTTCTCATCCCGGACTGGTCGAAGAGGTCAACAGGCTTTTTCAAGGGGTCGATGCGCCATTTGGTTCTGAAGAGAGCATTCTGGAGTATATCCCTGTCCGTTCGGCCCTTTCCCCGGAGGCCTTCGATCTGCGTGAAGGGACAAAAAGCCTCGCCGCTATGGCCTACTGTTCTCTGCCCGCCAATACCGAGGATGCAAGGGGGCGGTGGTCCTTAAAAGAGGCAGAAAAACGACTCTGTCGATATACTGTTTCAGAGATTTGCACCCTGCTTGCCTCGGAAAGAGAGCTCGTGTATGTCGAACAGGAAACCTCCCGCGGCCTTGAGGCAAGAGATATCGCAATACTCGTCCGCAAGAACCAACAGGCTGAGCTCTACCTTGAACATCTGCTCGCTTCTGGAGTGCCTGCGGTTCTCAGGAGCAAAAAATCTGTCTACGATACCAGAGAGTGCCGGGAACTTCTTATTCTGCTGGATGCGATAACCAGACCAACAGATCTGGGCGCGTTGAAATCGGCCATGACGATCTCCTGGTTCAATATGACCGGCAATGAACTTCTGGCTCTCTGGGAAGATAACGAGCGGCTTGAACAGTGGCGTTCGAATTTTACCCTGTATCACCGGCGCTGGCTGGAGCAGGGCTTCTTTTCTATGCTCAGTCATCTTTTGCGAAGGCAGCGCGTGTTGCACAGCATCGCCAGCCTGGATCGTGCGGAAAGGAGGATCGCCAATATCTCGCAGCTGATGGAACTCGTCCAGGAAAAGGAGAGCTCAGGCCATTACGGTATGGCCGAACTTTATGCCTGGCTGCAACGTCAGCATCTACTACAATCGGAGTCCTCCGGCAGTGAGATGCTTTTAGAAAGTGATGAAAATGCGGTGCGTATCGTAACCATGCACAGCGCCAAAGGGCTTGAATATCCTGTGGTTTTTTGTCCCTATCTCTGGTATGGCAGCAGGGGTATTGAAAACGAGGATAAGCAGATTCTGGTCAATGAAGAGGGCAGAAACATCGTTGATCTGGGGAGCAGCCGCTTTGCAGAGAGGAAAAGACAGGCAAAACGGGAGCAGGCGGCAGAGGATATGCGGCTGCTCTATGTCGCTCTCACCCGTGCCAAGGTACGGTGCTACGTTTTCTGGGCGGAGGTAAAACCGCATCGTCATGTAGAAGATGCCTTTTGTTCTCCGCTTGGTCTCTTGCTGTTTCCTGATGGCGCCGTTGATTCTTCTCGCCAGGAAGATGTCTTTACAGCCGTCGCGCAAAATCCCTTTGTAGAATATCATGCGATTCCCCTGGTGCTACAGAAAAAACATTACGAACGGCCTCTTATCACAACGAGACTCGCCCCCAGAAAGGCCTCAGGAAGATCGCTGCTTACCGACCGGCAGGTATCAAGTTTTTCAGCGCTTGCACGGCTCAGTGAGTATCAATACGATCACTTCACAAAAGACGAAGACGACGGCAGACCAATTCCGGTGCAGGGGCTGCCCGCCGGGGCAGGCTTTGGTAACGCCATTCACGAGCTGCTTGAGGCCGCCTCCTTTCAGACCCTGGCTGAGCCGAGCGGGGTGAGCCACGAATACAGAGCCCTGATACAGAGCGTCTGCCGTCGTTACAGGATTAAGGCAGAAGAGCAGGATATACTCAGGCTACTCTCTTGTACCGTCTCAACCCCACTGCCGGCGGGTTTCAGCCTTGCCGATCTTGCCCCCGAGCAGTGTCTGAAAGAGATGCCTTTTTACTTCAAGGTCTCCACCTTCAGGGCAGAGGGCCTCTACGATATCCTCCGTCGTGATCCGGCGGTATTGCCGGTATCCCCATATACGATGCAAGGCTATCTCACCGGTTTTGTCGATCTTGTCTGTTGCTGGGAGGGCCGTTACTATATCCTCGACTATAAGACCAACGACCTTGGAAACACCCTTTCCGCCTATGACAGCAACGCCCTTGCCTCTGCTATGCGGCTGCATAATTACGGCCTCCAGTTCTGGCTGTATACGGTTGTTCTGCATCGACATTTGCAGAATATTATCCCAGATTACAGCTATATCCGTGATTTTGGAGGTGTTCTCTACCTTTTTGTCCGAGGGATGTCTCCCGAACATCCCGGTGGCAGTGTCTATGAAAGCAAGCCCGATTATCAGACATTGCAGCGGCTCACAGCGTTTTTTAAAGAGGAGGAAAACGGTGAATAGTCAGGCACAGTCGTATCTTGAAGAGGCCCTGGCTGAGTTTTTCTCCGCCCGCTCAGCTCTTACCGGAGAGGCCAGAGAGCAATTGTATGATCTGCTCAAAAGGCTTGTCGCATCTCTTGCCGAGGGGCATATCTGTCTGCCTCTCTCTGAGCAGGAAAGACAATTGCTCGCCCCTGTCAGTCTTGTGGCAGATTGTAATGATATTAAAGAGGTGCAGACTGCGGCCCTGGTTGTATACGGCGGCAGTCTCTATTTTGAGCGGTATTTTAACTACGAACGCCGCCTGGCTTTAAGGCTTGTCGCTCTGGCAGACGATGGCTTTGATCTTGCGGCAGATGAGGCGGCGTTGCAGAGGCTGTTTGCTCGAGAGCTCGGCGAAAATAAAGAGCAGGAACAGGCGGCTCGGGATATTTTGCACAAGGCCCTGGTTATTGTCAGTGGTGGCCCCGGGACCGGAAAAACCACAACCATCGTCAAGATGCTCGTCTCTCTGTTGGCAAGCAGCAAAAAGGACCTCAAGATAGGGCTTGCCGCTCCCACCGGTAAGGCTGCAGCACGGCTGGCAGAATCCGTTGGCACCAGCCTTGGTTCGCTCGAGTTGCCCGACTGGATTGTAGCACGTATGCCAACTGAAGCCACAACCCTGCACCGCCTTCTTGGCGTGCGCAGATATTCTTCCCGTTTTCGCCATAACCGTGATAATCCCGTCGATTTTGATGTCGTTGTGGTTGATGAGGCGTCGATGGTTGATCTGGCGATGATGAGTAAGCTGGTTGATGCCCTCAAACCAGGCAGCCGCTTGGTCCTCCTGGGAGATAAAAATCAACTGGCCTCGGTTGAGTCTGGAGCCGTACTTGCCGATTGTATCGAGGGCCTGCCAACGAATACCATCGAACTGCTGCATGTGTACCGTTTCGACGATACGATCCAAACGCTTGCAGCAGCCATTAACCAGGGGGATATGCAGGCGGTATGGGGGCAGCTGAACGATCAGGAGAACGGGAATCTCTCTGTCGTCTGCGAAGAGAATCTTCTTGCCTACTGCTGCGACCGCTATGACGAATATCTGCGTCTTGCAGAGGAAAACAGCGTTCCCGATGAGACCTGTATCCACAGACTTTTTGCTGCCTTTCGCCGTTTTCAGGTGCTCTGTGCGTTGACCTCCGGAGGCAGAGGAGCCATAGCCATCAATCAGCGTATCGAACAGGGGCTTGCCGGCAAGGGCAGGTTGTGCAAACCGGGCGATTGGTACAATGGAAGGCCCGTTCTGATCACCAGAAATGACTATAATCTCGGACTCTACAATGGAGATATCGGTATCTGTCTGTGGAGTCATCAGGGAAAAGGTTTTGAGGTCTGGTTTGAGGGGCCCGGAGGAGAACTGCACAGCCATAAAACCGGACTGCTGCCAGAGTTTGAGACGGTCTATGCGATGACCATCCATAAGAGTCAGGGCTCTGAATTTGACGAGGTTTTCGTTGTTCTGCCCGATGAGGAGAACAGGGTGCTTGGCAGAGAACTGTTGTACACGGCGGTAACCCGGGCAAAGACAGCTGTAAAAATAGCGGGCAGCCGCCCTGTACTGGCACTGGCTCTCGAGCGCAGGCATCAAAGACAGACAGGTCTCAAGGCTATGCTTGAGCAGATGCAGTATACACAGACCGCCTCATCGGATGTTTGATAAGAAGTGGCTGTTAAATGGCATCCTTACTCTTTGTTTTCGGGGCTATCAGAATAAACAGGATACTGACCAGGGTCAGACAGCCACCGACAACAAGTTTCCAGCTCAAGATGTCTCCGAAGAAGAGGACACCAAAGACGGAGGCAAGCACCGGGGAGAGCAAAAGCAGGGGGGTGACGGTTGCAACCGGATAGCGGCCGAGGAGGTAATAGACAAAACCATGTCCGATAATGGATGCGCCGATGGCAGAATAGAGCGGAGACCAGAAGTCGAGAATATCTGTATTTCTGAGTAGTTCGAGTTGGCCCGATTCAAAGAGAAAAGAGAGCAGAAAATGTGATGGTGTGGCGACTGCGGCGATCCAGGCCTGGAGCTTTAATACGCCAATGTCCGGACACTGGCGCATCAGTATGGTCGCAATGGCCATACATAAGGCGCCCCCAATCGTCCAGAACAGGGCTTGAATCTGCTGAAAATCAGCGGGGTCGAAACCTATGAGCAATACGCCGCCAAAGGCGGTCAGTATGGCGTTGATCTGCGGCAGTTTCAGCCGTTCCCCGAGATGGATGGCGGCAAATATTGCAGAAAACGGGACGTAGAGCTGAGCAACCACTGCAATCGAGGCAATATTGGCGCAAACCGACAGACCAACAAAGATCATCGCGAAATGAACCACACCAAGGAGTACCGCAACCTGGAGCAGTGGCCGCATCTTGCCCTCTGCAGGTCTCAGCCAGGGGAACAGAAGTATCAGTAGAAAAAGAAAGCGCAGGCCAGTAAAAAACAGAGGCTGAAAATGCTCTGTGCCTATCTTTCCGGCGATAAAATTACCACCCCAGGCCAGGTTGGCAATCAGGGCGAGTGCAAGATGTGGAAGGGTCATATGGCAAGCTGTGATTACATTCGTTTGCCTATCGGCAATGCCTTGTTCTGCAGGTTCTACAAACGAAAGCCTTGGAACTTTTTTGCGGCTGTTTATACGTTTTCGTATTCGTGCAGAGCCCGTGTGAAGGCGGAGCGGGTTTGCGCGTTGAAACAGACAATAAAGATCGTGTCTGGCTTGCCGTTTTCATCAAGAACATTTTGTATTGTGTTGATTGCAATCCTTGCGGCCTCCTCGAGGGGAAAACCATACGCCCCGCAGCTGATGGCGGGGAAGGCGATGGTGGAAAATTTTTCTTTTATGGCGAGTTCCAGGCAGTTTCGGTAACTGTTTGCCAGCAGGGCATGTTCGTTATTCCCACCTCCCTGCCACTGTGGTCCAACCGTGTGGATAATATGCTGGGCTGGCAGGTTGAATCCCGGTGTGAGAACCGCCTGCCCGACGGCACAGCCTCCTATTTTCTTGCAGGCTGCAAGCAGTTTGGGCCCGGCCGCAGCGTGAATGGCCCCGTCAACACCTCCTCCTCCGAGCAGACTGCAGTTTGCTGCATTAACGATGGCGTCAACCTCAAGCGTGGTAATATCAGACTCTATAAGCGTAATCATCACAGACTCCCCAAAAATGAATGGTGTAAAAGAGGGTATCTTTTTGAACACCCTGTTTTGGACGAAGCTTTGCCGTAGATTATAGACGCCATCGTTGGTTTCGGCAAGGATTGGTGAGGTCAGAAATCTCTCTGGTAATTTGCCGGTCACAACGAAAAAGGCAACCGGATTTCTGAGGCGCAAGTCTCTTCTTCGAGCGGTGTTTCGGATAAAGAATTCTTGACTTCTGATATATCGTTTTGCTACCATAATTAGAGGATTTCCCGAATATGCTTGTTATTGGGATATCCGGTCAAGTTCATATAACATGGGAGGTTGCATATGAAAAAATCTTTTGTTCGCATTGTTGGTTTGGTCGTGACAGTCGTTTTTTCGCTGGTTTTTTCTTCTACAGCGATGGCCGTCGAGTGCAAGGGATTGTCCAAGGCTAAATGTGAGAAGGCTGATGACTGCTCCTGGGTGAACAGCTACAAGACAAAGACGGGAAGTACGGTAGAGGCCTATTGCCGGTCAAAGCCGACCACGTCAGCCCAAAAGAAGACAACCAGTAAGAAAAAAGCAAGCGATACCAAGAAAAAATCAACGACTACTAAGAAAAAAGAGACAAAAAAGAAATCAGGTTCTAAGAAAAAGAAAGGTGAGAAAAAATCCTAAGAGTCGTCTCTTTTTGATTTGCATTGACAAGCCTGGCGGGAAGTTCGCCAGGCTTTTTTTGGCTGACAAGGCGTCTGTTCCAGCTATGCTGGTTTATCTGGATTGGTCACTCGATTTGCTCCTAACAGCAGCAGGCCTAATCCAGTAAAGACCAGCGTTACCAGTAAAAAGGTGAGAAACATATCTTTTTGTACCGCACCCCAGATGATGTAGAGAGAGCCGGCTGTAGCCAGAAGTGGTGTTGCAAAACGACCGACGGGTCCCAGATCGGTAAACGTCCGCATTACCCAGAGGTACAAGGATGTGTAGATGACATAGATGAAGGCGATCGGTAGTTCGCTGATATCCATAAATCCGCCCCACCAGCCGTTGAAGTTTCCGTACCAGACAATCATCCACAATATAGACAGCACGAGTCCGAGAAGCGCCGAGGGCACCGTACTGTTTGTAGTTTTGTTTACAACGCTGAAGGTGTGGGCCTTCGGGCCGAGCCCGCGTGAGGCTATGCTGTACATACCTCTGCAACAGCCCATGACCAGGCCGTTGAGTGTGCCCAGGCAGCTGACAATCACAAAGAGGCTCAATACGGTACCAGCTATCGGTCCTATAACAACGGCCATTACCTCAACAGGGGCGTTGTCACCTGCTGCCAGGACCTGGTCGTTACTGAGTATTCCCGATATTCCAAGGTAATAGATGATATATATCAGGGCGACGAGTATGGTGCCAAAAACCAATGCCCGGGGAAGAGTTCGTTTTGCGTCTTGCAACTCGGCATTGATCGAGGTGGCAATGATCCAGCCCTCGTAGGCAAAGGCGGTTGACAGGGTGGCCAGCGCCAGTCCACCACCGGATCCTGCGACACTTTGAGCGCTTACCGAAAAACTTTGTACGGTCTGGCCACTCATCAGACCACCAATACCCCCGATGATTGCTATCAGTACCAAAGGCACAAGTTTGATAGCCGTTGCCGTGACCTGCCATTTCCCGGCAAGGATTGGTGAGAGGATGTTCAGAGCGAAGAACAGCAGCAGATAGAACCACGATAACGGCCAAAGACCGGCCTCCCAGCCTATCAGGCCGGCAGTGTATCGGGCAGATACCCAGGCCAGTACGCTGACCAGAGTAGGGTAGTAGATAAAGGTCATAAACCAGGCGACCAGATATCCTGCGCGGACTCCGTAGGCCATTTCAAAATAGTCCACCAGACCGTTGACCTTGTTGACTCTGGTGGCGATATGGGCGAAGACGTAGGCGGTAACGACCATGATGGCACCCCCTATCAGCCAGGCAATAAGTGCGGTTGGTAAACTGCCACCAGCGGCCTTGAGTACATCGTCAGCCTTAAAAAAAACCCCGGAGCCAATGACAATGCCAACCACCATCGCGGTTGCTGTCCAGAAGCCGTATTTCTTTTGTAGTTGTTCCATATCAGAGAGTATCCTTAGAAAAAATCAAATGTTCCTGTGTAATCGCGTTTGTAAGGGGAAGCCTCAAACTACAAACAGTGTACTCTATGCAGTGTGCGAAACTATACTATTTTGTTGGAGGAAACAAGAGAGATTTTCATCAATGGGCAAAGGTGTCGAGTGATGTTCCTGCGGTAGCTTTGATTTACTGATGGGATGACCTTGTCTGGCAGAGTACCGCCGAGATTGAATGTATTCTTGACTTTTCGGTGGCATCCTGTATAAGCACTGGGGTAGTATATTGTGCAAGTGGTTTGTTGACTCCGATCGTGTGGGGTCACCGTTTTGACCAGGCTGTATTTGTAAACCTGTTTGGTAATTGACAGGAATTGTTGGATGAGCCCCCGTAGCTCAGGGGATAGAGCACAGGATTCCTAATCCTGGTGTCGCAGGTTCGAATCCTGCCGGGGGCACCATTAAAATAAGGGTTTAATCAGTATTGTCTGATTAAACCCTTTTTAGGGTCTACATCAAAGAAGGGGGATATGCTGTTTTCAGCCATGACTTAATGGAGTAAAAATCTCATTTTTCCTTTATCCGCACAACACTCTAACTCGTAGTCTGTAATTTCCCAAATTCCTAAATCCATATGTTTTTCTTTGGATGAGTTTCATTTTCCTGTGAAAACCTTTAACGACACCGTTGCTACGATCAAATCGAAACATTCGTGCAATAATCCATTTCTCTAGAGTCTTTCCCAGAGTCTTCAGAGGCTTGAAAGGGCTTGTTTTCAACAAGCATACTTTATCGAGCAAATCTTTGGTCAGCTTTCTGCAAGCTGTCCAGTTTTTACCTCTATTTCTGTACAAATCAGTCAGATCATGCCAGAATTTCCAGAGATGTTTAATAACCGGTTCTTCTTTAAAGTTGCCTTTCTTGTTGGCGTTAACCTGTTCGAAGCAGACAGATTTTCTCTTACCATGCAGATTGAACAGACCAGTGATAAAATAGCTCTGCTGCCAAGGCGTATAGGACCAGAGACAAGGGTGGCAGATGATGATTTCTAATAAAACCAGAGAGTATTTGTCTGGATCTGGCTTCCCGGACAAATTGAGCCTGTGGTAGCTGGAAAGCTGGAAGTAGGCAATGGTCTTATTCATTTTAACTATGGTAAAAGCTATCTTGAACGTATCGGGAAAAACCCGTCTGCAATAGCCATTTATGAGCCCGAACTGCCGTTGCGAGCTGGAGTATTACCGCTTCCTTATGCTCTTGAGATACCAAACAGCATTCGGGATGCGGCTCCTGATGCATGGGGACGGGTAATTATCAATAAAATGTTTGGGCACAAAGGTACTGCTGCAGATACGGGTGATCTGGATGAGCTTACCTATCTGTTAGAATCTGGCTCTGACCGTATTGGCGCATTGGACTTTCAACACTCCCCAAGCGAATACATGCCGCGCTCAGCCAATAATGCACGTCTTGAAGAACTTCTGGAATCCGCCCGAAGAATTGAACAGGGGATCCCCCTGACCCCGGAACTGGATCAGGCCTTGTTTCATGGCAGTTCAATTGGTGGTGCCCGACCAAAGGCCTTGATTGAAGATCAAGGCAGGAAATACATTGCCAAATTTTCTTCCAGCACAGACATTTACAGTATTGTAAAAGCTGAATATATCGCTATGAAACTGGCCTTGCTGGCCGGACTTGATGTTGCTCCGGTAAAGATGGTGAAGGCTGCAGGAAAGAACGTTTTACTGATCGAACGGTTTGATCGTATCCATACCAACAAAGGATGGCTACGTAAATCGATGGTCTCCGCATTAACAATGTTCGGCCTGAGCGAAATGAATGCACGATACGCCAGTTATGAAGATTTGGCACAAATCATCCGGCAACGGTTTTTCAAG